>MFIU01000005.1 GCA_001778985.1 Candidatus Giovannonibacteria bacterium RIFOXYD1_FULL_48_21 | reverse complement strand
GAGGTCTTCGGTCTTGAGGGTTATCTCGTAGTTCCTTGGTTCAGGGTCTTTCCAGGAGTAGCCTTTATCCAGAGCTTGGTCTTTGGTCAAAGGAAAATATTCCTGGGCCCAAGTATCGTCGTATGGAAATTGGGAAAATTCCGGGGGAAAGAACTCTCCGTACCGATATACTCTTCCAGCATTATCAGTGTATGGCATTTCATTCATATGTTTAATAATTTTCTCACGCAGCTTTTCATATTCTTCTTTCGTATATTGCTTATTCAAAATGCAGTATTGTTTATTGCGAAGACCGATGCAACCGAAAAGATTATTTACGTCAAAGGAAAACATTGAGTATTCCAAATCTACTGCACCAGAACTAAAACTCTTCGCATCTTTGGGTAAGCACATATAAGAAAATTTAACATTGTATCCGCCAGCTTCTTGTAACTCGTAGCAAAGTTGGCCGCCAGCAATTGCAATATCCATGCAATCAGCACTTTTCAAAAAAAGGATGAGCTGACAGTAAGAACAATTCTCAAGATCCCGGCAATAATAAGATTCTTTAACTGCTTTGCAATTATCTAAATAGTCTCCCTGCGCGTTTACGTTATGAGAGCCATGCATATATTTAACCGGAAATCCCGCAAAATGAGCGATAACTTTTTTTTGGAGTTCTTCTAAAAGAGCGAACGAGCCCAAATTAAATTCTTTTACCTTTTTTAAATATTCATCGCGGGAGTAAGGCTTATTAAAAATGTGATATTTCTTATTTCGCAAGTTTACACACCCGAAGCAGTATTGACACCCCACTAAATTCTTCGAAAACCATACATCTACACATTCGTTGCACTCCGATGAAAAGAAAGTGTTGAAACATTTTTTGCAATCAAAAAGCTCATAGGAAGATTCGCAATCCTCTATCTTAAGAGTGTCGATACAATCACGGGAGCGATTAATGGTTTCCGAATACATCGAATTTTCAGTCCAGCCGGCATTAAAGCACAGGTAGCAGTCTTTTATATACACCGCATTATTGCAATATTCACTCCTAACTCCATTAAGCACTCGGCGATGTGGTATCGGGACCTGCAAGGAAAGTCCCTTCAATTGCTCAAAAAACGGCCGAGAAAAGTCATATTCTTGGCCGTAATCCATGGAATCCCAGCTATCTGCCCACCAATAATCTTCATCAAAAATCCGAAATGGCGAATCCGACGGAACAGAGGAGAAAATTTCTGCATCACGCCCCTCGACTTTTCTTTTATAGAGTTTTATTCCCGAACGAAAAGCGAGACGCCTTTGCGCCCTGCACTCCGGGCACCAGGTGGGCGGAGGGACTTTTATTTTTTCATAAAACTTAAAATCTTCGGGCTCAATGACAAAAGTTTTCTGACAGTTTTGGCATTTTCGCGACTCTCTATTCATAGGCTTGGGAGCGATGTTTTATTTTGAGGATAAAAATCTTATTACCGGATACGTCACAGAAAGGGATTTTTCTGTGTAGCATAAAAGCGCGTCTTCTTTGCGATGCGCTTTTGGATATCTCGTGAAAATTTCTCTAAATCAGCTCTGGCTTTGTAGGTATAGTGAATTTCCATGCCAAAACTAAATACCCAGCTTTCTGAAAAGTTTCTCTTGGGCTATTGTTCTCCCTGCTTTTATATCCTCGCGCGCTTCTTGAATATCGCGAAGATGCGAAAGATAATTCCAAAACGTCTCAAAATATTTCTGAAGTTTTCTTAAGCGCAGATATTCGGTCCTGGATACCTTAATATAAGGGGCGGCTGATTTATTCATATTTAAACTATATTTCAAAAATCAGACAAAGTCAACTTAGCCAGCACGTAGAGTTATCTCTATTTTTATCCGCTTGGTGTTGTCGGGGAAAATCCGCCACCAGGCCGGCTGAAAGTGAATCTCGGCCCGTTCAATCGCCGGATAATTTTGAAAAATCTCTTTGCGGCTTTGCCGGGAAGCCGTAGCCAGTTCCTGCCGAAGCGCTTCGGCGTCAAAAGTCCAGACAAAATGGGCCCGACCCTTGACTCTCAAAGTCAGAGTCTTTTCGTCAAAATTTTTACTCACGATTTCAAACCCAAGCGCCTCGCGGTTCGCGATTTGAACCTCCTCGCCCGGATTAAGCGCCAGATAAGAGCGGCCTAAAGATTGTGAAAGTTCGCTTTCTTTCAAGGCGAAGACGCGAAGAGTTCCCTCCAGCCGCAATTTAAATCTCTCGGCGCTGGAATTGGGCGGCGGCGTAATGTCGGCCACTTTGGTTTCGAGCTCTGAAGCGCCCTCGAGCAAAAAAACTCCAGCCGGAAGATCTTTCCTCGCCCGCTCTCCCAGTCTCGCCCTTAAATTCTCTTGGGCCTCCGAAACTAAAGCCTTGACATCCTGGTCGGAAACAACTTTTCTCTCCCCGGAAACGCCACCCGTAATCTCGGTCTTGGAGCGTCCGTAAAATTTCTCAAATTTACTCGTGCCCTTAAAACCAGGGATACTGAAATCAGAAAGGCTGAGGTTGTAAGCCTCGCCCGGCTTATCAGCGAAAACCGCGACCTCGATTCCTTGCGGCACGAGTTTTCCGTTCTCGGTTTTGGCGCCGGGCACGGTTACCGGACTCGTAATCCGGTAGATATTGCCGTTCGGCGCCTCCAGGCGCGTGCTGGCCACGAGCGGCTGCGGCTCGGAAGAAAAGGCGTTATAGATTACCACTTGTCCCCGGGCTTTCTCTTCCACGCTCTTCACGCTCGTAACTTCCCGTTCAAGTTCAATGGAATCCTCCAAGCTGATTACCTCGAGCGCGATATCGCGGCTGGAGCTGGCGGAAGCCCGAAGCGCGCTCGAAACCTCCACGAATTCCTGGCGCGGCGTCACGACTACCCGGATACGAGCGAAAAAATCAAGAAGCAAAAGGGCCGCGGTAAAAATTAAAACTCCGCCGGCAACGAAGTAAAGAGTGCGGCGCGAAGGCGTTTTAAATTCGCGCCTAAGCGGCGGCTTAGCCGGTAACCTAACCTCTCTTTTGGTTTCTCTTCTTATCCTGACGACGACATCCCTCATCACGGGCCGCCCCGAAGCCGGGTCGCGCGGGCTGGGATTATTTCTTCCAGGCATAATTTGAAGCGCTTAACACTAGTAACAATGGCAGCGTCATCTGCGGGTCTTTGCGATCCAGACCCCGGGCTTGAATCCGGCCGTCCAAATTCTCGGGGATAAAAGTCAAAACATTGAAAGGTTTGCCCAAAATCGTGAAAGAAGCGAGCTCTTGGGTGGTGGCGCAGCTTTTCAAAGCTTCAGAACCGGCGGCTCCGCCCAGAAGCAAGAGGGTCTGAGGCAGAGGTCCATTCTTTCCCAAATCTAACAAAGACTCCGCCAGAAAACTTTGCCACTGGGAGCAAACCCCCGTAAGAGCCGGAGAAATTTTTTCGTCGAGCGCCGGCTTTAATTCTCCCCGCACCTTGGTCTTGAAAATCGAAAGAGCTTCGCCCAAATCAACCTTCAACAAAGAAGCCAAGCGCCTAATCATCAGATTTCCGCCCCAGTTGAAAGCAACAACGTTTTCCAGAACACCGCCTCGCACCAGATAAACTTCGGTAATCTCCCCGCCCACGTCCACCAATACGAAACCTTCCTGGGGGTTAACCATCTCCGAGAGCACCCGAAACAAGGCTAGAGGTTCAGAGGCCGCCTGGACGGGGATTTCTCCGAAAAAATGTCGCCAGATCTCCCGGAGAGTTGAAAGAAAATTCTTCCGGGCGGCGCTAACGTAGAGAGCCAGCTCGAGCTGGGTGGTCTTTTTCCCCAATGGATTTTTCAGATGGTAGCCGTTCACCGTAAAACGCATCGCTTCGCTTTCTAAAATTTCGATTTCTTCGGCCATGGAAAATTTTTCTTGGGCCCGGGGCCGAAAAAGTTCCAGCTCATCCGCTACCAGGCTCGAAACAAGCTCCTCATTAATAATGAAGGGTTCGCGGCGGGCTAGCTTTACAATTTTGGTCTCACAAAAATACCAAGGCGCAGAAATTACGGCGAAAATAAAATCCGGCGGCGTTTTTGAAAAATCCTTTCGAAAATGCTCGCTCTGTTCTCTCACGGCTTTTCTGGTATGGCGCTCAAGATGCGCGAGATCCGGATTATCCAAAAGAGGGAGGCTCGTGCGGGTATTCGCGAGCAATTCCGGCGAGGCCCCTTGGCTCGAGCGCACTAAAAAACCATTAACCGAAGAACTTCCGATATCAAACACTAGGACATTTTTCGCTTCTTTGGGACGAGAAAAAAACATTAGTCGAGAACCTTAGCTCTGATGCGCCTGACCCCGGAGGCCACGGCCTCTTCTTTCAATATAACAAATTTGCCGACTTCGCGCGTATTGGACACGTGCGGCCCTCCGCAAAGTTCTTTGGAAAAATCCCCCGCGCTGTATACTTTGACCTTCGCCGGATATTTTTCTTTTCCGCCCGAGGCGGATCCGCCTTTGGCGGAAAAGAAATAAAGCGCTCCTGATTTTTGGGCATCTTCCAAATTCATCTCTTCCATCATAACCGGCAGGTTTTTCGAAACCGCGTCATTCACTAAATTTTCCACCTCTTTTAATTCCTCGGGCGTAAGTTTCCTCCCGAAAGTGAAATCAAAGCGCGTCCGCTCGGCGGTAATGTCAGAACCCATCTGTCGAACTTCCTCGCCCAAAACTTTCCGCAAAGCCGCCTGCAGGAGGTGCGTAGCGGTGTGAAGCCTCGTGACTTTTTTTAATTCTTCTTCATCTTTGGCTTTCAGCTCGCCGGTATTGAGAATAAGTCCGTGCCCTCCGAATTTCTTTTCTTGCCCGGCGCGCGAGATTTCCTGGTGTTTTTGAAATTCAGCCTCAAAATCTTCCCGCTTTAAATTCGGAGTATATTCTTTGATGACCTCAAACGGCAAACCATAACTTTCATAAAGACGAAAAGCGGCTTTCGCGTCTACTGCTTCCAATTTTTGGAGTTCGGCAAGTCCTTTATTTAAAGTTTTTCCGAATTTTATATTCTCCTCGCCAAAAACATTCGAAATTTTTTCCAGATTCAATTCCGGATAAAAAGATTCATAGTTTTTAACCACGGCTTCAAATAAATTCTGCTCCTGGCCCATTCCATAACTTATCAATCTCCGCATCAGCCGGCGCAAAATATAACCAGCCTCTTTATTCGAAGGCCTGACGCCATCTGAAATTAAAAAGGCGAGGGCTCGCGCGTGGTCCGCGATGATTCGTCTCTTTCGCTCCTTCAAATCCGCGGGCAGAAGAACCAAAAGCGGAGCAAATAAATCCGTTTCGAAAATATTTTTCTTGCCTTCGGCTATCATAGCTAAACGCTCCAAGCCCATGCCGGTGTCCACGCCGCGGATTTTTGATTTTTCGAGTTTTCCGTCAGGTTTTTGATAATATTCATTGAAAACAATGTTCCAAATCTCGACTCCATTTATATAAATTTCTGTGGTCGGGCCGCAGGGGCCTTCTTTTCCGGTCGGGCCCCAGAAATTATCTTTCCTGCCAAACTTTCTTATATCTTTAAAGCCCAGCGACTTCCAAATTTTTTCTGATTCGCCGTCTTCCGGCACCTTGCCCTCTCCGCCGAAAATACTCACGTATTCAATCTCGAGTCCCAGAATTTTTGTAATAAATTCGTGGGCGTATCCGATTGCTTCTTTTTTAAAATATCCCCCGAAAGAAAAATTTCCGAGCATCTCAAAGAAAGTCAGGTGAGATTCGTCTCCTACCTCGTCGATATCCGAAGTGCGAAAACATTTTTGAACCGAGGCGACATTTGGAGCGGGCGCGAGCGCGGGTTCGGTATAATATTTTTTAAACTGCTGCATGCCGGCCGTGGTCAAAAGCACCGAAGGGTCGTCCGGAATTAGTGAAGATGAAGGAATAATTTTATGCCCTCGCTTTTCGAAAAATTCCAAAAACTTTCGGCGAAGCTCGGCTGAAGACATAGCGTTATTCTAACATTAAGAAGCAAAAACAGAAAAGCGGCAGACGCTCATTTTATTTTGCGTCTGCCGCTTCCGTTGTAAGGGCGGCTTTTAATACGGTGTGCTTTCGCAGCCTGGCGCATTAAGCCCTCGCGAAGATATTGAGGGTTAATGCCGAGCTCATCACAGATGCTATCAAAGGAAAAGAACCAATCATCTTGTTCTCCGAAAATATATATCCTGGCGTCCCGGAAAAGGGCTTCGCCTTTTCTGTCGGAAGCAGAACGATATTTCTGAAAACACTCCACTGCATCCCTAAGAACAGCCAGCATAAGGCCCCTCTCGCCTTCCGGAATTTTTCTGCGAAAAAGGTCAGCAAACTCCTCGGGCATTATACTGTCCGGCTGAAAAAGTTCCATAATCTTCTCCTGTTCTATTGAATTGTTCATCTCCCTCCTCTCCTTTCCGCCTCAAACCTTAACATACCTCTGACAAAAATCAAGCCCCGATTATGCCTCCGCCGAGCATTTCTTCGCCGCTATAAAAAACAGCGGACTGCCCGGGGGCAACGCCGCGCTGAGGCACAATAAATTTGATTTTTGCGTTTTGATTTTTGATTTCAGAAAGCGTAGCTTTCTGTTTGGGCTGGCGATAGCGAATCCGGACTTCAAGCGCTTCAGGCAAATCTAAAAATAAATTCAAATCCCCCACTTCAATCTCTTTTCGATACAAAACAGGGTCGCCCTTGCCGCGGGCCACAACCAAAGTATTGGCGCTGGTATTTTTTTCGGCAACATACCAAGGCTCCGGGAAACCCCCGAGGTTCAAGCCGTGTCTTTGCCCCGCGGTAAAAAAATGCGCGCCGTCGTGCTTTCCCAAGATTTCTCCTGCCGAATTTAAAATCGCTCCTTCTTTTTGAGGCAAAATCTCGCGCAAAAATTCCCGAAAATCAACTTTGCCGACAAAACAAAGCCCCTGCGAATCTTTTTTATCGGCCGTGGGAAGTCCGACCTCCCGCGCCATCTCCCGAACTTCGCTCTTTAAATAATCACCGATGGGAAAGAGACAGTATCCTAATTTCTCACGAGGAACGGCCCAAAGAAAATAAGACTGGTCTTTATTTTTATCTTTCGCTTCAAAAAGTTTATCGCCGTTCTTGCGTATATAATGACCGGTCGCAACATAGTTTGCCCCCATCTCGAGCGCTTTCTCCAAAAAAATCCCAAACTTTATCTCTTTGTTGCACGCGACGTCGGGATTGGGCGTTCTGCCCGCGGCGTATTCGGAAACCATGTACCCAAAGACTTTCTCGCGGTATTCTTCGCGGAAATCAAAAGTCAGAAAGCCAATGCCGAGTTTGGCCGCGACGCGCATGGCGTCCTGCCTGTCGTCTTTCGAATCGCATCCCTCCCAACAAAGCATATGCGCGCCCATAACGTCATATCCCCGCTCTTTCAACAGCGAAGCCGCCACGGACGAATCCACTCCCCCGCTCATCGCCACGAATACCTTTTTTCTTTCAGAAATATTTGACACGCGAAGACATCATAATATAATTAGCTCATGAGGTCTATCTTTGCTTCCTGGCTGATTTTAAGTTTTGTGGCAGTGGCTGTTTTCGGTTTTGCGGCCATGAATCATGGGAATGGCCAGGACCACGGCTGTCTTGCGGCCGCGGCTCAAAGAATAGATTGCCCATACGGAGTAAACACTCTAAATTTTATATCGTTCCACCTGGACGCCCTTAAGAGTTTTTCAACCGGCCTGACGCTCGTCACTTTAATTTTGTTGGCGATCGGGCTATGGATTGCGCCTGGCGGTTTTCGCGCCCTTACCGGACCAAACCCTAATTCGCGCCCGAGACATCCCTACGAGTTATTTTCCCCGCCTCTCAAAACTGAACTTCTCCGCTGGCTGGCTCTTCACGAGAATAGCCCTGCCGCTTTGTAGGACGCCGATTTTGTATCGCGCGTCCCATTTATCCCTGTCTGCCGACTGGCAGGCCTATCCAACAGGGATTTTTATTTTTTAATTCCAATAACATGAACCCCGTTAGAAATCCCGCCGAATACACTAACGAGGTTCGTGAAAAAAAATCAACATGATAAAACAAATTTCTAACGGGGTGAACAAAAACATCATAGGTCTCGCTCTCGCAATTCTTGCCCTCGGCGGCATCATCTGGGTGGCGCGGCCAAACTCGCAAAATAGCGCCGCGCTCTCCGTAAAAAGCAATGGAACGCTTAGCGTGGAAGAAGCAAACAATTACGACTTCGGCACCATCTCTATGGCCGCCGGAAAAGTAAGCCACACGTTCAAAATCAAAAATACCGGCAATGAGGCCGTCACCATCAATTCCATGTACACCTCTTGCATGTGCACCACGGCTACGCTCAAGATTGGCGGTCGTCAAAAAGGCCCGTATGGCATGCCTGGCCACGGGTTTATTCCGAAAATCAATGAAACACTTAATTCGGGTGAAGAAGCTTTGGTCGAAGTCGTGTTTGACCCCGCGGCCCATGGCCCGGCGGGCGTAGGCCCAATCCAAAGAGCCATCGCCATAGAAAATAACGCGGGCGAGCCGGTTGAACTCCTCTTCGCGGCAATAGTCACCCCCTAAATCATGGTGAGCAACGTCGAACCATGAGAAAAAAACTTGCCGTCCTTATCGGCCTGGGCATTCTGCTTTTCGGAGCGGTGATTTTCTTCAGAACCGGCAATGTCGGCACGGAAGCACTCTGGAATTTATCAAATGAAGGCACGTGGCTTTTGCCGCTGGTGGGCGTCGCGGCCCTCATTGACAGCATCAACCCCTGCGCGTTCTCGATTCTTCTGCTTACCATCGCGTTCCTTTTAAGCATAGGGAAAATGAGAACCGGTATCCTGAAAATCGGAGGGTTCTATATTCTCGGCATCTTCGTGGTCTACCTTCTCATCGGCCTTGGCATTCTGCAAACGCTTCATTTATTCAACACTCCGCACTTCATGGCGAAAGTAGGCGCGTCACTCCTCGTTGTTCTCGGAGGAATTAATCTTGCGAACGAGTTCTTTCCGTCATTTCCGATTAAGTTTCACATTCCGCACGCCGCGCACCGCAAGATGGCGGAACTTATGGAGCGAGCCTCGCTTCCGACCGCGTTCTTATTGGGCGCGCTGGTTGGCCTCTGCGAATTCCCCTGCACCGGCGGACCCTACTTGATGGTGTTGGGGCTTCTTCACGACCAAGCGACTTATCTGAAAGGTCTGGGGTATTTGTTTCTCTACAACACCATCTTCATATTGCCGCTTGTGATTATTCTCTTGATTTCGAGCGACGCGGTTTTGCTTGAGAAGGCGCAAGCCTGGCAACAAAAAGAAAAAAGGTTGATGAGGCTGGGGGGCGGCCTCGCCATGGTGGGACTCGGAATCTTAATTTTCTTTCTCTAACATGAAAATTCGTATTTGTCGTCTCTGCGCCGGAGTAAGCTTGCTATGGCTCGCGCTGGGCGCCGGGGTGGCATGGGGGTATCTCTCTCTTCAAACATTCCTCGCCCCAATCGCGCTCTTGATGGGCGGAACCGTGGTCGGTATCGCATATCAGCGTGATTCTTTGCGCTGGAAAACGCTCGTAATCCTCTTCGGGATGCCGCTGGCGTATCTCCTGGTCACCAACCTTAACAAAAGAACCATTATTATTGAAATCGTCTTACTCCTCGCAATCGCTTATGCTCTCTTTGTTCGAAAAGAGCCGGCTTACAACAAGCGGATTCTCGAGCTCGAGAAAAAAATGAAAGATTGCTGTTGAAACTATAAACTATGAATAAAAACATTGTGATAGCTTCCCTCATCGCGCTCGCTCTCATCAGCGGCGCTCGCGCGATTTCAAAACCGGACAATGGCGCCCCAAGCAATAACGCTCCAAGTCAAGAAGGAATAACCCTGCCGGTGGCCTGGAATGATATTGGAATTAAGCTGGCAAGCGTCGGCGTTATTGACCTGCAAAAACTGGAAGCGCTTTACGCGGGCCGAGGCGGTTTAAGCGAGAATGAACGGCAATTTCTTGAAAGCGCCAACAACGGGAATATAAAAATCACTTCAGAAAATTCCGCCTTCCTCCTTAATCTTTTTTGGGCGCTGGGACTGGGAAATAAAAATGATATTCTGGAGAGAGGGCCGATGGTTGACCCCAGATACGGAGGTGCGGAGAATTTTGCCTCGACTGCGGGGTGGACACTCTCCCAAGGCGACCCGATGGAACATTACAGCCGCCATCTCTTTGTCATATTGACGCCGGAGGAACAGCAATTGGTTGAGCGCGTAAGTAAAAATATCTATCGCCCTTGCTGCGACAATCCGACTTTTTTCCCGGACTGCAATCATGGAATGGCGATGCTGGGACTTCTGGAACTGCTCGCTTCCGAAGGAGTAAACGAAAAAGAAATGTACCAAGTCGCGCTTCAGGTAAATTCGTACTGGTTCCCGGAGGAATACCTTACCCTCCGAACCTATTTTGAAAGGCGGGGCGCCGCGCGGGACGAAATAAACCCGAAAGAAATTTTGGGTGCCAAATACTCCAGCGCCTCTGGGTACGCGCGAGTTCTCGCTGAAATTCCGCCGCCAGAGCCCCAAAGCGGCGGGAGCTGCGGGGTGTGAACTAAAATGCAAAATCAAAAATTGGCTCGAAAACTTATTCTGGATGAACTCTTTGACCTCTCGCTTTACCGAAGGTTCCGTTCAATGTCCGGCGCGAGGCTCCAAAAAACACTTGGAGAACTTGTGGTCGTCGAAGAGGGTCACTTTGAGTTCTGGCAGGAATTCTTCGGGCTAAAAATAAATAAGCTTAATTTCCGGCGGCGGCTAAAATTGGAGGTGGTCGCTGCGATTTGCCGTCTGGGTGGTGAAAAAGCCATCCATATCGTCCTCGAAGCCATAGAGATTTATGGAGTAAAAAAGTACCTCGCCCTGTGGGAACTTTATAAAAATGAGCCGATGGGCGGCGCGGTGAGAAAGATATTGCTCGACGAATTAAAACATGAAGATGAAATAGTGGCCGGGCTCGCCGAGCGCAAAATAAATCCGGAGCGGATTCGGAGCATTTTTTTGGGATTCAACGACGGCTTGGTGGAAATTCTTGGAGCAGTCGCTGGCTTTTTTGCCGCGCTTCGAGACCCGGCCGCGGTGCTTATAGCCGGCCTCACGGTGGCCGTAGCCGGTTCGCTCTCCATGGCCGCGAGCGCTTTCGCGGGCTCGAGTTCTGAAAAAGAAATGAAGGAAGTTGAACGGAGAAAACAGGTATTTTTGAACCAGCAACCTGAAAACGCGGGAAATAATCGGGCAGCCCCGTTGGCCGCGCTGGTCGGCGCTTTCTATTTTATTGGGGCGATTATTCCTATTTTGCCCGTGGCATTGGGCAGCCGCAATGCCGTTCTTTCTATTTTGGTCGGAGCTGGGATGGTCGTCATCGTGTCCTCGGTTTTGGCCTTTCTTTCCGGAATGGACGCGAAAAAACGGGTTCTGATGAATTTATCCATCGTGGCTTTAGCGGCTGGGATAACCTATCTTCTGGGACTCGCAATGCGAAGCGTCTTTGGAATAACTATCTAAACTACTATGGAACATAACCACAAGAAAGCTTCTACGGACAAGCACGCCGGACATTCTACCGAGATGTTTTTGAGAAAATTCTGGGTGAGCTTGATTCTCACGGTACCGGTAGTGCTCTACGCGGATGTTTTCCAAAAAGTTTTTAGATGGCAGGCGCCGGAATTTATCGGCTCGAACTATCTGCCGCTCGTTCTCGGCTCAATCGTCTTTTTCTACGGCGGTTGGATATTTTTACTTGGCGCCTATCGTGAGCTCAAGGCTCGGCTTCCAGGCATGATGACGCTTATAGGGATTGCGATTTCCGCTGCTTACTTTTACAGCGTCTGGGCTACTTTTGGCGAACCCGAACACACTCTTTTCTGGGAACTTACTACTCTGATTACCATCATGCTTCTCGGCCACTGGCTTGAGATGCGGGCGGTATCAAGCGCGCGAGGCGCGTTGAAAGAACTCTCGAAACTTCTTCCTGACACCGCCGAGGTTATCCGTGACGGAAAAACCAAAATCATCCCGCTTTCAGAAATTCGCGAAGGAGATTTAGTATTCGTTCGTCCGGGCGGAAGAATTCCTGCCGATGGTCGAGTTTCAGAGGGGCGGTCCGAAGTAAATGAAGCGATGGTCACGGGAGAATCTCTCCCCGTGAAAAAAATCGTCTCAAGCGAAGTCATCGCCGGCACCATTAACGGAGACGGAGCGCTTAAAATTAAAGTCACGAGGGTCGGCGAGCATACTTTTCTTGCCGGCGTCATGCGTCTGGTCAGGGAAGCCGAAGCCTCAAAATCCCGTCTGCAGATTCTCTCGGATCGCGCCGCGTTCTACCTCACCGTAGTCGCTATTGGAACGGGCAGTTTAACTTTTGTTCTTTGGCTTTTCGCGAATCCGCCAGCTGGCGGAGGCTTTGGCTTCGCGCTCGAACGGCTCGTGGCCGTGCTCGTAATTGCCTGTCCTCACGCGCTGGGACTTGCCGTGCCCCTGGTTGCATCCATTTCCACGACTAAAGCGGCGCAGAACGGTTTTCTCGTTAAACAAAGGCTCGCTCTTGAGGCGGCGCGGAGCATCAACGTGGTGCTCTTCGATAAAACAGGCACGCTCACCAAAGGAGAGTACGGCGTAACCCGGGCAGATGATATGGTGCTCCAGCTCGCGGCGTCCGTAGACGCGTCCTCGGAACATTTCGTCGCCAAGGCGCTTACGGCTGAAGCGCGAAAACGAAAACTTAAACTTTTTTCCGTCACTGACTTTGAGCGCCTGCCGGGCAAAGGAGTAAAAGGCAAAATTGACGGGGTGGAAGTGCGCGTGGAGGGCATTGAATCAGGAAGCGCCCAAACCGTGGTAGCGGTATTTAAAAACAATATGAATATGGGTACGATTGCCCTCGCCGACCTCATCAGAAAAGAATCGCGCGAGGCTATCCAAAATTTAAAAGCATTGGGAGTAAAAGTGGCCATGGTCACGGGCGATTCAGAGGGGGTGGCCTCATGGGTTGCCGGGGAACTTGGCCTTGATGAATATTTCGCGAAAGTTCTCCCCCATCAGAAATCCGAAAAAGTAAAACTGCTTCAGTCCAAGGGAAATAAAGTCGCCATGGTCGGCGACGGCGTCAACGACGCCCCGGCGCTAACCCAAGCGAACCTGGGTGTTGCCATCGGCGCGGGCACGAATGTCGCCATCGAATCGGCCGGCATCATTCTGGTGAGAAACGACCCTCGGGACATCGTGAAGATAATCAAACTTTCCCGGTTGACCTACTCGAAAATGATGCAGAATCTTTTTTGGGCCACGGGTTACAATGTGCTCGCCCTCCCACTAGCGGCCGGCGTCCTGGCCTCAAAAGGAATTCTTCTCGAGCCCGCGCTCGCGGCCCTCTTTATGTCGCTTTCAACGGTTATTGTGGCGGCAAACGCGATGCTCCTAAAAAGACAAAATTTATAAGAGTGGTAAAATATGTCATATGACTCAATTCCAAAAAATATCGTTGCTTTTGCTCCGCCTCTCTCTGGGATGGCTCTTTTTTTACGCCGGCATTACTAAAGTGCTCAACCCCGCCTGGTCGGCGGCCGGATATCTTAAGGGCGCGAAAACTTTTGTTGAATTTTATCAGTGGCTCGCGAGTCCCGGCATCCTGCCCGCCGTAGATTTTGTGAACGAATGGGGATTAACCCTGCTCGGTCTTTCCTTAATCTTCGGCGTCTTTGTTCAACTAAGCTCGATTCTCGGCGCGGTTCTTATGCTGCTCTACTATCTCCCCATCCTTGATTTCCCGTATCCCAACCCTTATTCCTACTTGGTCGATGAACATATTATCTACGCGCTGGTCTTGCTGTTATTCGCGAGCCTCCGCGCCGGACGCGTCTGGGGGCTTGAAAATTGGTGCTCCAATTTGCCAATCTGCTCTAAATTTCCACGATTGCGCAAATGGCTTGGATAAAATATGTTTGACCTCACGGGCAAAATCGCGTTAGTTACGGGCGGGCGGCGCGGAATGGGACGGGCTCACGCTCTCGCGCTCTCGAAACAGGGCGCCAAAGTAGTTATTACCGACGTTGACGAGAAGGAGTGCCGGCCGGTGGTCCAAGAAATTAAATCCGCTGGCGGCGAGGCGACTTGTTTCAAGATGGATGTTTCGAAAAAAGAAGAGGTTAATCGCGTTTTCGACGAAATTGTAAAATATTTCGGACGTCTGGATATTTTGGTAAATAACGCCGGGATTTTCGCGCCAAAGCCGGCGCTCGAGATGACGGAAGAAGAATGGGACTGCACTTTAAACATTAATCTCAAAGGCGAATTTCTCTCGGCCCAGCGGGCCGCGAAAGAAATGGCCAAAAATAAATGGGGCAGAATTATCAACATCGCCTCCATCGCCTCCGGCGGAGTGGGAATCGGCTTCGAGGGCGCGGCGCACTACGCGGCATCCAAAGGCGGAATCATCGGCATGAGCGAGAGTATGGCGATTGAATTCGCGCCCCTGGGCATTACCGTCAACGTGATTGCGCCTGGCGCCATCGAAACGCCCATGCTCGGCGCCGTCACTGAAGAGTTTTTAAAAGAAATTAAACTTCGCGTTCCCTTGAAAAGAATCGGCAAGCCCGAAGAAATTTCCAGTCTGGTGATATTTCTCGCCTCCGAAGAATCAAGCTACGTAACCGGCGCCACGTTTTACGCGGACGGCGGCTGGCTCGCGGCTTAAAAATAGACAAGGGGTGACTGACGCCACCCCTTGTTCTTCAAGCGGTTAGAGACTCGCCGCCGCGTACGAACTTAGCCACTGGCGCCGCGCCGAAATTTCAAGCTCATTTCTTTGGCGCAGCTTTACGACAAAATCTCCCTTCCCATTCCCCATCTTGCTTACTGAAATCTCGGACATTGAAAGCAATGACTCTATCTCCGTCCGGCTTCTTCGGATAAACCGGTTGCTGGGATGCTTAAATTTACAGCATTCAGGCGAACAGTAATGAAGATAGTGGTCCCAAAAGAGTTCGCGATCGAAATGTTTCCGGCACCAGACGTAGTTGCCGCAGGCGCATCGCATAAAAAATAAAATCGGGTCCTTGTCGCATTTATCGCAAGCTATCGACGCCTCGCCGCGACTGGCCGAAAATAAGAAATCGAAGATCCAAAGGTTGGTGTTCGGCGAAGCCTGGCCATTAGCGTAAAGTCCGCGAGAATCTCGAAGTTCGACTAGGAACGAGAAGTTCGTCCTGGTTTCTCTCAAAAGCGCGATATTATTAGATATTTCCGTAAAGTTTCGCGCGACCTGCACCGCGGGGATAAGAAACAACTGCTGTCCCCTTTTAATCTTGAGCGGAATCTCTATAGACATGTCGTCCTCCTACTCTCCTACTCCAAAATTTTAAGAAACAGAAAGCTACTTACTTTATAACAAATTCAGCGCAAATACTTCAATTTTTTTTCCACATGCTCTTCAAAGGTTCGGGAATAGTGGAGATTGCCGTCTTTGTCAGAAAGATAATACAGGTAAGGGGAGGTGCTTGGATGCAAAGCGGCTCCAATCGCCTCCAAGCCGGGATTTGAAATGGGCGCGGGCGGAAAACCCAAGTAATCATAGGTTTCGGGCTCGGCGTCCACCTGCAAGGGAATCCCGGCCGCGAGGCGCTTCCATAAAATTCCGGAAATGATTTTCCAATCTTCCGGCTTCGCCGCTTCTTCCTCCAAGAGCGAAGCCATGATAACGATATTTCTTTCAACCTCTCTCCCAACTTTCTTTTCAAAATTTTCCTTCATTTTCCCGATTACGGTCGAGGGGCTCGAGTGCTTGAAAAATTCATATGTGTCTGGAAATAAAAAACCTTCCTCGGCCTTCGCGGCCTCGACAAATTCTTCAGAAGAAAACATTCCAGCTTTTTCGAGCGCGGCTCCAATCTGTCTCACGTTATAACCTTCGGGGATGGTGACGCGGACGAGCTCGGCCGGAGGCGGCTCGGGTCGCGTAAAATAAAGAAGCCCGATGGCCCAGGCAAAAACCAAAACAAAAAGCCCTATTCTAATCGCGTACAAACGGGACGAAGACAAAGCCGGGATATTTTTGGACGGAAAAAGCTTGCCCGCTCGGCAGGCGGGCATTCTCGCCTTTTTTGACCTCCTTAAAAATAGTTTGTTCTTTCGGATAAACTAAGCGGCCGCCGATTTTTAATTGTTCCCGCCAGCTCGCGGGAATTTCTTTCAGCTCGGCCGCGGCAATAATGGCGTCAAATTCTTCCCCGGGAACGCCCCCCGAGGCGTCTTTGCAGAAAAGAAGAACGCGCCTATGAAGCTCCGGATATTTTATCAAATTCTCTTCGCCAAAATTGCAAAGCTCCTCCACGCGCTCAAAGGCGTATACTTTGCCTTCTTCGCCCACAATTTCCGCCAAAAGCGCCGTGCTCCAGCCCGAGCCGTATCCCACGTCCATTATTTTACTTGCCCTGAGCGACTTGTGCTGAGCTCCGTCGAAGTAAGTCGAAGGGCCACCATACAAAAGTTCGAACATAAATGCCACGGTATAGGGTTGGGAAATAGTCTGGCCGCGGCCGATCGGCAGGGCTTCATCAAAATAAGCCGCGTCCTTCAAACTTTCCGGCACGAAATCTTTTCTATCCACTTTCAAAAACGCCTCGATAATTTGGGGCGTCCTCAAAACTCCGGATTTTTTAAGATTTTTAACTAATTCTTCCATATTTACTTTATAAATCAAAAGCTCTCCGATTTAAACCGGAGAACTTTTGCGGGAAAAAATTTTACATCCCCATTCCGGAGCCGCCCGCGCACATCCGGCAATTTTTCTTGTGGGTCAAAACCTCCGATACGGCCGCGAGGCCGACCAGGACGTAAACGAAGTTTTCCACTCCCGGCAAAGAGCCGAGAAGCATATTAACCACGTTCCATCCGAGCGCCGAAAGGCCCCAATTCAACCCCCCGATGACCAGAAGGGTGAAAGCTACCATGTGTAATACCTTCATGTCGTATGGATTGTTTTTATTAAAAACGCGACCTTTGGCCTTAATTAACGTTACTTATTGCGCCCTTTGCCTCCGGAAGATTGGCTGGCAAAATAGTCGGCCAACCCGGCCACTTGGGCGTCTGCTTCCTCAATCACGAGATTGCTTATTCCGTCGGCATTCAGGTCGTTGAGGTAGCGCGCCGCTTTTTCATCATTCGTTATGTAGTACGCCTCGGTGATTACGGAAACGAGATTTTTGTAAACAGTCATCCCATATCCGCCATGAAGATATCCTTCATCAATGCCGGTGAGCGGCAAGAGCGCGTCGTGAAGTTTCTGCGCCAGCGGGATATCTTGCTTCTCGTTGTAAATGACAAGTGTTCCGTCGTGCCCTGGGTCATCGTTCCCGTTATGGTGGATAGAAACAAGCGCGTCGCATTTTCTGCCGTAAAGCGTCTGGCATTTATCCACGGCGTCAGCGACTCTGTCGCGCCTCGTTGACAGACGCTCGGCAATAACGACCTTCGCTCCTTGGGCCGTTAGTTTTGACTCCAGAGCCACAACCACATCCCAGTTTACGTCCGCTTCTGTCGCCCCGTATTTCTTATTAACCGCTCCGGTTTCTCCGTTGCCGTGTCCGGCATCCAAGGCGATAACTTTACCCTCGAGCGGATTAGTAACGGCAAACACCAGGCTGCCGCCCACAAACAGAAGCGCAAAAGCTAACCCGGAAATTATTATTTTATTCATCTAGGCTCTCCGATGTTCAACGGCGCTACCTCCGCGATTTTGTCCTGTTCCGGGTCGTAAAGTATGGCCTTTCTGGCGTTGGTGTAGATTAAAACTTTGTAGCCCACCTTGGCTCGCTGAAAAAAGGGCTGGTCTTTGAGTCTTTCCGGGTCCGTCACTGTGGCGACCGTGGGCGTCTCCCCTTCCGGCAAAATAATGAGCCGCGAAACTTTCGCGATTACCTCTTGGGCTTCAACTTCAGCTACTTTTTGCGGGTTTCGTTTAAGCTCGCCCAGTTGAATATAAAAGTAGGCGGCCGCCGCGATGGCTATGACCAAAATCACAGCTACCACCCACATAGTAACCTTATACTTGTGTTTTAAGGGAATCGTGAGGGTAAATTTTTCCATTTGGTTCTCTTCTTTAAAACTTGTCATATGCTCATATCCTACCACATTCTTTCCTATTCGCTTGTGGATTCCTAACCCCGCTCAAAGAAAACGCCAGGTCTGGATTATTTCCGCGAGCAAGTCCTCAAGGGGTTTCAAAGTCGTCAGCTCAAAAAGATAGCCCCCGCGGATAAACCAGACCTCAATCGTGTCGCCAAGAAGCGGGTGCCGGCTGTAAAAAACCGTGGCGAGCACTCCGGCAACATAAAAATCCACTGGATTTTCGCGAACGCCCGAAGGGATATCGCGCAAAAAGCGCTCCTCGCTCACCTGCGTTCCCGAGTACGGCACCGCGAAAATCTGAAATCCCCTTCCGCCCTGCTTATCTTCAAAAGTAAGAGTGCTTGCTCCCTTGCCTTCGTCAAACTCGCTAACCGCCATCTCTGCCGGATAAAAAAGCGAAAAGCCGTAGCGTTCGCTCTGATACTCGCTCCACCCTTCGGGCGGTTTCTCAACGGCAGTGTCAGAACGTTGGGAAGCGGCTACGAAACTTTTCGTTCCGTTGCCCGCACCTTTTTCTTCTGCCGGCGGCAGATAAAAATACGCCCCGATGAGAAGCCCGAATAATACGACAAGGCCCGCCGCGATAAATACGTTTTTCATCTTTAACGCAATATAATCCTCCCGCTTATAAACTTGATGGTAAATCCTTCAAATAAACGCATCTGGCGCGAAGGTGTGGTGTCGGTGCCGGTTGTAAAGTTCGCGGGGCTTCCGTAGCCAGTGCCTGCTGAGTTCGTGGCATAGGCGCGGAAGTAATATATCTTGTTGGAAAGAATATTTATCAGACCTTGTCTGAAGGTGCCGGTGCCGAAAGAGCCGGATTCGGTGGTGGTCGAGGTGTCTCCGCCGGAGAGTGTAGAGTCTGTTCCCCAGGCAAAGCCGCGCGCGGTGGCGTTATTGCCGCCAGTCGCGCTAATGTTGCCGTTTAGGGTCGCCGAACTCACGCCGAAGGGATCCGCCGCGTTCGTGGCAACGGTTGGTGCGGCAAGGTTTGCCGCCAATCTGAACGCAAAATCAACCACATCCGTAGTCGCGGTTCCAAGAGCAAGCTCCAGCGCCCCGCCGCTGGTTAGATCTGTCCACGCCGTCCCGTCTGTAGCCGCGCCGGCCCATGTATCCGCCCACAGGTCGCTGTTTGCGTCGGCGGTAATCAGCAATACTTTATCGGCATTTGGATAATCAAAGATGTCAATGAATCTTGCCGCGCCCCTTGTTCTCGTGTTGACGGTCCGGTCGGTTATGGCGCCGGCAGAGCTCATGGTCCACCACTCAATGTCGTCAGCTCCGGAAAGGGTGGAAGATATTACGGCAACAGCGTAATAGGTGGTGGACATGTACGCGACGGCGGAGAGCTGATAGTTGGCGGCCCAGTTTGCGGCGACGTCATCTCCGTTGTTGCCGTCGGTAACGCCGGTTCCGTTCCACTCGGAACCCTCCGAGAGGTTGCTTGTCGCAGCCGAGCCGTGAGCGCTCACTCCAATGTCGTCATCCGACGGATTTGGTTCTTGCATGTCCAGAAAAGCGGTTACTACATCCACTCCCGTTCCTGACACGCCTGACCAGGTTGTTCCGGATAATTGGCGGTACGCGATGGTGCTTGCGCCGGATACGGGCGCTCCCACTACCATGTCGCCGGACGTCCCTTCAAAAGAAATATCAAATTTTCGCACATCTCCCGTTACTCCGGACGCGGTAACAACGGCATCCGTTTCATCAGCCACCGCGCTTCCGCTCCACCGGTACGCGCTGATGTCATCATTAGTGTCGGAATACGCAATGCCTACCTGGTCGCTGGCGGCTCTGGAAGTCAATTCAACCCACTCAACCGTCCCGGTTGTCCTTGTCGTGGTGATGGCGGCATCGCTCCCCCACGCCCCGCCGGTCCACACTATTTTCCGCAGTTCGTCCGCAGTGGCGGTTCCATAGACCAGCAAGGCGTCGCCGGAACTTTGCTCATACGCAACATCATAATTTCTCAAGCCGTGCGTTCCGGCTGTAGCCGTAATAGTAGTTATAGCCCCGCAAGATACGCCGCCGTCAACACCCGTGCATACCTGTACCGCTATGTCATCATTCGCGTCTCTGGTGGCAATGATCCATTCATCGGTCGTGGGGCTCGCGGCGACACGAATCCATTCTATCGCGACTGAACCGACTGATGTCGCGCTTTGCTCTGCCCCAAAACCGGTTGTATCGTCAAATGTCTGGTATTTGGGAGTGCCGAGCGTGCCATCGGCATAGACCAAAAGACCTCCTGAATATTGGACAATTTCTGCCGCATGCGCTTTTCGAATTTCAAAACCCGGCGCCAGACCGGAAAAAATCCATGAAAAAATCAGGATAAAAACTGCGATTTTTTTAAAGATTTTGAATTTTTTGAACATGTCAGCGTCAGTTAGCTCGTAGTAGTTAATGTTTCTTCCGCGGGCGCGGGGGCTGGTTCTGGGGCGGGCGCAGGTTCTGGAGAAGGTTCAGATTCTGCTTGCGGTGAGCTTGTCGAATCCGGCTCCGGCGCGGGTTCAGGGGTTGATTCGGGCGCAGGTTCTGATATCGGTTCCGGCTCCGGTTCTGGTATAGGTTCGGGAGTGGGTTCGACAGGCTCATCACCTTCAGTCGGAGAAGGCGCTGGAGATGTTGCCGCGTTAAGAAGCAAGGTATCAAGTTGCTGCTTTGTGATGCAAGTCTCGCCTGATTCATCACTCACGCAAAGCTCTTTGGTGCGCACGCGATTGGCAAAGAAGTCGCCGATGCCGTTTGCCGCGTCCGCGAACCATTGCGTAATTCGCGAGAAAATATTATTGAAGAAACTTTCGGCAAAAGAGGCCGCTTGCGGCGAACTTGTCGAAACCGTAGTTGAGGCAATCATTTCAATATTAAGATTTAATTCCTGAAGTCCTTTGGCAAGGAGCACGGTCATGTTCGGATAATTGACCCCTTGCGGCAGGCCGTCTTTGCCGTACGATACAAGTTCTGGAATGACTAGCTCAACTTCTTCGGCAATAAATCCGATTTGGGTCGAAGTCCCTATATCCATCTCTGGTCTGAAGTTAAAAGTTATTGGCCGCAAGTCCATAACCGCGGAAAGGCCATAATTTAAGTCAACTATATTTTCCTTAAAGCGCTGGGAAGACAAGGAGCAGGCTGTGTTGTTGCGCCCAATTTCAAAGGTCGTGGTGTTTATGCAAAGATACTGGCCGGTATTGTCGGTCGCGATGCCGGAACTAAATGTGGTTGTGCCTGATTTGCCGATTTGGAATAGGACGTTTGCCGAAAGATTGGTGGATGAAGCGATACGGAAGGTTTTGTCCGCCGAGTAGTAGCCCTGAGACCAGGCGTTGGTATCTGCCGCGAACTGAAAGATGGCATTCCCGGTGCCGGAGCTGTCTCCTATGGTCGTAAGGCCATCCCTATCTATATTGAAGACCGTAGTGGTAGCGAAAGCGGCCGTGGAACTGCTGACTGTAAAGAGGGCGCTTGTCCCTCCGGGGGCTCCGGCAACTGACAACCTGCTCCAAGGTGAAGTTGTCCCGATGCCGAGATTAGTCCCGTCAAAGACAAAGCCAGCCGTATCGGTTAAGCCCGTAGCCCCGGAGTCAGTATGGATTATACGATTAGCCGTAAACGAAGATTGAGTATCGGTAAGACTGAGGTAAGTGCCTCCTCCTGAATCATCCGCTCCGCAGATCACTCCTCCCAAAGCATCAGTCTGCAAAAGCTGGTTCGTGCCAGAGCAGTTAAGAGTGGAGATGGTGAGGCCGCCTCCG
>MFIU01000004.1 GCA_001778985.1 Candidatus Giovannonibacteria bacterium RIFOXYD1_FULL_48_21 | reverse complement strand
CTTCGGTCTTGAGGGTTATCTCGTAGTTCCTTGGTTCAGGGTCTTTCCAGGAGTAGCCTTTATCCAGAGCTTGGTCTTTGGTCAAAGGAAAGTATTCCTGGGCGATGGTTTCATTGTAGGAGAAGGGAGAGAGTTCAGGAGGAAAGAATTCTCCGTACTTATACACTCTTCCTCTCTTGTCTATATATGGCATAGAGTTCATGTGCTCGATTATCTTTGGCACTAGTTTCTCATATTCTTCTTTGGTGTATTGTTTGTTCAGGATGCAGTAGGATTTGTTGCGGAGGCCGATGCAGGCGAAAAGGGAGGAGGAGCCTTCACAGTTGAAACAATAATGCGTGTCAGAAGAAGCATAAACTACGACACTAAACCTCTCTTTCGAAGCTCCTTTTTCGCCGGTATCGATTCCTTCATAAAGAAGCTCACAAAGGCCTATACCGAATCCGTCAAAAGAATCCTTAATTTCAAAACCGTGAGTTAAATATCTGCATTCCTCCATCTCTCTCATATCAAAGCAGTACTTAGAATTTTTTGCGTTCAATAAATTGTTTCCAATGACGTTGACTGTATTAATTAGGCGAGCGAACTTAAACGGAAAAGATAATTTATGAGTTAGAAATGTTTTTTTAAAATCATTAAATTTCTTATAACTCCCGATGTCAAAATTCTCAATTCTTTTTTTATATCCCTCTTTTGTATATGGTTGATTAAAAATGTAATATTGTTTATTTCTTAAACCCACGCATCCAAAACAATTATTGCAATTTTTACAATCAAATAAAAAATAAGATTCAAAGCAAGCCGAACAATTTTGACTGAAAAAAGTTTTATATGACTCCGATGAATCAATAGCTTCATAACAGAGCTCGCATTTGAAAACAGCCATTAAGTCAATGGAATCTTTGGAATTGATTGTTCGAGCGGAGTAAGATACTCTTTCACATTCCCAAGAAGCCGGAGTCAAGTAGCAATTTTTCATATAACCGGAATGGTTGCAATAATCACTGTTTACAGGATTACTATTAAAAATAGAGGCTGCTGGTACTGATTCGAATAATTCCCTGAATTGAATAAAGAGGGGTTTTGAAAAATCGTAATCTTTTCCAAAATCCATGGGGTTCCATTTATCAGACCACCAATAATTCCGTTCATAAATTTTAACCGGCTTATCCTCCGAATAAATGGAAATAACGTCAATGCCATTTGCATCTTTTCTTTTATAAAGCGCCCTTTCATTCCGCCAAGTCATTCTTCTTTGCGCCCTGCACTCCGGGCACCAGGTGGGCGGAGGGACTTTTATCTTCTCGTAAAATTTAAAATCCTCGGGCTCAATCGTGAAGTTATTTTTACAATTCTGGCAAATTTTTGTTTCTGACGACATATCAATACGTTTTACTGTTGCGGCGTCTAACTTCTTTTACTTCAATCAACTTACGCTCTGAATACACAGAATAGAAAACGCGATAACTGCCGACGCGGCGGCGCCATTTATTGTCTTCATCTTTGATTTTGACAATATCCCCACCCCAAGGATTAACTTTAAACTCCCGAAATATTTCCAGAATGCGGTCTCGGTCGCGCTCAGGAAAGCGGCTGATGGCTTTTGCGACTCGCTTTGGGATATGAACGTTCCAGATACCTTTCAAATTCATCGAGCGTCAAGTAATCGCCTTTCTTGAATTCTTTCTCACTTTCTTTGATTGCTCGTTTTTCGCTCGCGCTAAGTTTAATCTCTCTGATACCTTTTCTTTTTAAGAGCGCCTTATATTCTATTTTAGGAAGCACTATCAAATCTTCCCTTGTTTTAGCTAATTTTTTAGGAATTGTAAGAAGCGGCATATGCGACTAGTGTAAATAAAAACTCGCGCGAGGTCAAATTGATACTTTATTTGTTATACAAACTCATGGCTTTTTCGTGGCCTTCGGTCACGATGGTTTCGAGGGCTTCGATAATTTTTTTTGAGATTTTTTTGATGGCGGCGGCTTCGGAGGGTTTGAATTTGGCGATTAAAAATTTCAAAAGCTCGCGATGCCCCGGCTTTCTCTTCGGAGCAATGCCGATTCTGATTCGGATAAATTTTTCCGTGCCAAGAGCCCGAATCACGGATTCAACCCCTTTATGCCCGCCCGAGCCGCGGTCGAAAACAATTTTAAAGCGTCCAAGCGGCAGGTCAATATCGTCGTGGAGCAAAATTAGCCATTTCGCTGGGATGCCCTTCACCGCTTTGCCGGATTGGTTCATAAAGACATCGGGAATAACAATCTTAGCCCGTTTTCCGTCATATTTTTTCGCAAAAAGCGCGGCGAAAAACTTTCCGGTATTGTGCCGGGTGCCTTCATATTCCGGCCCGGGATTGCCGAGTCCTACTATATTATATATAGGGGTAGCCATTGAAAATTATTTTAGCATAACGTATTCTTTAGTCATGTCTGAAAACTTGAAAAGTCCTTTTTGGTCCGACTTCCTGCGTTTTATCGTAATCTCCGCTCTAATCATTATCCCGATTCGAACCTGGGTGGCCCAGCCCTTTTTAGTCCGGGGCGCCTCCATGGAGCCGACTTTTGAGGACGGCGAATATCTTGTTATCGATGAGCTCTCTTACCGGTTTCGCGAACCCCAGCGGGGCGAGGTTATAGTTTTTCGCTTTCCCCAAGACCCCTCGAAATTTTTTATCAAAAGAATAATAGGGCTTCCGGGCGAGTCGCTCGAGATTCGCAATAACAAAATTTTTATTAAGGGAGAAGAGCTCGACGAGCCTTATTTGAGCGAAGCCCTCACCACGCCTGACAGCGTCGTCGAGCTGGGGGCCGGCGAATATTTTATGCTCGGCGACAACCGACTCTTTTCCTCGGATTCCAGAAAATGGGGAACATTAGATAAAGGACTGATTATAGGCCGGGCCCTCTTACGACTGTGGCCGCCGAATAGATTAAATTTTTTACCGGGAGTTTATGGGTTCGAAAGTTAAGAGAGAACTATTAAAAACGCCCAGGGGCACGAGGGATCTTTTAGAGTCCGAGCTTTCGGTTGTGAGGAAAATCCAAAAAACCGCCCAGGAGTTTTCCAGCTACTATGGTTTTCAGGAGATTCAAACCCCGCATTTCGAGCATGCCGAACTTTTTGGAGCCTCCTTGGGCGAGAGCACGGATGTGGTGGAGAAACAGACGTACACTTTTCGGACCAGGGGCGGAGATGCTTTGGTTCTGCGGCCGGAGGGAACCGTGCCGGCGGTGCGCGCTTATTTCGAACACGGCCTTGGCTCTTGGCCACAGCCAGTCATGCTTTATTATTCCGGCTCATTTTTCAGGCACGAGAGCCCGCAGAAGGGGCGTTTTCGCGAATTCAACCAATTTGGTCTTGAAATTTTGGGTGAAGAGCTGGCGGTGGCCGAAGCCACCATCATCCGAGTCTGCAGTCTGATTTTCAAAGAACTTGGGATTGAGACGAGCTTGGAATTGAACACCCTCGGAGACAAAGAATGCCGGCCGACTTGGAAGAAGGAACTGGTGGCTTTTTATCGGAAGCATTTCGAAAAACTCTGCAAAGACTGCAAGCGGAGGTTTAAAGAAAATCCTCTCCGGCTTTTGGACTGCAAAGAGCCCTCCTGTCAGGAATTTAAAGCCAAAGCGCCGCAGATGCTGGAATACGTCTGCGAGGAATGCAAAGCGCACTTCAAAGAAGTTTTGGAATTCATGGACTCCCTGGAATTGCCTTATCGGCTGAACCCGCAGCTGGTGCGAGGTTTTGATTATTACACCCGAACGGTTTTTGAGTTCGTGACTACGGGCAAAACCGAAGCCGAGGGCGAAACCGGCGGGCCTGCCTCGCCTTCCGCGAGTCAAGGCGGGAAGCGGGTTGAATTGGGAGGCGGAGGGAGATACGATTATCTGGCGCAGGTTTTGGCTGGAAAAGATTTGGCGGCCGCGGGAGCGGCGCTGGGCATTGATCGGATAGCCGAGCTCGTTTCATCCCGCCCGGAAGAAAAAGACCGCGCTCAACTTTTGAAAACCGAGAGACCGCAGGTCTTTCTGATTCAACTGGGCATGGCGGCCAAACGGAAGATTTTAAGCTTGATGGAAGATTTTCGAAAGGCTAGAATTCCTCTAGCCCAGTCGCTCTCCAAGGATTCGCTCCGGGGCCAGCTCCGCTTGGCCTCAAAACTCGGAGTTGAATTCAGCTTGATTATGGGCCAGAAGGAAGCCCTCGAAGGTACCATTATTATCCGTAACATGGACTCCGGCATGCAGGAGACTTTGCCGGTGGCCAAGGCGCTCGAGCGCTTGAAACTGAAATTCAAATGAAATGAATTGTATCTTTTGCAAAATTTCTCAAAAGGAAATTCCCGCCCAGTTCGTTTTTGAAGACGAAAAGTTCGTCGCTTTTGAGGATATTCATCCGAAAGCGCCGGTCCATATTTTAGTATTGCCGAAAGAACATTTGGCTTCAGTTCTGGAGGCGAAAGGGGAGCTCATCGGTACTACGGTCGAAATAGCAAAAAAAATCGCGGCCGAGAAAAAACTCGAGGGTTATAAGCTTGTTTTTAACGTAGGCCCGGCGGGCGGGCAGGTGGTGGAACATCTCCATCTGCATCTCTTGGGAGGTTGGAGAGAGAAGCCGGGGAAAGTGGAGGTATAACATGGCGAGTGTGGGAGTTAGAAAAAGAGAAAATGAATCAGTGGGAAGCCTCTTGCGGCGCTTCACCAGAAAAATTCAGCGTTCCAAAATTTTGATTGAAGCGAGGGGCCGGCAGTTTCGAGCGCGTTCCAAGTCCGATTTCAAGAAAAAAAAGGAAGCGCTCAAGAGGATTCAATGGCAAGAAAATATGGAGCGGCTTAGGAAGCTGGGTAAAATAGAATAAATCATGAATCTTCAAAAGAGAATTGAAGAAGACCTGCGCGCCGCCTTGAAAGCCAGCGAGCAGTTGAAACTTTCCGCGCTTCGGATGGCCCAGAGCGCGATTCACAATAAGGAGATTCAGCTTTTGAAAAAAGAGACCGGACTTTCGGACGAAGAAGTGGTGGAAGTTCTGAAAGGGGAAGTTAAAAAACGCAAGGACGCCAGCGCGGAGTTTGAAAAAGCCAGCCGCGCTGACCTCGCCGATAAAGAAAAGAGAGAAGCCGAACTGCTGGCGGTCTACCTGCCGGCGGAGATTTCGGACGAAGACCTGGAGCGGATTTTGAAAGACGGTATTCGCGAAGCGGGCCTGCCTCGCGGCAAGGCGGGCGCTTCCGGCCCGAAAGATTTCGGCCAAGTCATGAAAACCGTGATGCCGGTTTTGAAAGGCAAGGCCTCGGGCGAGCGCATCTCCGCCGTTTTAAAAAAGCTTTTGGGCTAAGGTGCCTCCCCGTCAGCATTTCAAAAAAGCCAAAGATAAAATTTTAGGAAAGAAATACGAATTGGATTTAGTTTTTGCGGATTCAAAAACGATGCTTCGCTTGAATAAAACTTACCGCCGTAAAAATAAGGCAGCCGATGTGCTCGCTTTCGCGCTTTCGCCAAAATTAGGCCAGATTTTTTTGAACCGCGAGCTGGCTAGAAAAAAAGAGCGCCTTTGGACTTTGTATCTGCACGGTCTTCTGCATTTAAAAGGGTTTCGCCACGGCCCCAAGATGGAGGCTTTGGAGAAAAAGTTTTCATGAGGAATATCGTTCATATCTTGGATATCGGTTCGGCGAGCCTTAAAGCTTTGAGTGCGGAGCGCAGGCCGCAAGAAACCGGGCTGCATATTTTGGGCGCGGCCCTGGTCCCGGCCGAGGGAGTTAGGCGCGGTTTGGTTCAGACCCCAGGCCTTCTATCCAAAAAAATAAAAGAAGTCGTGAAAGAGGTGGGGCGCTTTTCCGGGATTCCTTTCAAGCATGCCTACGTGGTTTTCGGCTCGCCGGCTCTCGGCTTTCAGAAAGTGCGCTCCCGCGTGGCCATCTCCCAAGCCTCTGGAGAAGTCAGTCCCTACGACGTGGACCGGGTGCTGGCCCAGGCCCGGCCCTCTTCCCGCGAACTCCAAAACCGCGGGGTGATGGAATTTTTCGGCTTGAACTATGCCGTGGATTTAGAGCTTTCCCTGAAAGACCCAGTCGGGCTCAAGGGAGAGCATTTGGAGGCAGAAGTTTTATTCGTAACCTCGCTCCTAAAACCGCTCGCCGAAGCGATTAGCGCTGTGGAGGAGGCGGGAGTTGCGATTGATGACGTTGTTCCGGCGCCTCTCGCCACAGCCAGAGCTTTGCTCGCCTCCAGACAGCGCGAAGCCGGCGCTTTAATTATGGATATTGGAGCCGAGACCTTGAACCTCGCGGTTTTTGAGGAGAACCTTCCGTATTCTCTGGCGATTTTTCCATTTGGCGGAGCGCATATCACGAACGATATCGCGCTTGGTTTTCAAGTTCCGCTGGAGAAAGCCGAGGAGATAAAAATTTCCGCGAAACTTCCGGATGATTCTCAAACGTCCAAAAAAAAGTTTCAAAACATCGTGGAGGCCAGGCTCGAGGATATGTTTGAGCTGGTCCAGACGCATCTGAAAAAAATAGGACGCGCCGGACTTTTGCCGGGCGGGGTGGTTTTGTCGGGAGGCTCGGCCAAAATTCCGGGCCTTGAAGAATTTTCCAGAAACGCTCTCCGGCTTCCGGCCGAGCTCGGAGGATGCCGCGAGCTTGATTCCGGGCACAAACTTCAGGACTCTCTCTGGCACACTGCCTTGGGTGCGGCCCTTTTGGCGCTCGACCAAGAAACCAGCCCTGCTTTCAAAAAACCTTCAGCCCTTCGCCAGAAACTCTCTTCATGGCTGCGCTCGCTGATTCCATAGAATTCTTAAAGAAGTTAGAATAAAACCATGCCGCAGGAGCAGATTCGTGAAGAGATAAAGTGGCTCGAGAGTCAGCTCGAGACGAAGAAAAAAGAGCTTTCAGGAGAGGGGAAAGAGCCGAGGGAGGAGCGGGAAATGATTGGGGAGATTTTCCGCGAAGCCGGAGCCGGCGAGAAGCCTTCTCCGCCGATTTTGCCGCCAGTAACGATTCCGGACGAGACGAGCAAGGACAAAGCCGCCGAGCTCAAAGAAAAAGAGCACAAATATATAATCGAAGAACTTATCAATCTGGCTTTTGAAAAAAATTTATCCTCGGCCCTCAAAGTGGCAAATTCTCTCAAAAATCCGCATCTCTTGGACGAATTTCACGACACTTTAGCCGATTATTATTATCAAAAGCTTCTGGAGGCCAGGAAAATAAAATGAATGACGGCGCCTTTATTTTCACGACTTTCTTTGTTCTCCTCGTCCCCATTTTAGTAATTCTCTTTTTTTATTTACGCTACAAGAGAACAAGCGCCATATCTTCGAGCCTTTCGCTTCAGCTTTTCTTGGTGAGCGTTCCGGAAAGCCGCGAGGAAGGTAAGGAAAACCCAAATGAAGCCAGAAAAAATTTCATCGCCCAGATGGAAAAGTTTTTGATGGGCTTTGGCGGAATGAAGAATAAAAGTTTTGCCCTGGAGCTCGCGGCGCACAATAACGGAGCGGAGATATTTTTTTATGTGGCCGCACCACGAAAATTCGAAAAACTCGTCGAGGGCCAGCTGCATGGCGCATTTCCGGAAGCCAAAATAGACAAAGTAAACGATTACAACATTTTTAATCCGGACGGAATATCCCGCGGTGCGATTCTGGAACTTGAAAAAAATAAATTCCTGCCTTTGAAAACTTATCAAAAAATAGAGTCAGATCCTGTTGAAACTATAACCTCTGCTTTCTCGAAGATTGACGAGTTCGACGAAGGAGCCGCCCTACAGCTTGTACTGCGGCCTTCAGCAGAAAAGCTCGAAAAGTCGATACATAGCGTTACGGAGAAGTTAAAGCAGGGGAAATCAAGAAAAGAGGTTCTGGGAGAAAAAAGTTTGGCGGAAGAAACAATTGAAATTTTCAAAAAACCGAAAAGCCAGAGGCCCGAGGAAAAAAACAAACCCGTAGTCTACGATGAGGAGCTTGTAAAGATACTGGAGGAGAAAGCAGGCAAGATGATTTTCGACGCGAATGTTCGCCTCATTGTTTCTGCCGGATCAGACGCAGAAACCGATCGAATTATGAAAGAATTTGAAGCCGGTTTTTATCAATTCTCGAGTCCCGAGGGAAATTCATTCAAAATCCGGAACGTTTTTGGAAGTAGGCTTCGCAAGTTAAATGAAGATTTTTCTTTCAGGTTTTTTGATGAAGATACGGCGATACCGCTCAACGTGGAGGAAATCGCAAGCATTTATCATTTTCCGTATTCCAAGAAAGCCGCACCCCAGGTGCGGATGCTAAAAGCCCGAGAGGCGGCCCCGCCCGTAAATCTTCCAAAGGAGGGAATTTTAGTCGGCAGGAGCGCTTTTCGCGGAACTTCCCAGGAAGTAAGGATTAAAAAAGACGACCGGCGCAGGCATTTTTATACCATCGGCCAGACCGGAACCGGAAAATCAGTCTTAATGCAGAACATGATTATTCAGGATATACGAGCGGGCGAGGGAGTCGCGGTGATTGACCCGCACGGAGAGCTTATCGAAAAAATTTTAGCGCTCGTCCCGCGCGAGCGCGCCGAGGACGTGATTTATTTTGACCCCGGAGACGTTCAATATCCCATGGGGCTTAACATGCTGGAGTATGATGCGGCGCGTCCGGAGCAGAAAACCATGATAGTGAACGAGCTTTTGGAAATCTTCAACAAGCTTTTCAATATGTCAGTCGCCGGAGGCCCGATGTTCGAGCAGTATTTCAGGAATGCCGCTTTGCTGGTGATGGACGATCCGGAGTCAGGGAACACCCTTTTGGAGATTGAGCGCGTTTTGGCGGATAAATCCTTTCGCGACTACAAACTTTCCCGCTCGAAAAATATCGTGGTTGAGACCTTCTGGAAACAGATTGCCGAGAAAGCCGGCGGCGAGGCCGCTTTGCAGAACATGGTGCCTTATGTGGTCTCGAAATTCGACACATTTCTTGCAAACGAAATAATGCGCCCAATCATCGCGCAGGAGAAATCCGCCTTCAATATCCGCGAGGTGATGGATAATAAAAAGATTTTGCTGTTGAATCTTTCCAAGGGGCGCCTAGGCGAGCTTAACTCGTCGCTCCTCGGGCTAATTATGGTTGGTAAAATTTTGATGGCCGCGCTATCCAGAGTAAACGTTGACGAATCCCAACGTCCCGATTTTTACCTTTATATCGATGAGTTCCAAAACGTCACAACTAAGTCCATCGCGACCATACTTTCCGAAGCGAGAAAGTATAAATTGAACCTCATTTTAACTCACCAGTTCATCGGACAGCTCGAGGAAGAGATTCAGAAAGCGGTCTTTGGAAACGTCGGTTCTATTTGTTCCTTCAGAATCGGCTCGGACGACGGCGAGTATATGGAGAAGCAGTTTCAACCCGTATTCTCTGCCCACGACTTGCTGAATATCGATAACTATAACGCCTATCTAAAATTATTGATTGACGGGCAGACTTCAAAACCTTTCAATATAAAAACCATTCCGCCCGAAACCGGCAACCCCCAGATGGCCGATTATATTAAGCAGCTCTCCCGTTCAAAGTACAGCCGCCCCAGAGAAGAAGTCGAGGAGGAGATAAGGAGGAGGCATAAAGGTGGATAAACATTTGCATCCTTTGTTCGATATTGTAAGATACGGTTATGGGCCAAGAACAACCAGATTCTGAATTTGAACAAGCCAAAGCCGATATCAATAAAGAAGGCTGGGAAGAAAACGCCGCTGTTATTATTGGCACAAAAGAGGAACGCGAGAATCTTCGAGAGCGTCTTGAAAAGGGAGAGATGGTGGCCGACTTGGGGACGTATATAAAAATGAATAAACAGTTCTTTCTTTCGTTAGAGGACCCAGAAATGTCGGGGGACTTAAAAAAGAAATTGGAAGGCATGAAAGGAAAATATGATAGCTCTTTTGGGTTACTGAATGACTTCTATTATGTAGATAGAGACGGAAATGTTGCGAAAGTAAAGCTGGATGCATCAAAAATTTCTGCTTATAAAAATGTTCCGCAGCCCGCGCAAGGCTATAATTTTGAATTAAAAGATAAATTAAGAAATAAGGTGACAGAAGATCTTCTGAAATTAAACTTTAACAAGTTTAATAGGAATGACCAACAAGACAGCGAGGCGTTAGAAGAAATCTGGAAGGCCATAACCAAAAAGAGGGAAAGGTTGGAAAAAGAAGCACAAGAGAAACAGAAAAAAGAGTTTGATTTTTAGGCTGGATTTATTTTCAAGAAATGCGCGGCTTACTGGTCGCGCATTTTGATTTTTGACTTTGGACGTGATAGGCTCTAAATATGGCTAGAGAAATATCACCAAAAGAATTTAAAGTCCTCATTGAACGCGATGAAGACGGCTACTTTGTGGCTTCTGTTCCGGCTTTGCCGGGCTGTCATACCCAAGCCAAAGACCTGGAAGAGCTAAGGAGGCGCGTTCGCGAGGCAATCAAGCTTTGCCTTTCTGTCGCCAAGACCGACCCGCAATATCGAAAGAAAATTCAACTCTTCGCTTATGAACCATCCTTTGTGGGAGTGGAGTTGGTAAGCGTTTAAATTTATGAAAGGCCGCTTGCCGATGCTAAAGGCGCGCGATGTTATGCGCGTTTTAGAGAAGTTCGGCTTTAGAGGTTTTCGTCAAGTTGGTTCTCATATCTTTTTTAAACATCCGGATGGCAGAACCACTTTGGTTCCTAGGCACGGCGGAGAAGATATCGGCCGCGGGCTCCTGCGGCAGATTCTGCGGGAGATCGAAGTGACACCCGGAGAATTTTCTAAACATTTATGAGACCGCTCCAAATACGGCCGCCCCAGAGAAGAAGTTGAGGAGGAGATTAGGAGGAGGCACCACGCTGGCGCGACTCCAGAAAAAGCAATATAATTTAGGCAGGAGGATTTTATTAAACTAATAAACATAAAATATGGGATTTGAAACACCAAATTCTGAGGATCCTAATAGAAGGCTCTATGAGTTGGAGAATAAGCCTAACAAGACTCTAGAGGAATTGGAGGCGATGCATCATGAGACTAGAATGGCGGAGGCAAGAGAAAATGCCCAGTTCAGTTATCTAGCTTTGACGAAGAAGCGAGAAAAATTAAAGGAGGTAATGCAAAGAGCTAGCAAGGAGCGTCATGTAGCGATACCAAATCCTGGCGTATATCAAATTAATAAGCAGGTTTGGAACAAGGAAACTCGAAAAGATGAATGGGAATCTTCTATTTCATTCGGCGGAGGATCTATTTCTATTCCAAAAGGAATTTTTACCCCAAAAGAATGGATTGATACTGCATCTGAGCTCTTGGGATATTCTCAATCAGCTTTAGAGAAAGACCCTAAAAATTGGCTTGCGTATACGGAAACGGAGGGCTTACAGGAAGGAATAAAAAGTTTTGGTCAAGCCGCAGCAGCCGAAGGTGATCTCGAAATTTCTAAGAGCGCCGAAGAAATAATGGAAAAATATAGGGAAACGAGGTAGAAATATTCAGAAATTAAGGGTTCATTCTTGTCGCACGATCCTCAGGGTCGCGCATTTTGATTTTTGACTTTTGGGCAGGAGAAGAATAGAGTTGGAACATGGCCCATCGCAACCTCGCTACTATTGATAAAAAAATTGAGAAGACTCGCTTTCGCGGCGAGCCGGTGGTAGTGATACCCTTGGAGGATTGGAGAAAGCTGGAGGATTTGATGGAAGATACGGAGATGAGAAATTCAAACATTCTTCCAAAAGAAATTATAAAAGCCCGAAAAGAGAAAAAACTTTACTCCGCAGCTGAAGTAAAGAGACTTCTTCGGTTATGAAGTATTTCTTTAAACCTGCTGCTCTCAAAGATCTTAAAAAGCTCCCAAGAATCGTTCAAAGGCGGATCATAACCAAATTCGATTTTTACACCGCCGCGATAGATCCGCTTAAATTCTCCGAAGAACTGAAAGACCCTCGCCTCGGCGAGCGGCGTTTTCATATTGGGGACTATCGGGCACTTTTTGATGTCGAACGCGACCGCATTATAATTTTGAAAGTTGGCCACCGAAAAGATATTTATAAATGATTTTATATACTCCCGCTCCAAGTTCACCCGCCCCAGAGAAGAAGTGGAGGAGGAGATTAGGAGGAGGCATAAAGGAATTTAATTTCAATGTCGGAAAAATTTTCTTTTGAAAAACCAGAACCTCGAAGCGAGGATAGAGAGAAGGCGGTTTTGTCCATCCGCGAGAGATTTAAAAAAGCTGTTTCTGCTGCAGTCCTGCCCATGGCATTTTCAGGCGTGCTGGCGGCGCCTGAACAAGTAGGGTTTTCGAAGAAAAACGTGGAAGAAATGCTGCACCAGGATATAAAAGTTTCGGAATACGTTAAACGCGCCGATAAAGCCGCAAAGGAGGGGGAAATGGATGGAAAAGAAAGAAAAGAACTTTTCCAAACCGTTGCAAAGGCAAAGAAAGTCGAAGAGAAAATTGGAGCCGCTAACTTAGACAGAAATTTTGGAATTGCAGGAGAAAGTGAAAAAATAAAAGAACACTTCCACGACAAGACTTTGAATTACCCGAATATATCACCCGAGAGAGCAAAACAAATGGGCATCAATCCCAGGTCGATAAATTTTATTTTAGATGCACTTCCGCATGTTTGGATAGAAAGTATCAACGAAATCAATTTCGTTGATAGAGAAGAGCAAATTGGAAAAGTCAGGAAAGATTACGGGCTGAAATCTGACCTCAATGTCGTTGGCCAAGCTTCTTATAGTAGTGCCGGCAACGAAACAGTATTATCTTTTTTTAAGCATCCCGACGGCTGGCAAGAAAGCAGTTTTGCCTTAAGCTTCAGGCATGAAATCGCTCACGCGAATGACTGGAAGAATCGCCGCCGCTCAATGCCGGAGCGCGTAGATTTGCTTCACAGGACATTGGAGAGAGTTAAATCGGAAGACAGATATTATTCGGGATATGTTGAATCCATTCGCAACGAGGATAAAAAGAAGGAATTATTAATGAAAGCCTCGGAATACTGGGCGGAAATTGTTAGGGCAAACTCCGCGAGTGCTATCTTGCTTGGGCGTCAAGACCGCGAGCTGGTGAGAGATTATTTAGACAAAGAAACAGCATACAATATTCCGGAACTGGAACGCCGGCAAAATCAAAAAAGCAAGCCCGAGGGTGTTAGAGAAAAAGAATACTAAAATGGAGAGCGCTTACATCTTCAAAAAAGACGGCGAGTACCTCGGGAAAATTTCTAAAGATGAGGATATTTCTAAGAATGATTTGGTAAAAACTTTAATCGAGGAACGTATTTCGATTTTAAGGCACGAAGACGACCTCTTGGTCGAGGAAGAGATCGGTCCGGGGAATGAAAATTATTTCTGGGCTGTGGTGGAAGAGTTGAGGAAGAGAAATTTTGAGGTTTACATTTTTGAGGGAAAAAGAAGGGAGGTAGCAGAACTTCTGGCAAATGCGCATTTGGAAAATGCGGAGCGAGTTGAATTTTTCGCCTCGCTTCTTTCTGTCCCTGCCTCTGAACTGGAAGCGCTCAAAAAAGGAATCAAAGAAGATTTGGCCATTTTAAATTAAAATGTCAGAGAAATTGCCCCAACCTACCGAAGTTAGATCAGAATCAATCGAGGCAATTCCCGAGGTTTTTTCTGGGAAGGAAGTAGCCAGACTCTCAGAGGAACTTTACGAAAAAATCCCCCGAGAATTTGGAGCCCACTTTGTTGAACCGGGCGTTGTTTTAACCATGGCCGGCTTTAAGCCCAATACCGAGATTTGGCACTCCTTTACTGACGAAGAAGAGCTGAAAGAGTCAGTAGCCAGAATCAATTCATTGCTTAAAGAGAAAGGGATTGAGCTTGGTTTTGTTGGAGAGGTGGAGAAGAGCGAAGACAAGAAAATTCAGATGCTTACTGTCGAGAATCTCAAAGGTTACGAGCGAAAAAGCAAAACCACCAAAATTCCAGGAGTGGCAAAGTTCGAAAGTAAAGCCGGCTTCGAAGGTTTGATGCGCTGGACCGAAGACACCGTTCGAGGATTAGAGGAGGCCCAGAGAGATGGGAAAATACCGCAGGGTTTCGATTTGATGTCGATTCTGCAAGGCCTCAATAAGGGCTATCCTGATATTGCAATCTATGATTTCGCGAAATGGGAAGCCGAAGGAGGCGGAGCAGAAAAGATAGTCTACCCGCGGATTCCCTATGTCGGTATGTATGAAGCGCCCCAGCCAACTTTCATAGTTTTACCCGAGCATTTAGAAAATCCTGAAGTGCGCAGAAACGCGGGAGAGGCAGGAGCGATACTTAAAGAATTCTATGAAAGCGAATGGCATAAGCGAGTTTCAGGGGAGCCGGATTTCAAAGCTCAAAAACATGTCGCCGCTTGACGGGCTTTAGGTGAACGGCTAGGCTTGGATTATTATGCCTCAGGTTAAGCCAGAATTTGAAACCGCGGCCCGGCTGAAAGTAATCGGGGTAGGGGGGTCGGGACAGAACGCGGTCGACCATATGATTCGCTCCAGGGTGCGCGGAGTGGATTTCATCGCCATCAACACCGACGCCCAAGATTTGCATAATTCACTTGCTCCAAAAAAACTTCACATCGGGAAAAACGTAACCCGTGGGCTCGGCGCGGGCATGAACCCGGAGCTCGGCCGCATGTCCGCGGAAGAGTCGAAGCGCGAGATTGAAGAATTTATCCGCGGCGCGGATTTAGTTTTCGTCACCTGCGGTTTCGGCGGCGGCACCGGCACGGGCGGGGGGCCGATCGTGGCCGAGCTTGCCAAAAATCAAGGCGCGCTCACCGTGGCCATCGTCACCAAACCTTTCGCTTTTGAAGGCGAGATTCGCAAAAGAATTGCCGAGGACGGTCTGGTGAGGCTTCGCAAAGCTGTTGACGCCATGATTGTGATTCCCAATGACCGCTTGCTGAACACGGTGGAGCGGGACACTCCTTTTCTGGCGGCTTTTGCGATGTGCGACGAAGTTTTGAGACAAGCGGTGGAAGGGATTGCGGATTTGATAATTACCCCGGGCATTATTAACGTGGATTTCGCGGACGTAAGAACGGTTCTCTTAAACTCCGGCTCGGCCATCATTGGAATAGGCTTGGCTTCCGGCCGAAACCGCGCCCAGGAAGCGGCCCGCCTCGCGATCCATTCGCCGCTCCTCGAGGTTTCGGCTGACGGAGCCAAAGGAGTTTTATTCACGGTTTCCGGACGGGAAGACCTTTCCATGTGGGAAGTGCAGGAAGCCGCCAAACTTATCACCGAAAATATTGACAAAGAGGCTAAAATTATTTTTGGCGCGGTGCAGGATGACCGGCTTAGGAAAGGCCAGCTGAAAGTAACCGTGATTGCCTCTGGTTTTCCGAACGGTTTTGGCCGCAGTATTTCTCTTTTCCCGACCGAAATTCAAACTTTGCGCCGCGAGTCCGCCGGACCAAAGCCTGGCGAGGAACTTTTGGAGCCAGCCGCGGAGAATTCCGAGTGGGATTCTATTCCGGCGTTTCTGCGCCGCTCAAAAAAACTCTAGTCGCGGTAGAATAGCTGAATGAGAACTTGGGTATTGAGGATTCGGGCGAAAAACCGGATTATTTTCAATCAAATTAAATCCGGCAAAAAGAAAGTGGAAACGCGCGCCCTCGGCCATACCAAGACCGGAAAAAATTTCGGGAGTGTCCAGAAAGGGGATACACTTCTTTTTATGTGCGGAAAAGCAAGACTTCGCAAAAAGATTATAAAAGTCAGTAAATTTCTAAGCGTGGAGAAATTTTTCAAAGAAGTAAATCAAAAACTGGTCTGGCCGCATATGCCGGTGCGCACGCTGGAGAATATTAAGAAACAATACTATGTCTACCCTGGCTATCGCGAGCGCATCAGAAAATACGGCCTCGTTGCGTTTTGGATTTGAAACTGCTATATTTTTTTCTGAAAGGAGGTGAAAGATGAATTCACTTTTTCATAAGCTCTTTCCCAAGAAAAAACCAATCATCGCGATGATCCATGTCTTCAACGGCAAGCGCCAGAGGCAAATTGACAAAGCCCTGGAAGATGTCGAACGACTCCAGAGAGGCGGCGTAGACGGCTTACTCGTAGAGAACTACGACTGCGGCTACCTTGATGCGAACTGCGCCACCGATGAGATGGCGGAACGGCTCGCCGAAATTGCCCTCACGGTTAGGAAACACTCGAAGATCCCTATTGGCGTAAACGTTCTACCAAACGACTACGAAAAGGCACTATCGGTTGCGCTCTCCACTGGAGGCAAGTTTATCCAAATGGACCATATTACCGGGGATTTTGTCGGTTGCGAGTCAGTCGAAGCCGGTGAATATCTCTGGGCGCGGAAGTTCTATTCCAACATAGCGGTTTTTGGAGGTATCCATCCCAAGTACTACGAACTCGTTGAGCCGACTTGCTCACTTGCGGAATGCGCCAAAAAAGCGATGGTGCTTGCAGACGCAGTAGTAGTGACGGGACAGATCACGGGTGATCCCGCAACTTTCGATGACCTTCGCGTCGCGCGAGAGGCGTTAAACGAGCATCCCCTTGTTGTAGGAAGTGGCCTTACGCCGGAAAATGTCCGGTCGCAACTTGCCATCGCGGACGGCGCAATTGTTGGCACTGCCTTCAAGAAACGCGGCGTTGAGCCTGGCGAGCCGGTTTCACGCGAGCTGGTGGAGCGCTTTATGGAAGAGGTGGAAAAGATACGCTGATGAATGTTTCTCTAAACGGCGGATGCCCTTGGGTATCCGCCGGATTTTTTAAAATAAAATAAATAGTTGACAAAAATTATTTCTCGACTATAATTACTGCAAGATACGCCGGATGGTCACCCCGCCAACATTTAAAAATAATCGTAGGCGGGGAGGAAAGTCCGAACACCCTCATTGAAAAATGAGAAGTGGGCAGTGGGTAACACCCACGCCTTGAAAGAGGAATCTTTCAGGGACGGATAGTGCAACAGAAAATATACGGCCCTCTTTCCCCTAAAGGGCAAGAGAGCAAAGGTGAAATCGTGCGGTAAGAGCGCACGCTCCGACCTCGCAAGACGCCGGAGTTGAAAACCCTGCCTGGTGCAAGGCCGTGTCCCGCCAACCATTGAAACTTTCAAAGGAAGGCGGGAAGTGCCGCTTCAGGCCCCGCCGTAAGGCGAGGCTGAGATAAATGACCATACATCCCGCTTTCAGCGGGAGGACAGAATTCGGCTTATAGGCGTATCTAAATCAACCCCGCAGAATGCGGGGTTGATTTTACTTCTGCATTTTATGATATTTCCTTTTGTGATTTTCTTTGGATTTTTGAAGTTCGCCGACCTGGTAGAGACGGTACTTGTTTTTTGGGTGCCTAAACGCTTTCAGCTTTTTTGAACGGTCCCAATCCCTAAGCGTTTCCCGGCTTACCCCGAGAAATTGGGCGGCTTGACTAATTTTCAGGTATTGACGGTAATTGTTCTCCATATGCTATAATTAATAAAATTCTATGCTAGAAAAATCTATCGAACAAGCCCGGGATTGGTTCTTCTATCTGCTTATTTTTTTCTTCCCGCTTTTAGTTTTACCCCAGACTTTTTTGCCTGTCGCGCTAAACAAAAGTTATTTGGCCTATTTTCTGATTATCCTTATCGGTCTTATCCATATTGTTTCCGCACTTCGAAGCGGCAAGATTATAGTGCCTAAAAGTATCGCGTGGATTTTTTTGGCGGTATTTTTGGCGGTTTTGGCCCTCTCCAGCTTTCTTTCCGTTTCGCCGCACGTTTCTTTTTTCGGTCTTGGCAGCGAAGTTGGAACACTCGGCGCCTTTATTCTTTTTGCCTTGACCTTGTTCCTGGCGTTTTCTGTCTTTGACTCAGAATCCAAGGTCTTCTGGGCACTCTCGGCTCTTTTGGGAAGTTTTCTTGTGATTTTTCTGTTCCAGCTTTCCCAATCTCTTTTTAAGATTCCGCTTCTCGCCTCCATGAGCCGCGACCCAAGTTTTAATCTTTTCGGTTCTTGGAACGAGTTGGGAATTTTTTCCGGACTCGCGGTCCTTTTGAGCCTTATTCTTTTTGAAGTCCTGCCCCGTTCTTTTTGGAAAGTTTTGGCCGGGGTCGTGCTTCTTTCGGCCCTGGCACTGACGGCCGCGGTTAATTTTACGCTCGTTTGGTGGATTATGGCCGCGGTCCTGATTATTTTCTTGGCATATAACTATTCTCAAAAACGGGAAATGAGCGCGCTTTCCGGCGCGCCCTTCGCGGCCTTGGTAATTTCTTTGTTCTTTATTTTTGCCGCTCCGCTCATGACGGAACTTATTAATAATCTTGGGGTTCAATTTGTTGAAATCAGGCCTTCTTTAGCTTCAACTCTGGAGGTGGCTTCCAAGGTGCTCAAAGAACGTTCAGCCTTTGGTTTTGGCCCCAATACTTTTCTTTATGCCTGGTTCAAGCACCGTCCGGCTGACATCGCCGCCACTCCTTTTTGGCAGACCAGATTTAATTCCGGCATAGGGTTCATTCCCACCCTGCTGATTACGAGCGGACTGGTAGGGACTTTGGCGCTCGTCTGCTTTCTGGGGCTTTTTCTTTGGTCAGGGTTTAGAGCTTTCGTTAAATTTTCCGTCCCGGCTTCTTTCGCTCTTTCGGCTAGTTTTATCGCGGCTTTGTACCTCTGGATATTTGCCTTCGTGTACTCGGCCGGGTTTTCTTTGATTTTTTTCGCTTTTTTCTTCACTGGTATTTTTTTGAGGCTCGCGGCCCAGAGAGGAGTTTCGGAAAATTTGGAAATATCGCTTTTCGAGCGTTCCGGCCCGGGATTTATCGGCGCGCTTTTGCTCATTCTTTTCGTGGTCCTGGGCGTTTCCTGGCTTTCAGTTTTGGCGCAGAAATATTACGCCGCTCTTCTTTACGCTGACGGAACTCAAGCTCTGGCCGCAGGCAAGCTCGAGGAAGCTGAAGACGGATTTAACCGGGCTTTGAATCTGGACCGGCGCGATTTATATTTGCGCAGTCTTACCGCGGCCGGGCTCGCGAGACTGCAGCAGATTGTGGGACGCCAGGATGTTTCAGCGGAAGAACTTCGGCTTCAGTTTCAAAATGCTCTGGCCCAGACTATCCGCGCGGCCCAGGAGGCCACGGCTTTGAATCCGGTAGACCCTTTGAACTGGATGAATCTTGGCAGGGTCTATGAAGCGGTCTTACCCTTTCGGATTCAGGGCGCGGCCGAATTTTCTAAAAACTCTTATACCGAGGGCTCGAAGCAGTTTCCTTCAAGTCCGGAGCCGTATCTGGCCCTGGCCCGAGTTGAAATTTCTCAAAACAATCTCACGGCGGCAAGAGAGTATCTCAAACAGGCCATTAGTTTGAAGCGAGACTACGCCGAAGCGCATTTCCTGCTGGCGCAGCTGGAAGCCGCTGCCGGCAATATCGGGGCGGCGATTGGGAGCGCCGAAACTACGGCGCTTCTCGCGCCGGACGACATCGGGGCTCTTTTTCAGCTGGGACTTTTGTATTACCAAAACCGAAATTTCAGCGAGGCGCGTTTGGTGCTGGAACGGGCCGTGGGGCTTAACTCCAACTACTCCAACGCTCGTTATTTTTTGGGTTTAATCTATGCCCGCGAGCGCCAGCCGGACAAGGCCTTGGAAGAATTTCAGAAAATCGCCGAGTTAAATCCCGCGAACCAAGAGGTTAAAACTATTATTCAGAATCTGCTTTCCGGCCGAGACCCTCTTTTTTCGATTGCTCCGCCCGGACCGGCGCCGGAGAAACGAAGCAAGCCTCCGGTGGGGGAATAAAAAATGGTTTACAATTTCTTTTCTTTTTTCGGAAGCGAACTTAAAAGCGTGACGCAGGGCGCTTTCGTTTTGGCCGCCGCCGGAATTTTGGCGGACCTCTTGTCGCTTTTTCGCGACCGGCTCTTGGCGTCGGAATTCGGAGCTTCCCGAACCCTGGATTTATATTATGTCGCCTTTAGGATTCCTGATTTTATTTATACTTTCTCGCTTTTCTTCGCGGCCTCCACCGCCGTGATTCCGATTCTTTTGGAAAAATTTTCAGAAGACCGGAAAGGGGCAGAAGATTTTTTCGGAAATATTTTCTCGCTCTTTGGACTCGTCACCGTGCTCCTGGTCGTCTTGGCCTATTTTTTGATGCCTTTTTTGGTGCCGTATTTTGCGCCCGGGTTTTCGGCCGAGGAGCAAGGAAGGGTAATTTTGCTCTCCAGAATTTTATTGCTCTCGCCTCTGTTTTTGGGTCTTTCCAATTTAGTCTCTTCGGTGATTCAGTCCTTTCGGCGTTTTTATATTTATGCCCTCTCTCCTCTTTTCTACAATCTCGGAATTATAATCGGCATAATTTTTTTCCTGCCGCGCTGGGGACTTTCCGGAATTGTCTGGGGGGTGGTCTTTGGCGCGTTTTTGCATCTGGTTATTCAGCTGCCGACAGTTTTTTCCCTAGGGTTCTCTTTAAGGCCGCGCCTCCCGAAAATCTCTCCGGAACTTATCCGCTCCTTAAAACTTTCTTTGCCGCGGACCCTCGGCCTTTCTTTGAATCAGCTGGTTTTAAGCGCCGTCACGGCTCTGGGAAGTACCTTGGGCGCGGGCGCGGTGGCGGTTTTTAATTTCGCGACCAATCTGCAATCCGTTCCCTTGTCGGTCATCGGTCTTTCCTACGCGGTTTCGGCTTTCCCTACCCTCGCGGCTTCATACGCGAAAAACGGCCGGAGTGAATTTCTGGAACATTTTTCTCTGGCTTTTCGGCATATTGTTTTCTGGTCTTTGCCGGCCACCGTGCTTTTCATCGTTTTAAGGGCCCAGATCGTGCGGGTCATTCTGGGCGCGGGCGCTTTCACCTGGGCGGACACCAGGCTCACGGCCGCCGCCTTATTTTTATTCTCGTTTTCAATTCTTTCCCAAAGTCTGATTATGCTTTTCATCCGTGCCTTTTACGCCGCCGGCCACACCTTTCTGCCCGTGGGCCTCAATTTGATTTCCTCCGCGGCTACGGTGGCTTCGGCTTGGTGGTTTTTGGGTCTGTTCCAAACCTCGGCTGCTTTCCATAGTTGGTTTTTGAGAACTTTGAGAGTCGGAGACATTGCCGAGAGCGGAGTTTTGATTTTGCCGCTGGCGATCTCCTTGGGAAGTTTAGTCAACTTGATTCTCTTGCTCTGGTATTTTAAAAAGAATTTCGGCCGTTTTGACGGAGAGGCGATTAAATATTCCTGGCGGGATTCTTTTCTCGCGAGCTTTATTTTGGGGCTGGCGGCTTATTACAGCCTTAAGTTCTTTGCCTTAATTTTCGACTTGGATACTTTTTTGGGAATTTTTCTGCAGGGTTTTTCGGCCGGTATTTTGGGAATTTTTGCCGGCGCTTTGGTTCTGTTTTTTCTCAAAAACCAGGAATTTAAGGAGTTCGCCGAAGCCTTTCGCGAAAAATTCTGGAAGAAAATTTTCGTCCTCTTCTCAGAGCCCGAGAAACTGCCTTAGAGCATGGAACGCAATATTCGCAATTTTTCCATCATCGCTCATATTGACCACGGGAAGTCCACTCTGGCGGATCGGATGCTGGAGATTACGAAAACCGTGGAAGCCCGGAAAATGCGCGAGCAGTATTTGGACCAGATGCCCTTGGAGCGGGAGCGCGGAATTACCATAAAAATGCAGCCCGTGAGGATGCTTTGGCATCCTGGAGGTCCTGAGCAAAGCGAAGGACGGGAATACGTTCTGAACTTGATAGATACTCCAGGCCACGTTGATTTTTCATATGAAGTTTCTAGGGCTTTGGCCGCGGTGGAAGGCGCGGTTTTATTGGTGGACGCCACCCAAGGGGTCGAGGCGCAGACTTTGTCCAACGTGGAGTTGGCGAAGGCGCTTAACTTGGTCATACTTCCGGTCATAAACAAAATTGACCTCGCGCAGGCGAGGATTAAAGAAACCAGCGAGGAGCTCAAAAATCTTTTGGGGTGCGAGAACGAAGATATTTTAAAAGTTTCCGCCAGAACCGGCGAGGGAGTGGAAAAACTTTTGGAAGAAATCGTTAAGCGCTTCCCGGAACCAAAGGGAGCTCGCGAAGAATGCCGGGCTTTAATCTTTGATTTTGATTATTCGCTTCACCGCGGGGTTATTGCGCATATCCGGGTGTTCGACGGCGAGCTCAAAAAAGGAGACAGGCTCAAGCTGTTTCAAGCCAAAGAAAATTTTGTGGTTGGGGAGGTTGGTTTTTTCAAGCCGGAACTGGAGCCGGCCGAGAAGCTCTCCAACGGCGAGATTGGCTACGTGGTTACGAATATAAAAGAAGCGCGTGTTGTACGGACAGGAGATACTATTCTTGGTCAGGTCGGCGAGCCTTTGGCGGGCTATCGCGAGGTTAAGCCCGTGGTTTTTTCGAGTCTCTATCCTGAGAGTCAAGATGATTTTGAGGAGCTTCGCCGGGCCCTTGAGAGATTAAAACTTTCCGACGCCTCCCTGTTTTTTGAAGAAGAATCCGCCGGAGTTTTGGGCCGGGGATTTCGTGCCGGTTTTTTGGGCATGCTGCATTTGGAGATTGTAGTGGAGCGGCTCAAGCGGGATTTTAACGTCGAGACTGTTGTGGCCACGCCTACCGTCAGATATCTCGTCCAGACCAGAGAGAAAAAAATGGAAATCTATTCGCCGCATAAATTTCCTGACGAGGGCGAGCTGGTTAAAGTTATGGAACCGTGGCTTAAGCTGGAAATTTTAATGCCGCCCGGGAAAATATCCCCGGTTTTAAAACTTCTGAAAGAACATGAAGCCGCAGTAGGAGATACACATCAGTTTTCCGAATCCAGAATAAAGCTCGAAGCCGAAATGCCCTTGCGCGAACTGATGCGGGATTTTTTTGACGAATTAAAAAGCGTTTCCCAGGGCTACGCCTCGCTGAATTATGAATTTTTGGAGATGCGCCCCGGGGACCTGGTGCGGCTTGATGTTTTGGTAGCCCAAGAGGTCCAACCGGCTTTTTCCAGAATCGTTCCAAAGGCGCGGGTTCGAGAAGAAGCCGAGCGCGCGGTTGAAAAATTGCATAAAATACTGCCGCCGGCTTTGTTCGCGCTCAAAATTCAGGCCAAAGCTCTTGGCAGAATCTTGGCTTCCAGAACCCTCAAGGCTTTGCGAAAAGACGTGACGGGTTATCTTTACGGCGGCGACCGCTCGCGCAAAATGAAGCTCTGGAAAAAGCAGAAAGCCGGCAAAAAACGCCTCCAAGCCGAAAGCCGCTATTCCATCCCCGCGGAAGCGTTCATCAAAATGTTAAAAAAGTAGTTTTTGTATAAAAATCCTTGTAACGTAAGGGTTTTTTGATTTCTTCTAAAGTATTGACATATTTGTTTATTTATGCTATTTTGTATGGATATTAGTACCTTCACTGTTTCGCCTCAGTCTCACAAGCAGTGGCTTGGCCACTATCCTGACCGAAAGGCAGGCTCGAGACAAGAAAGGAGGATGTCATGGAGGCTAATACTAATGCTGGCAAGGAGATCGGGTTTGAGGAATTCATGGCCGTGCCGGACCACTGCTATGACTCACTTCCGGAGTCCCATATTACGTTCGGAGGTGGAGGCGGTGGGCCTGGTTGGGAAACGCCGAAGACTCTTTACTATCTGAATCTGGAAGTCGTCATAACACCAGCCACAAGGGCTGATAGTATGACGATCGGCGAGAAGGTCAGGCTTCAACTCGGCCTGACAATTCCCCAGATGGCGGAAATCGTGAAGCGTTTCTTCCACGAGACGGTATCCCATTATGGGAAGCCGAATCCGAAGAAGAATATCTTCAATACCTTTCTACGTCGTCTGCTCCAGAAACGGTGGGCACTCATGACCTCTCCAGTCGCAAAGGGACCCCTCATGAATATTCCTGACTTTCCCGAAGCGGATGATTGGATTAAGGCCATGCAGTACACCGACCTCAAACCGTGGGGTTAAGCCAGAGAACCTCACGTCGCTTCCATATCTGGCGAAAGGAAAAGCCCTTGGGTAACCAACGCGGCTTTTTCTTTACCTAATTCAAGTGCGAGCGAATTTAAATCAGCGGAATCAGAAGATAAACAATCATACTCAAAACCGCTACAATGGTGATGGCGGTCCAGATGAATTGGTTGCGGCGTTTCTGACGTTGAGTCGCCATTAAAAAATTTTAACCGAATTATGCGGGTTTATCAAGAACGAAAAAAAATTCAGCGTTTTTTAAGCTCTCGGCCGATTCTTTTTTTTCTGATGGTTTTGGTCCTTTTTTTGCTGGTCGCTTCTTTCCGGATGACCCTTCGCGCCTGGCAGGCTTATCAGGCGCGCCTGGAACTGGAGAAAGAATATCAGGAGCTTCTGGCCCAGAAAGAAAGGCTCGAGGGGAAGATTAAAACTTTGGAAAACCCGGAAGAGAGAGAAAAAGAAGCCAAAGAACGTTTTACCATCACCGCTCCGGATGAAAAAGTTTTAGTGATTGTGGAGCCGAAGACGGAAGAAAAAGATTCGATAACGAGCCCTCCTTACCGCCGTGCGTGGGAGTTTATAAAGAATATTTTCCAATGAAGAATCTCTCGGTCCTACTCCTGATTATAATTATACTTTCAGCCCTTTTTATTTTTACTCGTTCCTTTCTGCCGGTCGTGAGAGTTGAGGGGGAGAGTCTTTTCTGGAGGGATTTTTCTAAGAATAGGGCCGGGTTGAAGCAGTTCCGGGAATTAAGTAAAGAAAATATTTCAGATTTGGATATTGAAAAAGGAGTTATTCTGGCCTTTATCGAAAATACTTTGATTCAAAAAGAGCTCAAATTAAGGGGCAGAGGAGAGGAAGATGTCCAGAAGCTTATTCGCTCCACGGTAAGCGATGAGGAATTATCAAATCTTGAAGACGCCGTAGCCCGGCTTTACGACTGGTCGCTGGATGATTTTAAAAAATTTATACTCTATCCGCAGTCCCGCCGCCTTCTGATAATGGAGGAATTTCAGAAAGAAAATATCGAACCGGACCAGTGGCTTGAAAAATCTTTGAGCGCAGCTAGAATCTCCATATACCTTCCCCGCTGGAAATGGGAAGACGGAGAGGTGCAGAGAAGGTATTAGTCGCCTTCGCGACCCAGCGGGCTTGCCCGCCGAAGGTCGCTACGGCGACCGAAGGCGGGATTAGTATAGTGGTAATATGCTTGCTTCCCAAGCAAGAGACACGAGTTCAATTCTCGTATCCCGCACCATTAGGAAAAGTCAACAAGTGGGCGCGCGCGGAATTTTCTTTTTAATGAGGAATCAAATAATATATATTGGCCCGCAGGTTCACTCAAGAACTCATCTCCATAATTCTCTCCAACTCTAGAGGAGAGAGTTCCAAGGCGAATCTTAAAATATATATGAGTGACCTCGACCTATTTACCCGCCTCTGGCGGGCGGGTCGAGACGAGGTTAAAAGCAAAAACTTGTAATCTCATCTCGATTCGCAAAAACGAGTCGAAAGTTCTTTGAGAAAAATTAAGTCAAGCCGGCAAGAGTTCGGCTTTGATAGGCAACGAGAGCGGCGCGTATTTCTTCGCGCCTCGTTTGGCGAAATTGAGGATAGTAAATCCTTTTACCTTTTTGGTTCTGGGGTCAAGACGAAGCACCACGTCGTCAGACGCTTCTTCAGAGATGTCTTTCCGGGACGGCTTCCCTTGCGAGAAATAGAGTACGTCTGCTTCTCGGTCGTAATAATAATGGAGTTTCATAGCGGCAGATGTTGAATTTTATTGGTAACGTAAGCGGTTAGGATAAAATTTCGGCGGTTTATCTTTACGACTATGGCGAGATATTTCTTGCCCGGGACAGGTGAATAAAAAATCAGAAGTCAGTTCTATAATTCCAAAGGGTGAGCTGAATCTTTCCATGCCTGTACCCATAATATAACAGTGTAGTGAAGGAAATCAATCTCAAACTTTAGAGGGGGGAGGACTCAATATCTTCCCCCACTCGATTGAGTTCTTGAGAAATCTCGAGGACTCTGAGAGTTCTTTGAGAAAAATTACTGCTTCAAAAGTCTGGTGAATTCTTGAGGAGAAATATTGATGTCGCGCATGATGGCGCGGAGAGTGCCTCTGGGAATGTTTTTGCCTGGATGGCGAGACACGGTGGCGCGTCTTCCGTCTTGATGTGCAAAGACCAAATGAGAACTGCCGCGTTCCGGATGCTCAAAAAATCCGAGTTTCTTTAACGCTCGGATCAACTCCCGGTCTTTAATCTGGGGAAGTTTAGACACGGGAAAAAGATTTTCTGTGCCGGGAAGCAGAGATAGTTTCCACGATCTCTACGCCGCGATCTATAGGAATTTTCTCGCCGTCTTTTGTGAGGCTTCTGATGTAAACGTCAATGGCATCGCGGATATTCCCACGCGCTTCCTCAAAACTTTCTCCCCAAGTATGGCAACCAGGAAGCGCCGGAACATAGGCGTGAAAAGTGTTGTTCTCATCCGGCTCTATTATTATTCGGTAGGTATAAGAGTTCATATAGGTTATGATAGTGTGCTGCCGACGTAAAATCAATGGGTCGAGACGAGGTTAGAAGTAAAAAATTGAATAGTCGTTATCAGGCTCGTGAGCCATTTAAGATCAGGTCTGGCGGCAGTGTGAGATATCTTCATTGCTGTATGGCGGATGGAGAAAAAATCTCTCTCCTCTAAGCACTGTTTCTAGGTCTGCATTATTCCTAAATGGTTCCGAGCCTGATGATTGGTATTTAATAAAACACTCCGCAAGTTTGCGGGGTGTTTTTGATCCTCCGCCACTTTAAATATTGACTCCAGGTTTATCTTGAGATAAACTTATTTTATGGCTAAAAGTGTCATTGGGCTTAAAGAACTTCGAGGAAATGCCGAACGCTACATTGAGCGCGTGAAAAGAGGGGATTCTTTCATTGTGGTAAGGCGTTCGAGGCCGGTATTTAAAATCTCCTCGCCGGAAGAGGAGTCAGAGCTTTGGGAAACCGTGTTAGATTTCACGAAAATCAAAAAAGGAGGCATTCCTCTGCGAGAAGTCCTTGCTAGAATTTGAGGCTTCATGGACAGAATTGAAAAGGCGCTTTCGAAGCTGATTTCCAAAGAACGCGAGAGGGTAAAAATTATACTGAAGAAACTTTCTGCTGGTGATCAAAAAAGAAATTTATTTATCTTGAAAATCGAACGTCGGCGCGAAGATACTTATATTTAAATAATCGCCGATGTAGCTCAATGGCAGAGCAATCGTCCCGGCCCGTTAGAAATGTATGCCGGAGTAGCTCAGTTGGTAGAGCAGTGCTTTCGTAAAGCAAAGGTCGCGAGTTCGAATCTCGCCTCCGGCTCTGTAGATTTCTAACGGGCTGAATAAGCGATAGGTTGTCGGTTCAAGTCCGACCATCGGCTCCATTGTTTATCAGACATTTTTATGCTAAAATATTTTTATGGAACTTCTGAAAGAAAAAATTGAAACTTTGGAGGCCGAGGTCCGAAAGATTTCGGACCGGCTTTGACTTGAGCAGAAAAAAAGAAGAAGCCTTAAAACTCGAAGAGGAAACTCGACATCCTAATTTCTGGAATAATCCAAAACGCGCCGCAGAGCTCACCCAAAAAATTTCTGAACTAAGGGAATTTACTTCATTCTGGGAAAATTTGAGGTCGGAGGCTGGAAGTTTGAAAGAGCTCGCGGCGATTGCGGAGGCGGGGGAGCTTGAAAAAAAATATCTCGAAATTTCAAGAGTTTTTGAAAATAAAAAGCGCGAGGCTTTTCTCTCCGGCCCCTACGACAAAGGTGACGCGGTTTTGACAATCGTGGCCGGCGCGGGCGGAGACGACGCCGAGGACTGGGCGCGGATTTTGCTTGAAATGTATGAAAAATACGCCTCGCGGCAGAAATGGAGTTTTAGAACTCTGCATCGGCACTTCAACGAACTAAACGGAGTTAAAAACGCCACGGCCGAGATTGGCGGCCGATACGCTTACGGCTATCTTGAAAAAGAATCCGGAGTGCACCGTCTGGTCCGCATCTCTCCGTTTGACGCCAATAAGCGCCGGCACACCTCTTTCGCGCTGGTGGAAGTGATGCCCAAGTTTGTTCCGCCCTCCGAAGTGGAACTTCGCGAGGAAGATTTGGAATTTGGTTTTGCCCGCTCCAGCGGCCCGGGCGGGCAGAACGTGAACAAGCGGGAGACCGCGGTGCGCCTTACCCACAAGCCCACCGGCCTTCAGGTCCATGTTTCCGAAGAGCGCTCCCAGGAACGAAACCGCGAGAAAGCCAAAGAACTGCTTCGTTCTAAGCTCTATGCTCTGCGCGTCACGAGCCAGAAAAAAGAAAAAGAAACTTTGAAGAAGACTAAGGCGGGGGAAATTGAATGGGGCCACCAGATTCGCTCCTACGTTTTGCATCCTTACCAATTGGTAAAAGACCACCGCACCGGCCTTGAAATTTCTGACGTCCAAAAAGTTCTGAACGGAGCCCTTGATGAGTTTATTGAAGTCGAGTTAGGATTGTAGATGATTGTATGATTTATTTTGACCACGTTTCCAAGGTGTATTCTCCGACTTCGGCGGCGCTCGAAGACGTTTCTTTCGCGGTGGAGCCGCAGGAATTCGTTTCGATTGTGGGGCAATCCGGAGCCGGCAAATCCACGCTCTTGAAGCTTCTCTTGGCGGAAGAAAAACCCTCTTCCGGAAAAGTTTTTTTTGAATCTTTGGACGTACACAAGATTTCGAATGGGGAGCTTCCCAGGGTGCGCCGGCGCATGGGCGTAGTCTTTCAGGACTATAAGCTTCTGCCGACTAAAACCGCCTATGAGAACATCGCTTTCGCCATGGAAGCCGCCGGTAAGACCGAAGAAGAAATCCAGCAGGACGTGCCGCAGGTTTTGGAGCTCGTGGGCTTGATGGACAAAGCCTGGCATTTTCCTTCCGAGCTCTCCGGAGGGGAGCTCCAGCGCGTGGCCATCGCGAGGGCCATCGTGAACCGGCCGGATGTGGTAATCGCGGATGAGCCGACCGGAAACCTCGACCCCATCAATACCTGGGAAATCATCAATTTACTTGAGAAAATAAATGAACTGGGGACGACCGTGATTTTGGCGACCCATGACAAAGAAGTGATTAATTCTTTGAAGCGCCGCGTTGTCACTTTGGAGAAAGGCCGGGTGGTGCGAGATGAAAAACGCGGCAGATACGTGCTTTAGGCATGGAAATAATTCAGCTAAAAAGAACTGTCAGGCAAGGCTTTGTAAACTTCTGGCGAAACGGCTGGGTTTCTTTGGCCACGGTTTTGGTCATGGTTTTGACGCTTTTCGTTTTCGGAGGGCTCTTTTTTTCAAATGTTCTTTTGACCTCGGCCCTGGAACAACTCGAGGAGAAGGTGGACATCAGCGTTTATTTCAAAACTTCAGCCATAGAAGACGAAATTCTCGCGTTAAAATCTTCAGTGGAAAAATTGGCGGAAGTGCGCGAGGCGGAATATATTTCGAGGGAACAAGCGCTTTTGGAGTTCGAGGAGCGGCACCGCGAAAACTCGTTAATCACCCAGTCTTTGGAAGAGCTTGGTGAAAATCCATTGGGCGCCTCTTTGAATATAAGGGCCCAGAATCCCAATCAGTATGAAGCGATTTCGCGCTTTCTTGAATCAGCGAGCTTTGAAAATATAATCGACAAAATAAATTACCGCCAAAACCAGCTTGTTATCGAGAGGTTAAGTCAAATTTTGAATTCTTCGCGCGCCATGGGGCTCGGCGTGACCATAGTCTTGGCGGTAATCGCGATTCTGGTCGCTTTCAACACCGTCCGCCTCGCCATCTACACCTCGCGGGACGAAATTTCAATCATGCGCCTCGTGGGCGCGGCCAATTCCTATATCCGCGGACCCTTTTTAGTGGAAGGAGTGCTTCACGGGTTTTTGGCCTCCCTCGCCGCCATGATTATTTTTTGGCCGCTCGTGGCCTGGCTGGGACCAAAAGCCGAGCGTTTCTTCGGCGGACCGAATCTTCTGGACTACTATTTTTCAAACTTTCTCTGGATTTTTCTGATGCTTTTGTTCATCGGCGTTGTTCTTGGCGTCATTTCGAGTCTTATTGCCACGAGGAGGTATTTGAACAAATAGCTGGAATAAAAACCTGGCTCTGGTAATATTCGGGAGGAAAGGAGGTGGAAAATGTATGTCCTGTTGCCGATTCCGTACGGCTTGGCGAACGGAAAACTGTCCGCGGCCTCGGTTAAAGCTCTGGAGCGGGCTCTGAATTTCTGGAAAAAGTCTTTCAGCGGCGTCAGGCCTCGGATCTATTTGGTCTTGGCCAGTTTTGACTCTGACTTTCAGGAAGAGCTGGAGCTTAAAAAGGAACTTATTGCTCACTGCGGCGCGGTCCAACTGATTGAACTCGGTTTTTTTAAGAACGAAGAAGAGTTAGCGCGGCGCCTCGCCCGCGAGCTGAAGACGAGATTTGGCAGCATCCGGAGTCTCTTCGTGTTTACAGAGTCGGTTCACGCCCTGGCGGTCAGACCGATTTTTAAACAGCACATCGGCCCGGAGGCGGAGTTCCGAAAGTTTAAATGCAGTTTTGAGTCCAATCACGGCTGGATTTCAACTGCCGCTCTTCCGGTCTGGTTCTTGCGAAATTTATTCGTCTCTTCTTGGTTTCGGCTTAAAGCCGGGCTGAAGCGGAGTTTTCGCAAAAAGTTATAAGCCTTGCTGAAAAATTTCAGCAAGGCTTAGCTTTTTAAATATGAGTTTTTGTCTTTATAGGCCAGCCGAAACGATGGCCGCGAGCGCCAAAAATCCTATGCCGAGCACCCAGATTTCACGCGAAATCGTGAAGCCCCCTCCCGAGGTCTTCGCGCGTTTTTTCAGTTTTTTCATTTTATATTTCAATTAACCATTAAAGACCGCTATTTACATTCTACAATGAAAAAATAAAATCAGCTGTGAATTAGATATCTTTTTTAAGCAATTTTCGAATTACAAAAAACCAGAGATAGAGTAAAAAAAGCAGAGCAATATTCGGAAAGAAAATCCAGGGAGAACCCCAATGCCAGCCATTGAATTTGAAATCCGAAATCGGCCATAAAAACGGAGTGGGAAAGAATTTATAAGAATGAGTGGGAATGTCAAAAAGGATATGAAGCCCCCAGGCGGACATTTCCCAGAAGGGGCGCTTCCAGATGAGCCAAACCGCCAGAAAAGCTATCGCGAAGATAATGATGCTATGCGAGAAATTATAAAGATTTGAAACATAGGCCGGGATTAAGGCCGGGTCAGGCGGTTCAGGGGAAAAGGGTGGAAGTTCTTGAATTCCCAGCCAGACTGAAATAAAAAAAGCGCCGAAAGAAAAAAAATCAGGCGCAATGCCGAAAAGAAACGCAAGCCAGAAATTTCTTCGGTTTTTTCTTCCGAAAGCCAAAGAGCCCCAAAGCCCGTGTGAGAGAATGTCCAATTTATTTTGCCATCTCCAGAATTTTTTCTAAGACCACAGGGAGTTCGGTGCAGGCGGGTTCGCCTTCGATAGAGCCGGAGAAATGCCCCAAGGCGTGTTTTACGATAACCTCGGCTCCGAGTTTCTCTTTGAAAATTTTGGAAAATTTTAAATCAACGTAAGGGTCGTTATCGGAATGAATCGCGGCAAATCCTTTTCGCGCGCTGGCTTTGATTTTCGCAAAATCGAATGGTGTTTCAAAAAAATTTTTAACCTCTTCATACCCGATGTCTTCGGTAAATCCCGCGACGAGGACCGCTCCGCCGATTTTTTTATCCTCCGGCATGGTTTCAAGATAGCGCAAGATGGTGGCAACGCCGATGCTGTGACCGACGAGAAAAACGTTTTCATCCGGCGTGCCGATTTGCTCCGCCAAGCAGGGAACCCATTTGTTTTGCCGGGGGTTGTCGGTGTCAGGAAAAGCCGGAACTTTCACCTCGAATCCTCTGGTTTCAAGCTCTCTTTTTACGTAAGGATACCAGCAATATTCCGGATATCCTTCCCAGCAGTGAACTATAAAGACCCGTTTCATGGCGAAATTTTAACGCAAAACCCGAGGGGGTTCAATTGAAAGTGAGGTTCATTTAAAATAAAACCAATGGCTAAGATTACGATTTTCGGGCTAGCTGGGACGGGGACGAGTTCGGTGGGGAAAATTCTGGCCGCGAAACTCGGCTATACTTTTCTTTCGAGCGGAATGCTTTTCAGGAAAATGGCCCAAGAAAACGATATGTCTTTGCAGGATTTTGAAAAACTTACAAATCAAGACCCGCAGTACGATAAGAAGCTCGACCGGGAAATAAAAAACTTCGGAGAGAAAAATGATAATTTTGTGGTGGAGTCGCGCTTGGCCTGGCACTTCATACCGGATTCAATAAAGATAAAGTTAGAATGCGATTTTGAAACGCGCGTGAAACGAGTCGCCGCGCGCGACAAAATTTCTTTCGAAGAAGCCCGAGAACACACCGAATTTCGGGAAAAAATGATAGCCGAGCGTTACCGGAAATATTACGGCATTACGGACTTTACGGACGAGAAGTTCGATTTGGTTATTGATACTGCCAATATTGATGTTGAGGCCGTCGTGGGGAAGATAGAGAAAGTGGTTGTAATATAATCCTGGCCAAAGTAGGCGGCGCCAAATCCGACCGCCGCCGCGAGCGCGAAAAACGCGAAACTCTTGAGCGAACGAACGGAAGCAAGTTGGCGGACCACCAAGCCGACAATTGGCGCGAGAACTATATATGGCGCCGCGGTTGTAGCAAATCCAAACGCCGCCATTTGTTGTCCATAACCAGTAAGCTTGATGAGCTCTCCCGCGAGCTTAGACCCGTAGGCAATCACTTCCTTCGGCCCGATAAACAGCATAAGCCCGGCCACGAACCCAAAGGCCGCGTTAATAAGGATGCTTAAAAGATTGGTTCCCTGAGAACCCTGCCCAAAACCGTCGGGCATATTCATCATGGGATTCATATCGATGGGATTCATACCTTATATAATAGCTTCAGATTGATTTTATAACCACCTCCTTACTTTAGTTCGATATTTTTTATATTCTTCACTTAAGGTTTTTTCTAAATATGCTTCTTCCCGGAGAATTACTCCGTAATGGAGGACCGGAAATATAATCGGTAAAAATAGAATCGGCCAGAGCGCGTTGAATCCCGCCGCGACTCCTAAATAAATTAGGGTGAAACTTACATACATCGGATTTCTTGTTATCCCAAAGGGCCCTTGGGAAACAATTCCGCCCACGGGTTTAAAACGGGGGTCAACCCCGGAGCGAAAAAGAGTTTTTATCGCCCAGAGAAGTAATGAAACCCCGCCTAACGCCAAAATGGCCGCGACAAGGAAACGCAAATTGGAAAGATTTCCAGGAAATATCCGAAGCGGAAAAATAATATTTAAACCAACCCCGATTAAAAGCGGCCCCAAAAATATATAAGGCGGCGGCAGAATCGGTCTAAGCATGTTCTCTGACTACACCTGATTTTAAAAGTGCGTTGTAATGCGCCAGATTATTGCGCTCGATAAAGACTATTACTTTTCCGGCTCCGGGAGTTGAGGCGATGCCGTATTCACGGGCGAAATCCATGATTTTTTGTTCGGCGGCAGGGATATCTTTTTCGTTTTCTATCATGAGTTCTGCTTCGAAGGTGGAAAATCCAAAATCCATTTCATCAAAGTCAAGATGAAAATCTCCTTTTTGATATCTTTTGCGATTCGTGACTATGGTCGCGAAAGGCCTCGCGCCAATGTTTTGAATTTCTTTTTGAAAAGGGGCATTGCCGGGCAATTCTAGCTCGCGCGCGATTTCTTTTTGGTCTTCCAGTTCCCGGTACTGGTCGGTTTCGCGGTTTGCCGCTGTCCCGTTAAGCGGAACTTTTAGTTCCCATTTTCCATCCCTCTGCCGTAGCCAGTAATCTTTCGCGGTGAGGCGAAAATCCTCGGTATCATAATAGACATCCGTAAAAGTTTTCTTGTTCAAGAACTTCGCGCCTTCTATCAGCCGCTCTTTATCGCCGGGGTGGAGGTCAAAATTTTTTTCAATTTCTATCATGGATATTTAAATCATTTTCACCCGGCGAAAGTGCCCGAAAAGTTTCTGATTGATGTACCAAACCTCGAGGGGCTTCACGAGGTAGAGGATGTGGTCGGAAGCGAATTCGTCAGCCCACCGGAAGCGCGATTTATAAATGGCATAATAACGGTTATATTGCTTTTTCGTTATCTTGGAAGCGCGCCCGGTAATTTGCAGTCCTTTAATGCCTCCTTTTTCTTTCCAGTCCTGATTTATCGCGGCTGAAACATATGGGTTTCTTTTTATGTGGCGGCAGTGGCGCGTGTCTTCGCGCGAATAGAAAATGAGATTTAAATTTTTATCATAAGCAAAAAACACCGTAGCCGCCCAGGGCTTGTTGGCCGAGGAAGTCCCCAGGCTCATGAGCCGGTTTTGCTTCAGATATTCCAGGACTTTCGTTCTTTTCTCTTTTTTAGACAAGCGCACTATTTTATTATAGTATCTCGAGTATTGTGGGGTAGTCTAGAAGAAAATTATTAAACGAAATTCTTTCCGGAGTTGCGGGATCTGCTAATGGTAGGCAACCGGGCCCTGAACCCGGGAATCTAGGTTCGAATCCTAGTCCCGCAGCTCCGGACGGAATTTAAAATACTTGGCCGGTAGCCAACCTGCCTGCCCGTCCGTAGCTTTAGCGTCCGTAGCTTTAGCGAAGGAGGGAGATGGGTTAGGAGTCTAAGGAGATATATAATCACTAAATTATGAACATACTAATCAGTATTCTCGGTTTCTTGAAAGAATATCCTGCAGCCGCAACTATCTTTTCATTAATAGTTGCTGGTATTTGGCCCTTTCTCAAATTTAGAGAATATTTAAAGGACAAGCGCTTTAAAACATATCATGAATTAATTGATGGATTAGTTAATGAGCAACGTAATCCAGATAGGCAAATTAAACTCGACAGGCAAATAGCTGTAATTTTTGAACTCAGAAATTTTCCGAGTTATTTCCCTGTTACGAAAAGAATTCTTACCGATTTGAAGACTCAGTGGGCAGATCAGCCACGAGCGACTAAAGAAATGGAATTTACTCTCGATTTTATTTCTAAAAATTGGTTCACTCGAACTTATAGGAGATTGAAAAAGTCGTAATATCCGAGGAGCCCTCCTGCGTCAAGACTACGGACGGGTAAACATCGAAACGATAAAATAAAATTTGGACAAGTTCTAACCGACACTCCCCGATAGGGGAAAGGGATTATACAAAATATGAACGATATTGATCCAATCAAATTTGAGAAAGTAAAAAACGAATCTGAAGCGTTTTATAAAACCATCGGAAAAGTTCGCTGTCCGTATTTCAAGGAAGGGATATCATTTAATGCTAAAGGTCTTGAGCACATAAAATTTCATGGCCCTAGGCATGCACGGTCACATAGAGATCAGTACATCCGTTTTCGTTTAATTTCATTGGCTCCCCGCATTTTACAGGAATCACACACTCTTCAAGGTCTATCACGAAGAAATAATCTTGAGCGTATAAAAACGAATAGCAGATGGGAGACAGCAATGCGTTCTGTAACATATTACGAGTTTGTAGCCGTAATCAACGACTATCGAGTTAGAGTTATCATGAAAGAAGTCGAAGGCGGTTCAGGAAAATATTTTTGGAGCATTATCCCGTTTTGGAAGATGGATAAAATAACTGGACGGAGATTGCTCCATAGCGGCAAACCCGAAACCGATTAAGAAACAAAAAGTGCCGCTTATGCGGTACTTTTTGGTGGCACTTGGTTACGGTTTGGAAAACATTGACCGTGATAGGGCCAAAGCCCTCCAAGCGCCAAATACACTATAGCATATTTCCAGAAAAGTTGTCCACACCTCTTGCCGATATTGAACAACCCAGCCTAAATTCCTAAATCCTCCGGTTTCACCAGATAACTTTCAATCGGAGCGTCGGGAGGGATGATTTTTAATTGCTTCGCCCGCGCGAAGAATCTTTCAAAGGCTCTTACTTCTTTCTCTCCGTAACTCGCGGGCAGCATGCTTGGTATATGCGCTTCCAGCAGCGCCGTGATTTGCGGAGTATTGTAGTTGTATTTGTTGAGATAATCAGTAAGTTCGGAAAGTACTTGCGGCTGTTCTTGAATAAAGCGCCCGCCTTCCAGAATAGTTTCCACCACTCGCCGCGCCGTTTCTCGGTTTTCTTCGAACCAATCGCCATTCGCGGCCAGCACGACGAATGGCAGGGAAAGCCCGTCCTCATTTTTGCTCCAAAGGTCTCCCAAAGACGCGATGCTTCTGAATTTCCCGCCGGCAATGATAGCGGCCGCGCTCGGATACGAGGCTGAAGCCGCGTCCGCTTCTCCTTTTTCCACAGCGGCGACGGTTTGGGGGATATTTCCGAAAAGGACGCTGAAATCTTTCTCAATGTCAAAACCCGCGGACTTAAGCACTATGGCCAAGGCGCTGTAAGCGGCAGTGACTTTTGGCTGTGTCCCGATTTTTCCCCCTTTCAACTCCTCCAGAGAGGTAATCTTGGAATTGCTTGAAACGAGCAGGTAGTAATTAAAGTAAACCGCCGGGCTTATAATGCGAAGCTCGACATTATTTTGCTTTGCCGTCAAGGCGGTGAAAGGGGAGACCTCGGCCAGATAAGACTCGCCTTTGGAGATTCTCCTTTCCAATTCTCCGGGGTCCGTGGAAATTATTTCAAGCTCAACGCCATGCTTCTTGTCAAGGCCATATTTTTTAATCACTTGCGCCCGCAATTCATTGGCTCCTCCGGTAGCAACTTGATACTGAACTTTAACCGGCTCCGGCTTCAAAAAATCTGGAGGCGAGTACCACAAAACTAAGCCCGAAAGAAAGACAATAACAACAACTCCAATAATGGTAAGATTTGATTTAAAGTTCCCCATGGTTCAATTATAGTTTTTCACCTCAAGGCAAACAAGTGTATTTAAATACTAAAAAGACCTTATTTCTAAGGACTTTCTAGTTATCCACAAAGGCTTTACTAATCTACTTGTTGCCTTTAAGATGAATCCCTATAATAAGGGAAGACACAATTAAGCAAATACCGTAGAAGATACGGGGTTTGTCGCTTTGTTAGAACTTTGATAACTAAATATTAACGGCCGAAAGAATGAAAATGTTTCTATTGACAAATTAAAAAAGTCGTTAGCTATTATTAGTGATTATTAGAAAATAAGAGCAAATTAATTATGAGTAAAGAATTAAAGAAAGGACTGGTGTCAAGAATCACCGTTACTTTCTTGAGTCTTTCGACGGCAATATTTCTGTCGGGAGCCTCGCTAACTGTTCCGTTAGTGGCCCACGCGGCTCTGACGGAAGCGCAAATTAACTCCATTCTGACCTTACTGGACAGCTTCGGTGTGGATTCTGCCACGAGGGCCAATGTCAATGCTTCGCTTCGCGGTCTGCCGACGACTACGCCTCCGGCACCGAGCGGAACCTGCAGTTTCACTCGCGACCTGACCAGAGATTCGACTGGTGATGATGTATTGTGTCTGCAGAAATACTTGAATTCAGCAGGCCACCAGGTTGCCTCTTCAGGCGCCGGTTCGCCAGGAAACGAGACTAATTACTTTGGGTCAAGAACCCAGAGTGCGGTTTCCAGTTGGCAGGCGGCCAACGGGGTTTCTCCCACGGCCGGCTACTTTGGTCCAATTTCTCGAGCCAAATACAACTCCTTGGTTATCGCAACACCGCCTACGCCTCCAGGCCCGACTCCTCCAGCGCCTCCAGGCACTGGCTTGAGTGTGATTGCTGGAACACAGCCCGCAAACTCGCTCGCGCCCCAATCCGCGGCCCGAGTTCCGTTTACGGTGCTTCAATTAACCGCCGCTTCTGACGGGGACGTAACCGTGAACAGCATCACGGTGGAGCGGACCGGACTCGCGGCTGATACCGTGTTTTCCGGGGTCATCCTGATGGATGAAAACGGACTCCAGCTTGGGATTGAAAAGACCTTAAACTCCAATCATCAGGCCACCGTCGGTGAGGCCTTTGTGGTTAAAGCCGGCCAGACCAGGACCATGACTATCGGAGCCAATATGGATTCAGACCTGTCTCAAGAAGCAGGACAAGTAGCTTACGTTTCGGTGGTAAGCGTTAACACCTCCGCGACCGTAAGCGGAAGTTTGCCCATAACTGGAGCAGGCCACACCATCAACGCTTCGCTTTCCATCGGTTCGGTCACTGTGGGCCGGGGTCCTACTGACCCAGGCGCCAGCCAGACCAAGCGGGTCGGCCAGGCAGATTATACTTTCTCTTCAGTGAAAGTTACCGCCGGCTCGACCGAAAGAATCTATCTTAAATCTTTCCGATGGAATCAGACCGGCTCAATCGGTTCAGGAGACCTCGCAAATCTTAAAGTTTACCTAGACGGCGTTGCCTATGTACCTACGGTCAGTTCTGACGGCAAGTACTACACCGCCTCTTTCCCGGAGAACAACGGCAAAGGAATCCTCATTGATAAAGGATTTTCCAAAGAAATCTATATTAAAGGGGATATTGCCGGAGGTTCCGGAAGAACCGTGGACTTTGACGTCGCCAAACGCCGAGACATCGGCCTTACTGGCGAAACCTACGGCTACGGAATCACTCCGCCGCAGACCGGCTCTTCTGTTCCTACGGCCGACACGGCGGCTTTCAGCTCTTCTGAAGACCCGTGGTATGACGCGGCAGAAGTAACCGTTGGAGCCGGCACCATTAATATCGCCAACTCCAACGCGGTTCCGGCCCAAAATGTCGCCAACAGCTTGGCCAACCAGCCCCTAGGCTCGTTCTTGTCTCAAGTTAGAGGTGAGGCCATCTCGGTGGGCCGAATCGGATTCAACGTTACTTTGAGCTCCACCGGCTCCACCGGCACCGCGGCCGACGTGGATGACATTACCAACGTTACCCTAGTGGATGAAAACGGCGCCATCGTTGCCGGCCCGGTAGACGGCTCTGCGACTGACGACCACGCGCAGGCTGCTGGTTCTTCCGACGGCGCGATAATCTTTACTGACACGGTTGTCTTCCCGGTCGGGGACCACGTCTACACTCTGAAAGGCAAGCTGGGCACGGACATTGCCACCGGCACCGTCCAAGCTTCCACTACTCCGCGCTCTGACTTTGCCGGCACGGTCCGGGGTCAGATTTCCGGCAACACTATCAGCCCGGATCCAAACTCTGTCATTACTCTTAACCAAATGACCGTGAGGTCAGGAGCGCTGACCATAAGCGTTTCCTCGGTTCCGGTTGCCCAGACTATAATCGCCGGTTCCTCTCAATTCCTCTTCGCCAATTACGTTCTGGACGCCACGGCTTCAGGAGAGGATGTGAGAATGACTTCGCTTACGCCGGAATACAACATCCCGGCTGGAAGCGCCACAGACCTTACCAACTGCAAGCTCTATGACGGCACTGTCGTGGTTTCTTCCACCACCCTTAACCCCACGGCCAGAGCTTCGACTACTACCTTTACCTTCAGCGGAACAGGCCTGACTGTGGCCAAAGGAACCGCCAAGACTGTTGGCTTGAAATGCGACATTTCTTCCGGCGCTACCGGAGCCTATCAGTGGGGTCAGATAAATGACGCCACCAACTACACCGGCGCGACTGGAATGACTTCAGGGCAGACTGTAGCCGAAACTATGGTTGCGAACATCGGTCAGAAAATGTCAGCGTCCGGCAGCGGCACGATGGATGTGGCTTCGGACGATTCAGCTCCGGGATATCAATTCGCCTACGCTGGCCAGACTGGAGTTACGCTTAACAAGCTTCGCTTCAGCGCCACCAACGAGGATATTGACCTCAAACAGGTGGCTCTGGAGATCTCGGTTGCTGCTTCCAACTCCCCGAACAACCTAGTGGACCAGAAGGTAACGCTGTGGGATGACCAGACCGGAACACAGATTGGCACGGCTCAATTCTCCGGCTCAAACTCCGACTACGCGACCTCCTCCCCGATTACGACCGGAAACTTCAGAATTCCTGCGGGCGGAACCAGGATTATGACCATCAAGGGAGATATTGCCGGAATATCTGTAAATGGACCGATGACCTTCTCTGGAGACCGCTTGCGGGTTGACTATGACGGCGGCAATGTCGGTCTTAACGGAACCTATGGCACCGGACTTTCCTCTGGAGCGACCATAAACGGCGCTACCACTGACTCCGCGGTGTCAGGCACGAGAATCTTCAAGGCCTATCCGTCTTTCGCTCATATTCCTTTGAGCTCTTCGGACAGGGCTCTCTCTGCCGGAACCACTGCCAATAAGGTGCTCTACCGCTTCAAGGTTACCGCGGTCGGAGGCGTTGTGGACCTTTACAAGTTTAGCTTCTCCATCTCTTCCTCAACCGCGCCAGCCGCTCAGGCCGGAGCGACCACTTCGCTCCTATCCCTCTACGCCTTTACTGATTCCAGCTACTCGCAGGCTGACACAACTTTCAGCTCTGACGGTCTCTTGAACGCCTCGCAGTGCTACCGTTCCGGCTTTGCCAACAACCCTGATACGGCACTGATTGGCTCTGCGGCCGGAGGCGTAAACGGCTCTGCTCCTTCCGCGGAAATCTTCATGGACAAGGACGCGACCTCCTGCAACACTGGTACGGCAACCACCACCTACTCTGTTCCCAAAGACGCGACTCGCTACTTTGAGCTGAGAGCCACGGTAGCCACTGTGGAGAGTGCCACCGGACAGGAAACCTTCCAGGTTGGACTCTTGGGTGATGCCGCTTTCCCGACCCAGCACCAGGCTGGTCAGAGCATAACCGGTAACATGGGACGGGTTGGAGAATCCTTCGAGAACAGCATAACTGGGGTGGACGACGACACGAATGATGACTTTATCTGGTCACCAAGGTCCACGACCACTGCCTCCTCGAGGACGTCTCTGGACTACTCCAACGGCTATCTCATTCCAGGACTGCCGACCCTGAACATGACTCTGGAGACCTTCACCTCTCCGAACTAAAATAGTTTATCCTTGTGAACTAGCCAACCCCGCCTAACGGCGGGGTTGGTTTTTGGGGAAAATTTGTTACAATAGCTGGATTATGAAACCAAACTTAATCTTGATATCTATTTCATCTTTGGCTGTCGTGGCCTTGGGTGTTCTGGGCTTTGTTATCTTTAAAGATTTCACGAAACTTCCAGAAGTTCCCGAAGAAGCTAAGCTTCCAAGCGGAAGTTTATCTTCCCCTGAACCAGAACCCAAACCCGAACCACAACCCGAGCCCCAGCTTTCTTTTGAAGACCTGCTTTTCCTCGGGATTTCGAAGAAAAATAATAAAGATTACGCCGGCGCCGTTAAGGTCTGGGAAGAGGCGTCGAGGCTAATCCCTGAAAGTCATATTCCTTACTCCAATCTTGGCGACCTCTATCAATTCTACCTTCGCGATTTTCCCAAGGCGGAGCAAAATCTGCGGAAAGCCGTTGAACTTTACCCCGGCTACATCGCGGGCTATATGAATCTTCACGAACTTTACCGCTATCAATATAAAGAAAAGGCCGAACTCGCCGACGATATTTTGGAAGAGGGGCTTCGTAAAAATCCCGGCGACCCGACTCTGAAAGCCGCCCTGGCGTCTTATTTGGCGAGCGGCCGATAAGGCAGGAGCCCCAGGGCGCGCGCTTTCTTTACGTTGCGGCCGAATTCTCTTTGGTGCCCGGCGCAAAGCCCGCTTCGCCTTTTGGGAAGGATGCGGGATAGAGGGTCTAGAAAACGCTTTAAGTTTTCAGTGTCTTTGTAGTCTAGCGCCTGGATATTGGAAGTGCAAAAGAAACACTGCTTAGAAAGGGATTTCATCTGGGTTGATTTCTTCTGACGGGTATTCGATGGTGTCCAGCTTTTCCTCGCTTCGCTTCGGTTCTTCTGGGGGGGCTTCAGTCTGACCTGCCCGTCCGGCAGGCGGGGCTAGTCGAGGGCCCAATTGCAGCCGCTCCGCGATTATCTCGGTGCGATTTCGTTTTGTCCCATCTTTAGCCTCCCAGTTCCTGGTAACGAGTCTTCCTTCCACCAAGGCCATTTTGCCTTTGGAGAGATACTGCGAGGCAATTTCGGCGAGGCGTCCGAAGGCCACGATATTATGAAATTCAGCCTGTCTTTCCTGTTTCCCATCCCGAGTAAAGACGCGGTTCGTGGCCAGTCCGAAAGAAGCCACCGGTTGTCCGGAGGGCAAAGTCCGGAGCTCCGGGTCGCGCGTCAGGTTGCCGATTAAAAACGCTTTATTTAAGTTCATCCCGTTAGAAAATCTATAATAAACCGACCCGACCTGAGCCAGTTTTTTAAAATTAAAACACTCTTTTTGACTATGGAAAAGTTTCTAGATTTTCTAACGGGATTCATAGTTTTAGCTTATCAGCTGCCTAGGATTTCTTCCAGCTTTTTGTCAATTTCCGCGAGGTCTACCGCTTTTTTCTCGACCGGCTTTCTTATTCTCCGCACCTGCGGCCGGACTTCAGCTTCCAATCTTTTTATTTTCGTCAGCAGATAGCGCAGGATGCTTTTTTCCCGCTTCAAAATTTCCTCCAGTTCCGCCAGGTCCTCGGCTTTTATAAAAAATTTAAGATGCCCGAAAAAGCCTTCGTTTTCTTTGCGGATAGGATAGGAAAAACGTCTTCGGCTCAAGCTTACTCCTTCTAAACTCCGGCCATTTTTTTTCTCGATGTATTCTCTGATTTTCTCGAGTATCGGCTTCAGCGCTTCTTCCGGTTCATTGCGGAGGAGATAGGCGAGTTCGTATAATTTCGGTTCCATATCGGACAATCTTAACACGGCTAGATTTTAAATTCAATCACGTCGCCGTCTTGGACGAGATATTCCTTGCCTTCGGTGCGAAGCCAGCCGGCTTCGCGCGCCTTCGCGAGGCTTCCGGCCTCGACCAGTTTTTCATAGGAGATAACACTCGCTTTTATGAATTTTTCTTCAAAATCGCCGTGGATGGCGCGCCCGGCCCGCGGCGCCTTGGAACCTTTGGGAATAGTCCAAGCTCTGGTCTCATCTTCTCCGGTCGTGAAAAAGGTTATCAACCCGAGGAGCCGGTAAGCTTCGCGAGCGAGTTCTGGAAGTTTTTCCTCTTCTTCTAATTCCTTTTTTAGATTAAGAAAAACGGAGTTGGGGAATTTTTCCTTCAAGGCCTGATTTTCCTCTTGAGAGTTGAAGCAATAAAGGATGGGCTTCGCGGTCAGAAGATTTTCCGCGCCTTCCCAGGCCTTTTTGCCGCTCGCGAGTTCCGTTTGAAGTTTTTTGAGCTCTTCGAGGCGGAGGAGTGTTTTTTTGTCTCCGGTTTTCGCGTCTTTAGCGGCCTTCTCCAATGCTTTTTCGATGCTTTCCATATCTTTTAGGATGAGTTCCGTCTCAAGCACGGCGATGTCCCTTTCCGGATTCGGCCGTCCGTCAACGTGAACGACGCTTTCGTCTTCAAAAACTCTTACCACCTCCACGATGGCGTCCACGTCGCGGATGTGAGCGAGGAATTTGTTTCCGAGGCCTTCGCCTTCAGCCGCGCCTTTCACGAGCCCGGCGATGTCCACGAACTCTATTATGGCGGGAATGGTTTTTTGGGAATTTGAGAGGCTCGACAGCTTGGCAAGCCGTAAATCCGGCACCTGAACCACCCCGACGTTGGGGTCGATGGTGGCGAAAGGATAGTTGGAGCAATCCACTTCTTTTTTTGTCAAAGCCTGGAAGAGCGTGGATTTTCCGACGTTGGGTAGTCCGACGATTCCGATTTTCACCCCGTTAGAAAATCTAAGCCGGGTCTATCTGCCCTGGATAGACTTTTTAACAAGGAAAAAATTATTTTAGAAGTTTCAAACATCTGGAGATTTTCTAACGGGGTTCATATAATTAAGACTAATGGATGTGAAACTTAAACTCAAAGCGCTTAACCCCAAAGTTTTCAAGGCTTACGACATTCGGGGGCTTTATCCCCAGGAGCTCGACCACAATACCGTCGAGCTCATTGCTTCAGGCTTTGTTGAATATCTTCACTCCCACGATAAAGGGAATCTCTGTCTCTTGGGCGAGGACGTTCGCTATACCTCTCCGGAAATCAGGGAAATGGTCAAGAGTAAGGTTTTGGAGAGGGGACTAGATGTTTTGGAAGTGGGGGTCGTTGATGTTCCTCTTTTTCTTTTCGCCTTAAATCAGAGCGAGGCCGACGGCGGCATCATGATAACGGCTTCGCATAATTCCATTCAGTATAACGGGCTGAAACTTTACGAAGGAACCCGGGCTTTGAGCGAAAGAACCGGGCTTAAAGACATTAAGAATATTATTGAGGCCGGCCTTAAGCCTTACGCCGGCCCCAGGGGCGGCCGCAGGTTTGAGGATTTTGGTAAAAATTACGCTGAGTTTGTCGTTTCTCATGCTTCTCTCGGAAGAAAAATAAACGCGATTTTCGACACCGGCGGCGGAACTATGGGGTTGATTCTGCCGAAAGTTCTTGAAAAGTTAAATTTGAAAAGTGAGTGCCTTTTTTTGAAACCAGACCCGCGTCTTTCGGTCAGAAAACCGGACCCTCTTTCTCAGTCGGCCCAGGCCAAGGCCCGGGAGGAAGTTTTAAAAACGAAGGCCGAGGTCGCTTTTATTTTTGACCCGGACGGGGATAGACTCGTCGTTCTTGATGAAAAGGGTGAGGCGGCGCGGGCCGACGCGATTTTGTGGCTCCTCGCCTCGAATTTCGCGAAGCCCGGCGATACGCTGGTGGCGGACCTGCGCGCTTCCCGAGCGCTAAAGGATGAAGCCGAAGATAAAGGGATGCGTCTTTTGAAAAGCAGAGTGGGAAGGTCCTTTATTCAAGAACTTATGCGGGAAGAGGACGCTTTGTTGGGAGGCGAACTTTCGGGGCACTTTTTTTTCAAAGAATTCTTTTACTCTGACTCCGCCCTCTGGGCCGCTTTGAAAGTGCTTGAAATTCTCTCCAGAAGCGAAGCCGCCCTTTCCGAATTGTTAAAGCCCTTTCGCCGCTATTTTCAATCCGGAGACATAAATCTTATCGCCGCGCGGCATGACCTGATCATTTCGGAGCTATCCGAAAAATATAAAGACGGAGCCAGGAACTATTTAGACGGCCTGACGGTGGAATATCCTTTCTGGTGGTTCAATCTCCGGCAGTCCAACACCGAAGATTTGTTACGTTTGGTAATTGAAGCCCGAAGCAAAGAAATTTTTCACGAGAAAAAAGACGAGCTTTTGGCTTTTCTTTTTGGGAAAGGGGCGAAGATTGATTAGCCCCGCTTAGCGGGGCTTAGCCGAGAAATCCGATTTTGCGGCGGACTTCGGACATAGTTTTCCCGGCCGTTTTTCTTGCCTCTTTTGCCCCGTCTTCGAGGATTTTTTTAATTTTTTGCTGGTTTTTCGCGAGCGCCCGATATTGTTTCTGGATGGAGGAGAGCTTTTGAACTAGAACTTCTCCCAGGTCTTTTTTAAACTCGGCGTAGCCTCGGTCCTTATATTTTTTTTCTAGCTCCGGAATAGGGAAGTTGGCGATGAGACTATAAATAGAAAGTAGGTTCGATATCGCCGGTTTTCGGTCCGAGTCGTATTTAATCTCGCGTCCGGAGTCAGTCACGGCGACTCTAATTTTTCTCCGGATTTCGTCAGAGTTATCCAGAAGCCCGATATAGTTGTCTGGACTTTTCGCTGATTTGGACATTTTTTTGGAAGGGTCGTCGAGGCCCATGAGGCGCGCTCCGGTTTTCTGGGTCAGAGCTTTCGGCTCCCTGAACATTTTCCCATAGCGGGAGTTAAATTTTCGGGCGATGGTTCTCGCGAATTCCAGATGTTGTCTTTGGTCTTCGCCCACCGGAACCGCGTCAGCATTGTAAACTAAAATATCCGCCGCCATTAAGACCGGATAGGCAAAAAGACCAAAATTCGCAGGCTGGCCTTCTTGAATTTTTTCCTTATATTGGGTCATCCGATTCAGCTCGCCTACCGGAGTGAGCGTTCCGAGGATATGAGAGAGTTCGAGATGTTCGGAGATTTGCGACTGGATGAAGAGAGTTGTTTTTTTTGGGTCAAGCCCGCAGGCGAGGTACAAAGCCGCGACTTCGAGAATCTGCCTTCCTAATTTTTTTGGGTCTTGCGGTTCGGTGATGGCATGCAAGTCAGCGATAAAGAAAAAAGTTTTATATTTGTCCTGAAGCTCTACGAATTGTTTTATCGCTCCGAGATAATTTCCAAGATGCAGCTCTCCGGTCGGCCGCACCCCGCTTACTACGATTTCTTTCGCCATTTTTTTATTGTAGCAGATTTAGACCTCGATTATCACCGGCAGGACCATTGGGCGGCGTTCGGTTTTGCGGAAAAGGAATTTGCCGAGCTCTTCGCGAAGCTCGTTTCGGAGGAAAGTCCAGTTGATGGGGTGCATTTCGGCCGTGGCCTCTTCGATGACTTTTCGTATCACATGCCGCGCCTGTGAGAGGAGTTCTTTGGATTCACGAAGATACACGAAACCGCGGGAGATAATGTCCGGCGAGCCCTTCACCTTTCCGGAAGCGGAGTCCACGACGGCGATAATGACGAAAATGCCGTCTTCCGAAAGCATCTGGCGGTCGCGGAGCACCACCTCTTTGACATCTCCAACGCCGAGCCCGTCCACCATGATGTAGTTGGAAGGCGCTTTTTCTTTTAATTTATGGATGCGCTCGGCGCTCATCTCCATTATCTCGCCGTCCTCGGCGATGGCGGCGTGAGCCGGCTTTACCCCGGCTTCCATGGCGAGTTCAGCGTGCAGGCGCAGCATAAAGTAATTCCCGTGCATGGGTATGAAATATTTTGGCTTGATGAGGCGAACCATATCTTTCAGGTCTTCTCCTTTGGCGTGCCCGGAGGCGTGGATGTCCATGGACTCGGAGTGGTAAATTTTCCCCGCCTTTTTGTAGAGAATGTCTTTCAAGCGCTGGACCGAGGCTTCGTTTCCCGGAATCACGGACGAGGAAAATAAAATGGAATCTTTCGGGTCCACTTGAATGTATTTGTGTTCTCCGTTGGCAATCCGCATCAGTACGGCCCGGTCTTCGCCCTGCGCGCCGGTGCAAATCACGGTTACCTGATTCAGGGGAAGTTTTGAAAACTCTTCTTTGGTGATGAATGTTCCTTTCTGGACTTTGAGATAGCCGAGTTCCTGCGCCACCGCCACGTTAGACTTCATGGAATAGCCTTCAATCAGCACCTTTCTTCCGTATTGCTCGGAAAGCCAGATTAACTGCTGGACTCTGGTCAAGAGCGAGGAGAAAGTCGCGGCAATAATGCGCCCGTCCGCTTTCTGAAAAATTTCTTCGAGATTTTTTTGGATTTCGGATTCGGAGATGGTGCGGCCGGCGTCTTTAGCTCCGGTGGAATCCGAGACCAGGAGCAAAACTCCGGCCTCGCCGAGGCTTTTCAGGCGCGCCATGTCCGCGGGCTTTTCATTTACCGGAGTGTGGTCAAATTTCCAGTCGCCGGTGTGAACCACGGTGCCGGCCGGGGTTTTCAGCACCACGCCCAGAGAGTCGGGAATATTATGATTCACGTGTAAAAATTCTATGTCAAAAGCTCCCAGTTTCAGCTTAGAATTCTCGTCAATAGTTTGGACTTTCGGCTTGGCGTAATCCTTAAAATCATCCTGGCGTTTCAAAATCATGCCGCGGGTTAGGGGCATGGTATAGAGCACCGGGTAACCCAACGGTTCCAGGAGATGGGGGATTGCTCCGATGTGGTCTAAGTGCCCGTGGGTGATGATTATTCCCCTGATATTTTTCTTTTTGGGCCGCAGGTATTCAATATTGGGAATAATGTAATCTATCCCCGGCATATCCTCTTCCGGGAATTGCAGCCCCATGTCGATAATCACGATGTCGTCCCCGTACTCGTAGACGTAGCAGGAACGGGTTACCTCTCCGCAGCCGCCAAGGGGAATGAACCGCAAATTCAAATCCCCTTTTCTTTTGATTTGTTTGGTTGGTGTCATAGTGCCGCGGGGGAGATTCGAACTCCCATGTCCTTGCGAACGCTAGCTCCTGAAGCTAGTGCGTCTACCAGTTCCGCCACCGCGGCCAGGTTACATTCTTTTGAAGCAATTTTCGATGGTCAAAATTTCTAGATATTTTTCCGGTTTTGTTAGAAATTCCAAATTTTCCAATTCTTTTGGAAATTCTCGCGGACGTACTTTTGCCAATTCTGGCATTTTTTCATAATATGAATTTTTTTCGAAATTTACAGACTGTCTGCCCTTAGATTCCAAAAGATAGTAGCAGGCTCCGCGCAAGTTTTCGTACGTTTGATAGTCGTATTCAAATCCAGTTCCTATCCAGTTGCCCAGGATTAATTTTTTATTTTCAGGATTGATGCTGACATGTCCAAACCCCGGCGGTATTATGGTTTTTTCATTTTCTTTCGCTTCTATGAGGTAGACTTCTTCGATGATTTTCGGGTTGGCTTTCTGTGGCCGCTGGATTAGATACCAGGCTCGGCCCTCCAGTACCACGTAGAGTTCCGGAAAATCTACCCCTTTGTGGTAGTGGCCGAAGGTCTTCGGGAGCTCCCGGCCCAACAGGCCTGGGAAGATAGTAGTGGTATCGTAGCGGATTTTTGTATTTTTGTCCACCTCTCCGCGCCGAACCTCGTATACGACGCGTTCCGGTCCTGTTGCTGGCCCAAAGAGTACGGGAGACAGTTCCTTAATCGTTCTTGTAAAAGATTTTCCAGACATAGCGGGTGTTAAAGTGCCACTTAAAAACATTGGTGAATCTTTCGGCCGGGGTTACGATATATTCGGTTTCGAAACCCTTTAGAGTTTTGGGCAGAATATAGATGAAGGAGGGCGAATAAAGGAAGATGGCTGGGTTGTCCTGGAAGATTTCTTTCTGGAACTCTTCATATTTTTTGGTTCGCTCTTCGCGGGAGATGAGGCCGCGGGCCTCTTCCAAAATTTTGTCCACCTTCGCCGAGGTGTAAAGGGCAATGTTGAGTCCAGGGTCATTGCGCTGGGAAGAATGCCAGAAGGCGAAAGGGTCGGGGTCGCGGCCCACCACCTCGCCGAAGAGGAGGGCGTCGTATTTTCTGGGCCGAATCACATTTTGGTTAAGGTCGGCGATTTCGAAAACTTTGACTTCCACCTTGGCGCCCAATTTTTCCCAACTCGCCTTCAGAAGGTCGGCGCTCCGCACCAGGTCCGGCGCGTTGGAGGTGGCCAGAGAAAAACTTAATTCTTTGGTTGCTTTGTTCTTTTCAGTTTTTTCATAGATATTTTTTTCGGAGTTGAATTTCCATTTATTTTTTTCGAGGAGCCCTCGGGCCTCTTCCAGGTTTTGTCCGCGGTTTTCGGTTTCCAGGGCTCCGAAACTGCCCGGCGGAATGGGCGAGGAGATTTGGCGAGCGTAGCCTCCCAGCACTTCGGCGACGATTTGATTTTTGTCCACCGCCAGTTCCAGAGCTTGACGCACCTCCTTCTCGATGAACAGAGATTTCTCGTTTTGATTGAAAAATACGCCGAAGACCCGCGGCAGAGTCAAAGTTTTTATCTCTCCGCCCCCCCTCCCGATTTTTTTAATGTTTTGAGGCGAGATGGCCGAAATGGCGTCAACCTCCTTGGATTCATAGGCATTCAAGAGTTCGACTTCGGAAGGATAGAATTTCAGCGTAATTTTGCGAAGGTATGGCTCCTCCCCGACATAATCAGAAAAGGACCGCAAAGTGTAGGAGCTGGTTATGCCGCTCTTCTCGGTTTTGAGATTGGTGATTTTGAAGGGACCGGCGCCGACTGGTTCTAAATTTAGTTCTGAAAGACTCATTTGTTCAACCGGAATATTTTTCCAGAGATGGGCCGGCAGAATGCCTACGGTGGTATTTTCAAGGAAGGGAGCATAGGGCCGCTTCAGCCAGAAGCGGACGGTTTTTACGTCAACCTTTTCCAGCTCCACGCCTTCCCAGCCGGCCCGGACGGTGCTTTTCAGCGTTGGATTTCTGGCCGACTCGATGGTGAAGATGACGTCATCAGCCGTTACCGCTTCGCCGTCGTGAAAAGTCGCCCCCGGTCTTAAATAAAAGGTGTAGGAAAGGCCGTCCGGAGAAATTTCGTATCTTTCGGCGAGCTCCGGCGCCAGATTGCCCTTGCCGTCCGAGCGCATCAGACCGGCATAAACCAGATTGGTCACGTCGCGGTCTGGGTCGGCGATGGCGAGAAGCGGATTTATAAAGTGCGGCGAGCCGATAATTCCCTCCGTGATGCTTCCGCCGTTCTCCGGCACCAGCACCGAAAAGCGCTCGTTCAATTTATTCAGCGTTCCGAAAAAACCCACCGCCGTCAAAATAACGAGTATTGCCAGCCAGGCTCTTTGGCGGGGATTCATCAGGCGCAAGGTATAGCGGAGTTGGTCGGATGACGGAAAATTTATTCTCACGTCTTGATTATTTGGGGAGAGCGAGGCTTAAAAAAGCCAGGATTAAAAATAAAGCTCCCAGAACAATCGTGGTCCGGAAGAGAATTTTTTCGAGTCCGCGCTTGGTGGCGTAAATATTGCCCTCGCCGCCGAAAGCCGCCGAGAGGCCCGAGCCTCGCTGCTGAAGCAGAATCGCCGTAACCAAGAGGACCGCCACCCCCACCTCGAGGTAGGGCAAAGCCTTAACGAGAAAAGACATTGGTTTAAGTGTAGCCCAGCGGGCTTATTTCGTCAATAATGATCTTGAACGGCGCTTTCGGTGGAAAGTTATAGCGAAGCGGTGGGATTCGTTACGGATATGCTGGAAAAGATGCAAAAGAACCGGCGAAACCTGCTTCAGCGGAATAAATTTTCTCGAGCCTAGCCATAATTCCTCTTCGCGTTTTGCGAGCGCGACTGCCGGAATTTTTAACTGATATAAATCCAAAACTTTTCGCGCGGCGTTTAATTGCCCGACACCCCCGTCTATTAAAAACAAATCCGGCAGAGGCCATTCATCGTGCCGAAGACGGCGTATTAAAACTTCCTGGAGCATGGCAGTATCATCGGGCGTTTTTTTGAATCTAATTTTGAACAAGCGATAATCTTCTTTTTTGGGCTCGCCGTTGTCAAAGACCACCATTGAGCCCACGGCACTAGTTCCTTGGATGTTCGAAATATCATATCCCTCGATTCTTCGGGGAACATCGGCCAGGCCCAGGATTTCTTTTGCGAGCACCAAAGCTTTTAAACGCTCCGGATTCATTTCCCGCCGGATGATTGGCGCGTGCTTGAAAATGTTTTCGAGAGCGAAGATTTGGTCGCGGATTTTTCTGGCTTCCTCGAAGTTTTGAATTTGGGAGAATCTGTGCATTTCTTTTTCGAGTGTCTTAAGCACATCTTGTTTTCTGCCGCGAAGGATGTTTTTAACCGCCGAAACATTTTTTTGGTAGCTTTTAATGTTGAACATTGAATGTTCAACATTTTTGAGGCAGCAAAAGCCAGGGCAACGTCCGATCTCGGCCCGAACGCAGGGCCGCCTATGCTTTTCCTTGCATGTACAGTAGGGAAATATTTTCTGGAGCGATTTTAAAACTATTTTTAGAGATACTCCCTCGGTAAACGGCCCGATATATTCAAAATTTTTCTTTTTTTGATGAGTTGGAATTATTTTTGGAAATTTTTCTTTCGAGAAACCCACAAAAAGATATTGTTTATCGTCGCGAAAAACAATGTTGTAGCGCGGTTTATATTGTTTTATAGCGAGCGCTTCTTCAATCAGCGCTTCCACTTCGGATTCAAGCTCCCGCCATTCGACTTTCGGTGCCTCCTCGAGCATTTTTTCTTTGGCCGGCCCGAGGGTTTTTGTGTCCGCGTAGCTCAAAAGCCGCAATCTTAAATTCGCCGCCTTCCCGATGTAGAGAATCTTTCCACCTTTGGCGGAGAAAAAATAAATCCCCGGCGAGCTAGGCGCTTTTTTGAAATCTTTCCGCGAAAGCATAAAGAGATGATAACATGAAAATTTTTCGCGCCCAGCCCGGAAACGGCAGGAGAGACCACAATAAAAGGAGCAGAAAGCATATCCAAAAAGGTTGCAATCTCTTGACATCCCGACTATAATTAAAACTTTATGGCTCTGCCGTCGAAAGATTTCATACGCATCAAGGGAGCGAGGGTTCACAATTTAAAGAATATCAGCGTTGATATTCCGAAAAATAAGCTCGTGGTCATCACTGGGCTTTCGGGTTCCGGAAAATCCTCGCTCGCTTTCGACACGATTTACGCCGAGGCCGAGCGAAGATTCGTGGAATCGCTTTCCTCTTACGCCCGCCAGTTCTTAGGCGTCGCGGAAAAACCGGACGTGGATGAAATCTCCGGGCTTTCACCGGCGATAGCGATTGACCAGCGCTCGGTTTCCAAAAATCCGCGCTCCACGGTAGGGACCATCACCGAGATTTACGACTATCTTAGAATTTTGTTCGCGAGGCTCGGCGAGCCGCACTGCCCCCAATGCGGCCGCAAGGTCCAAAGACAGTCCGTGGACCAGATGGTAAAAAAAATTTTGGAATTGCCCCAGGGCTCCTCGATTTTGATTTTGGGTCCGCTGGTCCGCGAGAGAAAAGGAGAGCACCGCCGGGAGCTGACGCTTTTGGCCCGAGAAGGATTTTTAAGAGTGAGGCTGGACGGCATCGTGATGCGGCTGGAAGAAGCTTTGGAAGAAAAACTTGACCCGAAGAAAAAGCATTCTTTGGAAGTTGTGGTGGATAGGTTGATTTTAGACAAAGAGACCGAGCGCTCGCGCTTGGTGGACTCGCTCGAAACCGCGCTTCGCAAAGGCGATGGAATCGCGATGGTCGCGACTGAAATTGAAAAAGGATACACTGACCATCTTTTCTCCGAGCATTTCGCCTGTCCTATCTGCGAACGTTCACTCCCGCCGATTGAGCCGCGGCTTTTCTCATTCAACTCGCCTTACGGCGCCTGCGACGAGTGCACCGGGCTCGGCCACACTTTGGAGGTGGACCCGAATCTGGTCCTTCCTAACAAAAATTTGACCCTGGAGGAGGGCGCGATTTTTCCTTGGGCCAGAGCTTCGCACCGCGTGGGCCGGCAGTCCTGGTACTGGTACACCCTTTCCGACCTTGCGGAGAAACACGGCTTCTCGCTTTCGATTCCGGTCAAAGAACTCCCTAAAAAAGTTGTGGAGTTAATTCTTAATGGGGACGGGCAGGCAGGCGGGTACGAAGGCGTTATCCCGAATTTGGAGCGCCGCTGGAAAGAAACCGAGTCCGAATGGACCCGCTCCGAGATCGAGCGTTATATGACTTTTGAGCCTTGTCCGAAGTGTAAAGGCAAAAGGTTGAAACCAGAGGCTCTTTCGGTCTTGATGGCGGGAAAGAATATCGCGGATCTCGCGGCCGAATCCGCCGAATCTGCCCTGGGTTTCGTGAAAAAACTTGAAAAAGATTTTTCAAAAGGAAAAGCGAGTGCGAATATTGCCTCTCCGCTTTTAAAAGAAATCGCGGCCAGGCTTCGTTTTTTGCTGGATGTGGGTCTGGAATATCTGACCTTGGACCGCTCCTCGACTACCCTGGCCGGAGGAGAGGCGCAGAGAGTAAGATTGGCGACCCAAATCGGCTCCGGCCTCTCCGGAGTTATCTATGTTCTGGACGAGCCTTCGGTTGGCCTTCATCCCCGCGACCACGCTCGCCTCATTCAGACGCTGAAAAAACTTCGCGATTATGGAAACACCATTTTGGTCGTGGAGCATGACCGCGAAACCATGCGCCAGGCTGATTGGATTTTGGATTTGGGCCCCGGGGCCGGAAAACACGGAGGGCAGGTTATTTTTGAGGGGACATATCGCCGATTACTGCGGGCTAAAACTTTAACTGCGGATTATTTGGCAGGGCGCCGGAAATTAGAGGTCCGACCTCGAAAAAACCCTGAGGTCGGACCTCAGTTAATTATCAAAGGCGCAAAAGAACATAATCTTAAAAATATCTCGGTTGATATTCCTTTGGAAAAATTCGTCTGCGTTTCCGGCGTTTCCGGCTCCGGCAAGTCCACTTTAGTCAACGATATTTTGGCTACTGCCCTTTTGAAGCATTTCTACGGTTCAAAGGAAAATCCCGGCAGGCATGATGAGATTTTAGGCTTGGAATTTTTGGACAAAGTCGTGGTGGTGGACCAGTCGCCCATCGGCCGCACGCCCCGTTCCAATCCCGCGACCTACACCGGAACTTTCTCTTTCGTCCGGGAAATTTTCGCGAAGACCCGCGAAGCCAGAAGCCGCGGCTACAAATCCGGACGCTTCTCATTTAACGTCAAAGGCGGCCGATGCGAGGTTTGCGAGGGCCAGGGTGTTAAAAAAATCGAAATGTATTTTCTGCCCGATATTTACGTGGAATGCGAAGAGTGCAAGGGGACGCGCTACAACAAAGAATCTTTGGCGATTCATTATAACGGCGTGAACATCGCCCAGGTGCTGGATTTTTCCATCGAAGAGGCGCTTAAATTTTTTAAAAATATCCCTCAAGTTCGCCAGCGCCTCGAAACCCTGAACGAAGTCGGACTTGGTTACATGAAATTGGGACAATCAGCCACCACGCTTTCCGGAGGGGAGGCGCAAAGAGTAAAGCTAGCCACAGAGCTTGCCAAGAAAGCTACGGGGAAAACTCTTTATATTCTCGACGAGCCCACGACCGGGCTTCATTTTGAAGATATTAGAAAACTTTTATTAGTTCTTCGGGCTCTCGTTGACAAAGGCAACACGGTTTTGGTGATTGAGCATAATCTTGATGTTCTAAAAAACGCCGACTGGATTTTAGACCTCGGTCCGGAGGGCGGGGACAAAGGCGGCCGCATTGTAGCCGAGGGAACTCCAGAGGATTTAAAACACAGCAAAAACTCCTTGACTGGAACATGGCTTAAAAAAGTTTAAGGAGAAGGTCATTATTTATTTAGCAATCAGAATATAATAATCATATGGACAGAAAAAACTTTTCGGGCAATCCGCCAATCTTTATGCAGGATCCAAAGACAAACGAGATATTAAAGCAGGTTATACAAGCAGCTCCTAAACACACCAAGATTTATGTTGTTGGGGGCGTGGTAAGAAATGCCTTATATTATCATTTCTTTCACAAGAAACTGCCACAACGCGATTACGACATTCTGTTTATCGGAAATAAAAAGAAATTCATCGAAAAACTGAGATTGGTTGGATTCACGTACGGTCTTCTGAAAAGAAAGGATGAAATTACATTAAAGAGAAAAAAGGTAAATAACCCAAGACAACTTTCTGATTATATTTATCTTGATATTCATATTTCTAATGAGAAAAGTGTTACAAAGAATCTAATCGCACATTCTAATTTTACCATTAACGGTTTCGCGCTCCCCTTAAAATATGTGGCATCAAAAAATTGGCATAGAAAAATTATTGCCTTACCAAATGCCATTCACGATCTTAAAGAAAAAAGTCTTCGCGTAAATAAAATTACTCACCCCGCAGACCTATTTGCATGCTTAAGATTTATGTCTCAAGGATTCAAGGCACCATCGAAACAAGAGGTAACAAAGCTTCTTTCAGCCCTCAGAAAGCTAGAAAAATGGAGATATCAGAGGAATGTTAAAAAAGTTTTTGACTACGTCGGTGGGGAGAAGAAGGCAAGAAATCTGGCGGCAAAACTTGGGATAACTGAAAATATCTTTGACTTTGCTACTATAAAAAATTATCCGCACGAGATAACGCGCAAAAGAAAACGGCTCGTGCATACTGATTTTTACGCACGGCCGTTTGCTGCCCCTTAGGTACACTGCTCTATATGTCTTCTGGAGGGATGAAGAGAGACCTTCCCTCCCCCAGCAGACGCCTAGCAAGGCGCGGGCAGGCCACCGATATTACGAATGTGGAGCCCCACACCAGCAATGCTATCCAACAAATTGCCTCAAAGATCATTGTCGTCTCCTCCTTTTGGGTTGATTTGACACCTCCTTTGCAGTAAACCCCTAGCGAGATTTCGTGAACTTGATAACTTGGGAACCTCCTTCTATCAATCCATACTCGACATTTGTTATGCCTTCCCGCCACACATTCTTAATTTTTAAGGGGCGCATATCATGGAGAGTACGAAAGATGCGTAAGGCGTCTATTTTATTAAACGCCCCCACCTTATGGATGGCCAAAAGCCCAGACTTTCGAAACTTAATGAGAAGAGCAAAACACCACACCTTTCTTTTCTTTTTCATGATCTATACCTCCTTTTTTCCAGTTATAGTAGATAATATAAAGGTTGTCAAATCTACCGCTTTCTATTCAATGGCTTGACAATGCTTTGGACTTGCCTAAAATAGAGAATTAGCAGTCTAGCACTGAAAGTGCTAGTATGATTCAAATCCACGAATGATATGCGAATGCGGCGAATATTCGTGTCATTCGGATAAATTAGTAGATTAGCATTATATTTATATGTTAAAGCTAAAGCCGTTGGGGGACAGGGTTTTAATCGAACCTTTGAGCCCCGAAGAAAAAGAAGGCAAAACCAAATCCGGCATCGTGATTCCGGATACGGCCGAGAAAGAGCGGCCGGAGCAGGGTCGGGTGCTGGAAGTGGGCGAAGGCCGGAGGACTGACGAAGGAAAACTTGTCCCGCTCGCGGTCCAGAAAGGTCAAAAAGTTCTTTTCTCCAAATACGGCCCGACTGAGATAAAAATTGACGAGAAAGAATATCTTATCGCCAAAGAAGAAGATATTTTAGCAATAATCGAAGAATAATATGCCAAAACAAATTGTTTTTAACATCGAAGCGCGCGAAGCCTTGAAGCGCGGGGTGGACCAGGTGGCGAACGCCGTGAAAATAACCCTCGGGCCTAAGGGCCGGAACGTGGTTCTGGAGAAAAGTTTCGGCGCGCCCACGATTACCAACGACGGGGTTACGATTGCCAAGGAAATTGAACTCCCGAATAAGCTCGAAAATTTGGGCGCGGAGATTGTGAAAGAAGTTGCTTCAAAGACCAACGATGTGGCCGGCGACGGAACGACTACGGCCTCTTTGCTGGCTCAAGCCATCGTCACCGAAGGCCTTAAGAATATCGCCGCCGGAGCGAACCCGATGGGTTTGAAGCGCGGTATTGAGAAAGCCAGCCAAGCCGTGGTGGAGTATCTGGCAAAACTCGCGATTCCGGTGGGCGAAAAAAAGGAAGACATCGCGCAGGTGGCCACCATCTCCGCCAAAGACGCGGAGATCGGCGAGAGAATTGCCGAAGTGATTCATAAAGTCGGCAAGGACGGCGTGGTTACAGTGGAAGAGTCGCAGACTTTCGGCCTTTCCTACGAAATTGTGGAAGGTCTGCAGTTTGACCGCGGCTACATCTCGCACTATATGGTTACGAACGCCGAACGCATGGAAGCGGTTTATGAAAACGTGGATATTTTAATCACGGACAAGAAAATTTCTTCCATCCAGGAAATTTTGCCGCTTTTGGAGAAGGTGGCGCAGAAAGGCAAAAAGGAACTTGTGATTATCGCCGAGGACGTTGAGGGCGAAGCCTTGGCCACTTTCGTCGTGAACAAAATTCGCGGAACCTTTAATGTCTTGGCGGTCAAAGCTCCGGGCTACGGCGACCGCCGGGAAGAAATGCTGGAAGATGTCGCGGTGGTTACCGGCGGCAAAGTTATTTCGGAAAAAGCCGGATTGAAACTCGAGAAAGCCGAACTGGCCATGTTGGGGCACGCCAAGAAAGTTATCGCCGCCAAAGAGAACACGACGCTGGTAGGCGGCCAAGGTGAGAAGGGCGACATTGAAAAACGGATGAAACAGCTCAAGGCTTTGATTGAAAAAACCGACTCGGACTATGACCGCGAGAAATTGGAAGAAAGATTGGCGAAACTTTCCGGAGGCGTGGCGGTGATTAGGGTTGGGGCGGCCACCGAAGTGGAGCAGAAAGAAAAACAGCATCGGATTGAGGACGCGATTTCGGCCACCAAAGCCGCGATTGAAGAAGGAATCGTGCCGGGCGGAGGCGTGGCGCTGGTCCGGGCGGCGAAAGTATTGGATGAAATGCTCGTGAAAACAGATTCCAGGAGCCAGGATCGCGACGAGGTTACCGGAATTGAAATTCTGAGGCTAGCCATTATGAAACCCCTCTGGCAAATCGCGGAAAACGCCGGGGTTTCGGGCGCGGTGGTGACGGAAGAGGTGTTAAAACTGAAAGATAATTTAGGCTACAACGCCGCCACCGGAAAATATGAGGATTTGATACAAGCCGGCATCGTGGACCCAAAAAAAGTTACCCGCTCGGCTCTCCAAAACGCGGCTTCAGCTTCGGCCATGCTCTTGACCACGGAAGTTATCGTGGCCGAACTTCCAAAAAAAGAGAATCCCGCCGCGGCGGGGCCAATGCCCCACGAGGATTACTGAACCCGAGGCGGTTTTGCACAGGAAAGCCATTGTTGGCGGAAAATTCTACGGGTAAAATATCATTACCATGGTCAAGAAGTTTTTTGCTGGATGGCTGCTTGTTTTTTTGGTGCGTTTGATTCCTTTTCGTCCCGCCAATATCGAACCGGTGCTTACGGCTCAGATGCCTTTTAGCAAGCGCTACGGGGCGGCGGCGGGTTTTTGTTTCGCGTTCGCTAATATGGTCATCTACGACCTTTTTACCTCGGGAATCGGGGTCTGGACATGGGTTACGGCTTTTGCTTACGGCCTTCTGGGGATTCTGGCCGCTTTATTTTTCAAGAATCGCGAGAGTTCCGCCCTCAATTATTCCCTTTTTGCCGTGGGAGGAACGATACTATACGACGCTTTAACCGGGCTCACTATCGGCCCTATTTTTTTCGGCCAGCCGTTTATGGCGGCGCTTATCGGGCAGATTCCTTTTACCGCCCGGCACCTTTTAGGCAATACGATTTTTGCCGCGCTCATAAGCCCGGCGCTCTACCGCTGGGTGGCCGCGAATCCAAAATCAGTGACCACTCCTAAGGCCGCTCTTGAAATATGCCCCCAGAACTGAAAAAAGCAATCATGGTTCCATCCCTAATCCAAATCCGCAAACGCGACGGCCAGATTGCGCCTTTCAACATTAAAAAAATTACGCAGGCGGTGGCGCGGGCGTTTTACGCGACCGGCGAAGCAGGCGAGGCTGAAGCCGATAAAATTTCAGAGCTCGTCTATAGAGATCTTTTGAAGCTCAAAAAAGTCAGCCGCAACGGCGACTTCCTGCCGCATGTCGAGATGGTGCAGGATTTGGCGGAAGAAGAACTTATTTATCAAGGGTTCGCGAAGACGGCCAAGGCCTACATTCTTTACCGCGAAAAGCGGGCTGAAATCCGCCGGGAACGCGGCGCGGTTCCGGAGCATGTGCGTCAGCTGGTTAGCGAAAGCAAAAAATATTTCAGAAACCCTCTCTCGGAATTTGTTTTCTACCGTTCTTACGCGCGCTGGATCGAAGAAGAAGGCCGGCGGGAAACGTGGATCGAAACCGTCGGGCGTTACCTTAACTTCATGAAAGAGAACCTGGCGGACCGGCTCTCGGAGGCGGAATACGAAGAACTCCGGGAGGCGATTTTAAAACAAGAAGTGATGCCTTCCATGCGGCTCATGCAGTTCGCGGGCAAGGCGGCGCGAAAAACTAACGTCTGCGCCTACAATTGTTCTTACACTGCGCCCAGAACCATTCAAGATTTCGCGGAAATTCTCTATATTCTCATGTGCGGGGCAGGGGTCGGGTTCTCGGTGGAAAGTCAAAACATCCAAGCTTTGCCGCAAATCAAAAGGCAGGGCGGCAGAGAGCTTCTGAATTATGTCGTTGAGGACAGCCGCGAGGGCTGGGCCGACGCCTTGACTTTCGGAATGCAGACCTGGTACGACGGAAACGACGTCAAGTTCGATTTTTCCAAGCTCCGGCCCGCGGGCGCCAGGCTTAAGACCATGGGCGGGAAAAGTTCCGGACCCGAACCTTTGCGCCAGCTTTTGGAATTTACGCGCGCCCGGATTTTAAAATATCAAGGCCGGCGGCTTTCCAACCGCGCCGCGCACGACATCATCTGCAAAATCGGCGAATGCGTCGTCGCCGGCGGCGTAAGGCGGAGCGCCCTTATTTCGCTTTCCGACCTTGACGATGTTGAAATGAGGGACGCCAAAAAAGGGCAGTTTTATCTCACCGACACCCAGCTGTCATTGGCGAACAATTCCACAGTCTACAACCAAAAGCCCGCGACCGAAGAATTTATGGAAGAATGGCTGGCGCTGGCCAAAAGCGGTTCCGGGGAGCGGGGAATTTTTAACCGCGAAAATCTTCAATACACGATGCCGCCTCGTCGCTGGGAAAAGGTAAAAGATGAAGATATCCAATGGGGAACGAATCCGTGCGGCGAGATTATTTTGAAGCCGAAACAGTTCTGCAACCTCACGGAAATCATCGCCCGGGCGGAAGACAACGAAGAAACGCTTTTGCGAAAGACGCGGCTCGCCACTATTCTTGGAACCTACCAGTCCACTCTTACGGATTTTCAATATCTTTCTCCGGAATGGAAGAAAAATTGCGAAGAGGACCGGCTCTTGGGCGTTTCCATCACCGGCCAGTGGGATTCGCCGGCCGTCCGGACGCCGGAAATGCTCGAAAAAATGAAAAACGAGGCGCTCCGGACGAACGAAGAATACGCCACGCGTTTCGGGGTCAGGCGTTCAGCGACGATTACCTGCGTTAAGCCGTCCGGCACCGTTTCCCAGCTGGTTGATTCCGCTTCCGGCATGCATCCCCGCCATTCCCAATACTATGTCCGGCGGGTGCGCATCTCGGCGACCGACTCTTTGTTCAAAATGCTCCGCGACCAGGGGATACCGTATCATCCGGAGGTGGGACAGCCGAAAGACGGCGCGAATACATATGTGCTGGAATTTCCGGTCAAAGCTCCGGAAGGCGGAATCTTCCGCGACGACTTGAGCGCGCTCGAACAGCTGGAGCACTGGAAAATGGTCAAGAAACATTACACCGAACACAATCCTTCCGTGACCATTTCGGTCGGAGACGATGAATGGATTAGCGTCGCCAACTGGGTGTACGAAAATTGGGATTTGGTCGGCGGACTTTCCTTTTTGCCGCGGACGAACTATGTCTACCAACTCGCTCCGTACGAAGCGATTGACGAAAAAACCTATGAAGCGCTTAGCCGGAAAGTCGCGCACCTGGATTTTTCCAAGATAGTCACCTATGAAAAAGAGGACGAATCCGACGTTAAGCAGGAGCTCGCCTGCGTGGCCGGAGTGTGCGAGATTGAAATCGCGGCTTGATGCTCTACACCGGGAAGGGAGATAAAGGAGAAACCAATCTCTTCTCTTCCAAACCTGGAGAGCGGCTTTCGAAAACTAACCCTGTTTTTGAAGCTTTGGGAACGATGGACGAGCTGAATTCTCTCTTGGGCCTATGCCGCAGCCGGAGCAAAGATGTCGCTTTCAATCTCGAGGGCAAAGTGATTTCGGCGGCAGGAATTTTCCGCGAGTTTCAAGAGGCGCTTTTTATCGTGCAGGCCCAATTGGCCGGCGCGGATAAACATCTGGGGGAATTTGCGGTTCGCAAACTAGAGGCGCTTATCAGGGCGATTGAAAAAGAGATTCCGCCCGTCGCCGAGTTTAGGGTGGCGGGCGAGGTGGAACTCGGCGCTTGGTGCGATTTCGCGCGGGCTCTCGCGCGCCGCGCCGAGCGCGCTCTGCTTAACTATGCCGAAAAAAATCCCGCAGCGGTTAGTGAGAACGCGCGAAAATATTTGAACCGGCTTTCGAGCGCTTTATACGCCCTGGCGCGCCTCATCGCGCACCAAAGAGGCGCTCAAGAAAAACCTCCGACTTACGCTTGAATCCGATTTGTAGTATAATGAAATAGATGACAACTCTTTGGATTATTTTAGGAGTGGTGGCGGTAGTTATTCTTTGGCTGATTTTGGCGTATAACCGGCTGATTACGCTGAAAAACCGCGCGAAAGAAGCCTGGTCAGACATTGAGGTTCAATTGAAGCGAAGATATGATTTGATTCCTAACCTGGTTCAGACCGTGAAAGGCTACGCCAAGCACGAGCAATCCGCTTTTGAAAACGTTACGAAAGCTCGCGCCGAGGCTTTGAAAGGCGGAGGAACAGCTCATGAGCAGGCGGTTAAAGAGAATATGCTGACCGGAGCGCTCAAAAGCATTTTTGCTATTGCCGAGGCTTATCCGGAGCTTAAAGCCAATACGAATTTTCTCGAACTTCAGCGGGAACTCTCTGACACCGAAAACAAAATTCAGGCCGCGCGGCGTTTTTTCAACTCCAATGTGCTGGAACTGAACAATAAAATCGAAATCTTTCCTTCGAACCTCGTGGCCGGAGCTTTCGGCTTCAAGAAAGAAGAATTTTTCGACCTCGACGAAACCCCGGCCGAGCGCGAACCAGTCAAAGTTTCGTTTTAAGTATGGCGACAATCTGGACTCATAAGGATTCAAACATCCGCAAGACTTGGCTTTTGATTGCGATTTTTTTGATTATCGTAACCACTCTGGGCTGGGCTTTCTCAAGAATTTACGGCAATCCCGTTATTTTTATTTTTGCCTTCGGTTTGAGCATTTTGATGAGCCTCGCCTCGTATTGGTACTCGGATAAAATCGTCATCGCCACTACCGGAGCGCGGCCGCTTCCGAATTCAGCCGCGCCTGAAGTTCATAATATTGTAGAAAACCTCGCGATTACTGCCGGCATTCCCAAGCCAAAAATTTATCTGGTTGATTCTCCCCAGCCGAACGCCTTTGCCACCGGCCGCGACCCCGAGCACGCGGTTGTGGCGGTTACTAGCGGCATTTTGAAAATTATGAACCGCGCCGAGCTCGAGGGTGTTTTGGCGCACGAGATGAGCCACATCGGAAACCGCGATATGCTGGTTTCGACCGTGGTCGTGGTGCTGGTGGGAGTGGTTCAGCTTCTCTCGGACATATTTTTGCGCTCAATCTGGTGGAGAGGCAGGAATGACCGGGAGGGGCAGGCTTCAGCTATTTTTCTTCTGGTTGGAATCGTTCTCGCGATTTTGGCTCCGATCGCGGGGATTTTAATTCAGTTGGCAGTTTCGAGAAAGCGGGAGTTTCTGGCTGACGCTTCCGGGGTGTTGCTGACGCGATATCCCGACGGCCTGGCCTCGGCTTTGGAAAAGCTGGCGCATGACAATACTCCGATGCGCCAAGCCAATCACGCCACAGCCCATTTGTGGCTCGACGACCCGTATCAGGGAAAGAAAAACACCGTCGGCTGGTTCGCGAAACTTTTTATGACCCACCCGCCGATAAAGGAGCGCGTAAAAAGATTGCGTGAGATGTCGCTATGAGCCAAAACTCCGCTCCTCGTTCTCAATATGGTTCGCTCGCGAACGTCTACGACGCTTTTCTTACCCTCACGGGTTTTAAGCGGGGCGTGGAAAATTTTCTCGAGCGCGTTGATTTTTCTTTTTCAAAAGGAAGCAAGGTTCTCGACGCCGGCGCCGGCACTGGACTCGTGGCGCTTTATCTCGCCAAGCGTTTTCCAGATATTGAAATTTATGCTTCTGACATTGACCGCCGCATGCTCCGCGAGATGGCGCTTCTCACTCAAGAAGAGGGAATTGATAACGTGCGTCTTTTCCAAAACGATTTGAATACGCCGGAAATTTTGGACGATTTTTACACCAAACAGGCGTTCAACGTCCCGCCTGATTTTTTCGACGCCGTGATTACCAGCGGCGCCTTGGAGCACGTTCCAGTCGAAGTCGTTATCCCGCGCTTAGCCTCGCTCCTTCGCCCCGGCGGAATGTTTTTGAATTTGGGAGTGAGGCGAAATCCGGCTGGCGCGGTCTTGGCGATGGTCTATAAATTTAAGCCCCATTCTTTGGACGAAATTCGCCGGATTTGCCGCGATTCAGGGCTTAGCGATATTCGGACCCTCCGGCTTACGGCTGATGATTTTCCGGCGAATCTCTCGCGCGTCGCCGTTATTGCCAGGAAGAACGTTTCGAGATAATGTTTCAGAATTGGAGAGGTCGCATAGTGGCCTAGTGCGCTTGCTTGGAAAGCAAGTATGGGAGAAATCCCATCGCGAGTTCGAATCTCGCCCTCTCCGCCAGTTGGGAAAAAGCAAATTTGCAGAGGTTTATAAAAAAGACATCTCGTATCTTATCAAATAATATGGAAACAATAACAAAGAAATTTTATTTGAAGCTGGGCATATCTGAAAAAGATATTTCGGCTATCAATAAGGAGTTAGCACTTACAGCGGGGCTTAAATTAAGTCCATTCGCAAGATCTCGCCGCGCAGAAATGTTGAAAGAAGCAATAGCGTTCCCGAAAGGTAAAAATCAAGAAAAAAGAAAGATGACTGAAATTTATAAAAGTGGCGATTTTGTGATTGCCGTTGGTAAACCCGGGAAAGAAGCTGCCCCTGATTTCAAACGGAAACATTATATAACAGGAGAAACTACGAATAATAAAAACGACATGAACCCTTTTATAATGACAAAAGGAAAAAAAGTTGGTAATGATTTAACTTTTGGGGCATTATTCGAACAAATTGAACATCTTATGCGGGCGGATATGTTTGGATTAGAACTTTTGGGCATGCTTATATTCCGAATGGCTTTTATGTTGGACCATAAGCGAAATCAAGAAAATAAATGGAGGTATATTCCGCCAAAATTATCTTTAGCCGTGCTTAAAAAACGCCTTCCCGAAGTTGGCGGCGTTCCTGTTGATGTATTTTTATATTTCCTAGATGTTTTAGCTCTTAATGAAGATGTAAAAATGCACACACTAGGACACGAAAACGCGCAACATGATTATGGACGAGTGAATACCCTGCTAACTTTCACTCATCTGGTAGCAGTTTTATTAAACCGCCGATCTCTCGCAAAATTTGCCGGTGCGTTTGCTCGACCGCCCTCCGGCATGGCCCCACTTCCAAAAATCAAGGGTCTTTTTGAAACTTATCCTCTTTTGTCGCCTGACTTTCGTTAATTTTCAATTCTTTTTCGTCCTCTAAATAGTTTATGCTCTGGTGCGATAAAGCCATTTGCCAAGCGAGTGTTTATAATGTCACAGTATTTTTTGTCTATCTCGGCGGAAATAAATTGACGATTTAAGCTTCTGCAGACATCTATTTCCGCGCCACTACCACCAAAAAGAACTAAAACTATATCTTTTGGCTTGGTCGCCGCTTTAATTAACATTTCTGTTAATTTTTGCGGAATTTGGCAGGCGTGATAAGTTTTTTCCTTGCTCACATTTTTTACAAGATTAAACTCAAACCAAGAATAAGGCATTCTCCCCTTTGATCCATTTGCCAAATTCTGACGGATTCTTCTGTCTGCCAGATTTTTGTATGGGAGCGCAACCTCGTCTTTGAAAAATTTATTATCAGCATTTTTTCTGACATGTAGTATGCTTCGGTGTGCCGTTGTAAATCTTTTTGGAGTATGTCCTACATTCGTATTATAGACCCAAACATATTCGTTAATATGCGGGAATTGTAAATCCAAATACTTAACACGGAGGTGGGCGTTCTGTTGCGGATAATTCATCACAAAAAGATTACCGTCATTTTTGAGAACGCGCATTGATTCTTTGGTAAGTTCTATATACCAGTTTATATAGTCATCAAAATTTTTTGTATAATTATTGCTTCCGTATTTAATGCCGACATTATAATCAGGATCTCCAAAAATCATATTAACGCTATTGTCCGGTAAATCTTTCAAAACATGCATTATATCGCCGTTATAAACCTTATTTAGATAATCAGAAACATTGCCTCTTTCTTGAAAATCTTTTTCAGGGGGCAAAACAAAAGTTTGTGTTGGCTGGATTGTTTCACTAGTTTTTATTACATCAAACAAAATTCCTTGTAGAGAAAAATCTTGACCTCTCTTTACTATAATTGGCTGATAATTCTTATTTGCCGGCTGTAATCTTATTTGACCTTTTTCTTTATAAAAAGTTTTGAGCGTTGCCTCGTTGCCGTTGAGAAGCGCGACCACTTTTTCCCCGTTCTCGGCCACACTTTGTTTTTTGATTAAAATAGTATCTCCATCTTTGATATTTTCATCAAGCATGCTATTCCCGATTACTTGTAAGGCATATACTTCGCCTTGGCGCGGAACCTTATTTTGCGGTACCGCAATTGTTTCCTTTTGTTCCTCAAATACATGAATTGGCTCCCCAGCAGCAATAGTTCCCAGAAGTGGGATGCGTATAAGGGTTGATGGTGATTTTAAGATTCTAATACCCCGCGCACGCTTTTGGATTTTTTCTAGATATCCTCTTTCTTGCAACATTTCTATATGCTCATGAGCAGTAGATGGAGAAATCTTAAACCGGCGAGCAATCTCACGTTCAGTTGGCGCCATGCCTTTTTTAGATAGAGTATGGGCAACGTAATCCTTTATTTGTTTTAGACGAGGGGTAAGCATATAGTCAGTATATCATATTCAACCGAGCAAAACCCGAGCAGTTATACACAGCCTATCTATGGCGGCATGCGATAAACTTGAATTGCGGAATAGTCGTAACCGCTATTTTATTAGTTTAAAAGTAATTCAATGGCACATCCTAAAACAACAGGTAAAAAAGCGGCCAGCAGAGCTTCAAATGTTTTGAGAAACCCGTATTCATCTGCGGCCGAAAAGTCTGCCGCCGCAAGCGCTTTATCGCAGCGCCACGGCAAAAAGCACAGGCGGTAGCGCAGGGGCAAAAGAAATTTTTTCATAAGGATTTTTTGTTTGACGTTTAATGATTTTTCTTGTAATGTCATTGGAGAAACTTTTGCACCCTAACAACCTGAAAGGAGGTGATAATCGTGGGTAAAGTGTTCTCTTGGAATGAAGTCGGAGAGAAAAAAATTCCTCAACTATTGGACTTCACGACTATTGTCAACAAGATTAGGCAAGACTTGGAAGCTGCTGACGGTGTTGTCGGCGGAATTCTCTGCGGCTCGATTCTCTGGAACAGTTACAACCAGCGTAGCGATATCGACTGCGTGGTTGTGTACGATCCGGCGAAACGACGCGAGGTCTTTGATGCACTTCGTGGAATCAATCAAGCCGCCGCCGATCGTCATGTGCCTGCCGAAATGATTCCACTCGACTTGCACATCGCGGGAACCCCGCTTCATCACATCGGGCTGTCATTTGCTGCCCACTTGCGATACGCAGCGGAAAATGGGGGTCTAATCAAGGAGAATCCGTTGCCGCTTTTAGTTTTCGACGACGCAAACGGCATTGAGGATGTCCGCGGTTATCTTCGCAACAAGTTGCGGAGACTGGAGAAAGGATTGAGCGCGCTTCCCACAATGGAAATCACCGAACTCCACCGATTTCTCCAGAAAGTGCTCGAAGCTCCAGTGCATGTTGCGCGAAGGATTCTCTGGTGGCAAAAGGTGGAAACGGCTGACGATTCAAAGCGAACAGTGATGCGCCACTATCCTGACATCGCTAACGCGCAAGAGCGCGATCTATTCGCAAAAATCACCGCCGCCGATAGTGAGTACACGACGGAGCTTCTCGCGCAGCTTCAGCATCCCAACGAGGGCCGATACTCCCGAGCCATTGAGGAGATAAAGGACTTGGCGTGGGATACGCTGGAGTTCGTGAGACTCAACGCTCTTCGTCTCGTCTAGGTCTGCAGTTGTCAAGCGGCTGCAGACCTTCTTTATTGACGCGGATTCCTTTTTTCTATATTATAAATAAACGCCTCGCAACGCCGGGGATTTTTTTATGGAGATACGAAATATCGCTATTATCGCGCACGTTGACCACGGGAAAACGACGCTCACCGACGCGCTCTTGCTGCAGGCGGGCGTTTTCAAAGAGGGCGTGACCATGGATTCAAACGCGCTTGAACAAGAGCGCGGCATTACCATTTACTCAAAAAATGCCGCTATCGCGTATCGCGGTACGAAAATAAACCTGGTGGACACTCCCGGCCACGCGGATTTCGGTTCCGAAGTTGAGCGCGTGTTGCGTTCCATCGATTCGGTGCTTTTGGTGGTGGACGCGCAGGAAGGCCCCATGCCTCAAACCCGTTTTGTCCTCAAAAAATCGCTTGAGCTTGGTTTGCGGCCCATCGTGGTTATCAATAAGATTGATAAATCCGCGGCGGACCCCGCGCGCTGCAAGGAGCAGGTGCTGGAACTATTTTTTGAGCTTGGCGCGAGCGAGGAGCAGATAGATTTTCCGGTGGTGTACGCGAACGGCCGCCTCGGCGTTGCCAAGCGCGCTCTCGCGGACGAATCGCGAGACCTATCACCCCTTTTGGATACGATTCTCGAGTATGTGCCGTGCGCGTCTTCCCCGGAGCTTACGCGAAAACCCTTGCGCTTCCAGCCGTTTAACCTTGGGTACGATAATTTCTTAGGACGTTTGGCCGTGGGGCGGATATATGAAGGCGTGATTTCCGCGGGAGAAAGCATATTCGTGAAAAAGCCGGATGGGGAGACTCGCTCCGGCAGGCTGACAAAAGTTTTCGCGTTTGAAGGTTTGAAGAAGAAAGAAGTGGCCCGGGCCGAAGCTGGTGATATCGTGCTGGTGGCCGGGCTTCCCGATATTGATATTGGTGAAACCGTGACCACGGATGCCGAGACCGAGGCGCTTCCCGCGATTGCCGTGGACGAGCCAACCATCGCCCTTACGTTTTTGGTGAATAATTCGCCGTTTGGAGGGCGCGAAGGAAAGCACGTCACTTCGCGCGAGCTACGCGACTACCTGACTCGGGAACTTGAAGTAAACGTCGGTCTGCGCGTTGATTTTTCCTCAAGCGACAGTTCCCGGGTATATGGCCGCGGAGAGCTTCATATCGCGATTTTGCTCGAAAATATGAGACGCGCGGGCTACGAACTCCAAGTGTCCCAGCCGCAAGTCATTTTCCGTAAGGAAAATGATGGCGAGGTCTCCGAGCCGTTTGAAGAAGTCATTATCGATATACCGCGGGAATACCAAGGAGTTATTATCGAACGCCTGGGTTCGCGCGCTTTTGTCTTAAAAAATTTATTCCAGCGCGACGAGCTTATGCGGTTGATTTTTGAAGGGCCCACTCGCGGCATTTTGGGATACCGCGGCCAATTTATCATCGACACAAAAGGCGAGGGGATTTTTACTTCGCGCGTTATCGGTTTCAAACCCTACGCCGGAGAAATACAAAAGCGCGCCGTCGGCTCTATGGTGTCTATGGCGAACGGCAAGGCGCTGGGGTACGCGCTATGGGGGCTGCAGAAGCGCGGCACGCTGTACATAGGTCCCAATGTTGAAGTATATGAAGGAATGGTCATCGGCAACACTTCCAAAGGCGTAGAAATGGCCGTGAACCCCACCAAAGGCAAGCAGTTGACCAACATGCGGTCCAAGGGGTCGGATGAGGCGATTGATTTGGTGCCGCCGTTTGAGCTTACCGTTGAGCGCGGGCTTGAGTTGATGGCCGAAGATGAGTATCTCGAAATCACTCCCAAAAACGTGCGTCTGCGCAAGTCGCATCTTAGTAAAACCGAACGCGAGAAGGCGCGCCGGTAGCATAGTGATATATTTGAAAAGTTGATTGCGATAAAAATTCGTTTCATTATATTATTGTAATTATGGCTTCGCCGGTCGAAGAAATCAAAAAACGGGTCAACGTTGTGGACTTGGTCGGTTCCTATCTGCGTCTATCCAAGGCCGGAGCCAATTTCAAGGCGCTTTGTCCCTTCCACAGCGAAAAGACGCCTTCTTTTTACGTTTCGCCCGCGCGGGAAATCTGGCATTGTTTCGGCTGTGACGCCGGCGGAGATATTTTTCGTTTCGTCTCCCAGATTGAAGGGGTGGAGTTTCCGGAAGCGCTGGAGCTCCTGGCTTCCCGCGCCGGAGTGGTCTTGAGGAAGGAAGACCCGCGCCTTCTAACCCAGCGAAAGCGCAGTCTGACTCTTTTGGAAGAAGCAACCCGCTATTATCAGTCAGAACTTTCAAAAAATAAGGAAGCCCTGGATTATTTAAAAAATCGCGGCCTTCGCGAAGACACGGTCCAATCTTTTCGCTTGGGCTTCGCGCCGGACGGCTGGGAGAATGTTTTGAATCATTTGAAGGCCAAAGACTTCCAAAGGGAAGAGGCGGAGCGGGCGGGACTTGCCATCCGTTCCGAAAAAGCTTCTTTCTACGACCGCTTCCGAAGCCGCATCATGTTTCCGATTTTTGACCCTTCCGGACGGGTGATTGGTTTTTCCGGAAGAATTTTTGAAAAGGAAACCAACGAAGGCAAATACATTAATACTCCCAACACTATTCTTTATGACAAATCCCGTATTTTATATCTCTGGGACAGGGCTCGGGACGAGGTTAGAAAACAAAACGTTTGCGTGCTGGTGGAGGGGCAAATGGATGCTATAATGTCGCATCAAGCCGGTATTACAAACGTGGTAGCCACTTCCGGCACGGCCTTGGGGAGAGGGCATCTGGCTTTGATAAAACGGCTGGCCTCGAAACTGCTTTTGGCTTTCGACGCCGACCCAGCCGGAGAAATCGCGGCCAGGCGCGCCCTGGAATTTGCGCTTGGGGAAGGTTTTGACGTCAATATAATTGAAGTTCCGGAAGGCAAAGATCCTGCTGAAACTATTGGGCGCGATCCTGAACTTTGGCGAAAGGTCTTGTCCGGGGCTAAGCCAGTCATCGCCTTCTTTCTGGAGAACCTTCAAAAGAAGTTTTCCGGCGATATGCGAAAGCTTCGGAGCGAGGCTAAAAATTTGATTCTGCCGTATTTGGCGCGGTTGAACGACGAAATTGAGAAGGCCCATTGGGTTCAGGAGGTTTCGAAAATTTTGGAACTGAAAGAAGAGCCTCTGTGGGAGGAATTGAAAAAAATTTCCAGAGGTTTCAGAAAAGAAGAAACCGGGGTCACGGCCGAGGTCAAGCCTGCCCGCGCAGGCGGGCTCGCGGATTTCGGCCAAAAGACCCGCCGGCATTTATTGGAAGAACGGGTCTTGGGAATGCTGGCTTGGAAGCCGAATGAATTTTTGGAAAATTTGGACGAAGAGGCGAAAGAGTTTTTCTCGGCCGAGAACCGGCCGTTTCTGGAGGGATTTTTTGGGAAAGCGGCTCCGGCCGGAAAAGATTACCAGGCCAGATTTTCGAAACTGGCTTTGGAGGCGGAGCTGTTATACGGGGAGATGGCGGATATTCCTTCTGAATTCAAAAATCTTCTGTCGGAGCTGGAGCGCGAGGCAGTTCGCGCCAAGCTCGAGATTTTATCAGGAGAGATTCGGAAACTGGAGCTGGCCGGCGAGCAAAGTCTTCTGGCCCAGCGCCTGAAGGAATTTCAAAACGCCTCTGTAAAATTGAACCATTTATGGCAAGAATTAAGAGCAAAAAATTAAAATCAGGCCGGCGGACTAAGGCGGCCAAAAAGAAAGAAAAGGAATTTTCAGAGATTAAGGTCGAGGGCTTGATTGAGAAAGGTCGAAGCCGCGGGTTCATAACCTACGCGGAGATTTTGAATTCTTTTCCAAATATTGAAGACAATATCATTTTTCTCGACGATTTGTACCGCCGGCTGGAGGAAACCGGCGTGAATGTTCTGGAAGGCGAGAAGCTGACCTTGAAAGGGAAGAGCAAGGAGCCGAAACTGGAGGAGGGTTTGGGCGAATTCAGTGCGGATTCGGTGCAGATGTATCTGCGGGAGATTGGCAAGATTCCGCTGATTTCCGCTGACGATGAAAAAGAGTTCGCGAAGCGAATCGAGAAAGGGGACGCCGAGGCCAAGAATAAACTTGCCAAAGCCAACCTGCGCCTGGTCGTCTCCATCGCCAAGAAATACGTGGGCCGCTCTCCGAATTTAACGCTTCTAGATTTGATTCAGGAGGGGAATTTGGGGCTCTTTAGGGCGGTCGAGAAATTTGACTGGCGCCGGGGCTTTAAGTTTTCAACCTACGCCACCTGGTGGATTCGCCAGGCCATAACGAGAGCCCTCGCGGACCAGGCTCGAACCATCAGGATTCCGGTGCACATGATTGAGACGATTTCAAAATACCAGCAGGTGGTGAGGCGTTTGACGCAGGATTTGGGACGGGACCCTTTGGCTGAAGAGATAGCGGCCGAGATGAATTTGGAGGTGGGCAAAATCCGGCACATTCAGAAAATCTCGCAGGAGACGGTTTCTCTGGAACAGCCCGTGGGCGAGGATGATGAGGATTCGCTTTTGGGGGATTTTATTGAAGATGAAAAAATTTTATCTCCGGCGCAGGAGGCGTCGCGAAAGCTGCTCAAAGACCAGTTCCGGGAAATCTTGCAGGATTTGGCGCCGCGGGAGCAGAAGATTTTACGCCTGCGCTTTGGCTTGGACGACGGAATTTCTCATACCCTCGAAGAGGTCGGCCGGGAGTTTGGGGTGACCCGAGAGCGTATCCGCCAGATTGAAGCCAAAGCTCTGATGAAAATCCGCGACCACGAGAAAGCCAAGAAACTTGAAGAGTATTAATCTCGCTTGAAAAGTTTTTTCTTTCTGCTACAATTGTTTTAAAATTTTGTTCCAAGGAGGTAAGATTATACAATGGAAACTATTGTTCCGCTCGAAATTTCTCCGGCGCATTATATCTCGGAGGCAGTCAATGTTTTCTGTTCCGATTGCCGCTTCGCCAATAAGCTCTACCCTCTATTTTTTGAACACGAGGGTTACCAAAATCCCGACCGCGTCTTCGTGGCCGGCGGAGCAAAAAAACTCTCCTCGCCGGCGAACGAGGGCGAGCGCCAGTCAACTCTCGAGGATATTTTAGACCTTCTGAAACTTCACCATTGCCATCGGGTTAATCTCGGGGTTCACGCGGGCTGCGGCAAGTACGGCAAAAAATTCGAAACCGAGGAAGAGGAGACGCTTTTCTTTCAAGGAGAATTGCTTAAGGCTCGCGAAATACTCCAAAACTTTTTGAGGAAAAACGATTACGAAGCCGAAACGCATGTCTATTTCTGCGATTGGAAAGGCATGCACGAGGTGAAGGGCCCGGCGCTATAGAGCGTCCGGGCCCCCATGTTAGAAAGCCAAATAATTCTTCCAATAGGTATAAAGTTCGGCCGTAGCCCAGAGGTCGCCGACGTTGTAGCGGGCGATGTCCAGATATTTTTTCTCTTTGAAAAGCCGGCCCACGTCTTCGCCTTTAATCCCTTCGGCTTTGGGACTTTTTATTCCAAAAGCCCTGGCCCAGAGATGCAATCCTCCTTTTCGCCGCATGGCTCCGTAGAAAGTCAGCTGGTCCTGCAGGTCAATATGCTTCGCGAAATCGCGCTGGCTCGAGAGATAGCGATTCGACATTAAATCTTTGGTGGGACGAATTCCGTGAATGGCGGAACGAACCATCAGAAATGGAACGTCAAACCCCCGGCCGTTGAAAGTTATGAATTCGCTGTAATTTTTCGCGCCCTGCCAGAAATTCTCGAGCATTTCTTTCTCGTTAAGCTGTTTGAAGCGAACGCCGTCCTCTTCGAACTCTTCGATTTTCTCGTCAGGAGCCTGGAACGTAACTACCCCTTTTGATTTCTCGTAATCCAAGACGCCGATGGCCACGATCTCACCGGTCAAGGGCGAGAAGCCGAGTCCGGCCTTCAAATCCTCCAGCATATTTTCGTAATTTTCTTCAGAGCCAGCTTCCCTTTTAATCCAGCGCGTCAAAGCCTCCTTCGAGATTTTGTCCAGCGAATCAAAATCTTCGCCCACGGTTTCGATATCGAAAATCAACTTCGGCATATTATCTGTATCCGCGGCGGCGCGGATGGCGATAAGGCCGATAATACGGGCGCGCGGCCGGTTTTATGAATTCGGAACCGGTTCGGGCGAGAGATTCCGGAAGTTTTGATATCGGCAGAACTTTTTTGGTTAAGTTTTCAATCGCGCGGATTTCTCGGCCCTCGTCCGGCATCGCGAAAGTAATCGCGTGTCCTTTGGCTCCGGCCCGGGCGGTGCGTCCGATTCTATGGACGTAATCTTCAGAAGTCGAGGGCAGGTCAAAATTCAAAACCAATTCGATGCCTATGACATCGAGGCCGCGGGAAGCGATGTCGGTCGCCACCAGCACCCGGTATTTTCCCGATTTGAATCCCGCCAGCGCTTCGCGGCGCTGGGGAAGCGAGCGGTTGGAATGGATGTCGGCCGCTTTTATTCCAAGATTTCGGATGTAGCGCATCACTTTCTCGGCTCCGTATTTTGTTCTGGCGAAAACCAGCGCCGGGCCCTGATAGGCTTCAAGCAGTTTTTCAAGGAGCACCAATTTCTGCTCTTTTTTGACCACGAAAAGCTCCTGGGTCACTTGTTCCACCGTCGTTCCCGCGGGAGCAATCTCCACCCGAATCGGGAGTTTCATGTGGGAGGAGGCGAGTTTCATTATTTCCGGCGGCATGGTCGCGGAGAAAAGCATGGTCTGGCGGTCCTTTGGCAGGGCTTGCAGAATTTTTTGAATCTGCGGCATAAATCCCATATCCAGCATGCGGTCCGCCTCGTCCAGCACCACAATCCGAACCGCGTCCAAGCGGAGATTTTTTTGCCGCAAGTGGTCGATGAGTCTGCCGGGAGTCGCGACGATGACGTGCGGTTTTTGAGAGAGGGCCTGCAGTTGCGGTTTAAAAGAAAGCCCCCCGATTAGAACCGCGGTCCGCAGTCCGAGACCGCGGCCCACGCGATGGAAGACTTCTTCCACTTGGAGCGCTAACTCCCGCGTGGGCAGAATTACGAGTCCCTGTCCTTTTATCTGCGCCAGGCGCTGAATTATCGGGATTCCGAAAGCGAGCGTTTTTCCGGTTCCGGTCTGCGCGATGCCCACGAGGTCTTTGCCTTGAATCGCGAGCGGAATTGCCTGCGTCTGAATCGGGGTTGGAGTTTTAAAACGATGGCGCGCCAGGATTTCTAAAAGGGTCGGAGCAATGCCCAGGCCATAGAAACCGGCGCTTGAATTTTCATTTGAACTTGACATCATGTTGTTGTTATTGACTTATTCTACACCATTTGCTACTATATACGCCAATGTAAAGTCCCGTGATATGCGGGATTTTATGTTGCCCAATATGCCTTATATTTACTTGATTTTAATGAGTTTGGCTCTGGCTTTGCCGGAAATCGGGCATGAAGCCGGACCAAGCTATGAGCCCGACACTTATCTGGGCGAAAACGCCGCGATTATTTCCGGAGCCCTTTCTCCGTTGGGAAATTTCGGCGTTCCGGAGATTATGCGAAAAATCGCCGAATGCGAATCAGGGGACCTGCACTTTGGCCAAAACGGCAAGGTGCTTCTCGGAAAATATAACCGCTACGACATCGGCCGCTATCAGATAAATTCTCTTTTCTGGGAGGAGAAAGCCGAGGAGCTCGGTTACGATATTTATGCCGAAACCGGCAACGAGGCCATGGCGCTCTATCTTTACCGCAAATACGGCACTTCTCCCTGGAAGCGAAGCCAGTGGTGCTGGGACAAATAAATTACGGAACTTCGGGAAAAGGGGAGACGGGCGCGGGCGCCGGAGGAGTGAGCGCCCGTTTTTCTTCCAGAAATTTCTGATAGTAAAAAATCCCGGTCCCGAGCGTGACCACGATTATCGTCAGAGTTATTAAAAGCAGTATTGCCGAAAAATATTTTCTATCCACTATTTAAGCCACTCCCTCCAATTTTTCGGCCAGCCGGAGAGGAAGAGCAAAGCCAGGGGTGCGCCCCAGTTAGCCCAGCGTTCTATGAAATCCCAGATTGGCATACCCACGAGCGGCCGCAGAAGCGCGGTCCAAAATCCCCAGAAAGTCGCCCAAAGCAGTACCGCTCGGATTGGCCTTACCAAAACAATCAGCGCCACCGCGAGGTCAACGAGCCCAACTAGGAACAAAAGCTGGCCTGCCAAGCCAGGGTCGCTTACGCCGAAGTTGGCAAACCACCCCACCCATTCCTTTTTGCCCTGAAGCGCGAACACGCTGTGGCCGATAAATTCGCCGGCCACCGCGATTCTCAATATCCATTTTGCGGCAGTCATATATCTATAATACCGGATTTAAAGAATAAATCATATAGAATCCAAGCGCTATCAGGAAAATTCCAATGCCGAGTCGCATGAGCCCGCGGTGTTTTTTACGCCAAGCCTCAAGCCGCTCGGACGAGGTCCCGAAATAAGCCAGAGCGATAACCGCCAGAAGCGGTAGCACGAATACAAAGTTATACAAAAGCAAAAGAGGGACGGCCGCCGAATACTCTCCCTTGGCCAAAAGCCCCAGGATTACGAGATAGGGCGCGCCGGTGCAGGGGAGTTCCACCAAGACGACAAAAATACCGAGGGCCGCCGTGGTCAAATAAAGAAAAAAGGGATGCAGGCTTTCTAGGCCCTCGATTCGGGCGGTATATCTGCGGATTCTTTCGGCCGCGCCCGGCACCATTTGCAAAGAAAAGCCCCGGCCGTACCAGAAATAATCTTTAATTTCAAAAAGCCCGGCGCCGATGGCAATCAAGGCCGCCGCCCAATAAATCGAGGTGGCAAGGCCGATGGAGAGCGCGGCTTTGAGGATGCCGAAACCCAAAGCCAGATAAGTCGCGTACACGACCGCCGAATACAAAAGTCCTCCCAAAAGCATTTTGTTGGGACTTTTGAAAACCCGCGTCATAAACGCGATAAGGAATATCAAAACGCCTAAAACGCAGGGGTTGATGGAATCCACCAGCGCGGCCGCGATAACTATTCCTAATGTTATTTCCTGGCCAAGCATTTTTATAACGGGCATCCGGCAAATTTCGCGAGCTCTTCAACTTGCTGAAGCCCTTCGAGCCTTTTAATTTCTTGGCCGTCTTTTTCCAGAAGAAAAGTCGGTGTTTTATTTATCTTTTTTTCAAAGCAAAGCTCGACTTGGGGATTTTCTCCTTCCGGGTGGCATTCCACTGAGTTAAGTTTGGTGTAGGCCGCGCCCAGAAGCTGTTCCTGTCTTCGGCAGGTAGAACAGCGAACCGACTTATAATAAACCACGCCTTTTTCGTTTAAACAGGCCACGAGCTCCGAATAATCTTCCCGCGCCGTGTTTCCTACCTGCGCGAAATAAGTAATGCCGGAGGCCACCAAGCCCGCGATAATGACCGGCGCAACGAAACGCAGATTAATTTTTACGAAACGGCGCGCCACCACGAAAGAGATGATGAGAATTCCGAGCATCAGCACTTTTGAAGTTTCGCAGAGAATGCAAATTGATTTTATGAGTAAAAGTTCGACGAGCGAAAGATAGAGCGACGGAATCAGCGCGAAAAGCGTGACCAAAAATACCGCCTGAAAAATTTCTTTCCGGCGGCTGAAAATCACGAGAGCCAAAATTCCCGCGAAATAGAAAAGACCCAGAACCGACACCGGAATGCCGAAGATTTCGGAATAGATGCTGGTGGTCACCACGTCGCAGGAAACTTCCTGGCTAAGGTCGCAAAACGATTGCTGGTTGGCGTAATGGATATAGGTGAGATAGGCCATTATGCCGAGCCCAGCCAGAGACAGAATGATTATAAGTGTTCGCGCCATAAATTATATTATAGGGGACAGCCGGTTTTCTGGGCCAGATGCGCGAGCGAAAGCTCGCCTGTTTCCCTGGAGCCGTCGGCAAATTCCCAGGTTGGATATCCGGAAATATTCTGTTCGTTGCATATCGGAAGCTGGCCTTTTCCGTCCGCGGTCGAACATTCTATATAAGGAAGGTATTTGTCTGATTTTCCGAACATTGCTTTCTGATTCCGGCAGTGCGGGCACCAAAAAGTGCCGTAAAATAATACTTCTTTTTCTTCAAGGCATTTGGCAAACGCGTCATACTTGCCGGGCTGGCTCGCGTCGTAATATATCCACCAGCCAATGGCCCCGGCTCCGACCAAAAGCGCCGAAACTAAAATTTTTTTCATGTTAATGCTGTATTTTGATTTTAACATCTCTGATAAAATAAAGGAATGGCGCAAAAGCGGGTTTTAATCGCGGGTGCGGGGTTCGGAGGGATTGCGGCCGCGCTTACGCTTGAGAAAAATAAAACGAGAGAACTCAAGATTGTTTTAGTTTCCGCTAAGCCGCACTTTGAATATCGCCCCGCCCTCTACCGCGTGGTCACCGGGAAATCTCCGCTCGAAGTCTGCATCCCGATTCGGGAAATTCTCGAGGGAAGAGAAGTTGAATTTATTGTTGACACTCTTCAGGATATAAACCTTGCGCAAAAAACGGCCAGAGGCGCCTGGGGCGCGAATTACGCTTTTGATTATTTGATTCTCGCGCTCGGCTCCGAGACGGCTTATTTCAATATCTCCGGGCTCGAGGAATTTTCCTTCGGTTTCAAATCCATTACCGAGGCTTTGCGCTTAAAGCGGCATTTGCATAAGCTTTTTGAAGATTGTTCCAAGGAAAAAAATCCGGATGAAAAAGTCTGCCTTCTGCATTTCGTCGTTGTCGGAGGCGGGGCCTCCGGAGTGGAGCTGGCCGGAGAACTCTCCAAGTATTCGCGAAAACTCGCCAGAGAGCACGGGGTGGGGGAGGAGCTGATAACGATTGACCTCATTGAAGCCGCGCCAAGGATTCTTCCGGCACTCGCGCCGAAAATTTCAGAGAAAGCCGCGAGGCATCTGCGGCAGCTCGGCGTAAATATTTTCACCGGCCGCCCCATGGAGGCTCAAAAACTCGAAGAGATTAAAGTTCGGGGGCTTAGCATGAAGACCGAAACCGTGATTTGGACCGCGGGCATCAAGCCGAACTCTTTGTATCAGAAAATTTTCGGCCTCGCCTTTGATTCCAAGGGACGGATTTTGGTGGATGAATATCTCCAGGCGAAAAACTTCAAAAATATTTTCGCGCTCGGCGACGGCGCGTCCACTCCGTACTCCGGGATGGCGCAGACCGCGATTCACGACGGCCAAAGTGTTGCCAAGAATATTCTTAGGGATTTGGAGGGCCTGCCGCTGATTCGCTGCCGGCCTCAAAAGCCCTATAATTTTATACCGATAGGTTCTGGCTGGGCTTTGGCCTCGCTGGGCCGGATTACGCTTTACGGGCGAGTTGGGTGGTTTTTCCGGAGGTTTGCCGATTTCAGGTATTTCCTTTCGATTCTGCCTTTTAAAAAAGCCATCTTGGCTTTCCGGAGCGGAAAAACGCTCTGCGAGTCCTGCGAAATCTGTCTGCCGGAAAGTTAGCCCTGGCGCTATTTGCGGCTGTAAAGACCGATGAGTTCAGAGGAAGCGAGGATATGCTCCTCCATGGCCTCTTCGAGTTTTTTCTTGTCAGCGGAGGAGGGGAGAGAAATGGCTTGGTCGAGGGCGTAGAGCTTGAAAAAATATCGATGCGTGCCGGAAGGAGGACAGGGGCCGCCGTAACCCGAACGCCCGAAGCTAGTTACACCTTCCGTAGTGCCGGGTGGCACCGAATTTTCAGGAATTTCTTTTGTGTCTGGAGAAATATTCCACAAAAGCCAGTGCGCCCAGACGCCGCGGGTCGCGTCCGGGTCATCCATTATCAAAACTAAACTCTTCGCGCTTTCGGGAACGCCGGAAATTTCAAGCGGCGGGCTTATATTCTCCCCGTCGCAAGTGTATTTTGGAGGAATAAATTTATTATGTTCAAAAACCTGGCTAGTGATGCGAAACATATATCGTCCAGAGATTTTATACTGAATTCGCGTTTAATCTCTCATAGATCTCGCCCGTCAATTTCCTGAACAATTCCCGCCTTTTCCAAAACGAATTGCTTTCTGAAAAATCTTTGTTCCGAATTTGGTTCAACTCCACCAGTACCATATACCGCGCGTGTCCCAAATCAACATTTGATTCCGTATCGGCGTCCTCCAGTCCCTGATAAATCTGTTTTAAATGACCGTATTTAGCGGGGATTTTCAGTTCTTGATTGGATTTTGCGGGGTAGGAAAGATTATGAGAAAGAGACGAATTCGATTCTATATATTCGATGAAATCGTGGATGGCCACAAAAAAATCGAAGCCCGCGGGCGTCTTTGAAACTTTTTGGAATTTCTCGTCCAGTTCGCTCTTTACTTTTTCCAGTAATTTCATTGTTTGCATACTATCATGGTTACGCTTAAATAGCCAGCGGGAAATAAAAAACGCCCCGCGGCCGCGGGGCGTTTTTTAGGAAGATACTAAGCGCGTTGTACGTTTTTCGCGCTTGGTCCTTTTGGAGTATCTTCTGTTTCAAAGGTAACCGCATCGCCTTCGTGCAGTTCCTCCAGCTTCACATCTACCAGAGAGTTGCCATGGAAAAATAAATCTTTTTCCAGGCCCTCCGCCGTGATGAAGCCGAAGCCCTTGTCAGTGATCTTTTTGATGACACCTTTCATATAATCGGCTAATTAATGATTAAACAAATGAAGCAAAATCTAGAAACTCGACTATTTCGAATCATTGCTCTTTGTTAATATAGCATAGCATATAAAAATTTATTTATCAATAGAGTTAAACTATATCAAAAATTTTCTGTTTTGACGGCTTCCTTGATTATCTCCAAGTTGCAGCTTTTGTGCTCCCGGCACCAGGCCTCGCATTTTTCCGCGGTTTCTTTCTTGGCGTAATGCAGACCGCACTCTTCGCACTGGTAGAGTTCTTTATCGTCTTTTGCGATTTCTTTCACCATATGTTTTCATTTTTACATTTTTCAAATTCTTCCGCGAGCGAAAATGCACCGGGGTGCGGTACCCTGGAATTCCTTTCCTCCCGCCAGTTTTTGAATAATTTTTCATGAGTTCATAAATTTATTTATAGTGAGCTTGTAGAACTACTTTCCTAATTTTTTTGTTGGCAGTTTAATTTTACTACTTATATACCGAAAGAAAACCGAAAGTTATCCACAAGCAAGAGATGCCAGATATCGTTAAAATAAATATATGCTAACTCCTCGGCAGAAGCAGGTCTTGGATTTTGTAACCTCCTACACCAAAAAGCGCGGCTTTGCGCCCTCGCTTGAGGACATACGAAAGCGCCTGCGCCTTTCCTCTGTTTCTAACATCCACCAGCATATCGAGGCGCTAAGAGAAAAGGGATATCTAAATAAACGGAAAAACCAGCGCCGGAGCATTGAAATTTCATCCGCAGAAAAATTAATCAAGATTCCTCTTTTGGGCACCATCGCCGCCGGGCACCCCATTGAGGCGATTGAGATACCAGAAAAAATTTCTATTCCTGGAGATTTTATAGGTAAGCATGGTGAACATTACGCCCTAAAAGTTGCAGGGGATAGTATGATTGGTGATGGAATTTTTGATGGTGATGTTGTTGTAATTCGTAAACAAAAAACTGCTGATGACGGACAGACTATTGTCGCAATTATTGATGACAATGAAGTAACGCTCAAGAAGATTTATAGAGAGAAAGGCCGTATTAAATTACAGCCAGCGAACCAGGCGATGTTGCCAATTTATCGCAAGGAAGTAGAAATAAGGGGTGTTGTAGTTAGAATTATAAGAAACCTAGAAAATGGTGCCAAAGACAACACGCTCGCCTACAAAAAGAAAGTCTTTTTAGATCGTATAAGAAGCAAAAATTCAAATAGTCAAAATAAATATAAAAGAGTTGTTCTTTCTCCAATAAGATATGCGGGAGGGAAAAGTTTAGCGGTCGGACATGTAGTTGAATTATTGCCCGGTAACATAACCAGGATTGTCTCTCCATTTTTTGGGGGCGGCTCTATTGAAATAGCCATGAGCAAGGAGCTGGGCCTAGAAGTTATCGGCTACGATATCTTCGATATTCTCTGTAATTATTGGAAATTCCAAATAGAAAAATCAGACCTTCTTTACAAAAAACTGAAAGAATTAAAGCCAAATAAAACAACCTTTGAAAAAATACGTTTGATTTTAAATGATGTTTGGAAGAAAAAAACAAAATTAGATCCGCTAACTTTGGCAGTTTATTTTGTTTATAATTTTAACTTATCCTACGGCCCCGGCTTTATGGGTTGGTCGTCTAAGATTTACCTAAACGACAAAAGATACAAAAGAATGATAGAAAATATTCGGGATTTTGACCCGAATAATCTGAAAGTAGAGTGTGTAGATTTTCAGGAGGTAATTAAAAATCACCCAAATGATTTTCTTTACTGCGACCCCCCTTACTATATCGGAAAAGATTCAAAAATGTTTAAAGGAATTTATCCAATGAGGAATATACCAGTCCATCATAATGGGTTTCCGCACGAGGCTTTGAGAGATTTATTAAAAAACCACAAAGGAGGTTTTGTTCTTTCTTATAACAACTGTCCCACAATAAGAGAATACTACAAAGAATTTCAGCAATTCTTCCCTAGTTGGCAATATACTATGGGACAAGGAGAAACAAGAATCGGATTAAACCGAAAAAACGGCAACGGCAACCATGTAAAAGAATCTCACGAGATAATAATTTTTTGTCCGCCCAGAAATTAGTTTTTTCTGCCTAAACGCCTCCTATGATATGCCATGAACTTCCTTTCTAATTCTGGGGGATATGGTTTATGGTTCTCTTGAAAGTTCCAATCTGGATATTTCTTTTCTCTGGAATAGTAATCGGACTTACATAAATCTTCCATCTCCTTAAAACTAGCAATTTTCATTTTCTTAGTTCTAAATAAACCACTCACCCTAGCCATAGTTTTTGGGGAAGTAATCATATGTAATTCCATTTTTGATTTGCTTTTAAGAGCTTTTTCAATGAGTAAATGTAAAATAAACCTGGGCCTGCCAGGACTCCCCGTCATAGCGCCAATATAAAAACTTACAGTTCCTTTAATGCCTCCCTTTTGAATAGAGCCACCTATTTTCTTTATGATCCCGTCTTGAACGATCAAATATATTCTCGCTGAGTCGTCAATAAGAACTTCTTTATCAAGGTCGGGTGAATATTTAATATCTATCTTATTCCGATTATCTTTTCTTAGTACAAAATCGCCTACCTTGATTGCCGTTTTTACGTCTTCAATTTTCATAATTCGTTATATTTCTTATGCTTCCCTTTTGCTTTTCAGACATGCCAAAATAGTACCATATTTCCAAGCTGGGGTATTTACGTTATTAGTGCTAATATGAAGATATGAAAAAGTTAGTTCTGCCGATGAGTTTGTTTTTAATCCTTGCCGGGACGGCGGTAGCCCAGACCGGAACGGGAACCGTTACTCCAGGAACCGCGGGCAATCAATCTGACGAAATTGTTCAGTTCAATAATCTCCGAATAACCGAAATTGTCTCGGCAGGCGAACTTCGGGCTGTCACGAACTACGATGTTCCAAACCCCTGTCTAAAATTTGAAACCCTCGAGCAAAGCCGCGGAGCTTCTTTCCCTTGCCCAGTGCCTTTAGGCCAATCTATTGCCCCCCAAATTGTATATACAATTAAAACCGGCTCCCAGACTATCTTTCTTCTGCGCGACCGCTCGCGCGGGGCTTTTGCCGATTTTGGCGTGAATGACCGGCTCAACATCTACGGCTTTTACGACGCGGACACAAACACAGTCGAGGCCTTGATTTTGCGAAATCTCTCGAAACCCAAAGAACGCCAATTCATTCAGTTGAATAATCTCGATATTGTGAGCATTTCTTCTTCGACTACGCCGGCGACCATCACGGCCGTTCAGAATTTCTCCCACCCCTGTTATGACTATGGTTCGGAAGGCAATTCTCCCGCTCGCTCTATGGCCTGCCCTATGCCGCTCAAAGCCACGGGAGTGGACGAGACGCGTTTTCCCGCCAATCTTTACAGAAAATATGTCATTGAAGTGAAAAGCGGCACGAATCTTCTTGACCGCAACAAAAATCTAATCGGTTTTAGCCAAATTGCCCCAGGAGACCGCGTCAACATTTATGGGCTTTATGATGAAGATACTCAAGTGATTGAAGCGCTGATTCTGCGCGACTTATCCAAGCCGTCCCAACGCGAGATTGTTTCTGGAACAATAATTCAAGTCAACGCGGACGGCTCGTTTGTCCTGCGCACGGATTCCGGAGAAGAATTTACGGTGAACCCACGCTTAGTCACAGGACTGCGGGTGGAACTTCAAGGGTTTGTGGACCGCGTATCAAAAATTATCTCGGATTTAACGAGGCTTCTGATAAAGCGTTAAAAAAGGCCTGGCAGGTGTTGAACCTTGACCGGGCCTTTGGATGTGAGACGGGTTTACCTCTTTCTTTTTTTTGCTATTTTTATCGTTATTCTAAGTCCGTTTTCGGAGCGCCGTTTTTGGCGCGGAGTTTAAGGGCGAGCCGGAAGAGCTTTTCGTATTCCCGGGCTGAAGCCAGCCACGAGAAATCTTTCTCCATCGCCCTCTTCTGGATTTTCTTCCAGGCCTCTTTTTGCCGCCAGTTCTCCCAGGTCCGGACGAGCGCCACCAGGAGTGAGGAGGGTTCATACTCTTCAAAAAGAAAACCGGTGCCGCGTTTTTCTTCCGGCGAGAAATCCTCGACGGTGTCCGCGAGTCCGCCGGTCTGGCGCGCCACGGGCACGGCGCCGTAGCGCATGGCTTCCATCTGGATAAGGCCCGAGGGCTCGAAATAAGAAGGGACGAGAATCGCATCCGCTCCGGCGAAAATCAGACGCGGAAGTTCATCATCAAACTGGAGGTGGGTCCTGACCTGGCCGGGCCATTTTTTCTCAAGCTCCTTGAAAGCGGTCATAATCTCCGGGTCGCCCTCGCCCACGACGATAAGCTGGGCGAGGCTGGTTTTCAAAAAGGTATCCGCAACCTTGAATAAAAGTTCAAATCCCTTCTGTCTTGTCAGGCGCGAGGCGATTGCGGCCACAAACCTGTTTTTATCCGACTCAAGCCCGAAGCGCTTTTGAAGCGCGGCCTTGTTTTCTTTTCTGGCCTCCAGATTTTTGGAATTAAAATTTTTGGCGAGCAGAGGGTCCCGGGCCGGATCGTTGGTTTCGTAGTCAAGACCGTTCAAAATTCCAAAAAGCCTTTCCCGCCTCTCCCTCAAAAGCCCGTCCAGACCCTCTCCGAACTCCGGGGTGCAAATCTCTTCGGCGTACTTCAGGGAGACGGTGTTAATCACATCCGCATAGCGAATGCCGCGGCGCATGGCGTTTATATTCTCCATACGCTCCGAGAAAAAATCCGGCAGGGAACCATAGCCGTCGTCCCGCTCCATCTCGGGGATGAAGCGATGGTGTCTTAAAGGTCCCTGGGATTCGAGGTTATGGATGGAGAAGACTGTTGCGATATTTTTTAGGCGTTTATATTCAGCATAATCCGTGGCGAGAAGATTGGGAATAAAACCCGTCATCCAGTCCGTGGCCACGATTACATCCGGAAGCCAGTCTGCCCCGTCCGCCAGAAACTCCAAAGCCCCGCGCGACAAAAGCGCGAAGCGCACGGGGTCGTCCTTGTAGCCGTAGGCGTTGGAGCGCAGTTCATAGTATTCCCGGTTTTCCAAAAAATATGTCGTTACCGGACTTCTGGTCTCTGAAGTGGGGTCAAAACGGAGCACGTTGCAAACTAGCCGCTTCCCGCCGTTTTCCGGAGCCGTGGGAACCTGCAGGCCTTCGTACTCTAGTTTTAGGTTATGGAGGTAAGGGTCAATCGTGCCGTAGCGGGGAAGCATCACCCTGGCGTCATGCCCAAGCTCGTTTAAAGCCCGCGGCAGGGAAAACATCACCTCGCCCAATCCGCCCACTTTGGCAAAAGTGGTTTCTTCGGTCGATACAAAAAGAATTTTCAGTCTGGATTTTTTTTGTGGAAAAATCATCCGAGTCTACTCATCTTAGAGAGTATCATCTGATTTTATTTTAAACAAGACCGATACAGTTTAAGATGATCTAAAACCAACCGTGGGAATAAAAAACTCCCAAAAACGGTTTTTCTCGCCGAGTTTCCCACCAACCTTCTTTTCGCCGGATGGGATAGAAGAAAAATGATTTTTTGAGCCATTTCCTCTGGAGATTTTACAATAAAGCCGTTTTTGCCGTTGCTAATTTGTTTTCTTATCCCTAAAGCCGGGCCGCCAATTACCGTTTGTCGTTTCCACATTGCCTCCGTTACCACTAAGCCAAATCCCTCCTTGATGGAATTTTGAACGATGATATCAGCCCCATTTTGCGTCATAACGGTAAACTCCAAAACATTTTTACCTTTGGGGTCAAAAAACAAAGAAATTTCGCGGGATTTGCCGGCAACTGCCGCAATATCTTTATAAACCGTCTTCGCCGCGGGATTATCATTGGCGGTATTAAAGCCGACCAAAATCAGCTGCGCATTGGGATACGTATTTTGGACTATGCGAAAAGCCTGAATAACTCCCATTGGGTTTTTCCAAATATCAAAACGCGATATCTGCGCGATGAGAGGGCAATGCGCTGGGACGCCGCCGTATTTTTTTAAATATAAACGGGCTTCTTTTTGGGAAACAATCTTTTGTTTGGGAGCCAGCGGGTCAATCGCTGGCGTGAAAATTTTTACTTTGCGGCCGGGCAGACTGCCGTTTACAAAATCACGATTGCTGAAAACAATTCGATGATAAAATTTAATGGCGGGGAGAAGCTTCTTCCAAACCGGTTTAAAAACCGAGGAGGTATCAATATGGCTGAAATATATTTTATGTTTAGTAAGATGCGCGAGATACCCTGCCAAAAGAAGCTGGGAATCGTTTATAGCCAAGATGTCGCAATCAATTTTTTCCAGTTCCTCGGCGATACGTCTGCTTATCTCTTTATATTCATCCCATTCCCGGCCGCTGATTTTTACCGGTGCGCCTTGCAGGGCGTTATGAATCTTATTGGTTGTCTCAAAAAATCTTTTGCCGACGTCGGGATTGATAAAATACCAGTCGCTTTCAACACCCAAAGAGCGCAGGTATAGAATGAGGCTTGCGAGTATTTCCGCGACACCTCCGCCATCGGCGACGGCATTGATATGCACTACTCTTTTCCCCTGAAGATAAGAGGCCTGCTTCAATAATTCCCTTTTTTGCCCCTCCGGCATAAATCTTAAAAAGTCCGCCCGGCGTACTTGTTTTGAAAAAATGACTTTTTCAAGATATGTTCGGGGCATATCCACTAAGATTTATTCGCGGAATGTATAACCCTTTGAGGAAATGGAATTTCTATATTCTCTTTGTCAAATGCGATTTTGAGCCGTTTGCGGAGTTCTCCGGCAACATCCCATTGTTTGATGGGCTTTGTCTCCCCGAGGATTTTAATTATAATCGCCGAGTCCGCGAAATCATCAACGCGCAAAAACTGTGGAGGCTTTGTTATAAATTCTTTCCATTGCACATCTTCGGCGAGCTCTTTTCCAACTCGGTTTACCACGCCAATTACTTTTTCTAAATCAGAGTTATACGCAATCCCGATATTAAGATTAACTCTGGCGTAATATTTTGAAAGATTGGAGACCCTTTTAATTTCTCCGTGGGGAACATGATGCACAATTCCGTCAAGATCTCGCAAGGTTGTCATTCGCATGCTGATGTCTTCAACCAATCCGCAAGTTCCGTCAAAACACGCCACATCTCCAAGACGGTACTGATTTTCCAAAATGATAAAAAGGCCGCTGATAAGATCGCGAATGAGATACTGTCCCCCAAAGCCGAAAGCAAGACCAGCAATTCCTGCAGCCGCAAGAAGCGGGCCTATGGCGATACCCGTTTCCTGAAGAATCATCAAAAGGGCCAAGAGCCAAATAAGTATTCCAAGTGAGACGGTGAAAATTCGGATAAGAGTATCTTCTCGTTTTTTTTCCGCTTCTTTAGTCAAAAAATGATCGGAAATAATAATCTTTCTTATGATTCTTTCAATAAAAATTCCGGCAAATTTACGGATAAGATAAGCAACAATAATGATTGCGACAATTTTTACGCCATGATCAAGAAACCAAGGTGTTATATTTTGAACAAATTTTTGAAGCACGAACATACTTATTTATTTTAACATAAGTTTGAGAAGGTTTTAATTCGGGAGCCAAATATAATACTTTCCCTGTTTTTCTGAAAATGAGAGAAGTTTTATACTGGTTCCGCGCGCTTCACGCATTTCGAACCGCAATTTGGGAAATAAAAGGCTCGATTTCCCCATTCAAGATAGTCAACTATTGGTAGGTTAAGATAGTGAACCCCGTTAGAGGCCGCGAGGGCTCGCAGCGTGCCTCTGCCTCTAACGGGGTGAATTGCTGGTAGGATTTATGTCTCGGTTTTTATACGGCCAACCAGCCACCGTCCACATAAAATGTGGCACCAGTGACATAACTTGCTTCCTCTGAAGCGAGAAAGACAACCATTGCAGAAACTTCTTCCGGCCTGCCGATTCTTTTTAATGGAACTCTGGAGAGCATGGCGTCCATTGCTTCCTTTGGCAGTTGTGCCGCCTGCACCATCGGAGTATCAATCGCGCCGGGAGCTACGACATTTACATTAATTCCGAGCGGGGCCCACTCGACCGCCAGAGTTTCCGACATCCCAATAATTCCTCCTTTTGAGGCGGTATAGTGCGCGCCGCCGGCAATGCCGACACCAACCTGCCCGGAGGCAACCGATGCAATGTTAATAATCCGACCCCACTTGTTCTTTGTCATCTCTTTTGCGGCTCGTTGGGCACACAGAAACTGCCCCTTAAGGTTAATATCAATCATCTTGTCCCAGTCCGCTTCAGTAAGTTCTGAGGCCGGCTTTGAGAAATAAATGCCGGCGTTATTTACCAAAATATCCAAGCGACCGAATTGTTTAATGGCCTCGTCAAAAACTTGATTAACCTCCTCTGCGTTTGAAACATCCATCTTGAAGCAGGCTGCATCGCCGCCTTTTGATTTTATTTCCTCAACCACCGGCAGACATTCTTTGGCATCAATGTCGGTAACAATAACTTTTGCTCCCTGACCGGCCAAAGCCAAAGCATGAGTTCTCCCCATGCCGCGCCTCCCGCCGGTGACCAACGCAACTTTATTTTTGAGTTCAAACATATGTTTATATTTTAGCTCTTTTTAATTAATAACCCAAATAGAATAATTCAAATGCATGAGCAGTAATCTCAATATTGCAATTCTTATGTTCCCGGCACCACGCTTCGCATTTTTCCGCCCACTCGCGGTATTCATAGTGAAAACCGCACTCCTCACATTGATATAGTTCTTTGTCGTCTTTTTGTGTGAATTTGACCATATATGATTAAAGTAAATCGGCGAGTTGTTCTTGCTCGTCCTCGTCAAACTCGTCAGGATCAAGCCCCTCGCTTTCCAGCTTTTCTCTTATTTCTTTTTGCCGTTCTTTTTCTTCGTCCATAAAAATTATTTATAGTTCTCCAAAAAATATTCGGCTCGAACCTGACTTTACGAAATAAAAAAGTTGAAGAAATCCCCGCAAAACAATGGGCGACGCTTTGCGTCGCACGCAAAAATTTTTCTGAAAATGACTTAAGTTTGCTACTGGCTCCACACCCTGAACGAAATCCGAACTTTTTTTCGCGAAAATCCTGACACTGATTTCTGACGCTTCGCTTCCGGCTCGGGCGCGGCGGAATTCCCCCCACACCCCCCTTCCGCCGCGCCCTCGCTTTTTGCGCCGACGGAATTTGTGCCAGCGTTAGCTGGTGCGCCACAAATTTTTACCCCCCCCTTATGTATTTGTAGGAAGCCAAAAATAAGGGAGTTAATTTTTTAATATCAAAATCGGGCGAGTTAATTTTGTATTCAACTTGACTCCACCTATCAATATATCCTCTAAACTCAAGGCCAGGGACAATGATTTTCTTCATTTTTGATTTAGGCATTTTGAAAAAGAAACCAAATGACCTACTTCCAAGCCATTGGATACCAAAAACCAATGGGAAGCCGTATTTGAAACCTATATATCCTTGATTAAATTTCTTTTCCAATTTCCATCCATTTTTGTGAATAAAACTCTCAACGCGATTTACAACTTGTTCAAATTTTTTAACACTCTCTTTATTATGCCCTTTTGCGTAGTAAGCGATATCATAGCTCCTTTTTCCATGAACCGGCTTTGCAGTAAAAACATTGGCCTCAATCTTATTAAGAACTATAAATTCGTCTTTACCTATGTTGAATTTTTTGATTTCTAATAAATCGATCGGGTATCCTATTTTCGATATAAATTTTGCCAAGTGTTGTTTTATTTCAGGCGCGACAATAATAATGCGAATTTGTAGGTTGTCCCACTCGGGCTCTGTGCCCTCTTGTTCGGCTTCAAGCCAAAGATTCTTTATTGAATCTGGATTTGCTTCTGCCCAAAGTGCATAATTAAGCACTTGCGAAATAATTTTTTCATCAACGGGAATATTTTTGTTCTCAATAATCACAATCGTTCCTTCGCTATCCACTCCAACCATGTCCGGAATTTCTATACCAGAAACCGCCCTCGCCCTCACTTGTCTATTTAAAATATAAATATCGCTAAGAATTCCTCGCGTATCTAAAAGATAATGCTCAAGCTCCTCTTCTGTTTTAAATGGAGTTTCTGTGGCAGCAAATATTTTTTTATCCTTTTTCCAATATAAGTTGGCCATAATTTATAAAATTAACATTATTATTTTTTAGATTCAATCAATTGTTCAACTTTATATTTGGCTTGTTCTAAAAGTTGTTTTGCTTTTGAGCGGGCTTCGTGGGATTTTTGGACTAAGTCGGCGATTTTCTGCTGGGTGGGTTTGGGTAAAATCGGAATTAAAACATTTTTGATTTGTTCCGGTCTCCAGTGTGTAATGATAGAACCCCCACCATCGCGCTCCGCTTGAGTTTGTCCGATTACGGAATTAAGACACAATGCCAGATATTCATTTTCCACCTTTTCATTCTTTAACTTCAAGCGTAAAATGCCGCTCGAAACAATCCCCTCAATCGGCTCTTTCACTACATAAGCGGTGCCTGGCGTTGCGTCTTTGGTTAGTAAAATCTCGCCAACTTTCGGCTCGTAATTTTTCTTTAACTTCTGATACAATTCATCGCTTAAATACTTTTGGTCTTTGTCTTCAAGCCCATTTTTAGACAAGCTGCTTACACGAATAAATAGTTTGCCCTCATCTTGATATACCTCACTCCCCGGCTCAATGCCTTTTTTCATCGTTGCTAAATCGCCAAGCATTGTTCCACCATTCGCGCGAATTAGAGACATAATGTTTTCGTACTTCGGCTGGAAGTATTCGGCGTCAGCGCGATGGTTGGATTTTATTTCAGAAAGATTGACGATATAAGCCAAATCGTCCTTAATCTCAAAATCTTTATCTTTCAATCCTAATTCTTCCAACAGCAAATCCTCGGCTTGAGAGTAAAGATTTTGTGATATCAGATAATTTTTGTAAGTGCCGTTAACATCATCTACGATACTTTCTGCCATCTTTTCCGAAGTTTTCGGCAATTTTAAGCCCATCAAAAGATTTTCGGAAAAGCGAGGATGTTCTGTTCCTCCTTGACTCCAGAATAAAATATTTTGAACTTCGTCTGTTGTTAAAAATGCAAAAAGGGCTTGCGGAGGAAACTTTGAATCCTTCTTTTTTCGTAAAACCACAAACTCGGTTGAAGCCAGTTTTTGAACCTCATTAAACCCCACAAAAGAAACTTCCTTGAGATAAGGCCTCAAGCGAGAAATCAAAACATCATTTTGGCGAATAATCTTTTTTGTAGAGCCGACTTCATCGGCTTTTTCTACTTTTGCTCCTGCTTCCAGTAGAAAAGAACTCACATCAGACAAATCAAAAACGCGAGCGGGGGTGGTAGCTAACTTATGTCGGAGGGGGTTAAAAGTTTCTTTTACGTTCCGAAAATTCTCGGCAATAGTGCTAATGCCGAATTTAGATAACTTTTCCATCGCCTCTAATTTTTCCGGATGGTAAAATTCCGCGTCTAGCCGTAGGCCACCTTCAAGTCGTGATTTTTGGATTATTGAATACTGCATGATTACTTCGGTAAAGTCTTTGTTATCTCTACTATCTGGCTTGCTGGCCCAGGATTATCTTTAGAACCCTTCAAGTAACCGGTCTCATGGTTAGCAAAAATTGCTTTAGTAAGTTCAAGTAAAATCGCGTTTCTAACTTCTTTCTCATTTTCACTTTCAGTAGCAACTACTGAATCAAGAATTTGTTTATGAGAATTAAGCGCATTTTGTCGCTGGATATTGAGGTTATACAAGTTTTTCTCCGTTGAATGTACTTTTGAAAAATGAGCAATCAAGAAACCGCCCAGCGAGAGCAAAACAAACTTTATAAGTATGTTTTGTGCATTTATAGTTTGTAGGACATTTTCAAAAAATGTCATTTCTTCTGATGAAACAAATTTGATGTTTTGTAGAAAGATAACAGAGAGCACAGCAGTTAAAGCAACACTTCCGAACATTAGCCATCGGTTTATTTTTGCCGTTCTCTCGTTTTTTACCGCCTCATTTCCAAAGAAGTTTCCATATTCCATTACTTCGCTTTGAACTGCCTTTTTCTGCGCCTGCTGCAAAAGAGCTTCTGTTTTACTTAAATCCTCATTTAACTTTTTTATACGTTCCTCTGACTTTTTAATAACATCTTTCAGCCGTTCATCTCTTGCCGGATCAAAATCCTTTATATACCCATAGATATTTGAGAGATTTTGATAAACTTCGAACTCCTTATTTTTTATATTATTGATCCAAGTTTGACGCTCACTCGTATTTTGAAAGTTATTTACAATCTGATTCGCAAATTGCACCAAGGAATTAAGTTGTGATTGAATCTGATTTTTAAAATTATCAGATAGCTGATCGAGGTTTGGATAATTCAAAATCTCGTCAAATATCGACTTTATTCTGTCGAGATTTGGCTTCGCCACTTCCAAACTATACTCGCCCAAGTCCTTACGAAGTAGTTTGTTCCAATCTATTTTTTTATATTCTTCAGTATTCATAAGAGTAATTTATTTCCAAAAACTAAATTTTTGTTCTTTGGCGAATTTGACGAATGTCTCGGCAACTTCATCCAAGTCGTGATGTAAAATTCGGCGGCCGCGTTCGTCCAAAACAAAATTTCCTTTCGCATCTTTTTTATAGACATATTCTCCGGAATTATCTTTTCCAGAGTTTTTGGAAGTTGCCATAAAAATTGGGTAATCGTCTTCTGGCCTTCCGGCTTCGCCGCCCCATTTCTGCAAAAATAATAGAGAGGTTTTAGTGCCGGTATGCGGTTTGAAGGTGTTACCATGCAATCCGACAACCGCTAAAACTCGCGCCCTACCTAACAACCACTGGCGGATGTATTCGGTATTCGTGTTGTTTAGCTTGCCTTGGGGGAGGACGATTGCTAAACGCCCGCCGGGCTTTATTAGTTGAAGCGCCCGCTCAATGAAAAGAAGATCGCGGCCGACTTGTTTAGGAATTTTACCTTTTTTGTTTTTGGCTAGTTCATACTCTCGCAATAGCATTTGCTCTTTGATTTTTCCGGCAAACGGCGGATTGGTAAGTAAAACATCAAAAGCAAAACTGCGGAAATTTTCCTCGTTGTTTCGGTCTGCTTCGTAATCACCGGTTTTAAGAAGTAGTTTGCGAAGTTCTGCTCTCGCATTTTCTTTTTCAGAGTCAGAACCTTGCCATTCTTTCGGATTAAGAGAATTAAGTTTGAAAATATGCGAGCGGCCGTCTCCGGCAATAAGCATCAAGGCGCGGGAGATTTTTACCGGCTTATCGTCAAAATCAATGCCGAAAAGATACCGGCGGGCATAGTCAACCTGCTTTTCGTGCGGCGTTTCTTTCAAGTCATGGCTCCAAACCCACTGCATAGCGTGGATAAGAAAGCCGCCCGACCCTGCCGCTGGGTCAACAATGTATTCTTTATCGCGCGGATTGAGCATTTTTACCGCCATATCAATCACATGGCGAGGCGTAAAGTATTGTCCTTTTTTGCCTTTCGCCACTTCCGGCAAAAGATATTCAAAAGCGGTGTCAATAATTTCCAAGCTTGAATCAAGGAGTTTTATGTCTTCCAACTCTGAAACGCAAACGGCAAGATGTTCGGGTGATAATTGAAGTTCATCGTGAGGAGTAAAAATTCCCGGCCACTCCAAAACAGATTCCTTGAATAGCCGATTAACAATGTCAAAAGTAAATTTCGGGTCCTTGGACATTCGGAAATAAACCTCTTTGTCCGGGCGCGAGCGCGCTTCTTTTTCATCATAAAGTTTTGCGTAAATGAGTTTGAAAACTTCCTGGAAGACATCAACTCCGGCATTAGCAAGCACCAGTTCCTCCAAAATTTTAATGCGCTCGCTCAAATCATAGTCGGAGGTCAATTTTTCCAAGGTAAGCCGTTCTTCCAGAACATCCTCAATTGTCTGGTCAACGCGAGGGATTGCCCGCAAGTTGTTTTCAAATTTTTTCGGATAGGGACGATAAAGAATAACCCGCTCGTTTCCGTTGGACCAAACACCAATCGGCGAACCTTTGGAGTTTAGATAGCTTTTTAACTGATCTATCCCGTCTTCAACTTTCGGCTTCTTTAATTCAAAAACAATGTAGGGCGTTTCCTTATCGTCCTGGTAAATCATTATATCGGCGGCTTTTCTGTGGACTTCTGTGCCGAAATGTACGTCAACCTCAACATCAATTCTATCGGGGGGGTAGCGATAATCTCTAATCAATCTGACAAGCCAAAGCTGACGGATAATTTCTTCCGGCTTGCCGGTATTTTTGCTTTTGTCATAAACCGCAATATCTTTATCGCGTTTGAGGCAGTGGATATAAAATTTGTCTTTTTCTTTTTCAAAAATCGTGATAGCTTCCTCTATTTTTAGTTTCGAAAACTCCCGCAAGCCGTATTTGACTTGGGGGTCTTTAAAAATAGCGTCCAAAATCTCGCGCGTTGTCTGAATCTGCTCTTTGGTCGGTTTTGTAGAAAATGGATCAGGTAGTTTTGGCATATTAGATAATTCCTTTATCTTTTAATATCTGCTTGGAAACACGACGCGAAATTTCTAAAGCAGCGGCGACCGTAGCAACTTTAGCATTTTTTAGGCCCAGCATTTTGGTAATATCTTCTGTGTCTTTTCCGGCCAAACCTTTAAATGTGCCGCCGGCGCTTTTCAAAATTTCCTCCGCCATATCAATCGCTGATTTCCCCTTTGTGCCAGTCCGCAAGAGTATGGCGAGAAGTTCCGTGTTGCTCAATTTATCAGCGCCGTATTTTAATAATTTCTCGCGCGGCCGCTCGTCCTCTGGTAAATCTTTGATTGTTTTCTTTTGGCTCTCGGACATATTATTTCATTAAATCATCAAGCGATACGCCGAGCGCATCCGTGATTTTCTTAACAGTTTCAATGGTCGGGTTCGGCGTCGCTCCCGCTTCAATCTTGGCGATGGTATGAAAAGCAAGGTTTGCCCTTTTTGAGAGGACATCTTGAGAAATGCCGAGCTTGTTTCGGTATTTCTTTATATTCTCGCCGATTGTCGCTTCTTGCTTTGACATAGTTCGTATCTAGTTTCTTGGCTCCCCGGGCAGGATTCGAACCTGCGACCCACTCCTTACACTTGTCCCAAAATTTCTTATGGGGGTGGACTATATCATCACCCTGATTTTGCAGGGGCGAGGCGCTTCGTCCGACTTTGTGTCGGACTACTCTCTTTCGAGATAGTCTCTGAACCTTTCCCGCCGATGGCGGGACTTGGCTGCTGATTGCCTTGTCCAAAAGGATTTAGGTTTCCAGCAATTCACCTCGTTTTTCAATCCGCCTTGCGGCGGAAAGCTGCGTAATACCACCGTGCAATTCGCGATGACAATTAGCACATACTAAAACGCACTTATCGGCTTCTCGTTTTGTCTTTTCCCAAGATCTTGTCAGGCCTCTTGTCGATAAGCCGAATTCTTTTTTTGACTCATCAATATGATGAAGATCAAATGCGCCTTCGTACTTGCTATACCCGCAAAGCACGCACTTACCACCCTTATATGCTACAACCATCTGTTTCAGCTTCTTTCGGCGTTTTGATACGTACTTGCTTAAGTACTTTGCACGATCGGCATAAGTTCTTTTGTCTGGCATACTCACTGAAGTATACCACTAGACTTAATGAACTTTCTCCACAGGGAGTCGCTCTACCGCTGAGCTACCGGGGAATGCAATAACTTACTATAAAGAGGAATGCGTTTTTTCTCAAGTGGTGTTATTATTTGTATAAGGTCTTTATTAAATATTAATTTAAATAATATTATGATGGGTTATGGAGGTTTTGGCGGGTATGGGATGATGAGCGACTTCGGCTTCTGGGGATGGTTTTTGGGCCTCGGAGCCATCGTCTGGGTGGTGGCCGGAGTTTTGCTAATAATTTTTCTATGGAAACAAATCACCAAACGTTAGAACCGGAAATTTACACTTGCGCGAAATGCGGCAAAAAGAAAAAGAAGTCCGAAGGAGCTTTTGTGCTGGAGGGAAGCGCTTTTTGCTGTAAAGAGTGCTGCGGGGACGCTTCCAAAGGGGAGCATAAAGAAAAAGCCGACAAAGTCTGCGAGTTTTGCTAATAATTGATGTTCGAAGAAAGACCACAGATTCATCACCATAAAGCGCTGGGGCACCTCGCCAAAGAGCCGATTACGGACATCGTGAAGTTCAGCATCTCGCGCTTGTTGAAACTTAGGCTGCCCTGGCTTTTGGTGGGGCTTTTGGGCGGAATCATCGCCACCTTGATTGTGCGATTTTTTGAAGGGGCGCTGGAACAAAAGCTAGCTCTGGCTTTCTTCATCCCCGTTATTGTGTATATGTCAGACGCGGTCGGCACGCAGACTGAAACCTTGTTTATTCGGGCGCTCGCGATTGAAAAAATCAATTTAAAAAAATATCTTTTTAAAGAAACTATAATAGGTTTTTTCATGGGCGCGGTCTTGAGTGTCCTTCTTTATTTCTATGCGGTTTTGGTTTTTGATGATGTTTCTGTCGCCGCCATCGTTGGAGTTTCCATGATTATAAGTTCAATATTTGCCGTACTCATTGCGACTTTCGTGCCTCTTCTTTTGAGGAGTTTCGGCAAAGATCCGGCCGTGGGGGCGGGACCTTTTACCACCATCGTGCAGGACATTCTGGCTTTGCTTGTTTACTTTTTGGTGGCCTCGTTAATTTTGTAATATGGCATGGCTGGCTTCTACCAATTTTCGGGGGCGGAGGTTTTAAAATCGTTCGCGACTTCGCCGGAAGGGCTTTCGGACGAAGAGGCGCGAAAGCGGCTTAAGAAATACGGACCGAACGAGCTTCTCCGCGAAAAAGGGTTTAGGCTTCTTGGCTTTCTAGTTTCGCAGTTCAAAAGTCCGCTCGTCTACATTCTTTTAATCGCGGGAGCGCTTTCTTTTTGGATAAAAGAGTTTTTTGATACGGCCATTATTCTTACGGCGGTGGCGGTTAACGTCGGCATCGGTTTTTATCAGGAATATTCTTCGAGTCAGATTTTGGAAAAACTCTCCGCCCGAGTCAGAGTTACGGCCCGGGTCAGAAGAGGAGGAGAGGTTCGGGAGCTGGATTCCAGCGAGCTTGTGCCGGGGGACGTGATTTTGATTAAAAACGGAATGAAAATTCCGGCGGACGCCCGCCTTTTTTCAGTCAAAGAACTTTTTACGGACGAAGCCCTTCTGACCGGAGAATCTTCCCCCGTTAAAAAAAATATAGAAAAAATTTCGGCCGAAGTTCCGACCGCGGAGCGTAAAAATATGCTTTTCGCGGGAACTTCCGCGGAGAAAGGAGAGGGCGAAGCCGTGGTCACGGCTACCGGAAAATCTACCCAGATCGGAGAGATCGCCGAGCTCACTCAAAAGTCCCATGAGGACCAGACGCCGCTTCAGGAAAGAATCGCCCGCCTCGGTAATTTTTTGAGCGTCATCGTGCTTCTGGCCGCTTTGATAATCGTGGGCGTTGGCGTTTGGGAAGAGTTTGAATTTTATCAGATTTTCGTAACCGCCGTGGCCGTGGCCGTGGCCGCGATTCCGGAGGGCCTGCCGGCGGCCATCGCCGTGATTCTCGCGATTTCCAGCAAAAATATTTTCCAGAATAACGGTTTGGTCAAAAAACTTCTCGCGGCCGAAACTCTGGGTTCGGTCTCGGTGCTTTTGGCGGATAAAACCGGAACTTTGACCGAAGGCCGGATGAAAGTCGAGAAAATAATTTCGAAAGCCGCCTCTGACAGAACTTTGCTGGCCCTCGCCCTGGCGAACGAAGCGCTGGTAGAGAGAGGGGTAGTGAAAGGCGAAGCCACGGACCAGGCCAAGCTCGAGGCCTTTTTGGATAAAGGATTCGATTTAAAAAAAATTCTGGAAACGCTTCCGCGGATAAATTTTTTGCCGTTTGATTCTTCGAGAAAATTTTTGGCTTCGTTTCACACCGGCAGAGTTTTTGTTTCCGGCGCGCCGGAAATTGTTTTGTCGCTCTCCCGCGATTTTCCGGAAAAAGAGGAAATGCGGCGGGAATTCGAGGAGCTCGCGAAAAGAGGATTTAGAGTAATCGCCGCCGCGGAAGAGGATTTGCCGCTGGCGCCGGAGGCGGTTTCGGGGAAAGGCGAGGTCGAACTCCAGCGGCTGGTGAAGAATCTGACTTTTCTGGGGCTCGCCGTGATTCGCGACCCGATCCGCAAGGAAGTTAAGGCCGCCATCGCCGAAGTCAGGGGGGCCGGGGTCAGGACCATCATGTTTACCGGCGACCACCGCTTGACCGCGGTTACGGTCGGAGAGGAACTGGGCTTTAGGACCGCCGCCGAGAATGTCTTGGAGGGAACGGAGCTTGATAAAATTTCAGACGAGGAGCTTCGGAAAAAAGTCGGCGCCATTGAAATTTTCGCGCGCGTGGACCCCAAACATAAAATGCGGATTGCGAAAGCGTGGAAAGAGCGGGGAGAAGCGGTGGCCGTGACCGGTGACGGCATTAACGACGCGCCGGCCCTGAAATTCGCGGATATCGGCATTGCCTTAAATTCCGGCACGGACGTAACTAAAGAGGCGGCGGACTTGGTTTTGGTTGAAAACAGCCTCGCCACTATTGTGAGCGCCATTCGTTTCGGCCGCGCCGCTTTTGACAATATCCGCAAGGTTACGATTTTTTTGCTCTCCGGAAGTTTCACTGAAATTATTTTAATCTTGGGAGCTTTGATTTTGCGCATTCCTTTGCCGTTGACTGCGGCGCAGATTTTATGGACAAATCTGGTTGAAGACGGCCTGCCGAACTTCGCTTTGGCCTTTGAAGGCGCGGATAAAAATATTATGAAGCGGAAACCCATTAAGCGCGCGGAGCCGATTTTGGACAAAAAAGGCCGGGCTTTAGCTTTTGCTTACGGCGCAATCACCGACCTGGTTCTTCTGGCCGTCTTCTGGCTTTTTCTGGAATTTTCGAAACTGCCGCTCGAGTACGTGAGGACTTTTATTTTCGCGGCCCTGGGAACGGATTCTTTAATGTATGTTTTTTCACTAAAATCTTTAGACCGCCCGATTTTTAAAACCGAGCTCTGGTCGAACCGCTATCTTTTGGCGGCCGTAGCCTTAGGATTTTTGATGATGGGTCTCGCCATTTACTTGCCGGCGCTGAATTTGGTCCTAAAAACCACGCCCCTGGCTCCCCAGCATCTTGTCGCGATTTTTGTCCTCGGGATTTTCAAGATAGGCCTGGTGGAACTGATTAAATGGTTCTATAACCGGAAGCTGACATAGCGTATAATTTTCTCATGCGAATCGTGGGCCATTTAGACATGGACGCGTTTTTCGCGGCGGTGGAGGAGCGGGACCGGGAGTGGCTTCACGGAAAGCCCATTGTCGTGGGCGCGGACCCGAAAGGCGGCGAGGGCCGGGGCGTGGTTTCAACCGCCAACTATAAAGCGCGCGAATACGGCGTTCATTCCGCCATGCCGATTTCCAAAGCGTTCAAGCTTTGCCCCCGCTGTATTTTTCTAGCGGGTAATTTCAAAAAATATACCGAAGTTTCGGATAGAATAATGAAGATTTTGCGGAAATTCTCACAAGTGGTGGAGACGGCGGGCGTGGACGAGGCCTACTTTATTTTGACATCCGATGTCCAGGGCCTATCAGAAGTCCGACTTCTGAAGCCCCCGAAGTCGGACTTCGAACTTTGGAAGGAGGCAAAAAAAATCGCGAAAAAAATCAAAGACGAAATTTTGGAGAAAGAAAAACTTACCTGTTCCATCGGCATCGGGCCGAATAAACTTATCGCCAAAATCGCCTCGGATTTTAAAAAGCCGGACGGGCTCACGGTGGTTACGGGCGAGGGAGCTGAAAATTTTCTGAAATTTTTGCCGATTCGCAAAGTCCCGGGCATTGGCCCCAAGACCGAGGCGAAGTTTTTAGAAAAAGGAATTAAAATTGTGAAGGACCTCCCCTCTGATTTATACGAAAGAATTCTTCATGATGATACCCCTCTGGTGATCGAGCGGGAGGCAAAATCCATCGGCGAGGAGGAAACTTTCGAAAATGACACCAGAAGCTCCGTCCTCCTTTTGGAAACGCTGGGCGAATTATGCCGCGAGGCGCGGCAGCGCTTCGATATATCGAAGCAGAAAACTTTTCGGACCATTGTTTTGAAAGTCCGCTTTCACGATTTTGAAACCAAAACCCGTTCGCGCACTTTCCAAAAGCCCGCCTCTGACTTCAAAATTCTAAAATCAGAGGTTCTTCGGCTCTTCCTGCCTTTTCTGGACAGGCGCGAGAACCCTAAAAATAAGCTTTTTCGCCTCGTAGGTGTTAGAATAGAAAAACTGGAGCAATGAAGCACATCTTCATAACAATTTTAGTGATTTTAATTTTGGCTGGTTTGGGCTGGGCTGGATTTTGGGCTTGGAAGAATTTGCGGGGAGCCGGCCCGGCGATAAAACCTTCTCCAGGAGATATATCCGAAAGCATAAATAATACTGACTTCCCCCTGAAACTGCCGCCCGGATTTTCGATTTCTATTTTTGCCAAAGATTTGCTGGCTCCTCGCGTGATGACTTACGATAGCTCTGGAAATATTTTGGTGAGCATTCCTTCGCAAGGAAAGATAGTTGCTCTGCCCGACAAAAACGGCGACGGAAAAGCGGACGAAAATGTAACCGTAATCTCCGGCTTGAATCGGCCCCATGGAATGTCTTTGAAATGCGTGGGCCTGGCCGAGGGCTGTAAACTTTTTATTGCGGAATCTCACCAGGTCATATCTTATGATTATGACGCTGAAAATCTCAAAGCTTTAAAACCCGAGAAAATCGCAGATCTGCCGGACGACGGAAATCATTTTACCCGAACGCTTTTGTTTATGCCCTATCCGGAGGACAGGCGGCTTTTAATTTCGGTTGGCTCGTCCTGCAACGTTTGTGAGGAGAGGGATTGGCGACGGGCAAAAATTTTGGTCCAGGATGAAAAAGGACTTAACATCTTTGCCCGAGGACTTCGAAATGCGGTTTTTATGGCGATTCATCCCGTGAGCGGAAAAATCTGGGCCACGGAGATGGGCCGGGATTTATTGGGCGACGATTTGCCGCCGGACGAGATTAATATAATAGAAGAGGGCAAGAATTACGGCTGGCCGATTTGCTACGGCAAAAATATTCACGATACGAATTTCGACAAGAAGACGTATATCAGGAATCCCTGCGAGGAGCCGTTTGAAACGCCGAGTCATATCGATATCCCGGCGCACTCCGCGCCTTTGGGCCTGGCCTTTTTTCCGGAAGAAGGCTGGCCGGAAGATTATTGGCACAATCTTTTAGTGGCTTACCATGGTTCTTGGAACAGGAGCGTTCCGACTGGCTATAAAATTGTTCGCTACAAGCTGGACGAAAAAGGAAATTATCTTGGCGAAGAAGATTTTATCAGCGGTTGGTTAACTTCCCAGGGCGCTTTGGGCCGCCCGGTGGATATTTTAATTCAGCCCGGAGGAATAATTTATATCTCGGACGACAAAGCCGGAGTGATTTATAAAGTAATTTATGGTGGCAATAAATCTGACTTGATTCAGGTTCAAAGTCCCAAGCCGAACGAAATAGTGACAAGCCCCTTGCTGATTAGCGGCGAGGCCAGAGGATTTTGGTTTTTCGAGGCTTCCTTCCCAGTTTCGCTCTACGACGCCAACGGCAAACTTCTGGCGCGGGGTCCGGCTCAAGCTGATGGAGAGTGGATGACGGAAAATTTTGTGCCGTTTAAATTGGGATTGAAATTTCCCGCGCCGGAAACCGACACTGGATTTTTGGTTCTGGAAAAAGACAATCCTTCAGGCCTTCCGGAGAACGCGGACGAGATTAGAATTCCCGTCAGATTTAGATAGCCATGTTGAAATAAAATTTCACTTGGTGTAAGATTAGATTGAAAAATCTTTAAAGGAGGTCTGATATGAAAAATTATTTGTTAGGAGGGGATATTAGGGAAATTCTTTCACAATTTTTTGGGGACAAAGAGCGAATTCCGTTCTCGGGGGCGTGGCATTCTGAAAAAAACATTTCCGCGACCTGGGAAATTCCGGCTACGGAATGTGAGGGGCATTTTGACACCCTTCCGGGAGCGCGGCTTCTTGAGGCGTCAGCCCAAGCAGCGGCAGTGCTGGTCAAAGCTTTGGGGATGTTTGATGGGCGCCTTCCGATGCTAGAAGGCGGGGACTCATTCGATTTCAAACATTCCGCAATCGCCGGTGACGACGTAGTTTTTTTGGTGGAGATATTAGATCTCAAAGGGAAGAGGGGATCAGTAAATGCTTTTGTCGAGGTCAACGGTCAGAGAATCGCAGAGTTTTTGAGGCTGAGATTTAGGGCCCATAGAATCGGCGCTCTTGAACGGTTGAAAAAGAAAGCTGCCTAAGTTCGCGAAGAAGAAGGCCGGGGGTTTATGCTCCTGGCCTTTCTGTATATTATTGGTTTTATGAAAAGTCTCGGAAAAGAATTTTTCGCGCGGGATACTTTGAGGGTTGCCAAAGAGCTCTTGGGAAAGAAAATTGTCCGAAAAATAAACGGCAAAAAAATAGAAGGTATAATATCGGAAGTTGAAGCTTACCACGGCCCGAATGACAAAGCCTCGCACGCTTCCCGCGGGCGGACGAAGCGAACAGAAGTTATGTTTGGAGAGGCTGGCGTCATTTATGTTTATTTGATATATGGAATGTATTACTGCTTGAATATAGTGACTGGCGAGAAAGATTTCCCAGCCGCCGTTTTGATTCGCGGAATTTTCTTCGGCAAAGAACACGTAAACGGCCCCGGGAGAGTCGCGCGATTTTTGAATATCGACAAGTCTCTTAACAACAAGCCTTTGTCAAAGAAGACCAGGCTTTGGATAGAGGACGGAATAAAGCCGAAAAAATTTTTTTGTTCGTCCAGAATCGGCATTGATTACGCCGGCCCCATCTGGTCCAAAAAACCATGGCGATTTTGGATGAAGGTGGTAAAATAAAAATAACATGAAAAAATTTCTTATTTTGCCTTTATTTGTAAGTTTTTTTCTGGCGGGAGCGGTTCTGGCCCATCCCGAGGATGAGATAACTATCACGGTTGATTTGGGTATAGAGGACCCAGGCACCCTTCCCACGAGCCCCTTTTATTTCTTGAAAGAATGGCGCCGGGGTTTGAAGCTTTTGTTTACTTTCGACCGCGTCAAGAAAGCCGAACTCGAGCTCGAAATTTCCAACGAGAAAGCGGCGGAGGCCAAGAAAGTTGAAGAAGAAAATCCCGACAATATCGAGGCCATCAAGAGGGCGATTGAAAATTATAAAAAATCGCAAGAGCGTCTTAAAGCGCGCCTCGAGGCCTTGGGGGATATTTCAGAAAATCCGCAAGTCGAAAGACTTTTGGAAAGGCTGGAAGAGCGCACCGAAAAACACGAAAGATTGTTTGAGGAGCTTTTGGAAAAGTTCGAAGACCAAGAGGAACTCCGGGATATTTCGCGGGAGGCAAAAGAAAGATTAGGCGAAACACTTGAAAGAACTCTGGAGCGGGCCGGGAAACTTCGGAATGAAGAAATCGTCTGCACCCAGATATATGACCCGGTCTGCGGCCAAGACGGCAAGACTTATTCCAATGATTGCCACGCCAGACGAGCGAAAGTTGAGATTAGGCAAAAAGGCGAATGCCCTAGACCTTTTTAGCGCTCTGTGGAATAATCGATAAAAAGGAGGGAAAGGGATGAAAAATTTAAAAATTTATATCCTGTTTTTGGTCTTGGTTCTCTTCTTGTTCGGTTATTCAAAGCCCTCTGGATTTTCTGATTATCATCACTCGCTAGACGCTTATCTCGCGGCCTCAGAGCGATTGAAAGACAGGACTGCGGTGGCCCTCTACGAAGAGGATAGCCGCATTTATCTGCTGGTTTGGAGGATAGGAGAGGGTATTTTTATTAATCTGCAGCTCAAAGGCAGGAGATACGCTTATGACTATCGTCTAACCCTGCGGGGCGGAGAATGGCGGATGCTGCTTCGGAACGGCCTTTCAGACAAAAACCTTATCCATCTCAGTCTGACGCCGGTCAGTCCTTTTGTGCGGCTGGGACAAAAAGATGCGCGATGGCTGGTCTGGCTTCTTGGGAATGGGGAGGAAATAGTCTTAGGAGAGTTCATTGTCTAGTTGTCTAGTTGATTTTGAGGGAGCGCTTCTTGCCAAGAGGCGCTCTTTCTGCTAGGCTAAAGATGTTTTGTAGGATTAGGTCTGCCTACAAAGGTTTATTGAATTAGCAAATAAAAATGTCCACGAAGTTATACGTAGGGAGCCTTTCCTACAGCACTACGGATGAAAGCCTGCGAGAGCATTTTGCGCAAGCCGGAACGGTTCAGTCCGCGTCAGTGGTTATGGATAAAATGACCGGACGTTCGCGCGGTTTCGGTTTTGTGGAGATGGCCTCCGATGAAGAGGCTAAGAAAGCCATCGAGACGCTGAACGGAAAAGAGCTCGACGGCAGAGCGCTCGTTGTGAACGAGGCGCGGCCGGCGGGCGAAGGCGGAGCCGGACGTCCACGAGGCGGCGGTTTTCCCCGCCGTGGCGGGGGCGGCGGCTTCGGCTCCCGCGGCGGTTACGGCCGAAAAGAGTTCTAGTAGAACTAACAAAAAGAAAAGCCCCCTGATCAGGGGGCTTTTCTTTTTGTTTGCGGGCCTGAAGCAGGAATTCTACAGCATTTACTTTATTTTTGTAATCTGCTACCGTTTCTGTGAGTTTGTAAATAAGCGAAAGGGAGGGTCTTTATGTTAAAAAGATATGCATATAGGGAAATGCAGACGCTTTGGAGCGAAGAGAACAGGTATAAAACTTGGCTCAAAGTCGAACTTGCTGTGCTCGAAGCGCGGTTCAAGCTGAGAGAATTACCCCGTGAGGGATTTGAGGCGATTCGATATCACGCCAGGATTAACGTGGCCCGGATAAATGAATTGGACAATCTGTATCGGCACGACATGATCGCATTTATTGAGAGCGTGCAGGAATCGCTCGAAACCGCCGGTGTCGGTAAATGGAAGAATGAGTTTCATAAGAAACTCACTTCGTATAACGTCGAAGATCCAGCGATGGTGTTACTCTTACGCAGTGCGACCAATGCCATTATTTTTGTACTTCACGGATTGCATTCTGCTTTACGGGACAAAGCTGTAGAACATCGCAATACCATTATGATTGCCCGGACACACGGGCAGTATGCCGAACCGACCTCGTTTGGCCATCTGCTGATGGTTTTTGAATTTGGGATTAAGCGGTCTATTGAGAGGCTTCACAACGTTGTCAGAGACGAGCTAAACCAGGGCAATATTTCTGGCGCAGTTGGCGTTTATGGAGAACTCGATCCCAAAGTAGAAGCGAAAGCCTTGGAAATTCTCGAGTTGCGTCCGGCTCAAGCAGAAACACAAATCCTTCAACGGGATCGACATGCGGCTCTTCTCTCGGCGATTGCCATTGCAGGAGGAACTATCGAACAAATAGCGCGGACTTTCTGGGAGATGATGCGCAGCGATGTGTGTGAGTTGCGGGAACCTAGGGCACCGGAGCAGCGTGGTTCCTCGGCCATGGCCCATAAGAGAAATCCCATTTTGACCGAGCGTCTCATGGGAATGGCGCGCCTTCTGCGTGGCTATGCCCATGCAGCGATGGAAAATATCGCTACGCCGGAGTGTCGCGATATCTCTCAATCAAGCGTTGAACGGCATATATTTCCAGACGCGACCTCGCTTCTAGACTATATGGTGCGTAAGATGACAGAGCTTGTTGAAGGGCTTGTGGTTTTTTCGCATTGTATGTTAGAGAATCTGGAGAATTCTCAGGGCGTTTGGGCTAGCCAGCGTGTTCGCAACGCGCTAATGGATGCAGGTATTCCGTATTCAGAAGCATACCAGTATGTCCAGCAACTTTCTTTCGAAGCGGAGAAAGATCGGATGCATCTGAAAACGTTGCTGACGTTGCGGCCTTTGAATGGCAGATATGTCACTGACATTCTGCCATCAGAAAAAATCGAAGAATGCTTTGATGTCAATGCGTATATCCAAAAAGGCATTGAGCATATCTTTAGCCAGTAGCTGATACTAGCAACGAACAAAAGGCCTGATGCGGAACCGCATCAGGCCTTTCAAGTTCTCTTCTAGTTTATCTCCTTAATTCCCTATAAACCTTTCCGGCTTTTTTGATGGAGGGGGACAGGGTCGCTTCGCCCTCGTCCCAGGAGGCCGGGCAGACTTTGCCGGGATTTTTGCGAACGAAGTCGAGAGCTTTGAGTTTGCGCAAAATTTCCGAGGCGTTCCGGCCGATGTCGTCAGCGACAATATCAGCTGCTCGCAGGATGCCGTCAGGGTCAATGATGAAGGCGGCGCGCTGCGATTTGAAGGAATCTTCATAGAGAATGCTAAGTTCCGCGGAGAATTTACCGCCGTGGTCCGAGGCAAGCGGATACTTGAGCCCTTTCAAAAGTTCTTCCATTTCGATCCAGGCGCGGTGCGTATGGACCGTATCGGTTGAGGCACCGATTACACACGCCTTGTATTTTTTGAAGTCTTCCATGTGGCGGTTCATGTCTACGAGCTCGGTTGGGCAGACGAAGGTAAAATCGGCCGGATAGAAAAAGAGCACAAGCCACGATCCTCTGAAATCTTCATTTTTGATTCGCTCCACCTCCTCACTTATGGGGTTATAAGTCTCCAGCGAGAAGTGCGGAAATTTCTTGTCTACCTGAAACATATTTTCCATTATAATGAAGAAATGGCGCGCCGCAAGAGTAGATTTAGAAGCAGGCTTAGGTTCATATTTTATATTGCAATTTTAGGCGTTTTCGCCTGGCTCGGTTTTAAATATTACGATCCGGTTAAAGTTTATCTTCTGCAGGACAAGGCCTTGCAGGTGGCGGCGCCGGAGGAAAAAGCCAGCCCAGAGGTTTCAAGCGAGAAACTGACAGAAAAACTTTCGGCTCTCGTCAAAGCGCTTCCTCGAGACCTTGAAATTCAAAGCACGGCCGCGCCCGAGATTACCGAACGCCTTGATTTGAATGGGGATGGCATCGAAGAGATTGTCGCGGACCTGAATGACTCTGGCGCTTATGCCACTTCCTACGGCGTGTTTGAGTTTGCAGAAGGAAAGTGGAAGTTTTTGGATTTGGTGTCGGCGGACGGTTCTATGCATCCTGCTGTTTTTTGGGACGGCGCGTCCGTCCGGAACGCCGAAGTTTTTAAAGTGCTCGAAGACCAAAAAGCGTTGGCGCAGGTTTCCGGCTTGGAGGACGGCGAGGGCAATTGGTCCTGGGAGGCCCAAGCTTTTTCATGGAACGGCTCAAAATACGTTTACGATTCGGCGCTCTCCCAAAAAATCTTAAAAGAACAACCCAAGCGTTTCGAAAATGGCGAACCAGTTTTTGAATAAAAAGATAACCTTAGTTGTCTTTGGCGCGACGGGGGATTTGATGGCGCGGAAACTGGCGCCCTCGCTTTTCTATTTATATAAGGAGAAAAAACTGCCGAAGGACTTTAAGATAATCGGCGTTTCGCGCCGGGAGCTTTCGGAAGAAGGATTTCAAAAGCACCTGAAAGCCGCCCTCGTGAAGTATAAAGACATTGTTCGCGACAAAAAACTTTCTTCTTTTTTAAAACTTTTCTCTTTTGTGCGCGGATTTTTTGATGAGCGCTACACTTACGAGGACTTGAAACGAGTTTTAGATAAAAAAGCCGAAGCATTTTTTTATCTGGCGGTTGCTCCAGGGTTTTATCGACCCATTTCTCACTGGCTTTTGAAGACGAATCTCGTGAAAAAAAACGACCGGCTTCTCGTGGAAAAGCCCTTCGGCCTGGATTTAAAAAGCGCAAGGTCGCTGGACCGCCTTTTGGCAAAGTGTTTTCGAGAGGAGCAGATTTACAGAATTGACCACTATCTGGCCAAAGACGGCCTTCGGAAACTCGCCGCTTTCCGGCTTTCCTTCGAGCCCATTTCCTCTATTGAAATCCGCCTCTGGGAAACTTCAGGAGCTCAAGGGCGCGGGGAATTTTACGATTCGGTGGGCGCCTTGCGCGACGTGGGGCAAAATCATCTCCTCGCGATGCTCGCCGCGGCGCTCTCGTCCGGGCGTAGAAAGCGCGCCCGGATTCTGGAATTTTTAAAGCCGCGCGCGAGCTTTCGGGCGCAGTATCGAGGATACAGGGAAATCCCAAAGGTGAAGCGAAATTCCAGAACGGAAACCTATTTCAAAATCACCGCTTCCCTGAAAGGAATCGGGGTTTCGCTTGAATCCGGCAAGTGTCTGCCGGAAACGCGGAAAGAAGTTCAAATCAACTTCCACGACGGCAAAAAGCTTATTTTCCCGACAGAACTTCATAAAAAGAAATATCAGTATGTGGAAGAGTACGAAACTTTGCTCTCCGAGGCCTTTCGGGGAGAGCGCGCGTGGTTTCTGTCGCGGGAGGAAGTCTTTCAAATGTGGCGTTTTGTTGACCCGATTTTGAAAGCTTGGGAAAAAAATAAAGTTCCTTTAAAATTTTATCATCCAGGGGAAATGCCATGAAAAAAGAAGTTGCCATCATTGGTCTTGGGAAGATGGGTAAAAATATGGCGCTTCGTTTGAAAGAACGAAGATGGAAGGTATTGGGATTGGATAAAGGATATAATTTTTCGAAAATAAAAGATATTTCTCGGCCGCGCCTTCTGATTCTTTCGGTTCCTGCCCAGGCGGTGGATGAAATTATTCGCGAGAGTTCGAAGTTTTTAGAGAAAGGCGACATCATCGCCGATTTCGGCAATTCTTTCTATAAAGATTCAGTTCGACGAGCTGGTGGGCTTTCCCGGAAAGGAATTCGGTTTGCGGACGTCGGGATTTCCGGAGGCCCAGGAGGGGCGAGGCACGGGGCTTGTCTTATGGTTGGAGGGAGGAGAAAGGATTATCGGTATTTGCGGCCACTTTTTCTCGCCGTCGCGCGCGAGCCGGGAGCTTTGGAGTTTTTTGAAGGCGCGGGCGCCGGGCATTTCGTGAAGATGGTCCATAACGGCATCGAGTACGGCATGATGCAGGCGATTGCCGAAGGTTTTGCTGTCTTGAAAAAATCAAAATATCACCTTGATTTGAGGCGCGTTGCCGAAGTTTATAATCACGGCTCGGTGATTGAATCGCGGCTCACGAGGTGGCTTAAAGAAGCTTTCCGAGTTTACGGAGAAGATTTAAAAAAAGTTTCCGGCAAAGTTGGGCATACCGGAGAAGGGGAATGGACGGTCAAGACGGCGAAGGAGCTCGGCGTCCCGGCGAAGATTATAGAAGGCGCGCTTAAATTTCGAATCGAATCTGCTAAAAAACCGAGCTACGCCGGCAAAATTCTTTCCGCGCTCCGTTCCCGCTTCGGCGGGCATCGGATATAGAAATTTGACAAATAAAGCTATTTTCTATATAATTAGAACATGAAGTACGCTTGGACTTCTGTCGCTATCGTGGCGATTTGGATTCTCTCGGCCTGGATTATTGGGGCGAGACCCAAGTCGAACCCGGAATACGTCCTGTCTATCGCGGCTTTCGGGACCGTAGTTTTGGCTTATTTGGGTTTTCGAACTCCGCGAATTTCCTGATAAAATGTCTAGGTTTCTGCAAAGAGCGGGCAGGTATTTTTTAGTCTTTGAAGTTATTGTCGATTACGCTTTTAAGATTTTGCGGCAGAAAATTTTCGGCGGGGCCAAGCCTTTTATTTCCCCCAAAGATTTGCGGGGAATACTGGAAGAGCTCGGCGGAAGTTTTTTGAAGTTCGGCCAGCTGGCTTCGGTCCGCCCCGACTATTTTCCGGAGGAATACTGCCGGGAGCTTTTGGGGCTTTTAGACGATGTTTCTCCGATTGAGCCGCAGCTTTTGGACGGAATTTTTATCAAAGAATACGGCAAGCGTCCGGAAGAAGTTTTTTCGAAGTTCGAACGAAAACCTCTTTCGGCCGCTTCTTTCGGACAGGTGCACGCGGCCTGGCTGGCGGAGGGGGAGCCTGCCTCGCCTGACGCGAGTCAAGGCAGGAAGGTCGCGCTCAAGGTTCAGCGGCCGTTTGTGGCTGAAGATTTTTCTATGGATGCCCGCTTTTTTTCCTTCCTCGCCTGGGTGATTGGCAAAACCGGCATCGTCAAAACGGTCGACCCCCAGAAGGTGGTCCGCGATTTTATTCACTTGACCGAGCGGGAAATGGACTATCTCAAAGAAGCGGAAAATCTGACGCGTCTTCGGGAGCAAGTAGCGAGGGGCAAACTGCGGATAAAAATCCCGAAAGCCCATTTGGAATATACAACCCGGAGAATATTGGTTATGGAGTTTATAGAGGGCCAGACTTTAAAATCTTTCTATCTCTCCAACACTCCTCCGCCGGACGCCAGCTCCTTTTTTCGAGAGGCCATTTTCTTTGAGCTTTACTCTTTTTTGTTCGAGGGTTTTTTCCATGCCGACCCGCACCCGGCCAATATTTTGGTTCTGGACGGCGGAGGCTTGGGGCTGGTTGACGCCGGGATCGCGGCCGAGATAAAAATTTCCGACCGCAAGAAATTTGCCAGATACATTAAGGCCGTCGCGAAAGAAGATTTGGAAGCGGGCGTTAAAGCTTTTTTGGAGATGGTGCGCACCCCTCTTTTGGAAATATTGTCCGAAGCTAAGACGACCTACCCGCAGTATTGGATTCGAATTCAGTTCATGAAAAATATATTTTTGAAAAGAATTAAAGAAGAGTTGGACGACCTTATGACTCGCTGGCACCGAGCTTCCAGAGACGGGGGCCCCATTCATGAAAAAAGCCCCATGCACAAGTTCATGGAACTTTTTCAATTAGCCGAACGTTCCGGCATCAGAATGCCGGAGGCCGGCGTTCTGTTTGCCCGGACGTTTTTGAGCTTGGATGTTTCGATTTTGGCGCTGGCCCCCACTTTCAATATCCCGCTAGCGGTCCAGGAATTCTTCGAAAAATATCCGGAGGAGTTTCGGCGCCTGGAGGAACTTCCGGACGAAGAGCCGCCATATTTAGAACCGGGGTTTGACCCTGAATGGGCCGAAATTTTCAGTTCTTTCGATTTGGAGCAAAAAGGCCTGGAGCGGGAATTGCTCGCCGAGCGAACCTCGGCTATAATGGAAACATTCGAATAGTTAATAATATCGAACTATGAAATATCCTTGGGTTTCGATGTCGATTATCGGAGTTTGGCTCGGTTCGGCCATTGCGATTTGGGCCCGCGAAGACATTTCCGTGGAAAACATTCTTTTGATTGCCATGGCCACGACTTTGGTAATCGCCTTCATAGGTTTTAAGACTCCGAAAGCTAATCTCCCCACCTGACCGTCCTATGGCGGACGGATTTTTTCTCGTCAATAAGCCACCCGGACCGACCTCCCACGACGTCGTCGAAGAGTTAAGGCTCTTGACCAAAATCCGCGAAATTGGGCACGCCGGCACCCTCGACCCTTTGGCCGAGGGCCTTTTGATTTTATTGGTCGGCGGTTTTACGAAAAAATCGCAGGACTTTATGAAACTCTCCAAGGAATATCGCGCCACGTTGCGCCTGGGATTGGAATCCGACAGCCATGACGTGGAGGGGGAGATAACTTTAAAAAAAGAATTCGCGATTCCGCTCCGGGAGGATATTGAGGGTGCTTTGGAAAAATTTCGCGGAAAAATTAAACAGGTCCCGCCGCAGTTCTCGGCCGTGAAAGTCCGAGGCCGGAAAGCTTATGAGGAAGCGCGGGAAGGAAAGAGGGTGGAGTTGGAGGCTCGCCAGGTCACTATTTCAAAATTGGAAACAGTCTGGTACAAATTTCCGCTTTTGACCCTTGATATTGCTTGTTCCTCCGGAACTTATATCCGTTCCATCGTGCGCGACCTAGGAGATTCTTTGGGCACGGGCGCCATAGTCATAGGCCTTAGGAGAGTTTCAATCGGGCCTTATCACATCAAAGACGCGGCAGAGCTGTCAAAATTTACTTCCAAAAATTGGGTGGGATTTCTTAAAAGTTAACCCCGCTAGAAATGGGTGTGGTGCGGCGTTTTGGACGTTTTTTGCGAAAATTTCTAACGGGGTGAATAAATTGTTTATAACCTCTGGAAAAATCACGTTAAAATAAAGGTTTTTTAGCGTTAATTTTTGAAAATCGGTTTGCGCGAGTTTGTAATTGGAGGTAGATTAAATATTGAACAAAGTGATCTTGAATTTTTGAGCTTGCGGCTGGGCTGCAATAGGATACCCGACAGGCTTCGGCTTGTCCGTTCCGAAAAGCAGTTCGGTCGTGGGAGGAGCGGGCCAAGAAACCCGTTCCGCGGTGATTACTGATGGGTAGCTCAAAAGCGGCTGTTGCCAGGTGTTTTTGGCGAACTTGAAATCGGGGGCTTGCTCCCGGAAGATTGGACGCCTGATTACTTGGTTGATGGAGCGCAGAGCCCCATCAGTCGTCCCGATTAGAACCAGAACTCCGCCCACGTGTGGAGTTCTTTTCTATATGGTATAACCCGTTTATGAGAAATCTCTATATTGTCGCCACTCCCATTGGGAATTTGAAAGATATAACTCTGCGGGCGCTGGAGATTTTGAAAGAAGTTGACGTGATTTTGGCGGAGGATACGCGGGTCACGAGAAAACTTTTAAGCCATTATAATATCAGGAAACCGATTTTTAGATACGTTTCCTCGAGGGATTTCTCAAATTTCAGGCAAATTGCCCTAGTCACGGACGCCGGGACGCCCGCGATTTCTGATCCAGGCCGGAAGCTGGTGAAAGATTTGTCCGCAAAAGGTTTTACGGTAATCCCGGTGCCGGGCGCCTCGGCCCTCTCCGCCATTGCTTCTGCCAGCGATATAAATCTTTCGAAATTTTTATTTCTAGGATTCCCGCCGGCAAAAAAAGGCCGCCGAAAATTTTTTGAGATGGTTTCGAAAAGCAAAACGCCTATAATTCTTTTCGAGTCTCCGCACCGGATTTTGAAAACTCTCTCGGAAATCTATCAGGCGGCGGGAGAGCGCTACTTAAACGTCGGCCGGGAGCTTACCAAAATTCATGAAGAGGTTTTTCGCGGGAAACTCTCGGAGGCGATATCGCATTTCAAGGGCGAGCGCGAAAGAGGGGAATTTGTTGTTGTTGTCGACTCAAAATAATGCATCGCTTTTTCTCGGAAAAACTGGAGATAGGCCGCGACATTTTGCATCAGCTGAAAAATGTTCTTCAACTGAAACAAGGCGAGAAAATCATTCTCTTTGACGGCTCGGGATATGATTTTATCTCCGAATTTACGGGAGAGGAGGCGAAGATAGTCGAGAAAGTTCTGAACCGGCGCGAGCCCGAACGTAAAATATTTTTATTCCAATCACTTCTTAAGAAAGATAAGATGGAATGGATTTTTCAAAAAGGAACCGAGGTTGGCGTCTTTGAATTCATTCCGGTTCTTTCGGCGCGCTCGATTAAAAAAGATTTCAATCAGAAACGAGCCGAGAAAATAATCAAAGAAGCCGCCGAGCAGTCCGGTCGCGCAGTGTTGCCTAAAATTCATGAGACGATAGATTTTGAAAAAGCATTAGAGTTCGTGCAAAAAGAGCGCCTCTTTGGAATTATTACCGACCCGAATTCCAAAAAACATATTTTGGAATCGTTGAAAGAAGCGAGGACGGCGCTTTTCGTGGGCCCCGAAGGGGGCTGGACCGAAGAAGAGGTTGGCGAAGCCAAAGAGTGCGGTTTTAAAGCCGTTTCGCTCGGACGGCTGAACCTGCGGGCGGAAACTGCGGCGGTCATCGCCTCTGCGTTTTTAGTTTCATAATTTAATTTCAATTGCACAGCACAAGAAGTTACGTGATACGATATATCGTATCGATTGACTATTTTATTTTATGCCGCACGTATCACGAAAAAGAGTAAAAAAAGATATTTTCAAGCGAATGAGTAATGAATTTATTGAGAATATCGCTAGTTTAAAAAATTCTTCAGAAATAAGGGGCTTTTTGAACGAACTTTTAACGCCTACGGAGCGGATTATGCTTGCCAAGCGTATGGCCGCAATCCTGATGCTGAAAAAAGGAATTCCGTTTCGAATAGTTATTAGAACTCTTAAGTTAAGTCCGTCAACAGTTTCACGATTTTGGAAATTAACTAAAATAAAAGATTTTCAATTCGTCTCTAAGTTATCGAGAAAAAAACAAGAAAGAAAGAAATTTTGGGATGAATTGGAGATTCTATTGCGGGCGGGGATGCCTCCGCGCGGGCGCGGTAGATGGGCGAATGTTTATAAAATACTTGGTGATAATAAATAATCATAAGAATTCAGGATTGGGAAGAAACAAGTGATACGATATATCGTATCACTTAGCTATCCCCCTTGATAAATCTTTTTATAAAAAACGAAAGGCGAGAGTGGTTAGCTCCCGCCTTTTTCGAATTCGATTGGCCCTAAGATTGTGAGTCTTTGGCCCGCAGGAATGGATTCTTTTTTTCCATCCCTTCGCGAACCTTTTGCGGGACCTCTTTGCGGAGAAATCGGAGGAGCCTGCCATCCTGTATTATGCGATATCCCGTATAGGAAAGGGATAAAAAACCTTTCTCGAAATCTAATATTCCCTTCTCCACCATTTCGAAAGCAGTCGCTCTTAGATCTTGTGGGCCGCTGAAGGGATTATCCCCTTCAAGCTCCTCGGCCAGGTACTTCAGTATGTCATCCAGAGCGCGCTCGCCCACCCTTTCTTTTTTGTCAATTTTAATCGCTATGGCTGCTAGAAGCACCAGATAGTTTTTAACGTCCATAACTCTTCCTCCTCGATTAAATTTGACATGAGCATAGCACCTTGCTATGCTTTGGTCAAGCCGTAGAACGCAGGCGCGAATACTATAAGTCCTGCCAAGGCGTGATTGCGGCTTTTATGCTGCAATTTTCTTATGTCTACAACTAAAAAACAAAAAGAATCCATCGTTCAGGAATTGAAAAAGCTTTTTGAGAAAGCGAGTATTTTGGTGTTCGTGAACTTTCACGGGCTTTCGGTGGCGAAAGAAAGGAAACTTCGGGGAGAGTTTAGAAAATCAGAGGTCAAGTATAAAGTCGCGAAGAAGACGCTTTTGAAGCGCGCGCTTGGAGCCATGGGCCTGACGGACGCGCCTAAATTGGAAGGCGAGATAGGAATCGCGGCGGGATACGGCGAAGCCACCGAACCACCGGCGCTGATTTCAAAATTCATAAAAACGGAATTTAGAGGTTTGTCTGCCGACCGGCGGGGGTTAAAAATCATCGGCGGAATTTACGAATCAAAATTTGTGGATGGCGACGTGATTGGGCGCCTAGCCGCGATTCCGCCGCGGGAAGTTTTACTCACCCAGCTTGCGTTTATATTGTCACAGCCAATGGCGAGTTTAGCTCGCGTATTTAAAGAGGTCGAGAAGAAAATTAGAAGTTAAGAATTAAAAGTAAAAAGTTTATGGCCGATTTAGGCAAAATCGTGGAGGAGGTTTCCAAGTTCACGGCGCTTGAACTTTCAGACCTCGTCAAAAAGATTGAGGAGAAGTTCGGCGTTTCGGCGGCCCCGACGTTTGCAGTCGGGGCTCCGACCCCGGAGGGCGTCGGAGCGGAAGAAGAAAAGACCACTTTTAATGTAGAATTGAAAAATGCCGGCGGGCAGAAGATTCAAGTGATTAAAGTTCTGCGCGAGGCTTTGGGTTTGGGCTTGGCTGATGCCAAGGGCATCACGGACGCGGCTCCGAAGGTGGTGAAAGAGGGGCTTGATAAGGCCGCGGCAGAGGAATTGAAGAAAAAACTTGAAGCCGCGGGCGCCGTGGTAGAATTGAAATAGTGGAGGCATTAAATAAGCTTTTGGGCGGAGAGGCGCGCGTTAAGACGATGCGGCTTTTTCTCGCAAACCCAGAACAGGTTTTTACGCTTCGGGAGGCCGCGAAATCGCTCCGCGTGAGCCGGCCAAAGATCAGGCGCGAGTTAAAATTTCTGAATTCCGCGGGGTTTATCAAAAAGGGAATCAAGAAAATAGAGAAAAAACGTGAACCCGGTTTTGTTTTGAATCCGTTTTTTCCTTTCGCGAGACAATTTCGCGCCCTCGTCGTGGAGGCGGCTTCGATCTCGAGAGAAATTATAGCTCGGCGTTTCAAGCGCTTAGGCAAAGGATTGCGCTTGGTTCTTCTCTCCGGTGTTTTCATAGATCGAGCGACCCCTGGACATATTGATATCTTGATGGTGGGAGACAATATCAAGCGTTCCAAGGTTGAAAAAATTTTGGGCAAGATTGAAGCCGAACTCGGCAAAGAGTTGAATTACGCTCTTTTCGACACCAAAGAATTCAAATACCGTCAGGGCATGTACGACCGGTTTATCTTGGACATCCTCGAATCCGAGCACGACATTTTGATTAATAATCAGGGCGCGCCCCGTTAGAAAATTTTTGCGTCTTGTTTTATGAGATTTTGGTTGTTATTTTATAGATTAAACACTTCAGCCGTATAAAAATGTTTGTTTAATTTTCTATACGGGGCGCGTAGCTCAGCTGGTTAGAGCGTTCCGTTCACATCGGAAAGGTCCCCCGTTCGAATCGGGGCGCGCCCACCATGTCATGGGTTTTCTTTGCGGGGCTTGGATATTTTTTGAATGCAGTTTCGGTTCTCGGTGATAAACTCATTTTGAGAAAAATTCTGACGAGGCCCGCCAGCTACGCTTTCTGGCAGGGGATTTTAAGTTTGGGGGTTTTCATTTTTGCTCCGTTCGGGTTTTCCCTGCTCCCTTTTGGAGAAGCTTTTTTAAGTTTTCTCTCGGGCGGATTCTTCCTGTATGCTCTTTTTTTCTTTTTCCATGCCCTGCGGCTGGCGGATGCTTCACGGGTTCAACCCATTATTCTAAGCTTAACGCCTCTACTTCTTTTTATACTTGAAAGTTACGGCCTGAAAACCGTTTTCGGGCGAAACGAAATTTTTGCGGCACTGCTTTTAGTCTCCGGAAGTGTTATTCTGTCGTTCGATTTTGAAAGAAAGGAAAAAACCGGATACAGAATTTTTATCCTTTATTCTCTGGCGGCCGCGATTCTCTTCGCGCTCTCTGCTTTTTTGATGAGGGCACTCTTTCTGCGGGAAAATTTCTTTAACGTCTTAATCTGGACAAGGGTCGGAATGTTTTTGGGAGGGCTTTCTCTTTTGTTTTTCGCCCCGACGAGAAAGTCTATTCTTTCCTCATTGAAAGTTATGAAGCGTCCCAAAGCTTCTGCGGGAGTGCTTTTAAACAAAATTTTTGGTGCCTTGGGCGTGCTTTTTATTTCATTCGCGCTATCGCGCGGCCCCGCGACCTTGGTCAACGCGCTTCAAGGATTGCAATATGCCTTTCTGTTTATACTCGCCGTAATGTTATATTTTTTCCTGCCGGGAGTTATTAAAGAGAATTTTCAAAGGAAAGCGGTTTTGCAGAAAGTTTTCGGAATGATTTTGGTTTCTCTCGGCGTTTATCTATTAACCATTTTCGGCAATGCTCAAGTTTAAAAAATTTCTTTTGGCTTCTTTCGGAATTTTTCTTTTAATTCTCGTGGTTGGCTTGTTTGTAATTTCCTGGGCCTTGTTGTCCATCCCCGTCAAGGAAACGAGAGCTTTCGGTGTAACTTATATTGATTGGATTTCGGACAAGTACGGAATGGATAAGCGCGAAGTTTTCCTGGCCATTCTCGACGACCTTAAAGTTAAAAGGATTCGCCTGCCGATTTATTGGAACAAAACCGAAGCAATAGACGATTCTTATGATTTCAAAGAGATAGACTGGCAACTCGAGGAGGCGGAAAAGCGCGGGGCGGAAGTGATTTTAGCGATAGGGCGGAAGCTCCCGCGCTGGCCGGAGTGCCACCAGCCGGGATGGATTTTAGATAAAAAAGATGAGGGATATGAGAAAAAAGAGCTCTTGGAATTTTCAGAAGTAGTGGTTAAAAAATACCGAGAACATCCAGCGCTTTACGCTTGGCAAGTTGAGAATGAACCTTTTTTGCCTTTCGGGGAAAATTGCCAGCTTTTAGGAGGGGAATTTTTGGACAAAGAAATTTCGCTCGTGAGAAAAATTGATCCAGAACATCCTATAATTATCACGGATTCCGGCGAGCTTTCCTTTTGGGTAAAGGCCGTCAAGCGTGCCGATATCTTCGGGACCACGATATACCGCACCGTCTGGAACGAGAATTTAGGCTACTTCACCTATCCCTTGCCGCCAGCTTTTTTCAGAGTTAAACGAGCCCTCATAGAATTTTTTGTAGGCAATAAACCGATGTTAGTTTCCGAACTTCAAGCCGAGCCTTGGGGCCCCTATGAAAATTATGAATATGAGCTTTTTACAATTGAGGAACAGCTTTCTCATTTTAATATCGAAACTTTCCGCGAGCACATTGAATACGCCAAGAGAACCGGTTTTGATGAATTTTATCTTTGGGGCGTAGAATGGTGGTATTGGCTCAAAATAAACGGTCATCCCGAAATATGGAACGAAGCGAAAAAATTGTTTTAACTCTAGACATAGGCGGATCAAAAATCCGGACGGGGCGGAAGGAATTTCGGACTCCAAAAAATAGAAAATCTTTCGTTTCTCTTCTTAAAAAATTTTCAGATGCAAAAAGAATCGAAATCGGCGTTGCCGGAGTTATCTCTGGGACCAGAGTAGTTTTCAGCCCCAATATTCTCTATCTTAAGAATTTTGATTTCCAGAAAATATTCCCAAAAGCAGTTTTGCGCGTGGACAATGACGCCCGCGTCTTTTTGCGGGAAAGGGCTAAAAAAGTAAGAGCTAAGAGAATTTTGACGTTTACTATCGGCACCGGGATTGGGCGCGCCTATGCAGAAAAAGGAAGGGTGAAAAAAATCAAGAATTTCGAATATCCAGAAAAATGGGAACGCGAATATCAGAAAATCCGTGACAGAAAAGATTATGAAAAGCTTGCAATGTTTCTGGGCGAGAAATTCTCGGTTTTAATAAAAAAATATAAGCCCGAGGCTGTTGTTCTGGGCGGAGGCGTGCTCGGGAAGAGAGGATTTTTTGAGAAACTTAGAGAAGAATTAAAAATCAAAACCTATGTTTAACTTTCCAAAAGATTTTCTCTGGGGAGCGGCAACCTCGGCTCATCAAGTTGAGGGGAATAATAAAAACGACTGGTCAGAATGGGAAAAAACTAACGCCGAGAGACTTTCAAAAGAAAGCGGGGGAAAGTATCCGCCGGAAAATTATATTTCCGGCAAAGCCTGCGATCACTATAACCGCTTCAGAGAAGATTTCGATATCGCTAAATCTTTGGGACACAATGCTCACCGCTTTTCCATCGAATGGTCGCGCATTGAACCCGAAGGAGGTAAATTCAATGAAAAAGAAATCGAACACTACCGGGAAGTAATTAAAGCCCTCCGTGAGAGAGGATTGGAACCATTTGTGACTCTCTGGCATTGGACGATCCCAATTTGGATGCGAGACAAAGGAGGAGTAACTTCAAAAGAATTTCCAAAATACTTTGCAATATTTTCTGAAAAAATGGCAAAGAATTTTCCAGAGGTAAAATTTTGGGTTACTTTAAACGAGCCGGAGATTTACACAATGAATAGTTATTTACACGGGGAATGGCCACCGCAGAAAAAATCGTTTTGGAAGTTTTTAAAAGTTTATAAAAATTTGGTGAAAGTGCATAAGGTGGCGCACAAAGTTATTCGCGATATAAATAACAGCGCACAAATCGGCATTGCTAAAAATAATTCTTATTTTGAGGGATGGCTTACGCCAGCTTTAAATCATTTCTGGAATAATTGGTTTTTGAACAAAATTAAGGATTACCAAGATTTTATTGGTCTTAACTATTATTTCCATAATCAAACTTATGGATTTAGGTTTAACCAAAATAAAAATAAAGAAGTATCTGACATGGGCTGGGAAATTTATCCGGAGGGGGTTTATCAGGTTTTGAAAGAATTAAAAAAATATAATAAACCAATTTATATAACTGAAAACGGCGTGGCGGACGCAAGGGATATTCATAGAGAAAAATTCATCAAAGAACACTTGGAATGGGTCGCAAAAGCAATCGGGGAAGGCGTAGATGTGCGGGGGTATTTCTACTGGTCTTTGCTGGATAACTTCGAATGGGACAAGGGCTTCTGGCCAAGATTTGGATTGGTCGAGGTCGATTATAAAACTATGCAAAGAAAGATTAGAAAAAGCGCCCAAATTTTATCCACACTCCTCTCGAACGTAGGGTGAGGTCGTGGTATAATATACCCAATTGAGCCCAAAGGTCGAATTTGACTCAAAATTTCCTCGCGAGGGAATTTTATAGGGCTAAATAGGGGAAAAAATAAATAATATATGTTAGTTCAAACTTGGGGGGATGTTTTAGTGGTATCTTTCCAAAATCTGTGGTCTGGAGTGGTCGGATTTGTGCCGCGTTTAATCGTGGCTATTATTGTTTTTGTAATCGGCTGGGTGATAGCGATGGCCTTGGGCAAAGTGATCGCCCAGATCATCCGCGCCGCGAAAGTCGATAAAGCCCTCCAGTCCATCGGCCTAGAAGAGCCGTTATCGCGAGCCGGAATGCGCCTGGACGCGGGCGCTTTCATCGGCGGACTCGTGAAATGGTTCTTCATTATCGTTTTCTTGGCGGCAACGGTAGAAGTGTTGGGCCTCTCTCAGGTAACCGTTTTCCTGCAGGAAGTGGTGTTGCTGTATCTGCCGAACGTTTTCGTGGCGGCTTTAATCTTGGTGGTGGCGGCACTTATAGCGGACGCGGTTAGCAGGTTGGTTTCCGGAACGGCGAAAGCGGCAAGTCTTCCTTCGGCCGGTTTCTTTGGCGGAGTTAGTAAATGGGCTATCTGGGTCTTCGCGATCCTGGCGGCGCTATACCAGCTTGGCATCGCGGGACCGATGGTTCAGACGCTTTTCACCGGCGTGGTCGCGGCGCTTGCCCTGGCCTTGGGACTTGCTTTCGGGTTAGGCGGGAAAGAAACTGCGGCGCGCTACCTCGATCGCCTGCGCTCGGACATCTCAAACCGCTAGTCAATCTTACTTAGATAGAGTTGAAAACCGGCCGTTTAACGGCCGGTTTTCATTTTCCACAAGGGGCTTGCCCCGTTAGAAATAAGCCGCCCTGGGGCGGCTGGCGTCGTGTGAAATTATTCACAGGGCGGATTTCTAACGGGGGCTTGACGCGCCAAATGACAGGACTATAATGAAAGCACAATCTTATGAGGCTTAATTTAATCAACTTTAGACATAGAAGCGGATAAAATCACGCGTAGTTGCGCTATGTAGGTCCGCTTCTAGGCGGATTTTTTCATAAGTTCATAAGGTTAGAACCTTAAAAATTTAAAGAGCACCAATGTATAAAGTATAAAAATAACTTTGATCTAAAGCTGGAGAGCTTTTAGATCGGAGCGGAAAATAAGAGCGTATGGTGGATGCCTAGGGTTTCGAAGACGATGAAGGACGTGGCGTGACTGCGATAAGCATCGGGGAGGTGTCGAGCAACCTTTGATCCGGTGATTTCCGAATGGGGTAACCTAATTCGAGTAATGTCGAATTGCTTTCCGAGTAACTTCGGACTGCGTGCACCTGGGGAAGTGAAACATCTCAGTACCCAGAGGAAAAGAAAACAATCCCGCGGAATGCGGGACATTCCCTAAGTAGCGGCGAGCGAAAGGGGAAAAGCCCAAACCTCGCTTCACTATTCAGGAATTTATTTTTGATTAGTGGGCGGGGGGTAGTAAGAAAAAGACTTTCCGGAGCGTATAGCTATGTTCCTGGAAGGGAGTTTAGAAATATAGAAGTTGTTTAGGGGAACGGCCCTGGAAAGGCCGGCCAAAGAGGGTAATAGCCCCGTACTTAAAAAACCTTTTATGCTCCTTGTCTTTTTTCTTGAGTACTTCGAGAACAAGATAAGCTCGGAGGAAACAGGGAGAACTACTCTCCTAAGGCTAAATACTTCGAAACACCGATAGTGAACTAGTACCGTGAGGGAAAGGTGAAAAGCAGCCCGGTGAGGGCGGTGAAATAGTACCTGAAACCATATGCTTACAAGGACTCGGAGCCCGTTCACGCGCAAGCGTGTTCAGGGTGACGGGGTGCCTATTGAAGAATGAGCCAACGAGTTATAGTACGCTGCTAGTCTAATTCCGTTATAGCGGGAGGAGGCGTAGGGAAACCGAGTCTTAATAGGGCGTTTGCAGTTTGCTATAGACCCGAAGCCAGGTGAGCTACCCCTGGCCAGGATGAATCCCGCCGAAAGGCGGGAGGAGGTCCGCACCGGTTAGTCGTACAACGCTATCGGATGAGTTGGGGGTAGGAGTGAAAAGCTAATCGAACCTGGGAATAGCTGGTTCTCTCCGAAATAGCTTTTGGGCTAGCGTCCGCTACAACTACGCAGGTAGAGCTACTGGAAGGTTCGTAAAGGGAGAAATCTCGACGTACCTACCAAACTCCGAATGGCGTAGCTTTGGGCGGCCAGTCAGACTACGGGGGCTAAGCTCCGTCGGTCGAGAGGGCAACAGCCCAGATCTCAATCTAAGGCCCCAAAATCTCTCTTAAGTGTAAGTGAGGCGGTGAGGTTTCAATGACAGCGAGGAGGTTGGCTTAGAAGCAGCCATCCTTCAAAGAGTGCGTAACAGCTCACTCGTCAAGAGACCTTGCGCCGCAGATAATCGGGACTAAAGAGAGTGCCGAAGGTGAGGCTCCGCTAACATTTGAAATATTAATGTAAAGCGGGGGGTAGGAGAGCGTTCCTAGTGCAGTGAAGTCCACGGCGTGAGCCGGGATGGAGCGCTGGGAAGTGAGAATGTTGGCACAAGTAACCACAATGCCGGTGAAAAACCGGCACGCCGCAAACCTAAGGTTTCCTTGGCAATGATTGTCAGCCAAGGGTTAGTCGGTCCTAAGCCAATGGCGAAAGCCGCAGGTAATGGACACACGGTTAATATTCCGTGACTTCCTTCTTTTTCGATGAAGGGACGAAGGTTAGTATGTTCTGCGTGTTATTGGATTCGCGTTTGTGCGATGAGGAGTGTCCCGTAGAAAATCTCGGGACGGCCTTTTGGCAACTCTTAGTCGAGCAAAAATTTTCCGCCTCGGCGGAGGAAATGGAACAAAGCAGCCTTCCTAGAAAAGCTTCTAAGATTATGAAGAGGGAAACCGTACCGAAAACCGACACAGGTGGGTGAGGCGAGTAGCCTCAGGCGAACGAGTGAGAGATCCTCAAGGAACTCGGCAAAAAAGCGGCCGTAACTTCGGAATAAGGCCTCCCCGCCAACGTATAGAAATATATGGCAGGCGGGGCGCAGCGAAAGTACCCCTGGCGACTGTTTATCAAAAACACAGCTCCCTGCGAACTCGTAAGAGGATGTATAGGGGGTGACGCCTGACCAATGCGAGAAGGTTAACGATGGCGGTCCTTCGATTCGATACTGCGTATCTCACTCAGGATAAATCCTGGATTTCTAGGGTTTACCCCGAGCGAGGTGCATAGCACCGAGTCGAGGGGCTGACTGTCCGAAGCCCTCGTCAATGTCGGCCGTAACTATAACGGTCCTAAGGTAGCGCAATTCCTTGTCGGGTGAGGAAGTTGCCCGATGCGGCAGCGATGCCGCAATGAAACACCGGCTTATAACGGTGAAGTTCTCGCTGGAGTTTGAGTAACAAGGCTCAAGCAATGAAGGCAGGATAATACCGTGGGAAGTCGTCCCGACCATAGCGTCGAGATTGACCCCGTAACGACTTAGGTCGCCGTTAATCAATGGCGACCTAGATAGATTTGTAGTATAATGAATCTATAACATGCCGGCTCTCAACAAAAAGAGAAATTATCGCGAGTATATATCTGGATATGTAGATGGTGAAGGAAGTTTTTGTGTATCTTTCTCAAGACGAAAGAAATTCTTGGTAGGATGGGAAACCAAACCAAGTTTATCTATAAGTCAGAATGAAGAAAGGGCCAACGTCCTTTATCTCATACAGAAAACTCTTGGGTGCGGATTTATGCGACGAGATCTTTCGGATAAGACTCTTAAATATGAAGTAAGAAGTCTTAACGATTTGATCGACCGCGTAATACCACATTTCGAGAAGTATCCGCTCTTGTCTCCAAAGATAAAAGATTTTTATCGATTCAGACAAGTTTGCCGCCTTATGAAGAAAGGGAAACATCGAAGAGTGTCAGGATTAAAAAAGATAGTCATGATTGCTTGCAAAATGAATCCAAGCGGCAAAAGAAAATATAGTCAAAAAGATATTCTCAAGACGTTGAGATGAAGATATAGTCTGTGCCATTAGAAATAGTGGATTAACATGGAGTTCCGACGCGCACGAAAGGCGTAACGACTGGGGGACTGTCTCGAGGATTCGCTCGGTGAAAATACAATACCGGTGAAGATGCCGGTTAGGTGCAGTTAGACGAAAAGACCCCGGAAGCTTTACTGCAACTTGATATTGGGTATGAATTTTTTATGCGTAGCATAGTGGGGAGACTTTGAAGTCCTGCTCTCGGGCGGGACGGAGTCACCAGTGAAATACCCATCTTAAAGGACTTATATTCTAACCTCGACGGAGAAAACGTTTGGGGACAGTGTCTGGTGGGCAGTTTGTGTGGGGCGCAACCCTCCTAAAAGGTAACGGAGGGGTTTATCAAGGTCGGCTTAGCGCGGATGGAAATCGCGCTGGACCTGTAAGAGGACAAGCCGGCTTAACTGCGAGGCGGTCAGGCCGAGCAGATGCGAAAGCAGAATCTAGTGAACCGACCATTCGGTGTAGGACCGGTGGAAGATTAACGGATAAAAGCTACTCCGGGGATAACAGGCTAGTTCCGCCCAAGAGTCCATATCGACGGCGGAGTTCGGCACCTCGATGTCGGCTCATCTTATCCTGGGGGTGGAGAAGCTCCCAAGGGTTTGGCTGTTCGCCAATTAAAAAGGTACGTGAGCTGGGTTCAGACCGTCGTGAGACAGGTTGGTCTCCTATCTACTGCACTCGTTGATTCTTGAGGGGGGTTCTTCCTAGTACGAGAGGACCGGAAGGAGGCGACCTCTGGTCTACCTGCTGTTCCGCCAGGAGCACCGCAGGGTAGCTATGTCGTTGAGTGATAAGCGCTGAAAGCATCTAAGCGCGAAGCACGCCCCAAGATTAGGAATCGTTATCAGATCCGTGGAAGACTACCACGTTGATAGGCTCCAGGTGTAAGATCCGCAAGGATTTCAGCCGAGGAGTACTAATAGATCGAGCCGTCTTGTTAGAAAATGTGCTTACGAAATTAAATCTTTTCATTCGGTGGCTTGGCGCCGTGGAACTACCCCTGCCTGCCTGCCGGCAGGCAGGTCTTCCTCCCGCAAAGTCATCAGAATGACTCGCGGGATTGCGATTTGCAGCCACTCGTCCGCCAGCTGGCGGACTTGTGGGCAAATCGGGAACATTCCGACCCGCCCCGCACTGAAATTTTAAAAATTTGGACATTAAGTTTGGGTGGCTTGAGGCAGTGGAACTACCTCTTCCTCGCCTCGCTTCGGCGAAGCGGGCCATTCCGAACAGAGAAGTAAAACGCTGTACTGCCGATGATACTCATTTTTGGGGAAAGTAGGCAGCCGCCCATACTTAGTGTCTAAAATTTTTAGTGCGGGGACAGAGAAGCCCGCTTTGACTCGCGTCAACGCGAGGCAGGTAAAACGCGGTAGTGGCGACCTGCCCGCAATGCTACACATAGCGTTGCAGGCGGGTGATACTTCCTCGGGGGGAGCTAGCCGCCGGTTGAAAGGATTTAATATTTTTTGAAAAAATTCGCGAGGCCCCTATGTGTTGCTTCGGCTAATTCGCGCAGCACAAACGGCCGCAAATCTTTATTTAACAATTTAGATTCGTAAATATACCCGTATTCTATTAATAATGAAACGCCTTCCCGGGAAGCGTTTGAGCCCACTGCGATCAGCTGCTGGTCTTCTATAAGAACATCTTTTTCTCCAGGGAAATTACTTTCTTTGACAATTTTCTCAAGTTCGTTTTTTATAAACCCCGCGATCTCCATACTTGCTTTTCCGTTGGGGAATTGGTTGTCCGGCACGTATATCGCGAACCCTTTGTATTTGCCGGGCATATCGTATGTTCTGCCTGGATAGTCGTTAAAATGTATGTGGAGCACGATATCCATGCCATTGTCGTTTGCCCATTTATTTATGCCGTAAAGAATTTGTGAAATGTTGTCCGCGGCCGGGTTATGAAAAACTTTTGTTTCTTTTGTTACCGCTCCGATTTTGACGGCGTTTTTAAAAATAGTTTTCACTTTTTCTTTAAACGCGGCGATTGCCGTGTTCTGGCTTTTTACGTAATCCAAAATCCAATCGTTGCGTTCTCCGCTGCTGTTATTCGTGATAAAAACGGAAAATTTTCCGTTGTTTCGCAAAGAATCAAATAAATAATTTCCCAGCTCGGCGTTTAAACTTGCTTCGGTTACCCCTCGGTATTGTGCGCCATAATTTTTTTTATCGTGCCCGGGGACTATTAAAATTTTTACCTCGCCATTTTTATATTTTTCCAGAAGCTCTTCGGCGCGCACTTCTTTTCCAAAAAATACTCCCGCCAAATAATAAGCGGTCGTGCCGACGCGGGCGATATCAAAATAATACGCAACTATTAGTATTAAAATTGCCAATATTACTAGTTTTGCGTGTTTAAGCATTATTTTTTATTATAGCAGGTTTGTTATATACTTATTCTATGCCGATTTTTTCTTGGGGACTTAGGAGGCAGCTCTGGGTTTTCGTGCTTTTCGCAGCTGTGATTTTTTTGATTGTCGGCGGGCTGATTTATTATTTCCGGCCGGAGCCAACCTGTTTTGATAATCGCAAAAATCAAGACGAAGAAGGAATTGATTGCGGAGGCGCCGAAGCACGCTGCGCCTCCTGCTCCGAGCAAATTCACGACCTCACGATTTTATGGACGCGTTTTTTCCAGACGCGCCAGGGAGTGTATGATGCAGCTGCGCTTTTAGAAAACAGCAATCAATTTTTAAAAACTGGGAAATTCGTCTACGCTTTTAAGCTTTATGATGAAAACGGCGTGCTTATCGCTGTACGCGAGAACAGCACTTTTATTTGGTCTGGAGAGAAATTTTTAATTTTTGAGCCAAATATTCTGGCGGAAAATCGCGTACCAAAAAGAGTTTTGTTGGAAATGCGCGAAGTTGCTTGGGAAGCAGGAGAAGCGCGGCCATTAAAAATAGATATTTTACAAAGAGATATCTTGCTTCAAGATTCATCTTCGCCGCGTCTGGGGGTAAGAATTAAAAATCAAGAGAACCAAATTTATAAAAATATTGAAATAGGAGCTATACTTCTTAGCCAAGAAGGAGAGGTTTTAGGGGTATCCAAAACTTTGCTAAATCGCTTAGACATCGGCGAAGAGAAAAATATGGTATTTACATGGCCACAGGCCATAAGCGGAGTTTTGCGCGCGGATATTTTATTAAGACAAACACCATGAACCCCAGCCGCATGTGGAGGAGTCTTGATTGGACTCTACTTTTGGCGGCGCTGATGCTTGTTCTTTTGGGGCTTGCCACGATGAAATCATTCGGCGCAGGAGGGCCAGCCTCGCTCGCCTCGCTTGGGCTAAGCGGGCCGAGTCTGGGCGAGGATTATTTTTTTATCCGGCAAATTATTTGGGCATCGGCCGGGGCTGCGGTATTTTTCATGAGCGCGATTTTTATCGATTGGAGTTTCCTTAAAACAAACAGCATTTTTTTGCTTATTTTATATTTTATTTTGGTTGGCGCGCTTATTTTTTTGATTTTGACAGGGTATGCTGTGAAAGGCGCCGCCAGCTGGCTCAAGATCGGCGGAGTGACCATTGAGCCGGTGGAACTCTTAAAACCTGTTTCGGTTTTAATTTTGGCAAAATATTTTTCTAAAAGACATGTTGAGATTGCCAGATTCGTGCATCTCTTTATTTCGTTCGTTTATGTGGCTGTGCCGATGGCGTTGGTGATGTTGCAGCCGGATTTGGGGTCAGCAATTGTTTTGGGAGCAATTTGGCTGGGCATGGCTTTAGTTGGCGGAATAAAACTGCGCCATCTCATTGTTTTGTTTTTTACTGGTTTATTGATAACAACTGTCGCTTGGAACTTTTTTTTATTGCCTTATCAAAAAACAAGGATTACCGCTTTTATAAATCCGCAAGGCGACATCCGTGGAGCGGGTTATCACGCCCAGCAGTCGGTTATCGCTATAGGTTCGGGGGAAATTTTTGGAAAAGGCATAGGCTTTGGCACCCAATCGCGGCTGGAATTTTTACCGGAACATGAAACCGATTTTATTTTCGCGGCTTTCGCGGAAGAATGGGGTTTTCTCGGCGTCGTATTTTTATTGTTTTTTTTCAGTATTATCATCTGGCGCGTTCTGCGGGCTGGAATTTACGGAGAATCAAATTTTGAAAAACTTTACGCGGCGGGGCTCGCGATTTTACTGCTTTTTCAGTCCGCGATTCATATCGGCATGAATTCGGGCGTATTGCCGATAACCGGCTTGGGGATGCCATTTCTCTCTTATGGCGGATCAAGCCTCATCAGCCTTTTTTGGGCGCTGGGAATTTTGGAGAGCTTTTCTTTGCGCAAAAAAGGCATTTTCATCGGCACCGAAAACCGCTTCAGCGAAGGCATTTTAGGGGCTTAATCATCACTTCTCATAAAAACTTTTACACTGGCTAGTGGTTGGAGATAGTTGTTTAGCTGGTTTTTTTGGTAGTTTTCCAATTTGCAATCTGACAGCTATAGCGTTGAAACTATAAATTCAAAAATGGTTCATACTTCAGCGATCGCAAAAGAATGAACCTAAGCAAAAAAGATATACTGGCGCGCGGCTAAAGAGAATTTTATAGAAACCTTGACAGCTTTTTCACCTTCTTGCTACGCTTAATTTGACCCCATATAGAAATTATTGTAGAGTTATTATTAAGCAAATGACTATACGGAATTGATAAACCCCTGTCGCTATTTACATTTTGTATAATTTCTAACGGGGTTTGACAGATTTTGTGAGGTTTGCTAGTATAATTATAACAATTATGAATTATCAGTTGCCGGTTCATCCGGAAGAGGCCACTAAAAGGCTGTTTACAGCTATTCCCAAAAGGACCAAAGATATTTTGGAGCAGCGTTTTGGTTTGGGCAAAAACCCTAAAAGGATGACCCTTGAAGCCATTGGCCAGAAATACGGCATTACCCGCGAACGCGTCCGCCAGATAGAAGCGGACGGTTTCAGCCGCATCAGAAAATCTCCCCAGCTTGGCGAGCTTAAAGAAGTTTTTGCGTCTTTGGAAAATTATTTTGAACAAGAGGGCAGGGTGATAAAAGAAGACAAAATCTTGAAAGCTTTGGCGCCTCATCCCAAACACGAAAATCATATTTACTTTTTGCTTTCTTTACACGCCCCCTTTGAAAGATTTCACGAGTCGGACGAACTCCATGAGCGCTGGACTTACGGCGAGGAGGCCCATGATACCGCGAAGCACGCGCTCCGAGGCGCGGTGGATAAGCTTAGAGCAATAGGCAAACCGGTGACGGAACCACAGCTTTTTGAAATAATTTCTTCTTCCGCTAAAAATGCCGGAGAGTTGGCCTCCGCAAACCAAGGGGTGCTTGCTAATTGGCTGATGCTTTCAAAGATGATTTCTAAAAATTATTTTGACCAATGGGGCTTGGTGGAGTTTCCGGAAATCAAACCGCGCGGAGTGAGAGATCTTTCGCACATGGTTTTGACCCGTAATGGAAAGCCTTTGCATTTTTCCGCGGTGGCTGACCAGATCGGTAAGCTTGTCGGTAAACCGGTGCATACGCAGACAGTGCATAACGAGCTTATAAAAGACGGGAGATTTGTTTTGGTAGGGAGAGGTCTCTACGCGCTTAAAGATTGGGGTTATACCGCCGGAGTTGTTAAAGATGTTATTTCCGATATTTTAGGAAAAGGCGGACCAATGGTCAAAGAAAAAGTCATAACAGCTGTTTTGAAACAGCGTTTTGTAAAGCCCAATACGATATTCATCAATTTGGAGAACAAACAATATTTCAAAAAGCTCGCTGATGGTAAATATTCTCTTAAATGATCCGGTTGTAAGGGAGGTGCTTTATTGGTTGGGAGATACCTGGTTTTTATGGGTGCCGTTTATACTCGCTTTATTATTTTGGGAGACATGGGTTAGGTATGTCCGCGCTTTCGCTATTTTCAAAAGAAATTACATTGTTCTTGAAATTAAAATCCCAAGGGATGTTGCCAAAAGTCCCCAGGCCATGGAAAGCATTTTCGCTGGCATTCACGGCACTTACCGAAAAGGTAATTTGATTGAACGTTACTGGAACGGATGGATCACGGCCTGGTTTTCTTTGGAAATTGTGGGGGATGGCGGCGAAATTCATTTTTATATTTGGGTTCATGATTTTTTTAAGAGAATGATAGAGGCTCAAATTTACGCCCAGTATCCTTCATGTGAAATTAAAGTGGTGGAGGATTACACTAAAGATATGCCCGCGGCTTTGCCAAACCAGGATTGGAGCATTTGGGGCAGCGAATACGTGCACACCATGCCGGACGCATACCCCATCCGCACCTACGAGGATTTTATTTTGGAAGATATCAGCACCAAAGAAGAAGAAAGGAAGATTGACCCGCTCTCGTCTTTATTTGAGTTTTTGGGGCATTTGCGCCCGGGCGAAAAAATTTGGATTCAAGTACTAACCCGCCCCGTCGCGAACGACCGATGGAAAAAACAAGGTGAGGCGCTGGTGGCCAAGATGGCCGGGAAAGTGGTGAAGGCCACCCCCAATTTTATAACGCAAATAGTGGATGTTATTCATGACGCTATTGTGGCTATCTCTGGCGCGGTGGTAGAGCAGTCCAAAAAAAAGGAGGACCAATTCAGGATTTTAAACCTCTCGCCAGGCGAGCGTTCAACTATGGAGGCTATTGAAACAAATATTTCCAAAATTGGGCTGGAAACCTGCATACGCTGGATTTATCTGGCGCGTCCAGATGTCTATAATTTCCTGGCTGTCCCGGCCGTTAATGGTATTTTTAGGCAATTCAGTTCACAATCATTAAACGGTTTTAAGGGAAACGGGGATGTTGTGACCAGCACTGATTATTTGTTTACGGAATACCGCAACAGACTTAGAAAAATCAGATTGTATAAATCTTACCGCCTGCGTTCGGCGTTTCATCCTCCATATAACGGCCGGAGCAAGCCGATGGTTTTATCAAGTTCGGAGCTGGCCACCATCTACCATTTCCCCGGCTTGGTGGTGTCTGCCGCCGCCGTCCCACGCATAGAAGCCAAACGCGGCGCCCCTCCCGCCAATTTGCCGGTTTAAAGTGCTATAATTAAATTCAGTGGATGACGAGCAAAAAACCACGTATTTTGGGGAGACGAACTTCAGGAACCAGCTGAAGAAATTTGGTATCAAAAAAAATGACCGCCGGAAGCATATGTACATCATCGGCAAAACCGGTATGGGCAAAACCACGCTTTTAGAAAACATGGCTGTGCAGGATATCCAAAACGGCGAGGGCATGGCTTTTTTGGACCCGCACGGCGACACCGCCGAACGGCTTTTGGATTTTGTCCCTAAGGAGCGGATAAACGACGTGATTTATTTCAACCCCGCTGACACTTCTTATCCCATTGGCTTTAACGTTATGGAAAATGTTGACCCGACGCGCAGGCACCTCGTGTCCGACGGGCTTATGGGAGTTTTTAAAAAAATCTGGGAGGATGTCTGGTCTTCGCGCATGGAATATATTTTGGCAAATACTATTTTGGCGCTTTTGGAATATCCCGAAGCCACTCTTTTGGGCATCAATCAGATGCTGATAAACAAGGACTTCAGAAAAAAAGTTGTTGAGTATGTAACCGATCCGGTCGTAAAATCTTTTTGGACGCAGGAATTCGCTAAATATACCGATAAATACGCGGCTGAAGCCACACCGGCAATCCAAAATAAAGTCGGGCAGTTTGTTTCAAACCCGTTAATCCGCAACATCATCGGCCAGCCAAAATCCGCTTTTGACATCAGAAAGGCGATGGACGAAAAGAAAATTATAATTATCAATCTCGCAAAAGGCAGGGTGGGCGAAGACAATTCCCGGCTCATCGGCGCGATGCTGGTGACAAAACTTTATTTGGCGGCGATGAGCCGGGTGGATACTTTGGAACCCGACCGACCGGATTTCTTTTTATATGTTGATGAGTTTCAAAACTTTGCTTCCGAGTCCTTTGCCAACATTTTATCCGAGGCGCGGAAATACAGGCTTTCGTTGATTTTAACCCACCAATACGTCGCGCAGATGGATGAAAAAGTGCGGGACGCCGTTTTCGGAAACGTCGGAACCACTGTGACTTTTCGGGTGGGCGCGGAGGATGCCGAAATGCTGGAAAAAGAATTTTCTCCTGAATTTACGGTGGAAGATATCGTAAATTTGGGGTTTGCCAATATTTATTTGCGTTTAATGATAGACGGTGTGGCGTCTCATCCTTTTTCGGCGGCGACTTTGCCGCCGATTCAAAAGCAAGCTCAATCTTTTAAAGAAGAAATTATAGAAGCTTCCAGAAAAAATTACGGCGGCGCTAGAGAAAATGTTGAAGATAAAGTAAATAAATGGATGGAGGAAATTAGCGGAGGAGGCGCGGGAGTTGGCCAGGCGAAAAATTGGCCGGCGAGGGAATCAGCCGCTCTGCCAAGACAGCAAGCCAGCCAGCCGCTTTATGACGCCGTTTGCTCGGTCTGCGGAAAAAAAACGCAGGTGCCTTTTCCGCCTGACCCGGCGCGGCCGGTTTTTTGCAAAGAGCACATTGGAATGGCCGGAAGATTTAAGCAGGCGTTTACCGGTCAGCCGGCTAATCAGCCGAGGAGAGAAGAAACACAACGCCCCAGGCCGAGCGCTGGAGAATTTGTGCCTAGAAAGCCAGAACGCACGCATCAGCCGTTTAAGCGGACGGAAAATATTCAAATGCTGCGCGAGGCCTTGAAAAAATCTCTTGACGCGCAAAAAAATAAGCCCGAACCTATTCCGGCGCCAAAAAACGAATCTAACTCCGGGACTCTCAAACCAGGGGAGAGAGTTGAGTTATAATTATTTTTTCTCGGCGCGCTCTACGTACTCGCCGGTTGAGGTGTTTACGCGGATGACATCACCTTCATTGATGAACATCGGAACTTGGATTTGGAGGCCATTTTCCAGTTTTACGGTTTTGGAGCCGCCGGTGGCAGTGTCTCCTTTGTAAGAGGGCGGGGCCTCAACAACTTTATAGTCAATTTTTACCGGCAATTCTATATTAATTATTTTATCGCCGAATTTGTAAGCCAAAACTTCAGTGTTCGGTTTTAAAAATTTTGCAATGTCGCCTAATTGCTTTTCTTTCATCGAAAAGCGAGCGGTTTTTGCCCGCCTCGACTCGCCTTGCTCGTCAAGGCGAGGCGAGGGCCTCGACTCGCCTTGCTCGTCAAGGCGAGGCGAGG
>MFIU01000003.1 GCA_001778985.1 Candidatus Giovannonibacteria bacterium RIFOXYD1_FULL_48_21 | reverse complement strand
AAGTCGAAAACTGGACCAACGCCTGGACCGCCCAAGTCGGCACGCATCGCTTCGAAATCTGCGCTGACAGCTCTTCTGTTATCACGGAATCAAACGAGTCGAACAACTGCGCGACCCAGACGTTTACGGTGGCTCCCTTGATTCTGCCGCCGGACTTTTCTCTCTCGGCTGACCCGAACTCGATTTTCGCCACGATTACTGGCTCAAGTCCGGTCACTTCGTCGAAATCCGTGATTAGAGTTACTGCTTTTAACGATTTTGACTCTTCGGTTTCGCTTTCCAGCAACGCCGCGTCGGTTATTCCCGGCGCGACCGGCAATTTCAGCGACTCCACTCTTAGTTCCGCGGAATATTCAACCGGTTCTGAATTTTCCGTGACTGTTCCGGCGAGCGCCTCTCCCGTTCTCTACAACATCACAGTCCAGGGTACAGGAGGAGGACTCCCGCCTCGAAGCGTCAACGTGGCGTTAAATGTTAAACTTAGAGACCCCGACTTTATAGAGGTATTAAGACCATTTTTAGGACCATGGGCCCAGATCGAAACCCATATCTCATTCCCGCGAGCATCATTGTAGCCGGAGCGCTAGTCGCGTTTGCGGTCTTTTATGTCAAGGCAGGCCCGGGCACTTCTTCTCCGTCTGATTCTTCGTTTGAGAATTCTCTCTCGCCGGCCGCGAAGAATATACGTCCCGTAAGTGACAAAGATCATATCTTGGGTAATCCTGACGCCCCGATTAAAATCGTGGAATTTTCGGATTTGGAATGTCCTTTCTGCAAGAGTTTTCACCCCACGATGAAAAGAATTGTGGAGGAATACGGAAAGGACGGGCGCGTGGCCTGGGTCTATCGGCACTTTCCACTTGATTCCATCCATCCCAAGGCGCGAAAAGAAGCCGAAGCCGCGGAGTGCGCGGCCGAGCTTGGCGGGAATCAGGCATTCTGGGCTTACGTTGATAAAATTTTTGAGGTAACGCCTTCCAACAACCGCTTGGAACCTTCCGAACTTCCGAAGATTGCCGAGGAGGTCGGATTGGAGCGGGGTAAATTCGAAGTATGTCTTGACTCCGGCAAATACGCCGAGCGGGTGGCGAAAGATTTAGAAGACGCCATAAATTCCGGAGGCGACGGGACGCCGTACTCCGTGGTCATTACAAAAGACGGAGATTTTTTCCCTTTTTCCGGAGCGCTTCCTTATCAGCAAGTTAAAGCGATAGTGGAGCAAGCTCTCAATGCCACATTGTGACGATTGCGGACATCACCATCTCGGCATCTGCCAATGCGGCTGCACTAAAATCGCGTGTCAGTACTGCAAGCACCAGCATGGCAAAAAATACAAAAACGGCCGGTGCCAATTTTGCGGCTGCAGGCACGTGATGCCCGGGCCAAAAGAAAATCGCGGATAGTGGTATAATATTAGTCTTATGAGAAAAATTTTTAAATGGGCGGCGGTCGCGGTCGTCGTTGCGGGGATTTTAGGAGGACTTTTTTATTTTATCCGTAGTTCCCAGCCCCAGGGCCAGGATTTTAGTCAGTTAATTCCGGTTTTGGACCCCCTTCACGTCACGCGCCCTACTTCCGTGACGGATTACAATTCCAATCCGCCGACTTCGGGCAAACACTGGTCGGATTCGAAGGCGCCGGTGGCGCGCGGCATTCACGAAGAAGAAGAGCCGGATGAAGCCCTGGTGCATAATTTGGAGCACGGTGAAGTTTGGATTTCGTATCATCCGAGAATTCCCGAAGAAACAAAAGAGGAGCTTCGTAAAATCACTAAAGATTTTTCCAAAGTGGTCCTGGCTCCGCGTTCGAAAAATGATACGGATATCGCCTTAGCCGCTTGGGGGCGCCTGGACAAATTTAATTTAGACGGCAGGCCCCTAGACCAAAAAAGAATCGAAGATTTTATTAAAAGGTATAAAAATAAAGGGCCCGAATTAATTCCCTAATCATGCTTTACGACGTAATTATAATCGGCGGGGGGCCGGCGGGGAGCGCGGCCGCGGTGTATACGGCGCGAAAGCGCCTTAAGACGCTTTTGCTCACCGAATCTTTCGGCGGGCAGTCGATAGTTTCTGACGATATTCAGAACTGGATTGGCGAGGCGCATATCTCGGGATTTGATTTGGCAAAAAAATTTGAGGAGCATGTCCGCTCGTTCGGCGACATGGTGGAAATTAAAATGCCGGAGAAAGCGGTGGGGGTCCGTTCCATAAAGTGTGTTGAAAATGGCAGAATCTGCGATTTTGAAGTTCAGACTGACAAGGGGAACGTTTACGAAGGGAAAACTATAATTCTGGTCGCGGGCGCAAGGCGCCGGAAACTCGGTATCACGGGAGAGGATAAATTTGAAGGCAAGGGTGTGGCTTATTGCTCGACCTGCGACGCGCCGCTTTTTTCCGGCAAAAAGGTAGCCGTGATCGGCGGCGGGAACGCGGGCCTGGAGGCCGCGGTGGACCTTTTTCCGTACGCTTCCGAAGTATATTTACTGGAATACGCGGAGCAATTAAAGGGAGATCCCGTGACCCAAGAAGAAATTAAAAAAAATTCCAAGCTAAAGCAAATCATACTCAATGCCCAAACTCTCGAAATTCTGGGAGATAAACCTGCCCGTCCGGCAGGCGGGTTTGTAACCGGTCTCAAATATAAAGACCGCGAGACCGGTGAAGATAAGACGCTGGCTGTGGACGGAGTATTTGTTGAGGTGGGCTCGGTGCCAAATTCGGAAATGGTGAAAGGGTTGGTGGACTTAGATAGATGGGGGCAGGTGGTAATTGATTCCAAGCACGCCTCAACTTCGCATCCGGGAATTTTTGCCGCCGGCGACATCACGGATGACCCCTATAAGCAGAACAACATTTCAGCAGGCGACGCCGTCAAAGCGGCACTCGCGGCCTACAACTATCTTTTGAAGCGCGAGAAATTAACGCCGGCGGCGGGCTGATGTTATAATAAATTTATGGCGAAAATCGCGATAAACGGTTTTGGAAGAATTGGCCGTTCGTTTTTTCGGGCGGCTTTTGGGCTCCCCGGATTCGATATCGTTGCCGTTAATGACTTGGCCGATGAAAAGAATCTTCTCTATCTTTTGAAATACGATTCGGTCTATGGACGATATGAAAAAGAAACCCAGGGTGTCCAGTTTTTCGCCGAGAAAGACCCAGCTAAGCTTCCTTGGAAAAAATTGGGGATAGATATTGTAGTTGAGTCCACTGGACTTTTTACGAATGGCGGGAAAGCCAAGGCGCATCTTGAGGCTGGAGCGAAACGAGCGGTGATTACGGCGCCCGCTGACGATGGCGCGTTGACTGCGCTCGTCGGAGTGAACGATGACCGTTTCGATGGAAAAAATCCGCTCACGGCCAACGCCTCTTGCACTACTAACTCTGTGGCGCCGGTTCTGAAGATTCTTTTGGAAAATTTCGGGATTAAAAAAGCGGTGATGACCACGGTTCACGGCTATACCGCGTCCCAGAAACTCGTGGACGCTCCGGATATGAAAGATGTCAGGCGCGGAAGAGCGGCGGCCGTGAATATTATTCCTTCCACCACTGGTGCCACTGAAGCGGTAATTCAATCCATTCCCGAGCTCAAAGGCAAATTCCAGGCGGAATCAATTCGCGTTCCAACCATTACAGGCTCCATCAGCATTACCTCGGTGCTTGTTGAGAAAAAAACCGACGCTAAAAAAGTTAATGAGTTTTTTGAGAGGGCCGCCAAAGACCCGCGCTGGTCAAAAGTTTTGAAAGTGACGGAGGACCCGATAGTTTCCTCGGATATTGTAGGCGAGCCCTACGGCGCGATTATAGATTTGTCGCTGACGCAAGTTTTAGGCGGCGACCTCGTAAAAGTTTTTTCCTGGTACGACAACGAATCCGGATATACGGCGACTTTGGTGGAGCATGTGAGGAGGATTGTCGCCACACTATGAGGATTTATATTGGCTCGGATCACGCGGGATATGAGTTGAAAGAAGCCCTGAAAAAATTTTTGCAGGAGAAGGGATACGAAGTCGAGGATAAAGGCGCTTTTGAATTCAATCCCGAAGATGATTACCCTGATTTCATTCGGCCCGTGGCTGAAGAGGTAGCAAAAGAGCCGGAATTGAGAGGGATTGTTTTGGGCGGCTCCGGTCAGGGGGAAGCTATAGTCGCGAATCGTATTAAAGGAATTCGCGCCGCGGTCTACTGCGGGGGGTCCATGAAAATAGTAAAACTTTCTCGGGAACATAACGACGCCAATATTTTATCTTTGGGAGCCCGTTTTATCTCCGAGGAGAAAGCAAAAAAAGCTCTTGAACTTTGGCTAAAAACTAAGTTTTCTGGAGGTCTGCATCAAAGAAGAATCGAGAAAATAGACGGATAGCTTATTCACAGCGGATTTGGAAGTTCGCCGTGCTATTCTGGAGGAGAGCTTTGTTTTTGCTCTCAGAATTTCGTGTCAAGCCCAAGGTTTATTTTTGTTATTGGCGGAGTTATGTCCGGCATCGGCAAGGGTATTGCCGCTTCTTCCACGGCGAGAATATTGAAGTCTAAAGGCTACCGGACTACTTGCGTTAAAATCGACCCGTATCTTAATGTTGACGCCGGCACGATGAATCCGATCGAGCACGGCGAAGTTTTTGTTACCGAAGACGGGATGGAGGCGGACCAGGACATCGGCAACTACGAACGTTTTTTGGATGAAGATATCCTCGCACTGAATTACATGACCTCGGGTTCGGTCTATCTGGCCGTGATTGAGCGGGAGCGCGCTTTGGGGTACGACGGCAAGTGCGTGCAGATGGTGCCGCATATTCCTGAGGAGGTTATTCGGCGCTTAAATCTGGTCGCGAGAAAAGCCAAGGCGGATTTTATTTTGGTGGAAATTGGCGGGACGGCCGGCGAGTATGAGAACCTTTTGTTTTTGGAAGCGGCGCGGATGATGCATTTGAAACACCCCGAGAATGTTTTATTTATGCTGGTAAGTTATCTGCCCATCCCCGATAAGATTGGGGAGATGAAGACTAAGCCAACCCAGCACGCGGTCCGAGCCTTGAACTCCGCCGGCATTCAGCCGGATTTTATTATCGCGCGCTCCAGAGTTCCCTTGGATGAGCCGCGCAAACAGAAACTCTCGGTGTTTTGCAATGTTCACCCCGGCGATATTATTTCCGCTCCGGATATCGACAGCATTTATCAAGTGCCGTTAAATTTCGAGAAAGAGAGGCTGGGCGCAAAAATTTTAAAGAAGTTCGGAATCAAAGAGCGGAAGAAAGATTTGAAGGATTGGGGAAAGATGGTGCGGCGCGCCATTTTTTCAAAAAAAGAAGTGACCATCGGCATCGTCGGCAAATATTTCGGCACCGGAAAATTTACCCTGTCAGATTCCTATCTCTCCGTGATTGAAGCCATCAAACACGCCGCCTGGCATTTTTCCAGAAAGCCTAACATTTTGTGGCTCGACGCCGAAGTTTACGAGAAGAGTCCAAATCGGATGAAAGAAGAGCTGGGGACGCTGGACGGCATCATCGTTCCTGGTGGGTTTGGTTCCAGGGGCGTTGAAGGGAAGATAAAAGCCATCGGTTTCGCGAGGAAAAATAAAAAACCCTATCTTGGGCTTTGCTACGGGATGCAGTTGGCGGTGATTGAATTTGCGCGCAATGTGGCCGGGATGAAAGGAGCGCACAGCACCGAGGTTAATCGGCGCACTAAATATCCCGTGATTGATTTGATGGCGGAGCAGAAAGAGAAAGTTTTTAAGGGGAAAATTGGAGGGACCATGCGATTGGGTGCCTACGCCTGCCGTTTGAAAGAGAACACTATCGCGCGCCGTTCCTACGGAGTACGGACTATTCATGAGCGGCACCGCCATCGCTATGAATTCAATTCGAACTTGCAGAAAGTTTTGGAATCCAAGGGCCTGGTCATCTCCGGAGTTAATCCGGAATCAGGCCTTGTGGAGATAGTTGAACTTAAAAATCATCCTTTTTTCTTAGGAACGCAGTTCCATCCGGAATTTAAATCTCGTCCGCTCGAACCTCATCCTTTGTTTAGGGAATTCATCAAAGCTTGCCTGAGCTACCGGAAGTAGAGACGACCAAAAGAAAGCTTGAGCCACTTTTGAAAGGAAAGCGGATTTTGAACCTGCCTGCCGGCAGGCAGGTTTGGGAAAGCCGAAAAGTTTTGAAAGTTGAGCGCCGCTATTACAAAGCGCGCCTGGTCTATCAGCGGGCGGGGGAAAAGTGCAAACGCCGTGGTGCTATAATTAAAAGAATAAAAGTCGCCTCGCGCGGAACTTTTATTTGCGAAAAATGTCAGAGATTATTCCGGCGATAAACGCTGAAAATTTTGAAGAGGTAAGGAGGCGAATAAAGCTTGTGGAGCCATTCGTAAAATGGGTGCATTTGGACGTGGCCGACGGGACTTTTACTTCCAACGCCATTTGGCATCAGCCGGCCGACCTTCTGACTTTAGAAACGCAGCTTTTGGTAGAAGTGCACTTAATGATTTCAGATATGGATTTTCGCTGGCGGGATTGGGTTTTGCCGAGGGTCAATCGGGTAATCTTTCACGAAGAGGCGGCGCATGATCCAGAGTTTGTTTTAAATAAAGTCAAAGAAGCGAGGAAAGAGGTCGGCGTGGCGATTCGTCCCGAAACCGATTGGAAGAAATTAGAGCCGTTTTGCGAAAAAGCCGATTTGGTTCAGACTTTGGCGGTTCCCCCTGGCCGGGCCGGGCAGGAATTTCGCCTCGAAACTCTTGATAAAATTAGGCACTTAAGGAAAATTCATCCTAAATGTATAATTGAAATAGACGGCGGAATCAATCCTGAAACCGGCAAAAAATGTGTTTCCGCAGGTGCCAATATTCTAGTTTCCGCAAATTATATTTTTAATTCTGAAGATATATCAAAAACAATTGAAAATTTAAAGCATGTCTCATCTGCACGAAGATAAAATTAAATTTCTTGAAGAGAAAGCGAACGAAATTCGTCAATCTATTATTGAGATGCTGGTTGAGGCGGGGAGCGGACACACGGCTGGGCCCTTGGGGATGGCGGATATTTTTACCGCTTTCTATTTTCATATTTTGAACCACGACCCTCGGAATACGGACTGGCCGGAGCGTGACCGCTTGATTTTGTCGAATGGCCATATCTGCCCGGTGCGCTATGCCGCCATGGCGCACGCCGGATATTTTGGGCTGGGAGAATTGAAAACTCTGCGGAAATTCGGAACGAGATTGCAAGGCCATCCGCACCGGACCGCTTTGCCCGGCGTTGAAACAACTTCCGGACCTTTGGGCTCTGGTTTGGGACAGGCGGCGGGAATCGCCTACGGCGCGAGGATGGATAAAAAGAAGTTTCAAGTTTATTGTTTTATGTCCGACGGCGAGCAGGAAGCCGGCAACACCTGGGAGGCGGCCATGTTTGCCGGCAAAAATAAACTTCAGAATTTGACCGCCTTGATTGACCGCAACAACATTCAGATAGATGGGATGACCGAAGATATCATGCCGCTAGAACCGCTGCGCGATAAATACGAAGCTTTTAATTGGCATGTTTTGGAAATCGACGGACATAATTTTGAGGAAATTGTCGGGGCGGTCGAGGAGGCGAGAGCAATTTACGAGAAACCCGTGGTGATAATCGCGCACACCATTCCCGGAAAGGGCATAAAAGAGATAGAATTTGATTATAGGTGGCACGGCATCCCGCCCAATAAAGAACAGGCTAAAAAGTTTTTAGAAGAGCTTAGGACTTTAGGCGGTAAAATTGTAAGTGAACACCAATAAAGGTCGAACTTCTAATTACTAATTTCTAATATCTAATTTCTAAAATATGACACAGATGATGAAAAAAGTGGGAATGCTGGGGTGGATATTCGCAAGCTTGATGTATCTCGGCGGCCTAGTCTCCATGGCGTTGGGCAGTGAGTTTCTGAACGTCAATTATATGACTTGGTATTGGAACGCGCTCGTTCTTGGCGTTCTAGTGCTCGGCTCAAAACTTGGTGTTCTCATCATGCTCAAAGAAGAGAAGAGGATGTAATTTTTTATAATGCCGGTAAACCTTAAGGCAAAATTAGTCGAGAATATCCTCGACCTTAAATCTCTTGAACAAAAACCGACCAGAGACGGATACGGTTTGGGGCTGGTCGAAGCCGGAGAAAAAAATCAGAACGTGGTGGCACTTTGCGCTGACCTTACTGAATCCACTCGCACTGAAGCTTTCGCTAAAAAATTTCCAGAGAGATTTATTGAGTTGGGCGTGGCGGAACAGAATTTGGCAACGGTGGCCGCCGGACTCGCGAACTACGGCAAGATTCCTTATATCGCGAGCTACGCCATGTTTTCTCCGGGCCGGAATTGGGAACAGATTCGGACTACGATTTGTTACAATGACTTGCATGTTATCATCGCCGGCGCGCATGCCGGCGTTTCGGTCGGTCCGGACGGCGCGACGCACCAGGCCATAGAAGATATCGCGATAATGAGACCTATCGCAAATATGATTGTTATCGCGCCTTCGGATGTTAACGAAGCCGAGAAAGCCACGCTAGCCGCGGCGGATTTACCCGGCCCGGTTTACCTTCGTTTTGCCCGCGAAAAAACCCCGGTTTTTACTACGCGAGAAACGCTGTTTCAGGTTGGGCGCGCTGAAATTTTCTGGGAAGCGGACTTGGCGGTTTCACCGCCAAGTGGCGGTGAAACCGCATTAGATGTCGCCATCATCGCCTGCGGCCCTTTAGTGCATAACGCAATTTTGGCCGCGGCTGAATTAGAAAAAGAGGGCGTGAAAGTCCGCGTGATTAATAATCACACCATAAAACCGATGGATGAAAAAACCATAATTCAAGCCGCCAAAGACGCCGGAGCAGTAGTGACGGTTGAGGAACATCAGGTGCGGGGCGGCATGGGCTCGGCCGTGGCGGAAGTTCTTGCGAGGAGTTGCCCGGTGCCGATAGAATTTGTTGGGGTCCAAAATCGCTTCGGCGAGTCAGGGGCTCCAGATGAGCTTATCGAACACTTCGGCATGGGGGTTTCGCATATTAAAGAGGCTGTTAAAAAAGTTATAAAAAGAAAATAGTATACCTTATTAATGTTTTCTTCTGAAAATATAAATAAAAAAGGGCCGAAGGCACTTATGACGCATCAGCCCAATTCTTCCCTCCTAGTTAGTTCCCCCTAAAGAGAAAAGAACGGATAAGAATCGATTTAAAAAATTATGGAAAGAACCGGACTTCATGTTAATTATTTCATACATTGCTTGGAGCGGCAAATTTTTATCCACACCACTTCCTGGCGATTTTAGCTAGGACTGGTACTATAAAACAAGAAGATAAGAATCGGCTAAAGCCCTTTTGAGGGGCTGATAGAAGCCGATTTTTTATTTTCTAGATTTTTTATGCGTAAAAACGGCAGAAAAAATGGAAAGAACGGCAGGAATGGTAAAAGGACCGGCAATAAATTTTCAAAGCGCTTTACACTCGGGAAAACGCGCGTCAACTCGTGGGACGCGTGGCTTGTTATTGGCTTTGCGGCCGCCGTCGCCCTGAGTGCGATTTTCGGCAATCTTCAAAAGGAGGAAGAGATTATAATTCCGCCTTTGCCGATAGTTGAAGCCTCTCAGAATTCCCTCGAGGCTCTAGATAACACTTCCGGCCCGCTGATTACTTCTCTTTCCTCGTCTTCCGGACCTTCTGGGACAACGATAATTGTGAAGGGTTCTGGATTTTCTTCGGTTGATAACGTGATTTATTTCGGAGAAGATATTGTGGCGAGTGTACCTTCGACTGACGGCGAAACCTTGAGTTTTAATGTGCCGCAAGTTCCTTCCGATATTTATTTTGTTGGTGTGCTCACTTACGAAGGAAAAAGCAACGTCACCATTTTTACAATTCTCGACCAGATGGCTTATGATTAATCTATGGCCAAAAGCTATGATTTCATCGCTATCGGCGATACGGTAACGGACGCTTTCATTGATTTAAAAGAGGGGGCTTCGGCGCATTTGGATATCGATAGGGGGACGCGGGAGCTTTGCATGCGCTTTGCCGATAAGATTCCCTATGACGACGTCTATGTGATTCCGGCAGTGGGAAACAGCGCCAACGCCGCGGTTGCGGCCTCGCGTCTTGGGCTGAAAAGCGCCTTGGTTTCAAACGTAGGAGGTGATTATTTTGGAAAAGAATGTTTGGATACGCTTCGGGCCGAAAAAGTTTCCACGGAATTTGTGAAAATTCATAAAGGCGCGAAGACCAACTACCACTATGTTTTGTGGTATGAAGACGACCGGACGATTTTGATTAAACACGAGGAGTATCCTTATAAACTTACAAATGTTGATGACCCCTCTTGGATTTATTTTTCTTCGCTCGGAGGGAATTCCGAAGCGTTCCATAAAGTAGTCCTCTCTTACCTAAGAAAGCGCCCCAAAATAAAACTGGCCTTTCAGCCCGGCACTTTTCAGATGAAGATGGGGAGAAAAAAACTCGCCGGGGTTTACTCCCGCGCGGAAGTCGTAATCTGCAACAAAGAAGAGGCCCAGCGCATTCTAGGAATTGATGAAAATAATGTAAAAATTCTTTTGAAAAAAATGCACAACATCGGCCCTAAGATAGTTGTGATAACTGATGGGCCAAAAGGAGCGTACGCGTCCGATGGAAAATCAGCTTGGTTCATGCCGCCCTACCCGGACCCGAAGCCGCCCTTGGAACGAACCGGAGCCGGAGACGCGTTCTCTTCCACTTTTGTGGTCGCGCTCTGTTGCGGCCGGAGCGTTCCGGAAGCGCTCGAGTGGGCGCCGATTAACTCCATGTCCGTGGTGCAGTACGTCGGGGCCAGGGAAGGGCTTTTGACAAGAAAACAGCTCAAGGCTTATCTCCAAAAAGCGCCCCGGAGCTATAAGCCGCAAAGAATATGACCCTCAAATCGTGGCTGGCAAAAGCGCAAAAGGAAAGTTGGGCTCTGCCTCATTTTAATTTTTCGAATCTAGAGATGCTGAAAGCCCTTGTCCAAGCGGCTCAAGAGGCGAGAAGCCCCGTGATGGTAGGAACTTCGGAAGGGGAGAGAAATTTCATCGGACTTCGGGAGGCGGTTTTTATGGTTGAATCTTTCCGGGAAGAGTTCGGGGTTGAGATTTTTTTGAACGCCGACCACTCCAAATCAGCTGAATCCGCGAAAAAAGCGATTGATTCCGGTTATGATTCGGTGCACATTGATTTATCGAACCTTTCATTCGGAGAAAATGTGAAAGGAACTAAAGAGGTAGTAAATTATCGAGGTCCGACTTCGATAGAGGGGGAGCTGGGTTATCTGCCAGGAGAGTCAAAAATTCAGAATAAAAAATTTGAGCTAAAGCCGGAGGATTTGACCGACCCTGACGAGGCCGCGAGATTCGTGCGCGAGACTGGGGTTGATAGATTCGCGGGCGCTTTTGGAAATATTCACGGAATTTCTCTTGACGAGCCGGCTTTGTATATTGAACGCATTAAAGCGGTTCGGAAAGCGCTTTCAGAAGATATCGCGCTCGTGCTTCACGCGGGCTCCGGAATTCCGGACGAGGAGATTAAAGCCGCGATTGCAGCCGGAATTTCCAATATTCATATTTCCACCGAGCTTCGCTCTGAATTTCGCGAAGAGCTTGAAAAATCTTTGCATAAAAAGGGCGAGACCGAATACGCGCCGTACAAGATAATGGGGCCGGTGGTGGAAGGTATCAAAGAGAAAGCCATTGAAAAAATAAAATTATTCGGTTCTGTGAATAGAGTATAATCGAAATATGCCGAAAGTTTTTATTACCAGGAAAATTCCGGAGGCTGGAACAGAGAAATTAAAGAAAGCTGGATACGAAGTAGAAGTAAATCCCGAAGACCGGGTTTTGAAAAAAGAAGAATTGATTTCTTTTTTGAAGAGAGGCAAATATGACGCAGTTTTGGTGCTTTTGACTGATAAGTTGGACGCGGAGGTTTTTGAGGCGGCTGGCAAACAATGCAAGATTTTTGCGAATATGGCCGTTGGATTTGACAATGTGGAGGTCGCGGCCGCAAAAAAAGTCGGAATTATGGTCGCGAATACGCCCGGGGTTTTGACAGACACGGTGGCGGAGCATACTTTCGCCCTGATGCTCGCGATTGCGCATCGGATTGCGGAAGGGGACAGGTTTTCCCGCGCTGGAAAATATCATGGCTGGGAGCCCATGCTCCTTCTTGGAGCGGATGTTTCCAGAAAAACTTTAGGGATTTTGGGCCTCGGCAGAATCGGCTCGCGCGTTGCGCATCACGCGGCGCGCGGTTTTGACATGAAAGTTCTTTATTATGACGTGAAGAGAAACGAAGATTTCGAAAAAGAATTTTCCGCGCAATATCGCCTCGCCGCGGAGGAAGTTTTACGAGAAGCGGATTTTGTTTCAATTCATGTTCCGCTTCTGCCTTCGACGCACCACTTGATAGATGCCAAGCGTTTAAAAATGATGAAGCCGACGGCATATCTGATAAACACCTCGCGCGGCCCGGTGATTGACGAAAAGGCCCTCGCCGAGGCTTTGAAAAAAGGAGTCATCAAGGGAGCCGCCATTGATGTTTTTGAGAACGAACCGCGAATCGAGCCGGAACTTTTAAAACTTGAGAACGTGATTTTAACTCCGCATATCGCTTCCGCCACCCAAGAAACCCGCGCGAAAATGGCCGAACTTGCGGCGGAGAACATCATCTTAGCGCTGGCTGGCCAAACTCCTCCCAATCTGATAAAATAGTCCCCATGCCAATTCTTAAAGCTGAAAAACGCGAAATAACGGGTAAAAAAGTCCAAAATCTGAGAAAGCGCGGGAAAATTCCGGCTGTGGTTTGCGGCGCCGGAGAAAAAGGAATTTTGCTTCAAATCCCCGAGAAGGATTTTGAAAAAGTTTTTCGCCAGGCCGGGGAATCGAGCCTGGTGGAATTAGAGGTGGGAGCGGAGCGCAAGAACGTTTTGATTCACGAGGTGGCTTTTGACCCGGTTGAGGACAGGCCCCTTCATGTTGATTTTTTACAGGTGCGCTTGGATAAGCCCATTCGCGCTAAGGTTCAGCTGGTTTTCGAGGGAGAACCGCTGGCTGTTAAAAATTTGGGAGGAATTCTTGTGAAAGTGGCGCACGAGTTGGAGGTGGAAGCTCTGCCCCGAGATCTGCCTCATGAAATTAGGGTGGATATTTCCGGACTTCAAAATTTGGGCGCTCGGCTCGCGGCGAAGGATTTGAAACTGCCTCGGGGCGTGAAGATTCACGCTCCCTTGGATGAAATTTTGGTTTTAGTGGAGGCTCCGAAGAGCGAAGAAGAACTTAAAGCCGAAGAAGCCCAAGCCGTCCCCGCTCTTGAAACTATAGAAGTCGTCAGCAAGAAAAAGGCTGAAGAGCCCCCTTCCGCTGAACCTGCTCGTCCTGCAGGCGGGACTTCGGAGGGCAAGGAAGAAAAAAAGGAGGGGAAGAAATAGTAGTATAATAGGGATATGCGGTTTTTTTTGCTGGCGAGCTTATTGTTTTTGCCTTTTTTGTATCTTTCTGCCCAAACTCCGGCCCCGTCGGCAGTTCTAGAAAGGCGCGCCCAGCTGGAGGCGGATCTCGCCGCGCTGGAAAAAGAAATTGAAGATTATCGCGGTCTGATTCAATCTAAACAAAATGAAGCTCAAAGTTTGGAGCGCGATATCGCCATTCTGGACGCCCAAATAAATAAAGCCAAGCTGGAAATAAAAGCGCGCACCCTTGCCATTTCGCGTCTGGCGGGGCAAATCTCCGAAAAAACAGAAACTATTTCTGCGCTGGAGGAAAAGATTCGGCGGGAGAAAGCTTCGCTGGCCGAGCTTTTAAGAAAGCTCCATGAGTTTGACCAATCCTCGCTGGTGGAAATACTTTTGGGCTATAATAATCTTTCAGAATTTTTCGTCCAAGCGGATTCCTTCAACATCATCCAGGAAGCGCTGCAGCTTTCTTTCGGTGAAATTCGCTCTGACCGGGACCTGGCCGGAAAGGAGCGCGATGACTTGGAGGACCGCAAGGCCGAGGAGGTTCAGCTCAAGGGACTGCAGGAGCTCGAGAAGAAGCGCATTGAGGAGCGCGAGGCGGAAAAGAAGAAAATTTTGCAGGCGACCCGCGGGCAAGAGAAGGCTTACCAGAAAATTTTAGGAGAACGGGCTAAAAGCGCGGCCACGATTCGCTCCCAGCTTTTTTTGCTGGTCGGTTCTCCGGCCATTCCTTTCGAGCGGGCGCTTGAATACGCGATTGCGGCCGAGAAGGCCGCCGGCGTTCGCCCTGCTTTTCTTTTGGGGGTCATTGCCGAGGAATCAAATCTGGGCGCGAATGTGGGCACGGGGAACTGGACGATTGACCTTTCTCATTCTCGCTGCGCCAAACAGCGTGAAGCCTTCGTCGATATCACTTCGCGCTTGGGCCTGAATCCGGATTTAATGCCAGTCTCCAAAAAAGCTTGGTACGGCTACTGCGGAGGCGCGATGGGTCCGGCGCAGTTTATTCCCACAACTTGGCTTTTATATGAAGATAAGGTTAGTGAAATCACCGGTAATCGGCCCGCCAATCCCTGGAACCCAAAAGACGCTTTCGTCGCCTCCTCGCTTCTTTTGCGCGACAACGGAGCCGGAGCCAGAACCTATCAGGCGGAACACACCGCGGCTTTGAAATATTTGGCAGGCTCCAACTGGCGAAAACCGGCTTACCGTTTTTACGGAGACGACGTGATGGCGCTCGCCCAGAAATATCAGGAGCAGATCGACATCCTGGCGGGAGTCGCGCAAAGATAAGCGGTATGAAATTTGTCTTGGCGCGGCATTGCGAAACTGATTGGAACCGGGAAGGACGCCTGCAGGGCCGGAGTGATATCGGACTCAATGAAAAAGGCTGGCTGGAGGCCGAGGAGCTTACCGAAAAATTAAAAGGCCGGAATATCACTGGAATCGTCAGCTCGGATTTGAAGCGCGCCCAGGAAACTTCCTCTCTCCTCGCGGGCCATTTAGAACTGGAAATAAAACTTGAGGCGAGACTCCGCGAATGCGATTTCGGTAGCCTCGAGGGAAAAAATCGCGAAGAAGTTTCAAAACTTTATCTGCCGAGGCGAATTGATATCGATGGTATGTGGCACGGTTCTTTTATTGAATATGATTTTGAGCCTTTCGGCGGAGAGTCGAGAGACCGGGTTCTGCGGCGCCACCTTTCGCTTTTAGACGAACTTTATATTGAAGGCGGCCCGGAGCCCATGCTTCTAGTTGGCCACGGTACCGGCCTCGGCACCCTCCTGGCCTATCTGAAAAAACCGCCCCTTGGGCGCGGTGAGTATATTGTTATCGAGTATCCTAACTAGTTCTCGCAAACGCTTTTACAATCGGACCGAGATCGCCGTCGAGGATTTTTTCTATATTGTGCCAGGATTTTTTAATTCGATGGTCGGTAAGGCGGTCCTGCAGGAAATTATAGGTGCGGATTTTTTCGGAGCGGTCAGCTGTTCCAATTTGTTCCCGTCTCTCTTTCGCGAGCGCCTGGGCTTCTTTGAGCCTTTTCTCGTCAAGCAGTTTGGCGCGGAGGATGCGCAGTGCCCTTTCGCGGTTTTTCTGCTGGCTTCTTTCTTCTCGAGAGGAGACCACGAGGCCGGTCGGCTTGTGGAGAATCCGAACCGCCGTTTCCACCTTGTTGACGTTCTGTCCTCCCGGCCCCCCGGCGCGGGAGAAAGTAATTTCCAAATCAGATTCTTTCACCTCAATGTCTTTTTCTTTGGCTTCCGGCAGAATCGCGACCGAGGCGGTCGAGGTATGGATGCGGCCGGTTTTTTCCGTCTTGGGGACGCGCTGGACCCGATGCACGCCGGATTCCTGTTTTAATTTTACGTAAACTCTTTCGCCCCGAATCTCCGCCACCAATTCGCTGGCAATACCAAAAGGCCAGCCTTGTTTGGCGGCATAATTTTTGTACATGCGAAAAAGTTGGGCGGCGAAGATGGAAGCTTCGTGGCCTCCGGCCCCAGCCCTAATTTCAAGAATAATCGTCTCCATTATTTTCTTTTTTTGCTGGCCCTAGCCCGGAAGCGCTCCACCCGGCCGGCGGCGTCAATCAATCTTCCCTTGCCCGTGTAAAAGGGATGACATTTGGAACAAATCTCCACTTCCATTTTTTCTTTGCTTGCTCCCACAGCGATAATATTGCCGCAGGCGCATTTAATTTTCGCTTGCGGGAAATATTTGGGATGAATCTCTGATTTCATCGCTCTATCGTAGCAGAGATCCTCGGAAAAGAAAAGGGTTGCTTCCTGACCGGTTTGGTATTAAACTGGTTCGCATATGGCAGAGGCCGAGGCTGAAGTAATAGGGGCTGATAAAGAGCTGGAAAACATGTTCCAGGCCGGAGCGCACTTTGCTTATTCGCCTTCGCGCCGGCACCCCAAGATGTCGTCTTTTATCCAGGGCATTAAAAACAACGTGGAAATTTTCGATTTGGAGAAAACCAGTGAAGCGCTGGGCCGAGCCGAGGACTTTTTAAGGAAAGCGGGCCAGGCGCGAAAGAGCGTTTTGTGGGTGGGGACCAAACCCTCGGCCCGCGCGGTTATCGAGAAAATAGGGCGGGAGCTCGGCCAAAATTACGTGGCTAGACGCTGGATCGGCGGCACTCTTACCAATTTTAAGCTGATTCGCGAACGCCTGAAATATTTTGAGGACCTGAAGAAAAAGCGGGAGTCGGGAGAGCTTGAGAAATACACCAAGAAGGAACGCTTGACAATCAGCCGGGAGATTGGGAGTTTGGCGGAGAAATTTTCCGGCATTGAAAATCTTAAGAACGGCCCGGAGGCGATCGTTATCGTCGACCCTCGGGAGGAGAAAACCGCCTTCTCTGAAGCGAGACGAGTTAACCTGCCCATCGTGGCGGTGCTTTCTTCGGATAACGACCCCAGCGGCGTGGCCTATCCCATTCCGGCCAATGATTCCGCGTCTTCAAGTTTAGTGTATCTGCTGGAGCGTTTAGCCAAGGCTTATCGGGAGGGGGCGGCAAGCTCGGCGCCTGAAAATAATGGTTAGAATTTCGAAAGAGGCAATTCAAGAACTTCGTTCCAGAACCGGGGTTTCGGTAATGGCGGTGAAAAAAGTTTTGGAAGAGGCGGGAGGCGACATGGAGCGCGCCCTGGAACTTCTGAAAGGGGAGGCTAATGAGATGGCCTCCAAGAAAGCTCAACGCCAGACCAAGGCCGGCATCATCCAGAGCTACGTTCACGGAGGAAAAATCGGAGTTTTGGTGGAGCTTCGAACGGAGACGGATTTTGTAGCCAAAAACCCGGAGTTTCAAAACTTCGGCCGGGAGATCGCGATGCAGATTGCGGCTTCGGACCCGGCGGACGTTGCCGAACTTCTGAAAACGGACTATATTCGGAATCCTGCCGTCAAGGTATCTGATTTTTTAAAAGAAGCCATCGGTAAATTCGGGGAGAATATTGAGGTTTCCCGTTTCGCCAGACTAGAATTATAATATGGCATTTATTTTCTATTTAGCGCTGTTGGTTTTTTCCGCCGCCGGAGCCGTTTTTCTTTTCGGAAAATATTTCAGGGAGGTAAAAAAAATGCCGGCCATCCAGCTTCAGGAAAGATTGTCGGCTTCGTCTTCGGTGCGCCGGGAGCTTAAAGAGCGCTGGTATAATCCGGCGGAGACGAAATTTTACGAGGTGATTCTGCCGGCTTTCTGGCGGGGTTTGGAAAAGCTTGTCACTAAAGTGCGCGTTTTGGTTTTGAAATTGGAAACGCGCCTCAAATGGCTCGCGGATAACATCCGGGGCCGGCATATAAATCTGGATGTTGGCGAGAAGTCCGAGTACTGGCAGAATCTAAACGGAGCGAAAAAGAACGGAAAAAACGGGACAAAAGATAAACCAGGGTAGGCCAGGATAGCTCAGTGGCTAGAGCAGTTGTTTTGCCCGCCCCGTTAGAAATGCCGACGTAGCTCAGTGGTAGAGCAACGGTTTTGTAAACCGTAGGTCGTGGGTTCGAATCCCTCCGTCGGCTCATCGACATTTCTAACGGGGTAAACAGGTCGTCAGTTCGAATCTGACCGCCGGCTCCAAATTTTTTTTGAAAAAAGATAGACTAACCCCACCGCCACTCCTCCGACGAGATTAAAAAGTAAATCATCGGCGGTGTCCGGGCCGCCACCCAAGCGGACTTGGCGGCCGTGGTAAAGCCGGTCTTCGAGATATTCTTCGATTTCGTAAAAATCTCCGAAGAGCGCCACAAAGCCCAGCGCCAAAAAGATTGTCAGAATCAGCGGCAGAGCGTATTTCTGTCCGTGCTTTTTGAGAAGCGAGAGAGAAGCCGCCATCACGATTCCGCCGCCCGCCAGATGCATGAACTGGTCATACCAATCGAATCTTCCGTAAAGATGCGCCACGTCGCCGAGGGCGTCGAGCCAGAGTCCGATCGCCGCCAAAAAATAAGGCAGGGGAGATAAGGCGAGGGCTTCGATGACGATTAAACTTCCGACCGAAGTTACCAAAAGCCCGAGCCACGAAAAATCCAGAGTGAATTTCAAAATACCCGCTAGGTTTAGGAGTTCAAAAAGGATAAGGAGGGCTATTGCTATCCTTCCAAGGAGCATAATTCTATAATAAACACTATTGACGCGTATTCAAAAAAGTAAGCCGTTGAAAGATTTGACCACTTTGGGGATCGGCGGGCCAGCCAGATTTTTTTGCGAGGCGAAAAGCGAGAAAGAACTTTTGGAGGCGCTTCGGCGGGCCAGAGAGAAAAAAGTCCCGTGGTATATTCTGGGTTCGGGTTCGAACCTCGTTGTTTCCGATAAAGGGTTTCCGGGCCTTATAATTAAAGCGAACATTCGAAAATTTTCTCGCGATAGAAGCAAAGTTCTCGCGGGGGCGGGGAATGAGCTCTTAGCCTTTATCAGAAAAATAAACCGGCTCGGACTGGGAGGGGTGGAACGGATGGCGGGAATCCCCGGAACAATCGCTGGAGCGATTTACGGCAACGCCGGCGCCTACGGTCAGGAAATTTGCGAGAATTTACGCCGAGTTCGGATTTTTGATGGGAGAAATTTTCGCTGGCTTTCGCGCCGCGCCTGCAGGTTTTTCTATCGCGACAGCATTTTTAAAAAGCATAAAAATTGGGCAATAGTTGAGGCGGAGTTTTCTTTCAAAAAAGGCAAACCCAAAGAGCTTTCAAGAATTTCGCGGGAGATTATAAAACTTCGCGAAAAAAAATACCGGCCTTCGCTTCTTTGTCCGGGGAGTTTTTTCAAAAATATAATCTTTAAAAATCTTCCTAAATCAGCGCAAAAAAAGATACCGCCGGATAAAGTTATGTACGGAAAAGTTTCAGCCGGGTATCTTCTGGAGGTGGTCGGCGCCAAGGGCCTTTCGAAGGGCGGGATTAAGATTGCAAAACATCACGCGAATTTATTTTATAATTCCGGCGGCGGCAAGGCGCAGGACATCAAAAAGCTCGCCATTATTTTGAAGGACAGGGTCATGAAAAAATTTGGCGTCGAATTAGAAGAAGAAGTGCAATATTTGGGATGAAATTTTCTATTTTCGAAAAATATCCCAGACTTCGATATGGAATTTCAGAAAAATCCGATGGGGCGATGGAGCTGGGGAAGCAGATATTGAATGGGGCCGAGCCAATAGGACGAAATAATCATTTTAAGAAGCTAGGTGTTCCATACGAGAAGGTTGTAAGTGCGGACTTGATTCACGGCATAAATGTTTCCGTGGTTGACTATAATAACGGGGGTATCGTTATACCTAAAACGGACGGGCTTTTAACAAAATTTCCTAATTTATTTTTGGCCATAACGGTAGCTGATTGTTTCCCAATCTATTTTTTTGATCCCGAAATAAGAATTATTGGATTAGTGCACGCAGGGTGGAGAGGTGTAACAAAAAATATAACCTCAAAAGCTTTGGAAATTTTAAGTAAATTGGGAGCTACTGCTAGTAATTTATTAATTGGAATTGGCCCAGGAATACAAGTTTGCCATTTTGAAGTGAAAGAAGATGCTTTAAAAGAATTTGGCAGGCATGATGAAATAATCGAACGTGATGGGAAAACATTTGTTGACCTGAGCGCCATTATTCAAAAGCAGATTGCGGCTTTTGGGGTTCCTAAAGAAAAGGTAGAAAACTCCGGCGAGTGCACATATTGTTTAAAAGATAGATATTTTTCTTATCGAAGAGATAAACCCGCCGAAATTCGAGCAATGGTGGCTTATATTGGCAAGTTGGAATAATAATGTTAAACACCGGGTGTTCAACGGATTGAGTATGAGCAAACGCCAAATACCAGCGCCATACAAGCCCCAACACCATCCAAAAGGATGGGGACACGAGGATTGGGTCAGTAATAATGAGGAATATTGCGGAAAACTTTTATTCTTCAAAAAAGGCAAACGTTGCAGCTTTCATTATCATGAAAAAAAGCGCGAGACATTTTATTTATTCTCGGGCAAAATGGAGATACGGGTTGGATGGGAAGACGATTTAAATGGATCAGAAATAAAATCATATATTTTAAATCCCAGCGATTGCCTCGAAATACCGAAGGGATTGCGGCACCAGATGATAGCCCTGGAAGATTCAAACTTATTTGAATTTTCGACAACCCACTTTGAAGAAGATTCCAAACGCATTATTAAAGGGGATTGAGAATCGAAAGATGACTGAAGAGTTAAGAAAAAGACAGAGAGTCGCAAGAAAGATCGTAGCCGAGCTCAAAAAGCTTTTTCCGCACGCCAAAATTGTTTTGAATTATTCCTCGAACTGGGAGCTTTTGGCAGCAGTGATTCTGTCGGCGCAGTGCACTGACAAAAAAGTGAACGAAGTTACCGAAAAGCTTTTTAAGAAATATAAAAGACTTGAAGATTACGTGAAGGCGGACATTCGCGAGTTTGAAAAAGATATCCGGCCAACCGGATTTTACCGGGCGAAAGCCAAAAATATTTTAACTTCAGCTCGAATTATCAAAGAAAAATTCGGCGGGAAAATTCCAAAAACAATGGAAGAGATTTTGACTTTACCTGGCGTTGCCAGAAAAACCGCGAATATCGTTCTTGGAAACGCTTACGGCATTGTGGAGGGGATAGCGGTGGACACGCATGTCAGACGGCTTTCGCGCGCCTGGGGGCTTACGGACGAAAACGACCCGGTGAAAATTGAGCGAGATTTGATGCGGCTAATTCCCAAAAAAGACTGGTTTAAATTCACCTATATGGCGATTGACTATGGCCGCAAATTCTGCCCGGCCCGGCCCCACGCCCATAACTTATGCCCGATCACGAAAATTTTATTGGCATGATTTTAGATAGTTGATAGTTGGTTGTAACGCTTCGATATATCGAAGCGGGAGGATATGGTATTGTTGTATATATGCCGCATATCTCCAGGAAAAGAGTAAAGAAAAATATTTTTAAGCGGATGACTAACGAGTTTATAAATACTATCTCTGGACTTAAAACTCGCGATGATATTAGTGGTTTTTTGCGAGAATTATTGACCCCGACGGAGCGGGTGATGTTGGCAAAACGGCTTGCCATCATTATGATGCTCAAGAGAGGCTATTCTTTTAGGGCGATAGAGAAAGCCTTAAAGGTAAGTCCCTCAACTTCTAGCCGATTTTGGAAGATGACAAAGACACAGCCTTTTGACGTAATTATGAAAGGCATTAAAACGAAAGAAGAAAAGAAAAAGTTTTGGGAAGAAATTGAAAGACTTTTGAGGATGGGACTCCCGCCGCGCGGCCGGGGCCGATGGACCAACGTGATGCGAATGCTCGACAAGCCATAGACCTCGCATTTACAGATTAGACGCAAAGGTGCGATCTCTGCTTCGATATATCGAAGCAAAGAGGAGGGGCCGTTATCGAGATTCAACCTCGGTAATTCTCAGCTGCCTCTGCTGAAGGTTTCAAGTAAAATACCTTCACTTCGCATCTAAGTTTCTTCTCGATATTTTTGAAACAGTTTTTCTGGGAACGTCTCAATCTATCTTTGCCAAGTTTTACCTCCACAAAAAAGAATTTCTTGTCACGATAGACAAAAAGGTCTGGTGATTGATGACGCGGATTCGGGTACTTTAAGATTCCAATCTGCTGTGGCGTAAAAAATCTAGAAATTATTTTGAATTTTCTTGAATGATTTCTATACAGATATTTTTCAACTAAAACTTTATAACCTTTATTCGCATAATGAATGGCTACAAACCATTCTCCAAAATGATATCGCGGCTGCGTAAGCGCAATGCGTAAATCATCTTTGTCAAATATCTTACGAAATTTTCGCCGCCAAGTTCGTTGGAGTCTTTTCGCTTTCCATTTTTCAAAAAGTTCGGGGAAATAAAAAAGAAACTCATTTTTCATAGAATCACTGAGTTCCTCCGCAAAATTTCAACCAAATAGTAACGTCTTTAGGTGAAGCATGAATCGCGCCAAGAGATAACCCGCAACAATGAAAGCCGCGGAGAAAATGATGCTAGAAAGGCCGATGGCGGCATTCACAATCACAACAAGCGCGATTAGTGCAAATAAAATCCTTCGAAGTATGATTTCCCCCTTTTTAGTTAAAAGAAAAAGAAATAGAGAAAGAAAGAAGGTTGGAGAAATTAAAAGGCCGAAGATGTATCTATACTGTTCAGTAGTCCCAATAAGCGCACCGCCAAAACGGTATAATTTAGGAAAGCTACCTAAAATCGAGCCGAAAAAGTCTCCAGTGAAGTAAACTAACAATGCTGTTAAAAATATAACTAGTGTCCCTTTCTGAACTTGAGTTAATTTTTTATTCTGATTCATAATCAATTATTCCATAACCACTCGACATCTTCTTTCAATAAATTAAAACATTGGTCGTTGATGTGTTTGGGATGATTTTTTTCAAGTTTTTTAATAAAGCCCTCTAAAGTCTTCTGACTAATTTCTTTCTTTTTCTTTATAATTTTCTCAAGCTCTTTAATTAGGTTTTTTTTAACGCTTTTCTTTGTAATCCAGCCGAGGTCATAGCACATTTCAACATCTGCAATAACATCGTCAATCGTAATTTCAAATCCGAGAGTTTCGGGGGTCGAGCTGGTGAAGGTAAAATCAATATCCGAAACAACTCCTGGCGCGGTCTCCCCGGTGAATTCCGCTACAGTTGAAGTCGCCTCTGTAATATAGTTTATCTCAACTGTGTAAGAACCTCCAGAACCAGTTCCCTGGGTCTGAATTTTGTACTCGCCATCTAAGGGATTGGGAATAGTCACAAACTCTTCTTCTGTGCCGCTGTAAAAAGCAAGCGAAATTTCATTAAGCTCTCCACCCGTGCCGAAATCTTTGCCTACTCTCCTGCCTAAGGGATCAACTACCTGAATATCAACCGGCGAGAAGACCGGAATAACCAAAATATCATTTATCGCAATCTGCGGCAACTCTTCAGGAGCCGGCGTCCCAAAAAGAGCTTTGGAAATCTCTGGCCAGGCAACGCCTTTTATTAGATTGGAGTGGAGATCAATATCCGCTTTGGTAATCCCTATAGATGCAAAGGAATGAATGGTGCTGTTAATCGAAACACGTCCATCTCCTTCCACAAACTCCAGACCATGGTCAGTAAACGGAACCTCATAATTTTCAGGATAGCCGTGCTCCCATTTCGGAAGCCGAGAAGGGTCATCAACCACTCGAATATTCCCGAGCGTCAAATCAATCTGCTCGCCATCAACAAAATTCGGCTCAATATTGCCTGCAATATTGGTAATTCTAATTCCGCGCTCGTTCAATCTGGCTTCTGAACTTGCGGAATTCAATAGTTCCAATAAGAGATTTCGCGGATAATTTTCAGGATAATTTCTGACTATGCCGGTATCATCGTCTTTCAAGTAATTGTAAATCGGCAACAAATCCTGCACTGAAAAAACATTGTTCCTTATGTAAGAAAACTTGCTTGTAAATCCGGAAAAAATAGATTTCATATTAAGCCAAAGTTCTAGAAATCTGTCTGATGTAGTTGGAGGTATCACGGGCGTCAAATCTCCACCATCCCACAAAAGATAGGCGAAAGAAGAGCCTTCGTGCGGAGTCCCAACGAATATAATCTGGTCAATGTTGTTTTGATAGGAGTTGCCCTGGGCGTAGGAGCGAACCACAAGCCCTCCCATTGAATGAGCGATTATATCGACCTTGGAACAGCCGCAGATATTTTTTATTTCCTGAATCTTCTGTCCAAGCTCATCTCCGTTCAAACTCACTGGTTGCTCCCAGTTATAAGGGAAAGTAAATAAGTCTTCGCCTGGGGTGTAACCAGCCTCGTCGAGAAGACGAATGAGATCATCATACGTATGGAAAATCGGGTCAATCACAAACTCGTCGTTTTTTTCGGACGAGCCCAAAATCCCTGGAATAATAATCACCGGATCCGGCTTGGCCGGCCCCGGCTCTCTGATTGGGAACGGAGTGGAGCTTAAAAAATTACTGGTGCCGGGCGGCCCCACGATGGAGTAGAAAAAAGAAACATAAAAAGCCTCCGAGCCGCCCGGAGTTGCCGGAAGGTCCAAGGAACAAGCCGGACAGGTTTCTTTTGTACCGGCCTCGTCATTCCAGATATCGTAGTGGGTCGTCGACGCGAAACGCACGCTGTAGTAGCGTGAGAAAGGTTTGATGAAAGTCAAAGGATTCAATGAGCCGTCAACCAAGCCTTCACAGTTTTGGTCAAAAAGACGCACCTGTGAAAACCAATTGCGGCCATCGTTCGAGGGCGGGAGAAGCCTGAAGTGAAAGACCAGAAGTCCGTCAACATATTCGGCGCGCTCGTAGAAATCAAAGAAAAAACCCTCGGCGTCGAAATTTCCGAACGGCTTGGAAGCGCAGGCTTCCGGCGTGGGAAGTGTCTCGTTTTTCACCGGCGGCCCTGGCGCGTTCTGAAAAATCTTATAGGAAGATGAATTTAAATCGCTCCCGCTGTCGGCGGTAAAAGCGCGAAAAATCACCTCGTAGTAGCCGGGGAAAGAAGCAAATATTTCCTGGGTGCAGTTGAAACAATTTTCCTTGACGTCCGCTTCGTCGTTCCAAATCTCAAAAGTGGTGGTGGAAGTGAAGCGGATGGAAAAATTCTGGATGCCGGTCGTCAGGAAAACTTCTCTCTCGAAAGAAGAATTCGTGCCGTTCCGGCATTCGTCAGTCAGAAAAGAAAGGTTGGTGCGAAAGCGCTGGCTTTGGGGAAAAGGAATTTTGGTCTTGAAATGCAGGACTAAAAGACCGTTCACATACTCCGCCGACTCGAAATTTTCAAAAAGATAGCCTGTACCGCTCGCTGCCACAGCGCAGTGTGAAGCTTGGGCTTCGCTTCCAGACAGGGAAAGACCCCCTGCCAAGACCGCCAAAAAAATTAGAATTTTGATGTGGCGCCGCATAAGCTTCATTTATTATAGCGCTTTTGATATAATTTTTTCATGGCTGAACGAATTTATCTGGATTATGCGGCGGCGACGCCTGTGGACCCGCGGGTGAAAGAGGCCATGGAGCCTTTTTGGAGCGAGAATTTTGGGAATCCCGGCGGGCTTCATGCGGAAGGAATCATTGCTAAAAAAGCAGTCCAAGAGGCGCGCAGAAAAATCGCGCGGGAAATCGGCGCCAGAGATGATGAGATTATTTTTACGGCGAGCGGCACGGAATCCTGCAACTTGGCAATTTTAGGCGCGGCAAGAAAATATCAAGATAGAGGGAAACACCTTATAACTTCTAAAATCGAGCACCACGCGGTTCTGCATCCTTTTCAGCTTTTGGAGAAAGAGGGTTTTAAGGTCACATATCTTGAAGTCGGAGAAAATGGAATTGTAAATCCGGAGGATTTAAGAAAAGCTCTCCGGCCGGAGACGACTCTGGTCAGTATAATGCACGCGAATAACGAGATCGGAACGATTCAACCGATTCGAGAAATTGGGAAAATAATTAAGGACTATAAACTACGAACTAAAAACTACCAACTATTCTTTCATACCGATGCCTGCCAGGCCGCGGGCTATTTGGATTTAAACGCAGACAATCTCAGCGTGGATTTGATGAGTTTTTCCGGCTATAAATTTTACGGCCCGAAGGGGATTGGATTTTTATATAAATCGCGAAAAGTTTTGCTCGAGCCGCCGGTGGTTGGGGGAGAGCAGGAATTCGGCTTTCGGCCCGGAACCGAAGCCGTGCCCTTAATCGTCGGAATGGCGAAAGCCCTGGAGCTTTCGAGACCGAGCGCGGAAGAAAATAAACGGCTTGCCAAGCTTCGGGATTATTTTATCGAAGAAGTCTTGAAAAGAGTTCCGGGGGCTCTCGTTAACGGTGATTTGGAAAAACGCCTTCCGGGAAACGCGAATATCTCTTTTAAAAATACAGACAATGAAGAGCTGGTTTTGCGCCTGGATGCCGAAGGCATCGCGGTCGCGACCGGCTCGGCCTGCCGCCGGGACTCAACCGGGCCTTCGCACGTGATTTTGGCGCTGGGCCGAGAGCCCGAATACGCCAAAGGCGCCATCCGTTTCACCCTCGGACGGCATACCGCCAAAGAAGAGCTCGAGCGGGCGCTTGAGGTTTTGCCCAAGCTTGTTTTAAGATAAGTTTATGCGCGAAGTAAGGCCGCTTAAGTATAAGGAGCTCGACGGGCTTTCGGAAAAGCAGTTAAAAGAGCACCACGACGTGCTTTATGCCGGCTATGTCAAGAAAATTGATGAGATTGAAGAGAAGCTGAAAAAAATTGACCTCGCGTCTGCCGGAGCCGTCTATTCTGACCTGCGGGAGCTTAAACTTGAGGAAACTTTTGCCTTGAACGGAGCGAAACTCCACGAAGGTTACTTTGACAACATGATTAAAGGAGGAAATGAACCTGCGGGAAAAATTTTAGAAATGATTGAACGCGACTTCGGCTCGTATGAGAATTGGGAAAAAGAATTTAAAGCCTTGGGACTCGCGGCTCGCGGCTGGGTGGTTTTGGGTTACGACCTCGACGAGAAAAAATTAAAAAATATTCTTTGCGACTCGCATAATCAGGGGGGAGTCTGGAATATGATTTCGCTTTTCATCATGGATGTCTATGAGCACGCTTATTTTATTGATTACGCCGCCGGCCGCAAGGCTTATATCGAAGCTTTTTTCAAAAACATCGACTGGCGCTCAATAGATAAATTGATGTCCAGGTTCGGAATTTACTTTTTGGAGGGATGAAAATAATTTTAGCGCTTGTTTCTATTTTTCTCCTCGCAGGAGCGTTCTTTTTTCTGCGGATTCCGGCGAGCGAGATTGAGCTTCCGGAAATAAAATTTGAGATTCCCGAAAGGCCCGAGCCCGAGATAGAAAATCTTAAAAAAGAACTGAAATCAATTTCCGAAGAGATTAAGGCCCTGCCGCCTCCAGCGCCGAGTCCTCCTCCGCCTCAACCCCCGCCTCCGTCGGCGATAAAGTCTAGCGAGGTTTACGAGAAAGCGCTCAAAGCCGTCGTTAATATTTTATGTTTTGATAACAAAAAAAGCTCTTATATTTTAGGTTCGGGCGCGATTATCCACCCGAAAGGCTACGTTTTAACCAATGGCCACTTGGCCGAGCATTTTCAAGAGCCGGGCGCGGACTGCCAATTGCGCAAGGGTTCGCCCGCTAAAAATTTCGCGAAAGCAAAAATTATTTGGCTGCCGGACCAGAGTCAAAAAATCGGCACCACCGAAATTCCTCAAAAAGACGCGGCGCTCCTGAAGATCACTGAATTTACCCAAGAGTTTGATTATTTTGAATTTGAGCCGGACTACAATGTGAGAGAAGGCGAAGTCTTGTATTCGCTGAATTACCCCACGGAGTTTTTGAGTCCGGAGATCGCGCTCAAGGACGCCAACCTTGTTTTTACGCTAGGCGCGGTGGAGAAGCTGGTGACGGTGGATGAAAACACGCAAGACGCCGAAGGCGCGTATCTGAAAGGCGAGCTCTCGGCCCAGCACGGCTCTTCCGGCGGAGTTTTTCTCGAAGCGCAAAACGGCAAAGTTGTCGGCCTTTTCGTGGGCCTTACCGAGGGCACCACCACCGCCAGCCGCAAACAATTTATGTTTCTATCCGATTATATTGATAGAATCCTCCGGCAGGATAAAGGAGTTGACCTTCTGGAATTTTTAGAGAATTTTTAGTATAATTTATTTTTATGGAGCATCTGACTAAAACCCAATTTATTCTGCTGGTTTTGCTTGTGAGTTTTGTGACTTCAATCGTCACTGGAATTGTGACTGTGGCTTTGGTTTCGCAAGGCGAGTCTGGCGGGCCGATTCAGACGATTCAGCGCGTGATTGAGCGTTCGGTGGGGGTTCCGACTCCGACGCCTGTTATAGAGAATCCGCCCGCGACGCAGGAAGAATTAATAGTGAATATTGCGAAGAACGTAACCCCGGCCGTGGTGAGCATTGTCGCCACCAAAGACGTCCCGGTCATTGAGGAGTTTCTCATAAATCCGTTTGAAGATTTTGTGATTCCGCAATATCGCCAGCGCGGCACCCAGAAACAGCAGTTTTCTCTCGGAAGCGGTTTTTTAGTGTCGGCCGACGGGCTTTTGGTCACGAACCGCCATGTGGTGGAGGATACTTCTGCCGAATACTCCGTAGTGATGAATGACGGCAAAAGGCTTTCGGCAAAAGTGCTCGCGCTCGACCCGTTGAAAGATATCGCGGTTTTGAAAGTCGAAGGCGAAAATTTTCCTTTCATTCCTCTCGGAAGCTCTGATAATCTTCGGGTCGGGCAGAGCGTGATCGCCATCGGCAACGCTTTGGGCGAGTTTCAGAATACGGTTTCAGTCGGCGTTATCTCCGGGCTTTCAAGGAGTATCGTGGCCCTAGGCGCGGCCTCCGGACCGGAACGCCTGCAGCAGGTTATTCAGACTGATGCCGCGATAAATCCCGGAAATTCAGGCGGGCCTTTGCTCGATATAACCGGGCGCGCGATTGGCATTAACACGGCGCTCGCCCAGGGAGCGGAGAACATCGGCTTTGCTCTGCCCATAAACTCGGTTCGAAAAGCCGTAGAAGACGTGAAAGCCTTCGGGAAAGTCCGCTATCCGTTTTTGGGCGTTCGCTACCTTATTATTAATCCCGCTCTCAAGGCGGAGCGAAAACTTCCGGTGGATTACGGCGCTTTGATTACCGCAGGGCCGGGGGATTTGGCAGTCCTGCCGGATTCTCCGGCGAAAAAAGCCGGACTTCAGCAGGGGGATATTATTTTAGAGTTTGACGGGGCGAGAGTGGATTCAGACCACGCCTTGGGCGACCTGATTGCCTCAAAGCGAATCGGCGACAAAGTTCGCTTGAAAATTCTTCGCGAAGGCAAAGAAATTATTTTGGAGACCACCCTTGAAGAAAGAGCCAAATAGGGGTATAAATAAAAATATATGCCGCCGTTTCATAACTTCACGGTAAAAGCGCAGGAAGCGATTCGCCGCGCGCACGAGCTCGCCATCGAGCGGGGACAAAACCAGATTGAGCCTATGCATCTTCTGGCGGCTTTGGTTTTACAGGACGAGGGCGTGGTGATTTCTATTTTGGACAAACTGGAAATAGATTTGGCGCTTTTGACCGATTCGATTCTGGACGCTCTGGACGGCCAAACCCGCTCCAATTTAATGGTTTCTCCCCATCAGATTTATTTGACGCCGGAGCTCGGCCGCAGTCTGGAAGAGGCGCATAAAGCCGCCGGCGCCCTCAAAGACGAGTATATTTCTTCGGAGCATTTATTTTTGGGAATTTTGGAAGTCAACTCTCCGGCCCGAGAAATTTTGGCGCGTTTTCGAATTGACAAAGAGCGGGTTTTGCGGGTGCTCTCCGAGCTTCGCGGCAAAGAGCGGGTTTTGGAAGTGGAGCCGGAGCTGAAACTTCAAGTGCTCGAGCGCTACGCCAGGAATTTAACGCGCTTCGCCAGGCAGGATAAGCTTGACCCGGTTATCGGCCGGGAGGACGAAATCAAACGCCTGATGCAGATTCTCTCGCGCCGCACCAAGAATAATCCGGTTTTAATCGGCGAGGCCGGAGTGGGGAAGACCGCGATTGCGGAAGGACTGGCCCAGCGGATCGCCCGGGGCGACGTGCCGGATATTTTGAAGGATAAAGAATTGATAGCTCTGGATTTGGCTTCGCTCGTAGCCGGAACCAAATACCGCGGAGAGTTTGAAGAAAGATTAAAGGCCGTGATGCGGGAGATAGAACGCTCGCAAGGCCGCGTGCTTCTTTTTATAGACGAACTTCATACCATCGTGGGCGCGGGCGCGGCCGAAGGCGCCATTGATGCTTCCAATATGCTGAAGCCGGCTTTGGCGCGGGGGGAGCTTCACGCCATCGGCGCCACAACTCTCAAGGAATATCAGAAATATATTGAGCGCGACCCGGCGTTAGCCCGACGCTTCCAGCCGGTCTATGTGGAGGAGCCGTCGCTGGAGGATGCCGTCAGCATTCTTCGCGGGCTCAAAGAAAAATACGAACTGCACCACGGCATCAGGATTACCGAAGAGGCCATCGGCGCGGCGGTCCAGCTTTCTTCGCGCTATATCACGGAGCGCTTTTTGCCGGATAAAGCCGTAGACCTGATTGACGAAGCGGCTTCAGCTTTGCGCCTCGAACTTGATTCCATGCCGGACGAACTGGAGAAATCCCGGCGGGAGGAGATGAAGCTCGAGATCGAGAAAGAGGCTTTAAAGAAAGAGGACAGCCCTGCTTCCAAACAAAAAATTAAAAATATTCAGAAGGCGATTGAAGAATTGAAAGAAAAATCTCGGGACCTGGAGTTGCGCTGGAAGAGTGAGAAGGAAACTATCGATAGCCTCCGGAAATTGAAAAAAGATTTAGAACTCTTGAGGCAGGAGGCGGCCTCGGCCGAGCGAAAAGGGGAGTTGGCGCGAGTGGCCGAGATAAGCTATGGGAGAATTCCTGAAACGGAAAAGCGGCTTCACGCCGAAGAACTGCGCTTGAAAAAACTTCAAACCACCCGCCGCGTTCTGCGGGAAGAGGTTCGGGGCGAGGACATTGCCGAAGTGGTTTCGCGCTGGACCGGGATACCCGTGGTCAGAATGCTGGAGGAAGAGGCCGAAAAACTTCTCCGCATGGAAGCCGACCTTAAAAAACGGGTGGTCGGTCAGGACGAGGCGATTTCCAAAATTGCGAACGCGGTCAGGCGCTCGCGGGCGGGGATTTCGGACGAAGACCGGCCCATCGGCTCTTTCATTTTCCTGGGTCCGACCGGGGTGGGCAAGACCGAGCTCGCGCGAACTCTGGCGGAATTCATGTTCAACGACGAGAAATCCCTGGTCAGAATTGATATGTCCGAATATATGGAGCGACACACCGTTTCCAAATTCATCGGCTCTCCGCCCGGCTACGTGGGTTACGAAGAAGGCGGACAGCTGACCGAGCTTATCCGCCACCGGCCTTACGCCGTGGTGCTGTTTGACGAGATTGAGAAGGCTCACCCGGAGGTTTTCAACGTCATGCTTCAGATTTTAGATAACGGCCGCCTAACCGACGCCAAAGGCCGGCACGTCAATTTCAAAAACACGATTATCGTGATGACCTCAAACGTCGGCTCGGAGTTCGTTCACGAGATGGAAAAACTGGGCTTCGTCGCCGAGGAAGACGGCGGCAAGTCTAAAAAAGAAGAGGAGCTTAAAGATAAAATCCGAAAATCGCTGGAGCGCCGTTTCCGTCCGGAATTTTTAAACCGTCTGGATGAGATAATAATTTTCAACACCCTCTCCCAGGAGAACTTGAAAGCGATTGTCGAGATTCAGCTGGCGAGAATGCGTTCTAGGCTTGAAAAGAAATCCATCAATCTCGATATCGCTCCGGCCGCGAAAGAATTTATCGCCCAAGAAGGCTACGACCCGCATTACGGCGCGAGACCCCTGAAGCGCTTCATTGAAGCTAAAATTTTAAATCCCCTCGCTGAAAAACTGGTGAGAGGTTCGATAAAACCCGGTGATAAAATTTTAGTCGGCGTCAGAAATAAAGAGCTGGTGATTGAGATAACCTCCGCGAAAAAGCGCCGCCCCAAAAAAGAAATCGTTTCTGTCGCTTAAAATTTTCTAGACAAAGTGCGTGGGGAGGGATTCGAACCCCCGTAGCCCGTTAGGGCGCTTGGTTTACAGCCAAGTGCGATTGACCACTCCGCCACCCACGCGATTTATCTTAAGGTTTGGGTAAGTAAATATTTAATTCTTTCTTTCCCCTTTCCCGACTTAAGAAATAATTCTTCTCTTCTTGCGTCAGTTTTATTACTGAAGGCTTCATAGTAAATTAACTTCCAAGGAGCTCCATTTTTGGTAGATTTTTCCTCTCTATTATTATGCTCATTTAATCTTCGCTTCAAATCACTAGTCAGCCCTTTATAGAGCTTACCAGTTTTCTCGCTCTTTAAAATATACACATAATACATAACAACTATAACCACTTCGGCCCTAGGCCGACCAGCCGTGGGCTGGCCGCCACCCACGCGTTATTTGATGAATTTGTTGACGCCGATTGAGGCCGCTTGAGGAATGATAATACCAAGTTTTTCGGCGGTTTGCAAATTGACTACGAGCTCCACTTTGCCCGGCGGCTCTATGGGCAGTTCCGAAGGCTTGCTGCCTTTTAAGATTCTGTCCGCCAAGCGCGCTACCTGCGTGCCGATTGATTCATAATCCGCCCCGTAGCTCATAAACGCGCCTCGCTCCACGTCTCCGATATTGGTTCCTGAAACCGGCACCTTGTTTTTAAGCCCCCACTCAATAATTTCTTTGACCCTATCCGCGCTCACAGTATCAGTCGCTCTTAAATAAACGTCGCTCGGCCGCGGTTTAAATGTTGCTAGAAAATTATCCAGCTCCTGCGCATTTTCGACTTTCTTCTCGAAGAGTTCGACGCCAAGCTCCTTTATTTTGCCGCGCAGGTTGTCGATGCCGCTGGTGTTAGGATTATTCCAAGCTATGACTAATCGTTTCGCCGAGGGGATAAGGTCCAAAACGAGCCTGGCGCGTTTGGCCACCAAAGTTTCATTGGCGGGCGTAACCCCGGTCAAATTATTGCCGGAGTTTTGCGTGGATTTAACGACGCCGCTCCCAACCGGGTCGGAAACCACGCCGAAGACGATGGGCAGGGTTGGAGCGAATTTCTCCGTGGCTCCTTTGATGGAGAGCGTTTCGCGAACGCCAGTGACCACTATTAAATCTACGGGGGACTCAATCAATTCTTTAAAACGCTCTTCAGTTACGGCCTTGTCTGGCGCGGCTTCTACGGGAACGTATTCTATATTCACTCCTTCTTGATATCCCAATTTTGACATCTCCGCTTTAAAACCATTCACCGCCGGCTCCAAGGAGGGCGAGGGTTTTATGATGCCGATGCGATAGATTTTCGGCGCCTGTTTTTCGTTGGGCCACGCCAGCCAAACGAAAGCCGCGATTACCGCGACGGCCAAAGCTACAATCGCTATTTTTTGTTTCATTGTACTTATTTTACCATTTGCCGTATTTTTGATAAACTAGGTTTTAACGTGAAGGCCGATGTAGCTCAGACGGCAGAGCATTCCCATGGTAAGGGAAAGGTCGCCGGTTCGATTCCGGCCATCGGCTCCCGCTTTTAGCGGATAAACATGGCGCAAGTAAATTTAATAAAATTTCAGTGTTCGGTCTGCAAGCGCTTCAACTACTACTCGAGCAAGAACAAGAAAAAGGTGGAGCGGAAGCTCGAATTCCAAAAGTTTTGCAGCTGGTGCAAAAAGCGCACCTTGCATAAAGAGGCCAAGGCGTAACTATGCCGTCCTTGGGGGTTTTCGCGCTAGCGGCTCTTCTCGGCTATTTTCTGCTGCCGCTGGTTTTGAAAAAAGAAACCCTGCATCTCTTCCTTTCGCACACCACGAGCTCGGAAGCGGACTGGCGGGATAAGTCTTTGAAATTTATGACTGACCGCCTGACTTTTCTCGCGCCGAACGCCGTCAGCCTTTTTGGGTTTGTCTTGGTGTTTTTGCTGATTTATCTTTTTTCAATCAGCGCCCCTCCTTTGGTAATTTTTCTGACAGCGCTTTTCGCCGGCTTTACCGACATGCTCGACGGTTCGCTAGCGCGGAATAATAATCGCGTGACGAAACTCGGGGCGATGCTGGACGTGAGCCGAGATTTATTCTTGGCTCTGACGCTTGGTTATTTTCTCATCATTCAGGGGTTTTTGCGCGAGGAATTTTTTTGGTGGTTTTTCACCGGCTGGATTTTTCTGGGTTTTATAAGGATGCTCGAGTTTAAAGCTTCCGGAGGAAATATTTTCTCCTCGGGTGAAGATTATAAATTCGCGCTGGACAGAGTCCGTCTGACGCTCGCCTGGATAGGCGTCCTCTTGCTGATTTTGATACCATATAGTAGAACTTTGGATATCGCGGCCGAAACGCTTATCATAATGTCCATCTCGATTTCCTGGCTTTCGCTCTTGTTCCACTCGGCGCATTTGAGAATTTTAAGAGAAGAAAAACGGGGGTATGGTGAAACGGCATCATGACGCTCTCCAACCCGGCAGCTGCCGGGCGAATCCTTAAAAATGTTTACAGTTTATGTTCTGAAAAGTAAGAAAGATGGTAAATTGTATGTTGGTTTTACTGGAAATCTTGAATTACGCTTGATGCAACATCAGGAAGGTTTAGTTATTTCAACTAAGAATCGAAGGCCACTCGACTTGGTTTATAAGGAAGAGTTTGATACAAAAGCAAGAGCTCAAGCCAGAGAAAAATATTTCAAGGGTGGGGGAAAGGCAAGGAAATTATTAAAAGAGTTAATAAGTGGGAGCGTCGTTCAACGGCAGGACTCTGGTCTCCAAAACCAGTAATCCAGGTTCGAATCCTGGCGCTCCCGCCAGACAGGAATTTGCAAACGCGAAAAGAAATTTCCCCATGCTAAAAAAGACTTTACAACTAATCCCTATCATGCTATACATTTACCGAAACAAAAGGTTTAAAATGTTGCCTCTCACGAATTCGGCCATGTAGCCGGATTGGGTCATGATAATCCACCCAGAAGCGGATGTCTCACGATGTACAAATTTGCGGGCCTGGGAGAAATTCAGAAACGAACTTTAGGTTTGGGAGATAAACTGGGTATGGATGCGCTCTACGGCACTGGAAATATAAGTGCTGGACCGGGTTGTGCTCTGTAATCAATAAGAAACACTTATTATAGAAGAGGCCTGCCATTTCAGGCCTTTTCTATTTTATTAATTTCTTTCCCGAAGTTTATGGTAATATTTTAATAATGAATTACCCCATTCTTAAACGCATTATTTTTGTTTTTGTCGGGTTCTTGCTGGCCGTCGTGCTGATTAACGCCGTTATGTTCGCGGCTGGAATCAAAACCGGGTTTTTCCAGCGCTGGGCAGAAGACCAGTATTTTGGCAAAATCACGGAAATCCATGACGGCGGCTTTACCATCATAGACGAGAATGACAGAGAAAAATCAATTTTGATTGAAAGCGATACGCGAGTCAGGAAGGGGAGACAATTTATTACCAAGGAGGCTTTGCGGGTCGGCAGTTACGTGATTGTGGTCGGCTCTCCAAATGATGAAAAGCAAATAGAGGCTAGAGTCATCCGTATTTTCGCTGATGATTGATAAGAAAAAATTAAAGTATCTACTGGGGATTCTGCCCCTCTTATTTTTTGCCAGCCTTTCTTTTTATCTGTTTGCCTATTCCAGCCCGGAACGCATCGTTGATTTAATCGGCGTGAACAACGCATACGCCCTTCTTTTTATCCTGGCTTTTTTGGGAGGGCTGACAACTTTCAGCGGCGTTCCTTATCATTTATTTCTCATTACGCTCGCCACCGGCGGTCTTAACCCGCTGTTTTTGGGCTTCTCGGCCGCCGGCGGAGTTATGCTGGGGGACTCCACTTCCTATTACGTCGGTTATCGCGGGGGCGCCATTGCTCCGGAGGGCGTGCAAAGAATTTTTCAGCAGATTTATTCTTTTAATTCGACGCATCCCAAAATCTTGCCTTTGTTTTGTTTGTTGTACGGTTCGTTCGTGCCTTTTTCCAACGACTTCATCACTATTTCCGCCGGTATCGCGCGATATCCTTTCTGGCGCGTGATGATTCCGCTGGGATTGGGCAACGCGATTTTTAACGTCTCTCTAGCTTATCTCTCGACGCGCGCCTACGACTTTTTGTCAAGTTTGCTATAATTTAAAGAATGTTTTCCTTAAGTTCGTTTATTGATTTGCTTAACGCCCTGGTCTGCTTTTTGCTCGCGCAAAGACTGCGGGTTTCTTTCCGCCAATCCGGCAACGCCTTGGTTCAAAACTTCGCCTCCTTTTACCTGGTTTTCGGCGTTTTCTTCGCCTTCCTCGGTTTTCCTTTTTTCGTGCCGGACTCCCCGATATTAGTTCAGGGGTTTTTCGTTTTTGCTCATCTTTTTCTGTACGCCGGCATAGCTGTTTTTCTTTCTTTAATCTTTAAATTGGGAGGCATAAATTATGCCGCGTTTTCTCCCTATGCTTTTTATTCGGTTTTAGGGACCGGAATTTTGGTTTTTATTTTCAGCCTTTGGGATTTAGGGCCGGCTAGATTGCATGAAATCGTTGTGGACGGCGTTGGATTGATAAGCTGGAGCCATGGGGGAGCGGCCTGGGTGAGATTGCTGATAGGCATCGGAGGAACCGCCTTAAGCCTTTTCTCGGGCCTCTTTTTCTTTTTTTACAGTTCGGCTTATATCAAGGAGGTTTCGGTCAGAGCCAAAGGCTTGCGGTTGGGCGCGGGTTTCGTTCTTTTGGCCGCGGCCGCTTTTTTAGCTTTTGTCTTGAGCGCGTTTCCGCTTTACGGCTTTTGGATAGTCATCCTCGCGGAGCTGGCCACGATTGCCGGGCTTTTAGTTATTTACAGCTCCTTGTCTCTAGAGAAAACTGGTAGCTAGTAGTATACAATAGTATACGTCTATAGCATACAATAGCATACGTTATTAAGGATTTAAGTTGTGCGGCATCTTTTATATTACCGCACGCTGTGTCAAAACTTACCGCTCACACTTTATGAACTAATGGCCATCCTTAACTATACGGCTTAGCTCGGGATTACGCGCTCGACCCTTTACTACCGTTCGGACACACTTTCGAAGGATTTGGTCTTGAAGGCCAAATTGGAAGAAATCTTACGCCTTCACCCATCATACGGACACCGGAGGATAGCCAAAGAGCTTCAGGTCAATAAGAAGCGTATTTTGAGGGTAATGCACCGTTTCGGGCTTATAAAAAAGTAACAAAAAAGGCCCCGTGCTATGTTTCGAGCTGTGGGGCCTTCGGTTCCGTTCTCTGCCGGCTAATTGCGTTTTGGGAAGGACCTCCTCGCCTTCCGCTATCTATCCTTTCTATGTCGGAACAAAGAACAATATTAACTAATAATTTCTCCTTTAATTTCTCCTTGATAATCGGCAGAGAATTTGACTCGTTAAAGAGCGTTCCATTTTTGAGACTCTATTAAAATAATACACCGGAGGCTGGAGCACGTCAAGGAGTTATCCACAGCCGTTTGAATTCACGCAGGTATCCATGTATACTATGTATACAGCTAACGCGTTCTATGGGAAGGGCCTTTTCGAGGCTCTTTTTATGTTTCTGACAAAGAGCAAATCAGGATTCTTTTTTGAGCCCTGTTTCTCACAACGTAGCCGATTTAATAAAGCGGCTTGGCGTGGCCAAGACCACCTTTTTGAATTGGGAGTCAGAAGGCAAAATTCCAAAGGCCAGTCGGGACCTACACGGGTGGCGTTTTTATACTGATGAGGAATATAACGCCATCTTGCGGCTGGTCGCCGAAACTGATTATTTTCGGAAAAAGCCCGAAGATAAACTTTTAAAGCATTTTGAATACCGAAGTCGGCTTCCGGGCCTGAAAACAGGCCTGGTTCTGGCCGTTATTTTCATATCACTTTTTATCTTTGCGTCCTCCCCGCTTAACCTCGGCGACTCTGACCAAGTTGCTGGATTATTTGCTACGTTTGGGTTTCGCTTGGAAGATTTTGGCCGCTCGTTGAAATTGTCGTTGCTCGGCGCGAGGCCAGTCTCCGAATTGCCGCTCACATTGACCCTCGGTCCGAATGAGCTCGAGCCGCTTCGGGAGGAGGTCAAAAAACTTCAGGCCGAGCTCGAACGCTCACAGACGAACGGGCTCCGGGTGGAAGGAGGACGCAGTACTGAAAGAATTATTGAAAAACTTGTGGCCGGGCTGTCTTCCGAAGAAGTTGACCAAAAGTTGTCGAACCTTGACAAAACTTTGTCGGATAAAATTACACAGGTGGCGCGCTCTCTCGCTCTTTCCCAGCATATCGACAATCTGGGGACGGTAACGATCCGGGAGATACAGGTTCCTTCTGGGGCGAGCACGGTGAATACTGATAATCTCACCGTTGGAAATCTAACCATTACTGGGAGCTGTTCCGGCTGCGGCGGAGGAAGTTCTAACACCAGCGGCTGGACCGATGACGGCACTATTGTTCGCCTGACTGATGCCGGAGACTTTGTCGGCATCGGCACCTCGACTCCGGGCTCGATTCTCTCCATCCAATCGATTGGCAACTTCGCGGCCCCAACCTCCACTCTTTACGCCGGTTTATCTCTGCCGGTAATTAACGCGACCTCAACAACGGCGACTTCTACCTTTGCCAACGGCTTGGCTATAACTGGCGGTGGAATACGGCTGGATACTATTCTAAACTGCAACGGCGCTTCGGTTTTGGAAACCTCCGCCTCTGGCGTGGTCCAATGCGGAACAGATTCTTCTGGGGGTGCTGGAATGGAGATTGGCGCGGTGGTTACCAGCGGAACAGCAGGCTCGGTTCTTTTCGTGGACGCTTCGGGAAACCTGCAGCAGGACAACGCCAACTTCTTCTGGGATGACGCGGCGAACATCTTACGCACTCTGAACTCCTCCTCCACCAGACTTTCTTCCATCTCCGGCGTCACCATCGGAGGAACCGCGACCACTTCTCTCTTTGGCAACA
>MFIU01000002.1 GCA_001778985.1 Candidatus Giovannonibacteria bacterium RIFOXYD1_FULL_48_21 | reverse complement strand
ATCCTGGGGCTGGAGAAGGTCCCAAGGGTTTGGCTGTTCGCCAATTAAAAAGGTACGTGAGCTGGGTTCAAACCGTCAAAAAGAACCAAAAACATCGAGATTCACACGGCGGCTTGTCGCCGCAAGGCGACTCGAATAAACCGACTCATATCGGTGAAACCCTAATATCTATTGAATAACAACCTGTCATATGTTAGGATAATACCGAGGGAAGTCGTTTATGCCAAAAATTTTTTCGTCAACAAAACGCGCATACTTGGCAGGATTTCTTGACGGCGATGGAAGTATCTACGTGCGCCTGAAACAGAATAGTGGTTATCGTTACGGATTTCAGGTCGCACCGTACGTAGTATTCTTTCAGTCCCAGAAAGAAAGACGAAGGTTTAAGAAAATCTGCTTTCTTTTGGGAATGGGATATTTGCGGGAGAGAAATGATGGGATTCTGGAATATGTGATAAATCGTAAAGAAGAGATAAGAAATTTCCTCGGACAAGTTAAATCTCATCTCATCCTGAAAAGAAAACAAGCGGAATTAATGCTTGAAATTTTGGCCAAGAAAGAAAAGATAAAAACCAAGGCTGATTTCAATCAGTTGGCGCGACTTGTTGATAAATTTCGAGAGTTGAATTATTCGAAGAAAAGAAAAAGGTATAAATTGACCCTGTAGAGACTACACGTCGGTCTCCCGAGAAATCGGGATGGTGGTATAGTCCGACACTTCTGGTAACAGAAGATTACAGATAGCGTGAGACAGGTTGGTCTCCTATCTACTGCACCCGTTGATTCTTGAGGGGGATTCTCCCTAGTACGAGAGGACCGGGAGGAGGCGACCTCTGGTCTACCTGCTGTTCCGCCAGGAGCATCGCAGGGTAGCTATGTCGCTAAGTGATAAGCGCTGAAAGCATCTAAGCGCGAAGTATGCCCCAAGATTAGGAATCTTGTCTGCCGTCAGGCAGGCGTAGACCCGTGGGAGATTACCACGTTGATAGGCTCCAGGTGTAAGTCCCGCAAGGGATTAAGCCAAGGAGTACTAATAAGTCATATTCCGCTCCGATTTAAGAGCTCTCCAAAAGTATTGGGCGCTGCCATTTGGCGGCTTGGCGCCGTGGAACTACCTCTTCCCATTCCGAACAGAGTCGTAAAACACGGTCGCGGCGATGATACTCCTTCGGGGGAAAGTAGCTAGCCGCCAGTTGGCAGAATCTAATCTTCGTCCGATAATTAAAACATGGCCATTTCTTGGACGCTTAAACGCCAGTTTTTTTTCTTCGGAATTTTTGCCGCGGCAGTTTTTCTGATTGTTTTTGGCGTCATCTATTTTTTTCGGCCCGCGCCGACCTGCTTTGACCAAAAGCAGAATCAAAGAGAGGAAGGCGTTGATTGCGGCGGACCTTGCGAGTCCTGCATCGGAATACCGCAGGAATTGGTGGTTTTCTGGACGAGGGCTTTTGAGCTTGTGCCGGGCCACTGGGAAGTCGGCGCCTTGGTGGAAAATCCCAATTTACTTCTCGGCGCGCGAGAGGTCGTCTACCGCTTGCGTCTTTATGACGCCAATAACATTTTAGTGGCTTTGAAAGAAGGCCGGACGTTTTTAAATCCGCGGGAGAAATTTTTGATATTTGAAGAGGATTTGGCCACGGCCGAGCGCGTTCCGGCCCGAACTACGATTGAATTTCCAGAGATAAACTGGAAACGGATTGAGAAAGAGCGGCCGCATCTTTTGATTTCCTCCAAAAACTTTGAGAATACGCCAAACGGCCGCGCGAAGGTGATTTTGAAAAACCAATCTCTTTTTGCGGTGAAAAATATTTTTATCACCGCGGCTCTTTTGGACGAAAAAGGCAACGCGCTCGGGATAAACTCATCTCGCCTGGAAGAGATTCCCGGCGAAGGCAGCCGCGAGGTTGTCTTCACTTGGCGCGAGCCTTTTGACCCCATGCCCGCGAATATTGAAGTTTTTATCAGAACAAATTTGACGGAATAAAAAATGAGCCCTCCGAGTTTTTACACCCGGAGGGACTTTCAAATTTTTCTCCCGCCCTAGTATTGCCAGCGGTTAAAACCTAACCGGCGTTTCATGGTGGTATAGTCGACCCTCCTTAGGATTTCTTGACCGGGAAACAGAGAGAAGACTATCCGAAAAACCACCATGCCAACAATAATTCCAGTAGCTACCGAAACTAAAACTTCTACGATTTCCATATTTACCTCCAAAGAATTTTGATTTAATTCTACTACTTTATCAATTATTTGTCAAATAGTGTATAGTTATAGGCATGGGGCGTATATTTTCCAAGCCAAACGTAGACATCGTGCTTTTGGCGGCGATTATTCCGCTTTTTTTGGCGGGGCTTGTGACCATGAAAGACTTTGGTCCGCCAGCTGGCGGAGAGCCCGACTATTTCTTTAATCGCCAACTCATCTGGATTGCGATTGGGGCGGTGGTTTTCTTCGCGGCGAGCTCCATGGACTGGCGGATTTTGCGAAACGGCTGGCTTTTGTTTGTTCTATATCTTCTCGGCGTTTTAGTTTTGGTCGGGCTTTTGTTCGCGGGCGAGACGGTCCGCGGAACCAGAGCCTGGATTGGGTTCGGGCTTTTCTCTCTTGAGCCGGCCGAACCCATTAAGCTGGTTTTGATTTTGCTTTTGGCAAAATATTTTTCCAGGCGCCACGTGGAAATAGCGCACGCCAAACACATCATTGTTTCCGGACTTTACTCCCTCCTGCTCGCGCTTCTGGTTTTTCTTCAGCCGGATTTGGGTTCCGCCCTTATTTTCGGCGCCATCTGGCTCGGAATGATTTTGGTCTCCGGTGTTTCGAAGCGTCACCTCTTGGCCGTGTTGTTAATCGCCGTCCTCCTCGGCTGGGTTTCCTGGGTTTATATTTTGGAGCCGTACCAGCAGGCGAGGATTTTGACTTTTCTTGACCCGTTTCGCGACCCCCGCGGAGCCGGATACAACGCCCTGCAATCCATGATTGCGGTGGGGTCCGGCGGAGTTTTCGGAAGGGGAGTCGGCTACGGCATCCAATCGCGCCTGGAATTTTTGCCGGAGCACGAAACGGATTTTATTTTCGCGGCTTTCGCGGAAGAGTGGGGACTTTTGGGAGTTACGATTATTTTTATTTTTTTCGGCCTCGCTTTCTGGCGAATCCTCAAAGCGGCCGGGAAGGGCGAGTCTAACTTCGAAAAACTTTTCGGCATCGGCCTTTTTTTTATGCTTTTGAGCCATTTCGTAATCCATGTGGGCATGAACATCGGTTTTCTGCCCGTGACCGGAATTTCCCTGTCCTTTTTGAGCTACGGCGGGTCTCACACCATAACCATTTTGGCCGGGCTCGGCGTTTTAATGGGTATGGCCCGCTACGGCCGCGAGGCCGGCGGGGTTCGCCAGGACAAGGATTTGACTTTAATTTAAGGTTATGTTATCTTTTTATTAAGGTATGGCAGCTTTTGACTCCCTAAAAATAAGCGAAGAATTCTTGCAAACGCTCCCCAAGCGCGTTAGGGACGTGCTCGAGCGCCGTTTTGGTATTGGAAAATCTAAAGAAAGGAAGACGCTCGAAGCCATTGGCGCGGCTTACGGCATTACCCGCGAGAGGGTAAGGCAGATCGAAGCCCACGGTTTAAAGAAGCTTCGGGCTCATGAATTTATGAAGGAAAAACGGGACGTTTTTGAGTCTTTGAAGTCCGAGCTTTCCAAGAGGGGCGGTATCGCCGAGGAGGAAAATTTCCTGACCACGCTCGCCGCCTCTCCGGCCGAGAAAAATCACCTCCGGTTTTTACTGACTCTGGCCGAGGACTTCAAGCGCCATAAAGAAGACGAGGAGTTCAGGCCGCGCTGGAGCGTGGATGATAAATCGGCCACGGCCTGCCGCGATACTCTTCGAGTTTTGCATAAAGAGCTGGAGGGACGAGAGCCCTTGGAAGTAAGAGAGCTTAAAGCCAAATTGGCCTCGCTTGCCCTGAACAATTTAGGAGCGGCTTTGCCGGACGAGGCGCTCGATTCCTGGCTTTTGATATCGAAACTCATCGCCGCGAACAAATTGGGCGGCTGGGGGCTGGCGGCTTCCCCGCACATCTCCCCGCGCGGGGTCCGCGACCTCGCTTATCTGGTGATGAAGCGGCACGGCTCGCCCCTGCATTTCTCCGAAGTAGCCCAGACCATCAAAAAAACTTTGGGCGAGGAGGCGCATGTGCAGACGGTTCACAACGAACTTATCAAGGACGGCCGCTTTGTTTTGGTGGGACGGGGACTTTACGCTTTGAAAGAATGGGGCTACCAGCCCGGCACGGTTAAAGAGGTTATTCGGAATATTTTGACCGCGGGCGGACCTTTGCCCAAGGACAAGCTTATCGAGAAAGTTTTGAAGGAACGCCACGTCAAAACCGCGACCATTTTGATAAATCTTCAGGATAAAAAACTTTTTGGAACCTTAGAAGATGGACGGATTTCTCTCGTCTGAAATCTTTTTTGGAATAGTAAAGACGCTCTTGGGCCTCTGGTGGATTTGGCTGACTTTCCTCACCGGCTGGATTTTTTTATCGCTCTGGATGGCCTGGAGGCAAAGCATTTATAAAAGCAGTCAATCCTGGTCGCTTCTTGATATAAAATTGCCGAGAGAAGCCAGGAGAAGTTGCAAAGCCATGGAGCAGATAATGATGAATATCTGGGCGCTTCGCAACACGCCCGGGAACATACGGGAATGGTATTGGGAGGGGGAGACGACTTTGTGGTATTCGTTTGAAATTGTTTCATTCGGGGGAGAAATCCACTTCTATCTGCGCACTCCATCGCGCTACGTCAACATTATTAAAGCCAACTTTTACGGCCATTATCCGGACTGCGAGGTGGAGGAAGTGGACGATTATCTGGACCGCTTGCCGAAGACGGTTCCGGAGCTTTACGAAAACGGCTACGACATCTTCGGATTAGAGATGTTTCTCGCGAAAAATAACGCCTACCCGATTCGAACGTACTTAGAATTTGAATCGGACGAAGAATCGCAAAATATAGACCCGCTCGCGGGACTGCTCGAAGTGCTCGCCAAGATTCAGCCCGAGGAGATTGTAATGATGCAGCTGGTCGCGCGCCCCATGTCAGTGAACCCTCCGGACGTGCTGGTACGGCTAGCCAAGAAAGAAATTGAGGTTTTGAAAGAAAAATTTGGAGGAAAGAAGTTGAAAGCCACCGGAGTAGAAGCTATTGCGGAAGTCCTTACCTCGAGGTCGCCAGGCGAGACGGACATTATGAAACACATTGAGGCCAAAGCGACCAAGAATGCTTTCGAGACGATGGTGCGCTACATATATCTTGCTCCGCGGGAAACTTTTTCGATAGTCCTGCCGTATAGAGGACTCCGCATATCGTTTCAGCAGTTTGCCATTCCCAATTCAAACCATTTTGACGTAAATTACAAGACTTGGACCCGCGCCTGGATGTGGGAAGCGCCTTACCTTTTCACAAAGAGAGTCGTCGCCGGGAGAAAAGCGCGGATTTGGGATTATTACCGCAACCGAAGGCTGCCGCAGGGGACTTTTATGGGAAAGCTCGCCCAATTCCATATTTTTACTTCGACTTTTACGCAAAGAATTTCGCTTTTGAACACGGAAGAGCTCGCCACGCTTTGGCATCTTCCCACCCAAGCGGTGTTAACCCAGCCAATCTTGCGGAGGATAGAGGCCAAGAAGCTCGGACCGCCGGCCGGGCTTCCTATTTTTAGGGAAGGCGAGGAAGGATTACCCGGCCTTATGCGATAATTTTGAGTTTTGAGTATGGAAAATTTTGACCCAGTCGGCGGCGGATTTCTGGTGGAGCGTATTTTGGACGCGATTTTTTCTTTTTCCGGTGGGGGAGCGGGAAGCGGCGCCCTTTCCCAGATTTTTGCTATTTTGAAGGTAATCGGAGAAATCCTTTTTTTTGTTTTCGTGGGGGGGATAATTTTTGTGATGTTCCAGCTGCGGGCTTTCCGCCCCAGATATCAATTGGTCTATCGTCCCTCCTCCGTGCCCCAGCAAAAACTTGCTAAGAAGCGCTGGGAGGATGTTATGCAGCGTTTCGAGCAGGGGTTGGAAGCGGATTGGCGGCTGGCCATAATTGAAGCCGATAGTTTGGTGGATGAGATTTTCCAACAAATCGGTTTTGGGGGTGAAAATCTGGGGGAGCGGATGTCCGCCATCTCGCCTCAGGAGCTTCGCTCCATCGTCGACCTTCGCGAAGCTCACCAGTTGAGAAACAAAATCGTGCATACTCCAGGCTACAAAATTTCGCGCCAGGAGGCCGAACGGGTCTTGAGGAAATATCAGAAAATTTTGGAAGAGCTCGAAGTAATCTAAATTTATGCCTCCCGACAAACAGTCCAAGGTTCAAATTATAACCCACGCGCCGCCTCCTCCGGACCTGCCGGTTTATCAGCGCACGGACCCGAAGGACGTGGTTTTTTTTGGACGTACCAATTATGTGGCGGCCTTGGAGGAGAAGCGTTTCGTTTTCGGGATAAAGCGCGGCGACCGCAGGCGCCACATGTATATCGTGGGAAAATCCGGAGTGGGAAAGTCAAAACTTCTGGAGCTGATGGTGCGCCAGGATATCGCCTATGGACACGGGCTTTGCCTGATTGACCCGCACGGCGATGTTATCCAGGCGATTTTAGATTTCGTGCCGGAGGAACGGGCCGGAGACGTAGTCTTGATTGACCCTTCGGATACGAAATATCCGGTTTCTTTCAATCCTCTTGAAAATGTTGAGCCGGAGATGAAGCACCAGCTGACCCAGGGCTTGATTGAAGTTATGGAAAAGCAGTTCGGCGCGAACTGGACGCCGCGCCTTGAGCACGTTTTTCGGTTTACCTGTCTTGCCCTCCTGGACTATCCCAACGCCACGATGCGCGGGATGATTTCCATGCTGACCGACCGCGAATACCGCCAGAAAGTCGTGGATTACATCACGGACGATATGGTGAAAAGATTTTGGGCGGTGGAATTCGCGGATTGGTCCGAAAAATTCGACACCGAAGCGATAATCCCGCTTGTAAATAAACTCGGGCAGTTTTTGTCCAACCCGCTTTTGAGAAATATTTTTGCGCAGAAGGGGAACAAGGTTGATTTGGAAGACATCATGAATAACCGAAAAATTCTTTTGATAAATCTGTCCAAAGGGAAATTGGGCGAAGAAAACTCCAGCTTTTTCGGCTCCATGTTCATCACTAAGATTAAGCAGGCCGGAATGGCGCGGGCGGATTTGCCGGAGGATAAACGGATTGATTTTTATCTTTACGTCGATGAGTTTCATAATTTAGTCACCGAAACCTTTGAAAATCTTTTTACAGAGGCCAGAAAATACGGGCTTTGCATGATTGTGGCGCATCAATATATGGAACAGCTTATCTCGTCGGTTCGCGCCACAGTTTTGGGAAATTCGGGGACGATTGTAGTTTTCCGCGTGGGCGGGGATGACGCCAAAAAACTGGAAGCAGAGATGACTCCGATTTTCAAAGCGAAGGACATGATAAATTTAGGCATGCAGGAGTTTTACATCAAAATGACGATTGACGGGAACACTTACGACCCATTCTCGGCCGAAACTTTGAAAGTTCTGCCGGCCGGGCACGAGAGCCTTAAAGGTAAAATAATCCAGTATTCGCGCGAGCACTACGCCATTCCTATTGAAGAAGCCAAAAAACTTTTCAAAGAGGAGGAAGAGCGACTTTTGTTTGGAAAAAAAGAGGTTAAAGAAACCGAAGTTAAAGAGGAACCAAAGAAGGAGGGCTCCTCTCCGATGGTGTAGCGCTATGATATATCATAGCGGCAACTAGTATGAATCCCGAAACCAAAATCTGCCAGAATTGTAAAAGTTCGTTCATAATAGAACCCGAGGATTTTAAGTTTTACGAAAAAATAAAAGTCCCTCCGCCCACCTGGTGCCCCGAGTGTCAACTCATGCGGAGGTTAATTTTTAGAAACGAACATAATCTATATCGGAGAAAAGAAGCTGCAGAGGGGCGAGAGATTATCTCAATGTTCTCTCAAGATAAACCAGTTGTCGTATTTAGCCAGGATTATTGGCTTTCCGACAAGTGGGATCAGCTTGCTTATGGCATGAACTATGATTTTTCGCAGCCGTTTTTCGAACAGATGAAAGAACTCTTGGGGAAAATGCCTCTTCCGGCACTCCTCAATATAAACGCCGTAAACAGCGAATATTGCAATTATACTTTCAGTAATAAAAATTGTTATTTAGTTTTTGGTGGCGATTTTAACGAAGATTGCGCTTATGGAACTTTTAATATGTATAGTAAGGACAGCTTTGATCTCTACTGGGTCAATAAATGCGAGCTTTGTTATGAGGATATAGACAGCGAGAATTGCTATAAGGTTTTCTTTAGCACATATGCCCGCGATTCAACCGAGTCTTCTTTTCTTTACAATTGCAGTAACGTTAATAATTCTCTAGGATGCGTAAATCTAAGGAATAAATCCTACTGTATTTTCAACAAGCAATATGCCAAAGAAGAGTATCGCCGCAAATTAGAAGAATTTGGTTTCGGTAGTTTTAGAGAACTCAATGGATTTAAGGAGAGATTCAAGGAATTTATTCTCAAGTTTCCTCGGCGTTATGCAGAAATTGTTAAATCTGTAAATATAACAGGGCATAATGTTCATAATACAAAGAATTGTAAAAATTGTTTTGACGTTTATGATAATGCGGAGGACTGCAAGAACCTGCTCATTGCGGGTTGGGAATTGAAAGATTCAAGAAATTCCGACCATGTGGGACATAAAGCCGAGTTGATGTATGAATTTCTTGGAGGAGGCAGAGGGGCAAGTAGAATTTTATTTTCTTATTTTTGTCATAGTTCCCACGATATTCAGTATTCTTTCAACTGTCGCAGCTCCTCCAACCTCTTCGCCTGCATCGGCCTGCGCAACAAATCCTACTGCATCTTAAACAAGCAATACACCAAGGAAGAATATGAGAAGTTAGTGCCAAAGATAATAGAGCACATGAATTCCATGCCATATATTGACCAGAAAGGAAGAGTATATAAGTACGGAGAATTCTTTCCCCCCGAGCTCTCTCCTTTCTCATACAACGAAACCATCGCCCAGGAATACTTTCCCCTGAGCAAGGACGAAGCCCTTGCGAAGGGCTACTCCTGGAAAGACCCTGAACCAAGGAACTACGAGATAACCCTCAAGACCGAAGACCTCCCTGACCACATCAAAGACGTCCCCGATTCCATACTGAATGAAATAATCCAATGCGCTCATTTTGGACATGCGATGTCCAAGTGCACAAGTGTAACGAACAATGCACCGAGGCCTACAAGATAATTCCTCAAGAACTCCAATTCCTAAGGAAGATGAATCTTCCCTTACCTCGTCTCTGCCCCAACTGCCGCCATTACCAGAGAATTAAACAAAGAAACCCTTTGAAACTATGGCACAGAAAATGTCAATGCGCGGGACTCACTTCAGAGAATAAAGTCTATCAAAACACTGCTGACCATGTACATCATAAAAAGGACGAGCATTGCCCCAGTGAGTTTGAAACCACTTATGCGCCAGAGAGACCGGAGATTGTATATTGTGAGCAGTGTTATTTGAGAGAGGTGGTATAGATTCAAAAAAGCGCTATAATTAAGGCGCTATGGTTTTTATATACATAACTTGCGCTTCCGAAGAGGAGGCGAAAAAGCTGGGCCAAGCGCTTTTGGACAAAGGTGCGGCCGGATGCGTGAATATTTTTCCGATTCAGTCTATGTACCGGAACGGAGGCGCGAAGAGGGAAGCTAGCGAATACGCCCTGATTGTGAAGACGATTGACTCCAAGGTGCAAGACACCGAGGACGTGATTCGCGCCGAGCATTCCTACCAGACTCCGTGCGTCGCCACCTTTTCCCTGCACCGGATGAACCGCGAGTACAAGGAGTGGCTTTCGAGCCAGATTGTTTGAGGAGTGCTAGAATATAGGTAATGGCGGGGAACAACGCTGAAAAAGTTATCTATTTCGCAAAAACGAACTTTCGCGGAAGTGATCGGGTTTTCGGCATTAAAAAACGCGACCGCCGCCAGCACCTCTACGTCGTGGGGAAAACCGGCACCGGCAAATCCGAACTTCTGAAAAATATGATGCTCCAGGATATCCATAACGGCGAAGGAGTCGGCGTGGTGGACCCGCACGGCGAGCTCGTGGAAGATGTTTTGCGTAAAATTCCTTCGAGCCGCATCAATGACGTGATTTATTTTAATCCCGCGGACAGCGACCATCCTATCGGCTTTAATGTTCTGGAAGTTCCGGAGCCGCAGTATAAGCACATCGTGGTTTCGGACCTGATGGCGATTTTTACCAAGATTTGGGCGAACGTCTGGTCCGCCCGGATGGAATACATTATGCAAAACTGCATCTTGGCGCTTCTGGATACGCCGGGGACAACGCTTTTGGGCATCCCCAGGATTTTGGTGGACAAAAACTACCGGGAACGGATTGTAAAAAATATTAAAGACCCGGTGGTGCGCTCTTTTTGGGTTCACGAATATGAAACCTGGCGGGACCAGTTCCGAAACGAAGCCATCGTGCCGATTCAGAACAAGGTGGGGCAGTTTTTAAACACGCCTTTTATCCGCAATATTGTCGGCCAACCCAAAAGCTCTTTGAATATTCAAGACATCATGAATTCCGGCAAAATTCTACTGGTGAATGTTTCGAAAGGCCGCTTGGGCGAAGATAACGCCGCGCTCTTGGGCGCGATGGTCATAACCAAACTGCAGCTCGCGGCCATGGAACGCGTGCGGATTGCCGAAGAGGAGCGAAAAGATTTTTATCTGTACATTGATGAGTTTCAAAACTTCGCCACAGATTCTTTCGCCTCCATTCTTTCCGAGGCGCGCAAGTACCGTCTGAATTTAATCGTGGCCCACCAATATATCGGCCAGCTCGTGACCGAAACCTCGACCCGGGTGCGGGACGCGGTTTTCGGAAACGTCGGAACCATGCTGGTTTTTCGGGTGGGGGCGGCGGATGCCGAGGCTTTGGAAAAGGAGTTCGAGCCGGAATTTATGCTGCAAGACCTCTGCAACCTCCCCAATTTCAATATTTATCTAAAACTGATGGTGAACGGAGTAACTTGCCGGCCCTTCTCCGCCGCCACCCTGCCTCCGATGCGCTGGGGCGAGTCGGAGGACCACAGCCAGAAAATCATAAATGTTTCGCGCGAGCGCTATGCAGTCGACCGCAAAGAAGTGGAGGAGCGGATTGAGCGCTGGTCTTCTCAACTTTTTGAGAGCGAAGAAGAGGCTCCCGGCCCAACGGGCCAGAAGGAAAAATATAAAACTCGCTGCTGGGTCTGCGGCAAAGAGATAAATGTTCCCTTCAAGCCGGATGACGTCAGGCCGGTTTACTGCATGGATTGTTTGAAGAAAGTTGAAGCCGGCGAGATTTCCCCGGCCCAGAGGAGGCGCCCGGTCGGAGGCGGAGCCAGGCAGGAGCGCTATTCGGAAACGCTTCCGGGTTTGGGAATTGAATTTTCAGAGAAAGAAATCGCGCGGCCCAGAGAGGTTCAAAAGCCCCCGCTGCGAAAAGGAGATTTGGTTTTGCGCCAAGACAAAGCTTTTAAGACCATCTCCCTTTCCCAGCTTAAACCGAGGCCGCCTTTAGAGCGTCCCAAAAGGGGACCGGACCTTGAGGGACTTCGCGAGGCTTTAAAAAAAGCAGTGGCCACAAACGATGGCGAGAATAAAAAAGATTCATAGACTTTTATTTTTACTTTCGGCTTTTTTTGTTTTTGGAAGCGCCCGGGCAGCCGGGGTTGAAATTTCTGAAGTCGCCTGGATGGGCACCGCTAACTCGGCCCAGGACGAATGGCTCGAACTATACTCGCCTAACGGAGCTCAACTCGAAGGGTGGACGCTTGTCGCCGCCGATGGCGGTATGACTATTAATCTCTCGGGGCAGATTTCCGCCGGAGGTTATTTTCTGATTGAACGTACGGACGATAGTACTGTTCCTGATGTAAGCGCGGATTTAATAGTTCCTTTCGGCAACGGGCTTAACAATAACGGAGAACATTTGATTCTTAAAGATTCCTACGGCGCGGTGGTTGATAGCGTGGATGCTTCTTCCGGCTGGCCCGCAGGAGACAACAGCACCAAAGAAACGATGCAGAAAAGCTCGTCCGGAACTTGGATTACCGCGGCAGGAACTCCCAAGGCGGCGAATTACGAAGCAGCCCCGCCCCCATCCCCGCCAAGTCCTCCTCCAGCTCCTCCGCCGCCACCCACACCGCCACCAGTTCCTCCGCCGCCCGTAATTCAAGAACCAACAGCGTCTCTGCCTCCGGCGCCAGCGCCAATTCCTATTCCAGTCTCGACTCCTGCTCCAACTCCACCTCCAAATCCGACACCAGCGTCTCCTCCTGCGCCACAGCTTGCCTCGCCGCCAGTACCCTCACCCTTGCCCTCCGAAGCTTTACGCGAAGAAGAGCTGCCGACACCAATACCTGTCGGCGAAACCCAGCCAGCGCAGGTTTCCTATTCTTTATTCTCAAAATCTTTTTACACTTGGGGACTCGCGGCTTTGGGTTTAGGAATCCTGGCCGCCTTCGGCTATCTCATTTCACGCCGCGTATAATCTGTAAGTATCGGAGCGCATTTTTTCAAGGGTGAATTCTAACTCAACTTTTTGGCGGGCGTTTTTGCCAAGTTTTTTGATTTCGCGTAAATTTTGTAGGAATTTATCAAGAGTTTTTTGGAGAATTTCTGGATTTTCCGGAGGAATTAAAACCCCGGTTTTATCGTTTTCCACGATGTCAAAATTGCCTCCAACCGCCGTGGCGATAATCGGAAGCCCCGCGAGGGAGGCTTCAAGGAGGGCGTAGGGAAGGCCCTCTTTCCTGGACGGAAAAACAAAGACATCAAAAGCCTTGAGGTGGTTTGCCGCTCCCGGCAGATTTTCTATTATTTTAATTCTCTCATGCGCGATTCTTTCCTGCTCCGGCCCTTCGCCGCCCGCCACCAGCGCCAGGATTAATCCGGGATATTTTTCAAAAAGCGGCGGCATCGCTTCAAGCAAAATATCCCAGCCTTTGTTCCTGACCCATTCACCGACCGTACCCACTACCAGTTCTTTTTCGCCGCCAAATAATTTCTGCTGGGCTTCTGACTTTTTCAGAAACTTCAAGTCGAGGTTATCTAGGCCGTTATGAATTAAAACCAATTTTTTTTGTCCAGCGATTTTATAGCGAAGCGCGGAGTTGTAATCAAAGGTTGTAATGCAGATGACGCGGTCGTAAAAAAAGCAGGTTATTTTTGAGAGCAGGCGAATTAAAAAAAGCTGCCATTTCGGTCTGGCCTCGTGAAAAGCCCAGCCGTGGGCCGTAAAAATTGAGAGGAGTTTGGAGTTGAAAAGTTTAAAGACGAAACCCGCGAAGCCGCAAACTCCGCCGGCCTTGGAGGAGTTTACATGAATGGTATCAGGCTTTGTCTGCCGTAAGATTTTTAAGACCTCGAAAAAACTTAGGATGTCTCCCAGGAGAGCTACGCGGCGCTCAAAATGCGGGATTTCGATGTAGTCGAATTTCAATTCCGTTGCTTTTTCATAAAGCGCCCCGCGCCCGCCCGCGGCGATAAAAATCTCAAATGAATTTCTATCTAATCCGGAGGCTAAATCTATGACATACTTGGCCGCGCCGCCCCAATATGATTTTGTGATAAAATAGATAATACGTTTTTTCATGACTATAATTATTTTTTCAACTGCTTATCTCCCGTTTCTTGGGGGAGCGGAAACCGCGATAAAAGGCATTACGGCTCACATCTCCAGCCTTCGCTTTATAATTTTAACATCCCGTTTCGAAAAAAGTCTTTCGCGTCGGGAAAAATCCGGCAACCTCATTATTTACCGTTTGGGATTCGGAAATCGGTTCGATAAATTCCTCCTGCCGTTTTTGTCTGCCTTCAAGTTTGCGTCCATTCGAAAAAATTTGCAAGGCCCGATTATATTTTGGGGGATGATGGCGTCTTATGGTTCAATCGGCACCTGGCTTTTGAAATTTCTTTATCCCAAAATCCCGTTTCTATTGACCATTCAAGAAGGAGATAAAGAATGGGAAAGGAATCGGTTTTGGTGGTGGTTGATATTGAAAAAGACGGATTACGTGACGGCGATAAGCTCATTTTTGTTGGAGCAAGTCAGAAAGCTAGGTTATAAAGGCAGGGCCGAGGTGGTGCCGAACGGGGTAGACGTCGAAAGATTTATGAATAAAGATTTAAGATTTAAGAATGGAAGGAGGATAATAACTGTTTCGAGGTTGGCGTATAAGAACGGCGTGGATATTCTCGAGAAGGCCTTTGAAATCGTAAAAAAGAAATTTCCTGATGCCGAGTTGCGTATCATAAGTGACGCGCGGCACGAAGACATCCCGAAATATTTATGGGAAGCCGACGTTTTCGTTCGCCCTTCACGTTCCGAAGGGCTCGGAACGGCATTTTTAGAGGCGATGGCGGCAGGACTGCCGATTATCGGCACTAACGTCGGCGGAATTCCCGATTTTCTCAAGGATGGCGAGACTGGCCTTTTCGCGAAAGTTGACGATTCTAAAGATCTGGCCGAAAAGATTGAATTGCTTTTTTCTGACGAAGCCCTTCGGCAAAAGTTAATTAAAAACGGGCGCAGACTGATTGAAGAGAAATACCAGTGGTCGCGGGTTGCCCTAAAGATGAAAAATATATTCATGGAATTATGCGCATTCTGATTGCCACGGGAATTTATCCTCCGGATATCGGCGGGCCGGCGACTTACAGCTATATTCTAAAGACCGAGCTTCCCAAGCGGGGAGTTGAAGTCGAAATATTGAGTTTTGGGGAAGTGCGTTACTTGCCAAAAGTTTTGAGACATTTTGTTTATTTTCTGAAGGCAGTGAAAAAAGGACGCGATGCCGATATCATTTTTGCCCAGGATCCTGTTTCGGTAGGGCTCCTGGCGTTTCTTGCGGCAAAAATTTTGCGTAAGAAATTTTTATTAAAAATAGTCGGTGATTATGCCTGGGAACAGGGCGTTCAGAGGTTCGGAGTAAAAGAATCGTTGGACGAATTTCTAAAACGGCGCTATCTGGATTTGAGAGTAGGGTTGTTAAGGAGATTTCAAGAAATGGTTGCTAGAGGAGCCAAAAAAATTATTGTTCCCAGCTATTATTTAAAAGGCATTGTGCAAACTTGGGGCGTATGGCCCGATAAAATTTCGGTTATATATAATACCTTCAAACAGCCGCGATTCACTCCCCGCAGAGAAGCGAGAACCAGACTTGGCGTTGGAGAAAATGAAATCATTTTATTTTCTCCAGGACGCAATGTACCTTGGAAGGGTTTTCGAATGTTGCAGGAGATCGAGCCCGAAATTCAGAAGCGCTTTCCGACCGCCAGGATAGTTTTGGGAACTTTTGACAAAGAAACCTATGACTTATGGCTTATGGCGTGTGACCTGTTTTTGCAGAATACCGGATACGAAGGTTTTTCGCACCAGATTCTCGAAGCCATGGCTCTGGGCCTTCCCATCATCACCACCAACGCCGGAGGCAACAGGGAGATAGTAGAAAATAATAAAAATGCGCTGGTGGTAGAATATAACAATAAAGAGGCGTGGATCAGAGCCATAAATATGCTGCTGGAAAATCCCGCGCTTCGAGAAACAATATCCAAAGGCGCGAAAGAAACCGCCCAAAAATTTTTAAATAAAGATATGGTCGGCGAGACCTTAAAAGTTTTGGAAGATATAAAATGACCTCAAAAACTCCGAATTTTGATAAAGCGCTGGACGCGATTTTGAAAGATTTGAAACCGCACACTAGAAAGTGCGGAAAATGCGGCTATGATTTTGAGATTTTCAAAGAAGATATCGAGTTTTATCATAAACTCCGCGTTCCTCCGCCAACTTTGTGTCCGGATTGCCGGAAGCAGCGGAGGTTGGCGTGGTCAAATAACGCCTCGTTTTATAAAAGAAAATGCGATGCGCCTGGCCACTCCGAGGAATTCATCTCTTTATATCCGCCAGAACTCAACTGGAAAGTTTACGATAATAATTTCTGGTGGTCAGATAAGTGGGATTCCCAGTCTTTCAATCAAAACTACGACTTATCTCGCTCGTTTTTTGACCAACTTGGGGAATTTTATAAAAATTTTCCCTTAATCCAAACGAACCGCGATCCCTCGAGCGTTGGCTCTGAATACACCGCCTACGGTCTTGAGTTAAAAGATTGCTACTATGTTTTCGGAGGGATCAAGAGTGAGAATGTTATGTACGGTAGCTGGCCTTTTTTTTCAAGAGATTGCCTGGATATTTTAATCGCGTTTAAATCAGAGCTTTGCTATGAGATAGTCTCCGGAATCAATGGTTATAACTGCAAATTTATCTACTTTTCGGATAATTGCCTCGATTCCGCTTTTTTATATGACTGCAAGAACTGCACGCATTGTTTCGGTGGCGTCAACCTTCGCAATAAAAATTATTACTTTATGAATAAAGCGCTCACTAAAGAAGAATATGAGAAGAAAATGAAGGAAATTAACCTTGGTTCGCGGCGGCAACTTTATTTATGGCGGGATGAATTTCAAAAACTGCTGGCCGGAGAGATAAGGCGTGCAACCCGCAACGAAAAAACCGTAAATTCCATCGGTACTTTCTTACGCAACTCTAAGGATTGTTTTATGTGTTTTTGGATAGAAGGCGGTGAAAATTTGCGCTACGCGGATTATGTGGGAATGGCTAAAGATTCTATGGATGTGAGCGTGGGCGGCGGATTAATGAAGGCTTTTATGGAGCGATTATACGAAGTTAATAACAGTGGGCCCTACGATGTGAAATTTTCAAACCTTGTCCGTACCAGTAATTCCGTTGAGTACTCCATAAATTGCGGGAGTTTAGAAAATTGTTTCGGTTGCGTTGGCCTCCGCAATAAAAAATACTGCATTTTCAACAAGCAATATTCGGAGGAGAATTACTGGAAACTGCTGGAGGAGATAAAAACCAAAATGCTCGCGGCCGGGGAATACGGCGAATTTTTTCCGATTTCCATGAGCCCGTATCCTTACAATGCCTCATTGGCGCAATTTGAGTATCCTTTAACTAAAGAAGAAGTTGAAAAAATTGGCGGATATTGGGCAGAGAATCCGGCTTCTTTGGAGGGCATTGATCCAAAAAATATTTTGAGAAACGAACAAATCCCTGACGATATCGAAGATGTAGGAGATGATATTTTACAAAAAGTCCTCATATGCGAGGTTACCGGAAAGCCATTTATGATAACGAAAACAGAGCTTGAATTTTACCGAAAGAAAAATCTTCCCCTGCCGACGAAGCACCCCTATCAGCGCCTGATGGAGCGCTGGGCCATGAAAACGCCGTTTAGGCTCTGGAAATATCCCTGCGCCAAATGCGGACAGGAAATGTATACTTCCTACGCGCCGGAATTGAAACTCAAAGTTTATTGCGAGAAATGTTATTTGCAAGAAGTAGTATGAAAGTCCTGATGTTTTCTTCGGACCCGGGGGCCCAGGAGAGGATGAGGAAGTATGGGGAGATACTAGACAAACTCGAGATTGTTTTTTTTGACCGCTCGCGAGGGAGATTTTCGCGCTTTTTTAAAGGATATTTTGAGGCGAAGAGAATTTTGGCAGGGGAACGTTATGATTTGATTACAGCGCAGGAGATTGAACATTCGTTTTTAGCTTGGCTTTTGTCGCGAAAATTCGGCGTACCATGGCAAATGCAGATTCATACCGATATTTTCAGCTCTCATTATGTTGAACATTCAATGTTCAACAGGATACGCGTTTGGCTCGCGAAGTTTTTGATTCCAAGGGCTAATTGTGTTCGAGTCGCGTCGGAACGTATAAAAAAATCCATCCAGCGGCCGGACGCCATAGTGCTTCCGATTTTTGAGGCTATAAAAGATATGGGAGGCGCGAATATAAAAGAAAAATATCCCGGCTATGATTTTTATATTCTGATGGTGGGCCGCCTGTCGCGCGAGAAGAATTTTTCTTTGGCATTGTCTGCAATGCGCGAAATAATCAAAAAATATCCACAGACGCTTTTGGTTATTGCGGGCGAAGGACCAGAGAGGAAAAAGATTGAGAAAGAAATTCTCTACGGACTTGAGGCCAACGTCCGTCTGGAGGGCTGGCAGGAAAATCTTTCTGGTTATTATCAAACCTCTGACTGCCTGCTTCTAACCTCTGATTACGAAGGCTACGGAATGGCGGCGGTTGAGGCGCTGTCATACGGCCTGCCGGTGGTGATGACGGATGTCGGGGTGGCCGGAGAAATCGTTAAAAACGGCGAAAATGGAATCGTGGTGCCGGTGGGCGACCGGACTAAATTAGCGGAAGCGATTTTGCGGCTTCGAGGCGAAAAAGAATTAAAAACAAAACTCGCCGAGGGCGCCAAAAGGACGAACTTTCCGTATAAATCATTTGAAGAGTACAGAGAAAAATTAATCGCTCCTTTTAGGGCATGTCAAAAGTAGTCTACATTTTGCCGCTTTACGACGAGAATACGGATACCCATCTTTATTATAATTACGAGCTCATCCGTTACGCCGCGGCGCAGACGGATATTTTTGTCGTAATTGAGAAAGCTGAGGGGCAAGTTAATTTAAACACTCCTTTTCAGGTTCAGAAACAGCGCGGTAAATTATTGAGATTTTTCGAACTTTATGGAATTTTGCGAAGACTCCGCCGGCAGGGCTACGAAAATTTTTATGTGCATTATTCTTACTACGGGGCCCTTGCCGCGCTATTGGTCGGCGGGAAGGTTTATTATTGGAATCGGGGGATGCCTTGGCTTTTTGCGCGAGGGTTTTGGGAGGAGCGAATTTTTCGTTTTATCCTTCGGCGAACCATTTTAGTCACCGGCCCCGAATCCTTGGCCAAGGAATACGTCAAACATTACGGTGTCAAGCGTTATAAAATTCTCTCCAATTGGGTTGATGTCCAGCGTTTCAAGCCCCGGGAAGATAAAGCATCCACCAAGCGCTGGTTTGCCTTAGAGCCGAATTTGAAAGTAGTTCTTTTCGTTCATCATCTCTCGGAGCGGAAAGGAGCGGATTTGGTCCCTCGGATTGCAGAGGGATTTGGAAAAGATTTCAAGTTTTGGGTGATTGGGGAGGGGCCGTATCTTGAAAAAATCAAAAATCAAAAATCAAAAATCAAAATTTTTGGGAAGATATCCAACCAAGCTATTTCTGTTTATTTTCAGGCGGCGGATGTTTTTATCCTGCCTTCGCGCGAAGAAGGTTCGCCTCACGTGATTCTAGAGGCTTTGGCCGCCGGAACGCCTTTCGTGGCGTCGGACGTCGGAGGAATTAGAGAGATTGTGCCTCCGGGATTTCGGGAATTTTTGTGTCCGGTCGGAGATGTTTCCTGTTTTCAGGAGAAGATAAATAAACTTCTGGAGGATGAAAATCTTTACCAGAAGCTCTCCCGAGAGGGGCTGGAGTTCGCCAGAAAGTTCGACAAATCCCGCGGCGTTTCAGAATTCTTGAATTTATTCTATAATTGACGCTATGCTCTCCGTCGTTTTACCTCTTTACAATGAAGAGGATAACATTGCGAAAGTGATTCGAACTGCGGCGGAATTTCTGCGGACTCTTAAAATCCATTTCGAGATTATCGCCGTGGACGACGGCTCCCGCGACAGGAGCGGAGAAATCCTAAAAAAGCTGGGACTGGAATTTCCTGAATTGATTGTGGTCAGCCATAACCAAAATTTAGGATACGGCGCGGCTCTCCGCTCGGGATTTTCCCAAGCTCGAGGCGAGCTTATTTTTTTTACCGATTCAGACCTTCAGATTAAAATCGAAGAGCTTGGAAATTTTTTGAAAAACATCGATTCCTATGATTTTGTGGTTGGTTATCGCATGAACCGCCAGGACCCCTGGCATCGGCGGTTGTTTTCTATGTTTTTTAATCTCTTGGGGCGTTTTCTTTTCAAAATCCGCGTTCGCGACCTTAACTGCGCAGCCAAGCTTTTTCGCGCCGAGATGATTAAGAGTTTGCCTCTCTCCTCCAATGGTTTTTTGGTTAATCTGGAAATATTCGCGCTGGCTCAAAAGCGCGGCTTTAAATTTTTGGAACTTCCGGTAACTCATTTTCCAAGACTCAAAGGCAAACCCCTCTCGAGCTTTCGCCAAGTTTTCCGGAGCCTCACAGGTCTTTTTAAACTTTGGTCGCGCCTAAATTGACTCTATGCTTTCCATTATCCTCCCGGCTTATAACGAGGAAGAGAATATTGAAGAAGCGGTTAGGGGCGCTTTTGAATTTCTGCGCACTTTAAGAATTCCCTTTGAGCTCATTATCGTAAATGACGGTTCGAAAGATAAGACGGGCATGATTCTTCAAGAGCTTCGGAGTAGATATACAAATTTGGTAATTATTCAACATGTTCAAAATCTCGGAAAGGGAGCGGCGCTTATTTCCGGTTTTACAAAAGCTCAAGGCGAGTTGGTCTTTTTTACAGATTCAGATCAACAGGTCAAGATTACGGAACTAAAAAATTTTTTAAATCAGATTGATTCCTATGATTTCGCGGTCGGTTATCGCCTGAAGCGCCAGGACCCCTGGCATCGGCGGTTGTTGTCGCGGATTTTTCATTTGATCGGCCACTTTCTTTTTGGGATCCGGGTTCGCGACTTTAACTGCCCCGCCAAACTCTTTCGCGCCGAGATGATTAAGAGTTTACCGCTTGAATCTCGGGGATTTTTAATTGATCTCGAGATATTTGCCCTGGCTCGGAAGAAGGGTTTTAAATTTCGGGAACTTCCGGTAACGCATTTTCCGCGGCTCAAAGGAAAACCCCTCTCAAGTTTTAATCAGGTTTTTGAAAGTCTTTTCGGTATTTTTAAGCTATGGCGACGTCTTCGAAATATATAATTTTCTTAATTTTGCTTCTGGCTTTGGTTTTACGCATCTGGGGAGCCACTTACGCTTTTCCCAATCTCGTAATCAACGACGAGTCGGCTTTTGTCTACGGCGCTCTGAAGATGCTGGAATTTAAAACTTTTATCCCGGCTTTCCATCCGGAAGAATTTAAGGCACTCTATTATTTCTCTTTTATCCCCTCGCTCTATGCCGTAGTTTTCGCGCCGTTCCTTCTGGTCGCTTATCTTTTTTCCTCTTTCTCCAGCCTTGCGGATTTTAAACTTTACCTAACGCTTGACCCGAGCGTTATCTGGATTGCCGCTCGGATTTTTAGCGCGGTTTTCGGCACCCTCACGGTTTATCTGGTTTACCGTTTGGCGCTTTTGTGGTTTGAGAATAAGAAAATCGCTTTATTCTCGGCGCTTTTTCTGGCATTAAGTCTTTTTCACATCCAGCTTTCGCATATGGCGCGGCATTGGATTTACGGCGCTTTTTTCGCGACTCTCGCCTGGATTTTTATCGCTCTTATTTACAAAAGCGGCCAGAGGAAGCATTACTTTTGGGGAGGGGTGAGCGCCGGACTTTCTTTCGGAGCCACTCCTCCCTCCGCCCTGGTTTTGCTCCCACTCGGATTTCTGCACTTTCTTAAACAAAAATTCGTTGACCGGAATCTAGTAATTTCCGGAGTGAGTTTTTTGGCTCTGGCCCTTTTATTTATATTTCTACATCCTTATGGGCTTACCCTGGGTGACACGGGTAGTGAAAGCGGCATCCTGGCGAACGTCTGGGAACGCCTTTCTCATCCCGGAGAAAGAAGTCCTTTTGGATTTTTGGGTCTGGCCGGACATTTTTTGGAAATTTTGTGGCGTTCCGAGACTTTTCTCCTGATTTTTGCGGCGCTGGGCGCGGTCTTTTTTTTCAAGAGAGATTTGCGGCTGGGAGTTTCGGTTTTTCTTTTTTTTATCTCTTATATTTTCCTGATGTACACTTTTTTCACGGCCCTGCCGCGCGCGGTACTGGTGATTTTGCCGCTCGGCGCGGTTCTGGCTGGCCTCGGGCTTGGAAAATTCACGGAATTATTTGAAAGAAAAATTTTAATCAAATCTTTTGTCATCGCGGTTATTTTCATCCTGCCTTTGTTGTCGGCCGCGAGATACGATTATCTGCTTTCCGCCGCGGACACCAGAACTTTGGCTACGGCGTGGATTCGCGAAAATATTCCGGCCGGGAACAAAATCCTGGCCTATCTTCCGGTGATGAGACTTGCCAACACTAAAGAGGGTATTAATAAGATGGAAAAACTCGATGCGAAAAGTCTTCGCGCCGCAGACCGTGCTTTATTAAAAACCAAGCCGGAATTTTATCCCGAACCGGCTTTCGAGATTTTGAATCTTCACTTTCTTCCAGGCTATTCAGTTTCGCCCGAAGGTTTTCAATATTTGGTTTTAGAATATGAGAAAGCCGACCAATCGGATATTCCTCCTGGCGTTCGCGAACTTGTTTTCAATGCCCGGCTTCTGAAGCGCTTCGAATCCCAGCTGGAGTTTAAAGATGAAATCTCCGCCCTTTTCCCATGGGAATTTTTTGAGATTCAGCGCTTCGGGCCTTTTGTGGATATCTATGAATTTTGATGACAAGCCCCGTTAGAAATTCAGCCAATGCTTATTCAAGGGAAATGGTTAACCGCGAATCCGCCTTGCGGCTTTTACTCCTGAAAGAGAAAATAATGTGAAAATTTCTAACGGGGTGAAGGTTTTTTATATCGCTAACGCCAGGATGCCCACTGAAAAAGCTCACGGCATACAGCTCGCCAAGATGTGCGAAGCTTTCTTGCTTAAAGGAGTGGATTTGGAATTAGTTTTACCCAAACGTCACGCAAGCGCCCCCAAACTTAAAGATTTTTACGGGCTTAAGGTCGAGATTCCGGTAAAAAAGCTTCCGGTTTTAAATCTTGGCTTTATCGTGAGTTCGCTTTCATTCATGTGCGCTTATTTTTTCTATCTTTGGGCGAGAAGAAAAGAAAGCGCGGTTGTCTATACCATTGATATGGATAATTTTTCTTTCCTTTTAATGCCTTTTTGCGGCATTCCATATTTTTCAGAAATTCACGACGCCAAACCGAAAAGTTATGCGTATCGTTTTTTCTTTCGAAGAATTCGCGGCATTATAACCATCAATAATCAGATAAAAACAAAACTTATGGAAACTTTTGGAAATAAGGAAATAATTGTCTCTCCGAATGGAATTGATATCGAAATGTTTTCCCAAAATATTTCCAAGACGGAGGCCAGAAAAAAATTGAATTTACCCCTCGATAAAAGAATCGCGCTCTACGTGGGTAAAGAGACTTGGTGGAAGGGAATGGAAATTCTCGGCGAGGCCAAAAAATTACTTCCAGCGGACACGATTTATGTGGTGAGCGATAGGCCTTATCCGGAGATTCCCATGTGGATGAAAGCGGCAGATATTTGTTTGGTTTTGGGCACAAAAAAGCACGAGTATTCTTACCGCTACACCTCGCCAATGAAACTCTTTGAGTATATGGCCTCGAAGCGGCCTACCATAGCCGCAGACACTCTGGCTAATCGCGAGATTGTTTCCGAAGACGAGGTAACGTTCTACGAGCCCGACAATCCTTCGGACCTGGCCTCAAAAATCAAATACGCCCTGACCAATCCGCCGGAATTGGAGTTAAAAGCAGATAATGCCTTCAAAAAAGTCCAACAATTTTCCTGGTCCAACCGCGCAAAAAATATTTTGGAATTTATGAAGAAAATATGACTGAATTTTGGGTAAAGAAGATTTACACGCCAAGCGGGTTTTCTAAGATTAATATTTTGGGAAATAAAAAAGCTCTGGATGTCGGATGCGGGGGACGGAAACTTCCGGGAGCGATTGGAATGGATGTTAGACAAGAGGCCGGAGTAGATATTGTTCACGATGCCAACAAAACCCCCTGGCCTTTTTTAGATAATTCATTTGACTTGGTTTTATTTAATCAATCGCTGGAACACTTGGAAGACGTTTCTCGCGCGCTGGGAGAGGCTAGGCGCGTTTTGAAAGCAGGGGGCAGGGTTATACTTCAAGTGCCGTATTTCCGCTCGGTGGACGCGTTTGCCGACGTAACTCACGGGCATTTTTTCACCTCGCGCTCGCTTGATTATATCCTTGATTTTAAATTCAAAATCATCAGTTTCTGGTACGGTTGGCCGCATCCTTCAAAAAATCCCATCCGGCAGATTTTTAAAAACTTTATTCATCGCTTTCCTGATTTTTATGATAAATATTTATCGTTATTGATTCCGGTCGAATGCCTCACTTGGGAATTGGAAGTTCTAAAATGAACCCCGTTAGAGATTATTCTATGTTTTACACATATATACTGCAAAGCAAGAAAGATAAGAAATTGTATACGGGATTCACAAATGATTTACGGAAACGCTTCAATGAGCATAATTCTGGAAGAAATTTTTCTACAAAAGGACGAGGTCCATTTGAGCTTATTTATTATGAGGCGTGTATTAATGAGCAAGATGCAAGGTCGAGAGAAAAATATTTAAAAACTGGCATGGGAAAACGCTATCTCAAGAACAGATTGAAGTGTTTCCTATCTCTAACGGGGTGAAAATCGGAATCGTCCTGCACCCTTACGGAGAAGATAAGCCGGCTGGGCTGGGCCGAGCGATTTTTGAAATCACTCAAAATTTAATCGCGCTTGACCAAAAAAACGAATATGTGGTTTTTCTGCGAAAGCAGCCAAAAACTCTGCCAGAGTTTTTGGGGAAAAACTGGCGCGTAAAAATCGCAGATTATAAATTCTTATGGCTCGACCGCGCGCTTTGGGGCGAGAACCTTGATGTTTGCATCTTCAATACCCCGGTAATTTCTTTTTTTGTCCGTCCCAAAAAAGCCATCGTGATTGCTTATGATTTCGCCTACGATGACTTCGGACCTAAGAGGCTACTGAAACTCTATCATCGCTTTTCGCTGAAAGCCGCGGATTTAATCATTTCCATATCCGAAGCGACCAAAAAAGAAATAATCAAGCTTTTTAATATCTCCGCCGATAAAGTTAAAGTAATTTACCTCGGCTATTATGATATTTCTCGTAAAACGGCGGACCCGGTTCAAAATCTCCCGGAGAAATTCTTTCTGTTTGTCGGGGTTATTAAGAAAAGAAAGAATGTTTTAGGTGTCGTAAAAGCGTTTCATAAATTTAAAGCGATATCGAACTCAAATCATAAATTAATTATCGCGGGCTGGGGCAGCGGAGAATATTTTGAAGAGATAAAAAATTACATCGAAAAAAATAATTTATCTCGAGACATATTTATTCGCGAGGATATTCGCGGAGATAAATTGTCGGAAGTTTATAAAAAAGCGGAAATAGTATTATACCCGAGTTTTATCGAGGGATTTGGATTTCCGGTTCTCGAGGCAATGTCCTGCGGCACACCCGTAATTACGTCAAACATCTCGTCTCTTCCCGAGGTGGCTGGAAACGCGGCAATTTTGGTTGACCCTAATAATGCGGACGAAATAGCCAAGGCTATGAAAGATATCATCGAAAACCAATCGCTCCGCCGGGAGCTTATAAACAAAGGATTCGAGCAAATTAAAAAATTCTCGTGGCAGAAAACTGCCAAAGAGTATTTTGATACTATCTCAAGACTTTAATTTTTCTCTCCAGTAGGCAATTGTTTTGTCGAGTCCTTCGTCAAGCGAATATTTCGGCTCCCAGCTGAGGATATTTTTTGCCTTGCTGGAGTCGAGCGACAAATAATCTTCGGCCACAGGTCTAAAAGGATAATCGGGCGGCCAGTGTTCGATTATTTTGCCCTGGAAATCAAGTTTGTCTTTTATGATTTTTGCCACTTCAAGCATTGTCATTTGGTTTCCGGTTCCGAAATTGAAAGTTTGATTTGCCTCTTTGGTTTTGAGTAAAGTCAGGTAGGCGTTCACATGGTCCTCAACGTACATCAAATCCCGCACAGCCCTCGGAGTCCCAAGATAAACGTCTTTTCCTTCGAGTATGGAGGTGATTATGTATTCCACGATAAATCCTTTATTGTGCTTCCGGCCGTAAGTGTTGCAGGCGCGGGAGATGAGATACGGGAGGCCAAAGGCGCGGCCAGCCATTTCTAAATAATGTTCCGAGGCGACTTTGGAAACCGAATACGGACTTCCTGGGTGCAAAAGCGTTTCTTCCTTGAAAGGGGCGCGTTCTTTCTGCCAGCCGTAAACCTCCATGGTTGAGGCAAAAATAAATTTTTTAAAATCCGGAACTTCCAGGGCGGCATGCGCGAGGTTTATCGTTCCCAAAAAATTTGTTTCGCTAAATTCATGGGGCATTTCAAAAGAATGCCGGACCGCGGTCTGCGCCCCCAGGTGGACGACATAATTCGGCGCGAAATCCTTCACAATGCGCCGCACGGCGTGCCAGTCAGTAAAATTTGCCCAGTGCAGAGAGATTTTATCGGCCAGGTCGCTTATGGAGGCGATATGGTCTTTGTCCGCGGTCGCGCGCACGATACCGGCCAGCTCGTATTCTTTCTGGCTGACGAGTTTGCGGGCAAGCTCCGAACCAATGAATCCCGTAATCCCGGTGATGAGAATTTTCATATAAAATTAAGTTTTGATTCTTTTAAAATTCTCTCCGACTCCTCCAGATCGCGGTGGCTGTTCACGGTCGTAAAAAGTCCGCGATGGACGTATACTTTCAGTTTTCCTTCTTTGGCGAGTTTTTTGAAAGTTGTTTTTTCGATGGGCCCGCGTTTCGGCAAGTGCTTGGATATGTCCTTGCTAAAAACATAGATTCCGGTGTTCATCAGAAGATTTTCCAGAAGCGGTTTTTCCGTGAAGGTTTTCACGGTGTGTTTTGCGTCGTGTTCTATAATTCCGTAAGGAATTCGAGTGGGGACGGCCACGATGGTGGCCAGGTGGTTGGAAGCTCCGTGATGCGCGATTAGGGATTTTATGGGAAGGTCAGTAATCTGGTCGCTGTTCATGGCGAGGAAAGTCTGGGGAAGCCTGACATTGGAAAAAACGTTTCTAAACGCGTCGCCGGTGTCTTTAGCGCCTTTGTGGTCATTATAAACTATATTTACGCCAAATCGCTTGCCGTCACCCAAGTAATCCATGAGAACCTCTTTTTTATAATCAGTGCTGATGATGATTTTTTTAATTCCGTTTTTTTTCAGCCAAAGAATAATCCAAGAGATAAGCGGCCGATCCATTAACGGCACGAGCGCCTTTGGCCGATCGGCGGTCAGAGGAAATAATCTCGTCCCGCGTCCTCCTGCCAATATTACCGCAGTGTCAACCATATAAATTTAAGGATAGTGTTATTATCTAATATGTAAAGTGTAACTATTGAATACGAGGTCTCGTTTTAACTAGGTATGGAAAAACTCCTGGAAATAATAAATAAATTTCCGGAAAGACGGGTGGGGGTGATTGGGGATTTGATTTTAGACCGTTATTTATTTTGTGAAGTGGAAAGAATTTCGCCCGAGGCGCCGGTGCCGGTGGCCAAGGTTCTGGATGAAAAATATGTTTTGGGCGGGGCGGCCAACGTGGCGGCGAATGTTCGAAGTCTCGGCGGCAAGGCCAGTATTCTGGGAGTCGCTGGAAAAGACAGCCGCGCTGCTCTTCTCCGGGAACTTTTTAGCCGACAGGGCATAGATTTCGAAATTGCCCTCGAAGAAGGCCGGCCCACGACCGCGAAGACGCGGCTTTTGGCCCAAGGACAGCAGATGGCGCGGATTGACCGCGAGGACTCGAAGGATATCCAGTCCGAAACCGAGGCCCGGATTATTGCGTCTCTGCCGCCTTTTTTGGAAAAGGTGGAGATTTTGATTCTTTCCGACTATGCCAAAGGGGTGGTTACTTCAAGTCTCGCGAAAAAAATCATTGAGATGGCTGGCGAACGCAAGATTAAAGTTCTGGTGGACCCGGTGCCGGAGACTTTTGAAAAATTCCGCGACGCTTACTTGATTAAACCCAATAAAAAAGAAGCCGAAGCGCTGGCTGGCGCTAAATTCGAAAACGATTATTCTAATTTAAGCGAAGTTTTGAGAATTCTTCAGGCGAAATTCAATTCGAATCTAGTTGTTACTTTGGGCAAGGACGGCATGGCGGTTTTGGAAGAAGAGGGAATCTATCGCGTTGAAACCGCGGCCCAGAGCGTTTACGACGTTTCGGGCGCCGGAGATACCGTGATGGCCGGACTGGCTTTGGGAATCGCGGCCGGCGCGGACCTGAAAACTGCCGCCCGGATAAGCAATTTTTCTGCCGGAGTGGCGGTGGCGAAGCTCGGCACCGCCACGGTTTCAAGCGCCGAATTAAAAGAAGCTCTTCGCGTGAAATGAAAAAAATCTACTATGAATTGCGGCGAATTTTTTTAATTTTGTTTGTATTTTTATTTTCTCCGCTTATTTATTTTCTAATTTGGCAGAAAAAGAGGTCCGACCTCCCAGGGAGGTCGGACCTCAAAATCCTTGTTATTCCTCATCTCACCCGAATCGGCGATTTGGTATGTGCTACGCCAGTTTTTCGGGCGATTAAAGAAAAATATCCTGATTCTCACCTGGCGGTTTTGGCGGCAGGCAGGCTGAAGGGTCTTTTGAAAAATAATCCGCGAGTGGATGAAATAATTGTTTATCGGCATTACGACCTTTTAGGAACCATTCGACAGATACGGGAAAAGAATTTTGATTGGAGCTTTGTTTTGTCCGGGACTTCCGTCGGGAGCGTCATCTCTTTTTTGGCTTTAATTCCGAAGCGCGCCAAAATAACCAGACGGCCGAGGCCGCTTTCTGAATTTTTAACAGATTGGCTCGCGAACTATAAGCTTCGCTATGAGCACCACACTTATCTGCCGCGATATTATTTGCGATTGCTTGAATTTATCGGAATTAAAGACCCGGAAGAAATTAAAGAAGTTTTTGTCTCCGAAGAAGGAGAGAGAAAAGCCGAAGAATTTTTGAGGAAAAACAATTTAAACCCTTCTGATTTTTTGGTCGGTGTGAGCGCTACGGCTGGAAATAAAATTAAAGAGTGGGGAGGCGATAAATTCAAAAGACTGGCCGAGGCCCTGATTCAAAAATATGAGGCCAAGGTGATTTTTATTGGAAGCGCGAATTTTTCTCTGGAAGAGCTCCCCTCCCTGATGAAGCGTCTGAAGTTATTTATTGCCGTTGATACCGGCCCTATTTATATGGTGCATGCCCTGAAAATTCCGCTAATTGACATAATTGGTCCAGTAGACCCCGCGGAACAGCCGCCAAAGGACAAAAGAAGTATTCAGGTTTTGCCGCCGCCCTACATCAAACCTACCAGCTTTGTTTTTAAAAAACCCGGGAAAGACCATCGAAAAGCTCTCGAGGCGATAACTGTTGATGATGTTCTCCTCGCGGTGGATAATCTCGCCATGAGAGGCGTTATTTAACCAGCTCTACGATTATATTCTGCGCCGGGAAGTAGTAGCACCAGCCGGTGGATTCGTAAAGAAATTTGGTGGTGGCGTTTAGATTGACGAGCGGCTCCACCAGGCGATTGTAAAAAAACCAACGGGAGGAATGGTCGAAAGTGATTTTTACGGAAGAGATTCTCGAGAAATGAAAATCAAAATAATAATCGTGCTCTTTAGCTTTGGCGTAGGGAGAGTTTTTTATAAACATTTCGAAAGTATAAATTGAAAAGCGCTTTTTGTGAGTGGGGTCGATAAAATTATTTTTCGAGGTGAAATGCGGGACGCGAATCTCGAGTTTGCCGCCGGATTTTAGAATGCGGTGGAGGTCTTTTAAAACCGGGATATATTCAATATGCTCCAAAATGTCCTGACATAAAATTTCGTCGAACTCGTCGTTTACGAGCGGCAATGGAAGTTTTTCTATGTCGTGCACCACGTTCACGCCCGGAAGTCGGGCCGAATCCAAATTCACCCAGCCATCCCTGATATCTTTGCCCGAACCTAAATTGAGTCTTCTCATGTTAATATTTGTAGCATATGTTAACGCCGAAATTAAGGAATTTGTCGCTGTTGGCTCTATCCGCGCTTTATTTTTTAGTCCGCGGGAAAGCTGATAAAAAAATCGGCCCCCCCCAAAAAATTCTAATAATCCAGCTCGCCAAGCTCGGAGACATGGTCTCGACCACGCCTATGTTTCGGGCCGTCAAGGAAAAATATCCAAAAGCGGAATTATACGTCTCTGGCGACAAAGTTAATCAAGAATTACTTTCAGACAATCGCGACGTCGACCATTATATTATTTGGAGTAAAAAAATTGAGGAGAGATTCGACGCCGCTTTTTTGACCGGTCCAGGGCCGGAGGCGTTAGCCAAGCTTTATCTTTCAGGAATTCCTTTAATTGTCGCTCCGACCATGGTCGGAGGATTCACGCCGCTTGCCGCCAAAAGCTACCGGCTTTTGACGAAATTGGTGGAGACTCGGCCGCATTATTTGGGCCGGTATGCTCCGCGGGAGTATCTGCGGCTTTTGGAGCCGATTGGAATTTTCACGGATGACACTAAAAAGCATTTGGCATTTTCTAAAAAAGCCGAGGAGAAAATTTTGAATTTCTTCCAACAATCTAACATCCAACCTGCCCGTCCGGCAGGCGGGCCTCCAACTTCTCTTATGGTCGGAATTTTTCCATCCACCGGGCACAAGATAAAATTATGGGGACGGGATAAATTCGCGAAAGTGGCGGATTGGCTCTCGCTGAAACACGGAGCGAAAATTGTTTTATTCGGCTCGGCCTCGGACCAAAGGGAAGCGGAAGAATTTTTGACTTTTGTGGGCAGAGGTACGCGAATAATAAATACCTGCGGCGCTTTTAATGTGGATGAGCTGAAAGCCGCTATTTCGAAGATGTCTTTATTCGTGAGCGCGGACTCCGGCCCGATTTATATCGCCGAAGCTTTCGATGTTCCGACCGTTGATATTTTAGGCCCGATGAGTGAGACCGACCAAGCGCCAGTGGGGAAACGCCACAAGGTCGTCTTCGCTCCGCGCCGAAAACCGGAGCTCGGTGTCTTTAATACCAGAGTTTACGACGAGGCCGAAGCCCTCCGCCAGTCCGAAGACGTAACCGTCGAGATGGTCATTCAGGCCGCCGAAGAATTGGTCAGGGACTTAAGATTGCGAGAGAAGTTTGGCTGATGTGCCGCAGATTTTTGAAGCGGGGGTTGGAGGTGAAAAGTTCATTCAAGGCCTTGGTCACGCCGGGCCAGGAGGTATTATAGTCGTGAAATAAAATTACGCCCCCGGGTTTTATCATCTTCAAAGCGCTTTCGGAATCTTTTAAGACGTATTCGTAAGCGTGCGAGCCGTCCACAAAGACAAAGTCCATTGAATTATAGAAAGGCGAGAAATCAAATTTTGCGGAGTCGCCGAGAAGCTGTTTTATTTTTTTTGAGGCCTCTTTTCCCTTGAAGCGAAAGCCGGTTTCAACTTTGCCGATGAATTTTTTATCTCCTCCGGCAAGAGGAAGTCCGACTTCCAATTGGAAGTCGGACTTCCTAGGAGGAAGATCCAAAGTGAATATTTCTGTATTTGGACTTGAATTCAAAGCCATATTCAGAGTCGTCCGTCCGTCAAAAGTGCCGATTTCGAAAATTTTTAAGGGATTTCGGAGTTTTACTAACTGGGAGATTATTACCAGCTCTCCCAAGGAGACATTGCCGTCTTTGGCATCCGGCTCGAGAATTTTTACTGAAATCTCATCAGGCCAAAGAGCGCCAAGTTCAATTTTAGGAAGAATGGCTTTTATTTGAGGTTTTCTTAACCATCGAAACATACTATATTTATACAATGCGCACCCTTTTCATTACCAGCTTTCATGCCCATATTTCTAGAAATATTTTGGCCACTCCCGTTCTTTCAATCCTTAAGTCCCGGCAGGATTTAAGACTGGTTATTCTTGTCCCGGATTACAAAGTTTCTTATTTTGAAGAAAATTTTGGTCCGCCAGCTAGCGGAGGCAACGTGCTTATTGAGGGTTTTAAAACCTATCAGCCTTCCAAAACCTGGACCGGACTTTTTTTCAAACGTTTTTCGCGAACCTTCTTTAATACCGGCACCACCCGAGCTAAGCGCCGGTGGAAATATTATTGGGACCGAAAACTTTGGTATTTTTTACTCTCGGGCTCGGCGGGTTTTTTCGGCCGCTCTTTTTCAGTCCAGAAACTCGTTCGCTCCTTAGACCTTAAATTTTCTCCGAAAGGCCTTTTCTATCCTCTTTTTGAGAAATATAAGCCCGCGGCTGTTTTCTCCACCGACATCCATAATGAAAACGACGTGGCTTTGATGCAGGATGCTCGCCGTCTGGGTATTCCCATCTTGGGAATGTGGCGTTCTTGGGATAATCCCACTCAACAGATGCTGCGGGTTTTCCCGGATAAACTTCTTTGCGGCTCACCCGAGCTTAAAAAAGAAACTCTAAAACTCCACTATTATCCGGAAGAAAAAATCGTCCTGACCGGGCACCCCCATTACGATAGATATCTCAAGGGCCCCATTCGAAGCCGGGCGGAATTTTTTTCTCATTTTAAGCTTGACCCTCGAAAGAAACTGATTCTCTTCGCGCCGGGCGGAGACAAAATTATTAAACACAACGACCTTGATTTGAATGTTTTAAAAATATTAAGCGAGGCGGATGCCAATATTCTGGTTCGATATCCTCCAGGCGAAGACGTGAAACTGCTCGAGGGAGAAAAATGGCCGAGCAAAATTTCATTCGATAAGCCCGGCTTTCGCTTCGGTTCAAGGCCGGGAGAGTTTGTGATTAGAAAAGAAGATGACGATAATTTTATTGATGAGCTGTATTATTCGAACGTGGTGGTAACCGGACCAACCTCGGTTTGTCTGGATGCCGCGCTCCTGGATAAACCGGTAATCGTGGCCGATGTTTATCCCACTCCCAGGAATATCTATCAGAAAGGCTGGGGTTTTTTGCTGGAACACATCCATAAACTTTTGGAAACAAAAGGGGTGTGGTACGCGGACACCAGGGAAGAATTTTTAAAAGCGGTCGAAAGTTATTTTCAAAACCCCGCGCTTCATAAAGAGGGGAGAGCTGAAATCCGCAAAAAATGGTTTTCGCTCTCGGACGGCCGGGCGAGCGAAAGAGTAGCACGGGAGCTCATCGATTTTCTTAAAATATGAAAACAATTTTAGCGAATGTTTCTACTAGTTTTTTTGTGCGAAATTTTCTCCGAACCGACGTTCTGCAGATTTTGAACGAAAAAGGAAGCATCCGGCTGGTTTTACTTGCCCCCTGGGAAAAACTTGCTTATTATCGGCGTGAATTTCCCCAAAATTTTCTTGTTTTTGAGCCTCTGCCGGAAGTAAGGCTTCGGAAAGTTGAGAGATTTTTCAAGTTTCTGGAAACTTCGAGCATCCACGCCCGTACTACTTTTATCTCTAGCCGGACCGCGCTTTACAGAGTCGGTTCTAAAGTCCGTCTTGTCCAGCGCTATCTTATCTTTGTTTTTCAGAGAATCTTTTGGCACTTGGGCCGGTTTCGCTGGTGGCGGAATTTATTAAGGAAAATCTATTTTGTTCTGCCCAACTCTGCTTTTGACGGAATTTTAGAAAAATACAGGCCGGATTTGATTTTTTGCTCCACCATGGTTTACATGGAAGACTATGTTTTGGCCAAGGCGGCCAAGAAGCGGGGAATTAAAGTTTTAGGTATGACTCTTTCCTGGGACAATTTCTACGGCAAAACTTTTTTATTGGTAAAACCCGACTGGCTTTTTTTGCATACAGATTTTATTAAAGAGCAGGCGGAGAAGTTTGGAGATTTTTCTCGAGAGCGCACGACGGTGGTCGGAATTCCTCAATATGACCGCTACTTTAGAAAGACCGGCTTAAAAACCCGCGAGGAATTTTTTAAAGAAATCGGGGCTGACCCCTCAAGGAAACTGATTTTATACGGGTTTTCCGGAAAGGCCGGCCTGGATATCGAATTCGATATCGTTGACATTCTGGCCGAGGCCGTAAAGAAAAAAGAACTTAGCGAAGAAGTGAATGTTTTAATCCGTCCTTATCCCCGCTATGATTTTCCCCAAGAGAAAATTTCAGCAATGAAAACTCGATACGGCTTTTTAGCCACTCCGGCTGTTTTTCACGTCGGCAGCGGAAAGGGGGATTGGGAATTTGACGAAAAATCTATTAATTTCCTTCTGAACAGCTTGGCGCACGCCGACCTCGTTATCAGTATGTACTCCACGTTTTTCATTGAAGCGGCGATTTTCGACAAACCGCTCGTCGCCGTCGCTTTTGACGGCTATCAGAAGCGAAACTATTGGAATTCGGCCCGGCGCTTTTTTGACTGGGAATATTTGTCGGATATAAAACCTTTAGACGGAGTTTGGCTGGTCAGGGATAAGGAAGAATTTATCAGGGCGCTCAACAAATATCTTTCCGAGCCGGGCTATCTTCTCGAGGGCAGAAGAAAGATTGTTGAAAAGGAATGCCAATTTCAGGACGGCTTTTCCGGGGAGAGGCTGGGGAAAGCCTTGCTGGATTTTATCTAAAATGTTTCAAGTTTTTAAAAAGATTACCAAAAGCCTTCGGGGAAAAAATTTAGGGAAAATCCCCGGAGTTCGCCCCCTGCATCGCTTTTTATTCGAGAAGCTGAAACCTAAAGGAGCCGCCTTGCTTGAAATTCAGGGAAGCAAAATGTTCATAAATCCCGAAGACACTGGCGAAGCCCCGGATCTGCTTTTGCGCGGGGTTTATGATGAATATGAAACCGAACTCGTGAAAAATTTAATAAAGCCGGGCATGAGGGCCGTTGATATCGGAGCCCATATCGGTTATTTCACGTTAATCATGGCCCGGGCCGCCGGCCCGGAAGGAAAAGTTTGGGCTTTTGAGCCCGAGCCGGAAAATTTCAAACTCCTGAAAACAAATATTAAAATTAATAATCTAGATAATGTGACGGCTTACCCGTATGCCCTTTCGAATAAAAAGGGGAAGGTTAAATTATTTTTGGATAAAAAAAATCTAGGCAATGTTTCACTTCAGGCTGGAAATATTTCTGCCCAGGATTTGGGAGGTTCGTTCGAGGTCGAGGCTCATACCCTGGACGAACATTTTGAAAAAGAAAAAATTGATTTCATTAAAATAGACGTGCAGGGTGCGGAAGGACTCGTGCTTAAAGGGGGAGAAAAAACCTTAAAAAACAATAAACTTAAAATGATTATGGAATTTTGGCCTTGGGGCCTTAAAAATCTGGGGTCCGACCCTCTGGAGTTCCTGATTTGGCTTCAAGGGCTGGGTTTTCGCTTCAGCCTGCTGGATGCCCGGCAGAAGATTTTAAAGCCTAAAGACCCGGCCTCGCTTTTGAGTGTTTCAGAAAATAGGGAGGGCGGTAAAGGCTGGGCAAATTTATTATGCGAAAATTAGTATGGAGACGTCGAGTATAATTGATAGTGGCGCGGCGCAAAAAATAGTTTCAAAGTATCTGGGCGGAGGAGAGCTGGTTTTGGATTTGGGATGTGGGAGCGGGAAGTTTTGTGGCGGCCTTGAAAATTGCGTCGGATACGATTTGCCGGAACTTGATTTGAATAAAGATAAAATTCCCCACCCGGATTCTTCTTTTGATATTGTTGCGGCCTGGAATGTGATTGAACATTTGGAAAATCCGCATCATTTCGCGCGCGAAGCCCAGCGGGTGCTTAAATCCGCGGGCCTCCTTTTTGTCGCCACGCCGAACATTTTTAATCTGGCCAACAAATATTTTTTCTTAAGAAATGGAGAAATGCGCCGCTTTACGAAAAACAGCAGGCATAAATTTATCATGACCAAATCTTTGGTTAAAAATATTTTCGACAAGTTTTCTGTTTTGGAAGTCGGCTTCCACCGGGCGGAATACCCTTATTGGATTTGGTTTTTGGATAAATTTCGCCTGGCTCCCAGGGAATGGAACGGTAAAACTATTTACTATGTCTTCAAAAAACTCTGAAACCATTTTTATCAGTTTATCTTCGATGGCGGTTTTTAAAAACCTCTTCTTCTTTCCTGGGAGCGTTTTTGACCAGCTTAAAAAAATGCTGGAGGAAAGGAAGAATCTTAAAATCGTTCTCCTTTTGCCTGATAAAGTTTATTATGGAAAATATTCGCCGTTTTTTTCTTCCGTCGCCGGTGAGCAATTTGCGATTGAAGTCGCGCCAGCGCCTGCCGCGTTCGAAAACTTTTTTCAGAAAGTGTTTTATTTTTTCTTTTCTTATCTTATCTACACGGACGCCACCCGGGTCTTCGCCACTCTGGGATTCCGTCCGGATGAGCCGCCCGCCGGAGGAAAGCGGTATTTGGCTCCGGTGAAATGGTTTATCGCGAACACTTTCGGGAGATTCCGCATTATTAAAGTAAGTCTGATTCCGTTTTTATTTTATCGAGTATCCCGCCAAAGGCCGTTTTCGAATCTCTTCGAAAAATATAAGCCGGATTTAGTTTTTACCCCTCATATTTACGGCAGGTACGATATGCGGCTTTTGGCAGAGGCGAAGAGGAGTGGAGTCAAAACCCTGGGAATGATTTCGGGCTGGGATCATTTTGACAAGTATTTTCTGCCGTTTCGCCCGGACGTCCTCTTGGCTCAAAGCGCCCACATAAAAAAGATGGCCGTTAATCTTCAGTGCTACGAGGATGACGGGGTTAAGATTGTGGGATACCCCCACCATGATTTTATTTCGGATGAAAGATATAAAATGTCGAGGGGTGAACTTCTCAAAAGTCTTGATTTTCCGGAAAATGCCAGATATCTTTTGTATATCTCCGGGAGCGTGTATTCCCCGGACGAGCCGGATGTGATTGAAACCATGCTTAGATGGATAGACGAAGGACGACTGGGCCCAAATTTGTTTTTCGTGATTCGCCCTTATCTGGGAGGACGGGGCGCGGACAGAAATTTTGACAAAAAAAAGTTTGAAAGATTTGAAGAACATCCGCGGGTGAGGTTTTATAAAAGGGAATTTTGGGGCGATTTGGAGAAGAGCATATATTTCGTGAACATCTTGCGCCACTCCAGCGTTACCATGACTATGTTTACCACCGCCATGCTGGAGGCCATGGTTTTTGACGTTCCCATGCTTATTAATATTTTTGACGGGTATCATAAGCGCCCCTTGAGGCAATCCATCCGCCGCTACGCGTTTAACGAACGGTTTGAAGAGGTGTTCGCCACTGGAGCTCCCAAAGTTATCGGAAGTTTTGAAGAATTGTTTTCGGCTTTGGACGCGTTTTTAAAAAATCCCAAATTGGACAGCGAAAAAAGGGAAAGATTTCGCGATAAAGTTCTTTATAAGTCAGACGGCCTTTCTTCCCAGCGCGTTATCGAACACATAAAAAAAGCATTGTATGGATAAAGCTCCGGAACTAACTATAATTTCTGTTTATCATAATGAGATGACCAAAAGGTTTGTTGAGCTGAATTATGATTTTATGGTGAAATTTAATTCATTTAAAAACTGGATTTGGCTCGTCGGCGATAATTCGCCGCCCAGTCTTATTGACAAGATAGATTCTAAAAAATTTAAGATTATAACGAATCAAGACGCGCCGCTCATTAACAGAGATTCGTGCGGCAAATATTGGACCAGTTATCAACATGCTTCTGCCCTCAATCTTTGCTTGAAAGAAGTTAAGACCCGCTTCGTGCTTATTTTAGACAATGATTTTTATGTCATTTATCCGGAATGGCTTCGCGAGGCGTTAAATCATATGATAAAGAATAATCTTGCTTTTTTGGGCGCCCCGTACTATCCAAAGGATTACAGAAAAATCCGTTATTTTCCGGCTACGGATTTTTGCATGTTTGTTGACCTTGAAAAAGTTCCGCTCGACACTTTGGATTTTACTCCTGACTTTGGAAGGACTGGGGACAACAGAAAAACCAAGAAAAGAAAGACCAATTTATTTAATCTCGGCATCAGAAAAAGAAATATAGGAACCTCTCATGATACAGGTTATTTTATATACAAGCGCTACTACCAAAACAGCCTCACCCCCTGCGAATGCATAAAGCCGGTGTACAATCCATGGACTGACCTGCGTCTTGCCGGCAAACTCGGTTTGCTAGCCAACGCATTGTTTGAGTTTTTTCTTCCGGATAGATTGTGCTACATTCCTAAAAAGCGCGATTATTATGTTGCATCGGGTTTTAGCAGTTTTGGACATTTTGACGCCAGAAGAGCGGGCTGGGAAGAGCATATGTGGAAGGGGAAACCATTCGCTTTCCATGTTAGAAGCGGGAGGAATCAGAAACGCGGCAGTAATGAAGAAGAGTTAATAACATCAATACGGGACGTGTTATGAAAATTTTAGTTGTAGGCGGAGCAGGATATATTGGTTCTCGGCTAATACCAGAGCTTGTCAGAGCCGGCCACGAGATAGTGGTGGTGGACCAGCTTTGGTTTGGAAATTACCTGCCCGCGGCCGTAAGGGTGGTTCAACAAGATTCCCTTTCTTTGCGGGCTGATTTTATGCGCGGATTTGACGCCGTTATATTTCTAGCCGGCCTTTCCAATGATCCAATGGCGGAGTATTCTCCGCATTTAAATTTTATCGCTAACGCCTCCGCTCCCGCGCACGCGGCTTACCTAGCTAAGCACGCCGGAGTAAAAAGATTCATTTACGCTGATTCCTGCTCAGTTTACGGTTTTACTGACGGAGAGGAGATAGATGAAAACTACGCGCCCAGAGGCGTTTATCCTTACAGCATATCCAAATTGCAGGGAGGTTTGGGAGCCTTACAACTGATTGACCGCAATTTCTCTGTAATCTGTCTGCGGCAAGGGACTCTCTCCGGCTTCAGCCCCCGCATGCGCTTTGATTTATTTATCAATACGATGTACATGAAAGCAGTAACGGAAAATAAGATTACAGTAAACAACCCCGCGATCTGGCGGCCGCTCTTAGCTATCTCTGATGCCGTTGAAGCTTACCTCAAAGCCCTGGAGGCACCTTTAGGGATTAACGGAGTATTCAACGTGGCTTCCGCGAATTTTCAGGTTGGAGAAGCCGCAGATAAAGTCAAAGATTATTTTGGACGAAAGCACGGAGCCGAGGTGAAGTTGGAAATAAATAATACTCCGGACATAAGGAATTACCGAGTCTCGAATAAAAAAGCCAAAGAAGTGCTGGGAATCAATTTTCAAGGTTCAGTTGAAAACGTTCTCGAAGAATTGGATAAGTGCCTCGGAAAAAATTTCAATTTTGACCAGGATCGTTTCTACAACATTAAAATTTTTAAGAAATTGTTTAAAGAATGAAAGTAGAAAAGACGCCAATTGAAGATTTATATGTTGTCGTTCCGTCTGTTTTCGAGGATGAGAGAGGTTTTTTTATGGAAGTATACCGAAAAGATAAGTTTAAAGAGTTTGGAATAGATTCGGAGTTTGTGCAAGACAATCATTCGCGCTCCGTGAAAAATGTTTTAAGGGGTTTGCACTTTCAGTGGAGTCCGCCTATGGGTAAATTGATGCGAGTAACGCAAGGAAAGGCTTTTTTGGTCGCGGTCGACATACGTAAAAAATCAAAAACTCTTGGCAGGTGGTTCGGCGTGGAGGCGAGCGCGGAGAACAGAAAACAAGTGTATGCTCCCGCTGGTTTTGCCCGAGGTTTTTTTGTTTTATCCGATACCGCCGAAATACAATATAGGTGCACAGGTTTATACAACAGCCAGGCGGAGTCCGGGATTTTATGGAACGACCCGGATATTGGGATAGAGTGGCCCGTAAAAAATCCGATTTTGTCGGAGAAAGATAAAACCGCCGGGACATTTGGCGAATGGCTTAAACGTCCGGAGTCAGATTATTTTTAAAAATATGCGTATCGGCGTAATTGGTGCTGGCGTTTTTGGAGCTACGGCCGCCATCCGGCTTGCAAAAGCGGGCTATGATGTGGACCTGATTGATAAAAGTGGGGATATTTTGAACGCTGCGTCGCAAATTAATCAGTATCGACTCCATCAAGGATATCACTATCCGAGGAGCCGAGAGACAATCCAGTCGTGTAAGGCAAGCGCCGAAGCGTTTACGCGTGAATATCCGGAGGCGGTCATTACTGGCAACACGCACTATCACTGCATTGCCGCAGAGAATTCTTTGACGAGCGCCGAACAATTTTTACAAATGTGCGATGCGTTTGAATTACCATATCGCAAGGTGCGTCTTGATGTTATCGCGCCGGAGAAAGTTGCTTTATGCGTTGAAGTGAATGAAAACGCCATCGACCCCAAAGTTCTTTATTCCTGCATCAAAAATCGCCTTCAAAAAGAGGGGGTCAGATTGGTTCTCAATACTCCCGCCGAGCGCTCGATGTTATCACACTACGATTTCGTGGTCGTCGCGGCGTACGCGGGAATAAACTCGGTCTTAGAAGCGTTTGACGTTTCCAAATTGCGCTCATATCAATACGAATTGTGCGAGAAAATTGTCGTAAAATTGCCGCAAAATTTTTCACGCAAGAGCGTGGTTGTGCTCGACGGACCGTTTACGTGTTTTGACCCGTTCGGGCGAAGCGGCTACTTCGTGATGGGGCACGTTGTGCACGCCATTCACGCCCAGAATATCGGGACACACCCGGTTATTCCGGATGAATTTAGGTCGCTTCTTAATCGTGGGGTTATAAAAGATCCCCCATTAACAATTTTTTCAAAAATAATCGAATCGGCGGCAGTATTTTTTCCGGATATCCGCAAGGCTGAACACATCGGCTCGATGTATACGTTTCGAACCGTATTGCCCGGCCGTGAAGATACCGATGCCCGCCCCACGATTGTGGAAAAAATTAACGATAAAATTATAACGGTTTTCTCCGGCAAGATAGGGAACTGCGTCGAGGCGGCTGATAAGATTCTCGAGCTCATTAAGACTTGAGGCGTTCCACCGCCCTGGTGGTGGAAAGGCTGATGTTTGCGTTTTCGGCCGCTATTGCGGGATTGCCCATGCTTTTAAGGAATATTTGGATTTCGTTTTCTAACGCCGCATCGGATGATGGAGATGTAAAATGTTCCCGGTATTCTTTACTTTCATTGTCATAAATAGAGAGCGTATCTCCGTGCCAGGCTACAATGCGGTCAGCGAGAACAAACTCTATGAGTTTTGAGCGTACCGGCGCAATGCGGTCAACTGTGAACGTGGCTGGCGTATTATTCCCGAAGACGCCGTGGACGTATGCGACATCGGCGTCTGTTATAGCCCGGTATGTTCCTTCAAGCGTAAGTTTCCGCGGCTCGCCGCAAAGCGCTATCACAATGGCGATATCATGGACGAGGAGATTCCATAAAATATCTTCATTAAAACTGCCGCATTTGTACCACGAGGCGTATAAGGACTCGATGGGGCGGTCACGAAGAATGCGCTGGAGCTCAAAAAAGCAGGGATGATAGAGAAATGTGTACCCAGTGAATATACTTAGGTTATGAGCGCCTGCTTCCTCGACGAGGGCGCGGGCGGTTTTTTTGTCAGTCGCCAGCGGCTTTTCCACAAAAACGTGTTTGCCGGCCTTAAGCGCTTCGCTTGCCATCGCGGCATGGGTATCAATCGGTGTGGCGATTACAACGCCCTCAATTTTGCTGTCGGAAAGTAGGTCACGATAATCATTCGTTACAGCAATTGACGGATGGCGTTTTTTCAATGCGGCAATGCGTTCGGCATTACCGCGCGAAGCGCACATAACAATTTCTGCTTGCGAAGAAAAAATATCGGCGAGTTTTCTACCTTGGTATCCGATACCAATAATTCCGATGTGCTTCATCTCTGACATGGATTTTTTTCGCGAGCGGCAAGGAAGAGCGGCTCTCGCGGATTAAGCGCGGCTTTTTTGATTTCTCCTGAAGTCAGAAATTGCTCCGGCAAAAGCGCGCAGGCTTTAAAGCCGGCGTTTTGAAGCCGCCCCAGGTAGTCGGTACCATAGAGCCGAACATGGTCTTCTTGTCCGAAAATTCGTGCGCGCTCCTCCGGCGAGGTAACGGAACCGTCCTCAAGCGTTTCTTTAAACATGGGAGAAAATGGAACTGGAAGTATTGCGAGGCCACGCGTCTTTAAAACGCGATAAAATTCTCGCATAGCTAGAGCGTCGTCTTCCACATGCTCAAGCACGTGGCTGCAGATAATGAGATCAAATGACTGATCTGGAAAGGGGAGTGCCTGAATATCGGCGTGAATTGATGTATTTTTTTTCGGATTATAGTTGGTGTTTACGTACGATTCTCCGTATTTTGCTTGAAGCGCCTGGCTAAGGTTTCGTTCAGGCGCCACATGGAGCACGCGGCGCTTTTCAACATTGAACCAACCATATTGTTTGAGATAAAGATATATGAGCCGTTCTCGTTCTTTGGAGCCGCATTTCGGACATTTGGCGTTTTGGCGTTTGCCGGCGCCAATCACTTGCTTTTCCGCAAGCACCGCGTGAGTGAGGCCAAGCGTGTAGAACTTTTGCGCCCGCCATCCGCAGAATGGACAGGAAAACCGGAATCCGTACGTGCTCCAAAAGCGCACCCGCTGACGGATGGCGCTGATGACGCGTTTTAAATACGACTTGATTCCTTTTTGGGGCGGCTTGTGATGGCCTCTATGGCGAAGAAAGTAAGGGTTGTCGCGCGAGTATCCTGAAATATACGAAAAAGCAAAATTGTGTTTCCAGGCCGCGTAGTTAAAAGAAAGCTGGTCGCGCTTGCTTTCGCCTCTCTCTATGTTCCACCATGCCTCCATAACTTGCCGCACGTCCGGTTCGTTGTGACGCCTAAGCAGTATCAAAGTGGTACCGAGCCCGTTATGCGGGGGGTATCTTTCGGCGCGGTAGCGCGCCATCTGCCGTTCGATGACCAAAGGGTCGTCTTGCCAACGCCCCTTCTCTTTACCTAGTTTAATAATGGCTTCCGCCTCGTCATAGATGCAATCTCGGCTGTCATGGCGATACAGCGCCATGTTTGTCTTCGCGAGATAATCGCGAATGAGGTCGTTTACGTCTCCGCGCACGAGCACATTGCCGTCAACATACACGCTGTATTTGTATTCCGGAAAATATTCGTGCGCTAACATCTTAATGCGGCGGTTGGAGCGGGTTAAGTCGCCCGGCACGGGCATTCCCATGATTCGAATTTGCCAGTGTTTTGATTTTTGGGGCTTATCGGTAAAACATATAAAATCGCAATCCGGCGGCAATGCCGCAGGTTCTTGTAACTCATCGTAGCTGCCGAATATTGCCGTATAGATTACGGTGCGATTTGCCATAAGATGCGTTGATTATTATAGCAAAAAGGATTATTGTTTAAAACATGAAGCGTCAAATTCCTTTGTTTAAAGTGCATATGCCGAAGTCGGTTCTAAAGCCGCTCGGCAAAATTTTATTGTCCGGATATATAAGCGAGGGCGAAAAATCTCATGAATTCGAAAAAAAGTTCCAAGAATATATAGGGAATCCTAATGTGGCGTTGGTAAACAGCGGCACGAGCGCCTTGTCTTTGGCCTACCGGCTGGCCGGTTTCGGACCCGGCGACGAAGTTATATCCACGCCAATGACTTGCCTTGCCACTAATGAGCCGATAATGCTGACCGGGGCAAAGATTATTTGGGCGGATATAGATAAAACAACCGGCAATATCGATCCGCCCTCTGTAGAAAAGCGAATCACTCCCAGGACTAAGGCCATTGTGGTGGTTCATTGGGCTGGCAATCCGGTTGATTTGAAATCAATTTCTAAAATCGCCAAAAAGCACAATCTTAAAGTGATAGAAGATGCCGCTCATGCTTTTGGAACAAAATATGACGGGAAATATATTGGCAATCACTCTGATTACGTTTGTTTTTCTTTTCAGGCCATAAAACATCTCACCACGGTAGATGGCGGAGCGGTTGCGGTTAAGACCCCGGAAGAATATCGGCGCGCGATTTTGCTTCGCTGGTATGGCAACGCCAGAAGCAGCACCAGCGACCCGATAAAATGGTCGGGCGATGTTATGGAACCCGGCTATAAAATGCACATGAACGACGTTAACGGGACGATTGGCATAGAGCAATTAAAATATATGCCAAAAATCGTCGCTAAATATCAAAAAAACGCGAGTTATCTTTTAGAGCATCTTCGCGGGATTAAGGAAATAGCACTGCCCAAAACCACGCCGGGCGGAAAATCCAGTTTTTGGCTTTTCACCATTAAGCTTCCTGACGAGAATTATCGAGCCGAATTTTCCAAAGCTCTTCGCGAAAGAGGCATTGGAAACGGAATAGTGCATACTCGCAATGACAATTACTCGCTTTTTAAAACGTGGAGGCGAGATGATCTCCTGGGCGTGGACGATTTTTGCTCAAGAATGCTCAATATTCCGTGCGGCTGGTGGCTCACGCGAAAAGACCTGGATTATATCGTTGCTGGCGTTAAAGCCGCGGTTCGCGAGGCGACTTTGAGAACTTGACCTTCACCCCGGAGTTATATAAAGTATGCTTCGCAGACGGGTTAAGTTTGCCCTAAATCTTTTTGGCCGCCTTTTCGGCGGCTATAAATTTTATATTCTGCTTTTGGCCGCGCTCGGGCTCTTGAGCGGTTTTTTGGAATCAATCGGCATCAGCATGCTGATTCCTATTTTTTCCATTGTGGTGGGAGAAAGCGTGCTGGAGACGGATACTCTCTCCGGGATTATAAAATCATTTTTTGCCTATTTGGTTAATTTGCGGCCGGAGTTTTTTGTTGTTTTTTTAAAAAACTGGCTGGGGGAAGTTAATTATGACATGGTTTGGCTTTTGACCCTGGTACCGATTTTCTTTGCCGCCAAAGCTGGTTTGTCTGTTTTATTTGCTTATATTGGCACCAGTGTCGGCACCTCTTTCGAATTTGAAACTAGGAATCGGCTTTACCAGAAGGCGCTCGCTGCCGATTGGCCCTACCTTTTAAAACAAAAAATTGGGCATCTGGAAAATACTTTGATGCTGGATATCCGGATGTCCGCCAAATTAATGGGGGAGTTAATCTCTCTTATTTTGGATCTAAGCATGCTGGCGGTCTATGCCGTGGTGGCAATCAGTATTTCTTATCGCATCGCGCTTATCACCCTGTCTGTTGGTTTGGCCATTTTTGTGATTGCGCAGTTTTTTATGCAAAGAACCAGGCTTTATACCAAATGGCAGACGGTGTTTAACAAAGACATTGCGCACCACATCAACGAGCATGTTTCGGGAATAAAAACCATTAAGGTCGCCGGCGCGGAAAGAAGCGTGGCCGATAGAGGGAGGGAATTTTTTAGAAAGGTTCGGGAAATTACCTTGCGTCAAGCTGTCGTGAAGAATATTTTCGGGTCGCTTGTGTCGCCCCTGAGCATTTTATTTATTATTATTGTATTTGCTATTTCCTACGCTCAACCCGGCTTTAATTTGGCTATTTTCGCTGCCACGGTTTATCTAATTCAGCGCATATTTATTCACGTAAACACCGCCCAAAAATCCATTCACACCGTCAACGATTTCATTCCATATTTAGTTAACGTGGTTTCTCTAGAGAATAAGATTGAGAAGAATCAGGAGCAAGATGCGGGCGTGCGAGATTTCTCTCTTGAAAGTAAATTGGAATTTAAAGACGTCAGATTCTCTTACGATGCGAGGACGCCTGTTTTGAAAGAGGTAAGCTTTGAGATAAAAAGAGGAGAATTCATCGGGATCATCGGCCCTTCCGGCGCCGGAAAAACCACGGTGGTTGATTTACTGCTTCGGCTTTTCCAGCCGCAATCCGGAGAGATTCTCTTGGACGGAGTTGACCTAAGAGAAATTAAATTAAGCGAATGGCGCCGGAATATCGGATACGTTTCGCAGGATATTTTTTTGCTGAATGACACGGTGGCCCAAAATATAAAGTTTTATGACGAAAGCATAACCCAAGCTGATACAGAGCGCGCGGCCAAACTGGCGAATATTTATGAATTTATTGGGAAGTTGGAAAATGGTTTTAACACCGTTTTGGGCGAGCGGGGCGTCAGGCTTTCCGGGGGCGAAAAACAGAGAATTGCTTTGGCGCGGGCCTTGGCGCGAAAACCGGCCATTTTAATTTTAGACGAAGCCACGAGCGCTCTGGATGCCGAATCTGAAGCCCTGATTCAGAAAGCTCTGGAGCGTTTAAAAGGAGATGTTACTATTATGGCAATAGCCCATCGCGTTTCCACCATCCTGAAAGCGGACAGACTTTTAGTGCTTCAAGAAGGACGGGTTCAGGAAGAAGGCCCGCCCCAAGAACTTCTGAAAGCCAAAGACTCTTATTTTTACAAGATAAATAAAATAGTGTAAATTTTAGAGAGATGGAGAAATTGAAAGTCCCGGCGCTTATTTTTCTGGCGGCTTTGTATCTTGCCGCCCTTTTTCTTTATGCGGCGGTTTTAGTGCCGCGGCCTTACTATATTCAAACCACCGACCTCGAAAATGATTATTACTATAATGCCCGCCTCATGTACCGCGACCTCCCGTCTTATTTTGTTCAGCATCCGGGCACGCCGCTTTATTATTTCTTGAGCAAATTGATGCTTCTGGCGGGCGACGATCTGGCCGACACCCAGCGCTTTCTGGATTTGGGTTATCTTTTCCTCATGCTTTTTAATTTTTCCGCCCTTCTAATTTTTATCTGGTTTATTCTGAAACATCTTGATTTCGGCGTTTCATTTTTCCTCTTGGCTTTGGTTATGTCTTTTCCGTCTTTTCTTACTTATCAAAACTATCTCGGGTCTGACGCAGTGATTGTGGCTTTGGGTCTGCCGCTCGCAAGCCTCATCTGGATTTTGCTCTCGAAAGAAAAAAAGCCGGTCTGGTTTCTTGTCCTGGGCGGAATTTTATTTGGATTTGTCATCGCGATCAAATATTCATTTTTACTTTTGATAATACCACTCTGGTTTTCGCTTCTTTTCTCCGCTTTTCTCAACAAGAATCGAGCGGAACTTCGAGTTATTTTTTCTCTGCCGTTTTTGGCGCTCGGCGCTTTTCTTGTCTTTGTATCCCCGGTGCTGTATCGTCTGCCGGCCATCATCAACTCTTCGCTTTTGCGCGATAACATCGCCTCCTCCGGTCTTCGGTATTTCCTCGTCACCCTCGGCTCTAATATTTACACGTTTTTGACCGTAAGGCCAATTTTTGTTTTCACTATTCTCGCTCTTATCTTTATTTTTCTAATAACTCTTGTCGATTTTATAATGCGGCGCCGAAACGAGAGCGCGGTCTTAGCTCGTTCCTCTTTTTCCTTCTTGGGAATCTGCGCCCTGGCTTATTCATTGGTTTCTCTCGGCGATATTTCTTCTAATCTGGCGGCGGGAGAAGAGCTCGGGGTTATCGTCAGAAACACGGCGCCCGCGCTCGTTATCCTGCCGTTTCTTGCCCAGATAACTTTGTCGAACCTGCCGAACCTTGGTTCGACAAAATGGCGTTTTTTTCTCGCGGCATTAGGAGTTTTGCTCTTAATTGAATCAATAAGCGGACATGTTTTATATCGAAACCGACTGATTCAAACCAGTCTGGCCGCCATGGAAGAAACCGAAAAAGAACTGAACGCTTTGATACCGGATGGCAAGTATGCCATTTGGACCACTGATTCAAAATACGCCTACGGCGAGGCGTCTTTCCACTATTGGGGAAACCATCGCCATGCTCTTAACGCCTTTGACGAGGAGTTGACTCAATATTTCGGCGAGGCCGGATTCTTTCATTTTCGAACCGCCGGAGCGCTTCTGGACGCGGCTGATTATCCCTTGCCGGAATTTCTTCAAAAGCATCAGCGGCTTTCGAATTTATACCTTTGGTGGCGAAAAACTTTTCCGCCCATCTATGAACCCACCCGCGACATCGTTACCGGAGAAAGCAGGAATGAGCCGCCCGCGGTGATAATGTTTCCGGAATCAGAACGCGAGATACCTGAAGAACGCGACCCCGAACTTCTGCGTTTAATTGAGAAGCGATTTAAGGTTAGCGCCGCAAAAAATAAGATTAGCGTCAGAGGCCGAGACTGGACTATTATTACTTTAGTTAAAGATTAGAACGATGAATAAAGCTAAAAAAGCCCTAATCACCGGCATCACCGGCCAGGATGGTTCATACCTTGCCGAACTTTTGCTGGAGAAAGGATACGAAGTGCACGGGTTGGTCAGGCGCACCAGCATTTATAACCGCGCTCGAATCGAACATCTTTACAAGGATGCCCAGCGGCACTTGAATCAGCTGATTCTGCACCACGGCGATTTGACTGACGCGGGCAGTCTGATTCATCTGCTCGCCGCCATAAAGCCGGACGAGATTTACAACTTGGGAGCGCAGAGCCATGTGCGCATCAGCTTTGAGATTCCCGAATACACGACCAATACGGTGGCCCTCGGCACGCTTAGGCTTTTGGAGGCCTTGCGCGAAAACGGATTTAAAAGTCGCTTTTACCAGGCTTCTTCTTCCGAAATGTTCGGACGCGCGAAAGAAAACCCGCAAAATGAACAAACGCCCTTTAACCCCGTGAGCCCCTACGGCGTCGCGAAAGTTTTGGCGCACCAAACCGCCCTTAACTACCGCGAGGGCTACGGACTTCATGTTTCAAGCGGCATCCTGTTTAATCATGAATCGCCGCGCCGGGGAGAGAATTTTGTCACCAGAAAAATCACCACGGGTATCGCGGAAATTTTAGCCGGCCAGCGCAAAAAAATATATCTGGGCAATCTGGAAGCGAAAAGGGACTGGGGATACGCGCCGGAATACGTCGAGGCCATGTGGCGGATGCTCCAGCGGGACGAACCGGATGATTACGTGATTGCCACCGGCGAGAATCACAGCGTAAAAGAATTTGTCGAAGAGGCGTTTCGAACCGCCGGGATAGGCGATTGGGAAAAATATATCGGGATTGACCCTATCTATTATCGGCCGGTGGAAATAGACACGCTGGTTGGAGACGCTTCGAAAGCGAGGACGAAATTAGGATGGGAGCCGAAAGTGAAATTCAAGGAATTGGTTAGAATTATCCTGAAGGCGGATTGCGAGCGGCTCGGCGTAAAACTGCCGTATGAAAATCAAACTGGTTAAATCGACTTTCTATAAGGAAGGCGAGACCAAGAAAAAACTGGCCGATTTTATCTTGGGCGCCCAATTTTTGAGCATGGGAGCCGAAACGCGGAAATTCGAAGAAGATTTCGCGAAAAAGCAGGGGCGAAGATTCGCGGTCATGACCACGAGCGGCAGTGCGGCCAATCTTCTTTTGCTGCAGGCTCTAAAAAATCTCGGAAGATTAAACGACGGCTCCCGAGTGGGCTTCTCCGCCCTTACCTGGTCAACCAACGTGATGCCGATAATCCAGCTGGGGATGAAGCCAGTGCCTTTGGATTCGGAGCTTGAAACTTTGAATGTTTCTCCCCGGATTCTTACCTCTAAAATCAAAGGCCTTGAGGCCTTATTTTTGACGAATGTCTTGGGGTTTGCGGATGATATTGAAGGAATTCGAAAACTTTGTCTGGAGAGCGGGATTATTTTTATAGAGGATAACTGCGAATCTTTGGGTTCAAAAGTGAGCGGGAGGCTTTTGGGAAATTTCGGTCTCGCCGCTACTTTTTCTTTTTTTGTCGGGCATCATTTCTCGACGGTAGAGGGCGGGATGGTGGCCACGGATGATGAAGAGCTCTATCAAGAACTTCTAATGGCCAGGGCTCATGGTTGGGACAGAAATCTGCCGGAAAAGCGGCAGAAGGAAATCAGGCTCGCGCACAGAATTGATGATTTTTTCGCGAAGTACGCTTTTTATGGTTTGGCGTATAACCTGCGGCCGACCGAAATTCAGGGTTTTTTGGGCCGCGACCAGCTGGGCTATTGGGATGAGATTGTTTCCAGGCGAGCTTCTAATTTTACGGCTTTTGCGAAAGTTATTGCGGCCAATCCGGATTTAATTTCTTTGGAGCTCGGGCATATGGAGCTAATCTCCAATTTCGCGGTGCCGCTGATCGCCAAAGACAAAAAAACTTTTGAGCGCTATCGTAAAATTTTTGAGGAAAACGACGTAGAGATTCGTCCGGTCATTGCCGGCAATATAGTGCGCCACCCTTTCTGGAAATCTGAAACAAAAACCGAAACTCTCCCCAATGCAGATTTTATCCATGAGAACGCTTTTTACTTCCCCAATAACGCCGAGCTTACCGAAGAAGAGATAGAATACCTCTTAAATCTTTTGGAGAAATAAAAAAGAGGCGACGGGTGTTTTGGGTACGCCCGCGCGCCTCTTCGGATGGATAAAGAGCGATTAGCGGAGGCCGAGATGGCGGCTGAATTTGAAATAGCCGTCAACGAGCGTTTCAAGCTGCTCGTTACGCCGCTCGACCATAGCTCGGAGATCGATACCTTCCTCCGCTTCCCGCTGTCCCGGAGGGTAGCGGAAATCAATTTCGACCGAAGCAACTCTGTGGAAGTCCCGATTGGCAAAGACCGGTGCATAGTGCTGAATATAGTTGTCCGCCGCGCCGAATTCTGTCGGGTTGCAGTTAAGAAAATAAGGAAGCATGTCGCAGCGAAATGCGACCGGCCCGAAGAAAATGTCTACGTCGAGCCCTGTAGCGAACTTGTAGGCCATGTTAGCTGTCCGTTCAGATGCCCGCTGGAATTTGGGGTAAGATTCCCAAGCTGCGGGTGTCCGGCGCGGGACAACGATTTTTGCCTTCCCTTGTTTAATCGGTTCGATGATTTGCGGAACGAACGGTATCAGGTCGTCTTTCTCTGGCTCGAGCCATTGGATTATCTCCGGAGCGGCTGTGTGCCGGACTCTGAATAGCCGAATGTGATTGTACAGTTCGCGCCGCGATGGGCCGATGCCTTTCATGGTCTCGTCGTATACCATGGCGCCGAGCGAGAGGAAATATTCTTTGATCTCCGGGTTTGGCGAGCCATCAACGATGATTACGATATGTCCGTCCGCGATCGCTTTTTTAACCATGCGATCCGCACAAGGGAACCGATAATCCTTTCTTGACTTGTAAAAGGTCGTCGTTGCGATTACTACTGTATTCACTTCGCACCTCCTTTAGAAGATTTACCATAGCGTAGCGGAAACTTTCTTTCTTGTCAAGCCATTTTAAAAGATGCTATATATAACTATGGATTTGAAGGATAAAAAAATTTTGCTGACCGGAGGAGGGGGATTTTTGGGCAAGTTTGTTTTCAAAAAATTGCTCGAGCACGGAGCCGAAGAAAAGAATATTTTCGCGCCCGGAAGCCGCGAGCATGATTTGCGCGAAAAAGAAATTTGCAAGAAGGCGGTCGAGGGCCGGGATTTGATTTTGCATCTCGCGGCTTCGGTGGGCGGGCTTAAATTCGTGCGGGATTTTCCAGGCGAGGCTTTTTATGATTCCGCCGCCATGTCCCTGAATCTCATAGACGCCGCGTATCGCGCCGGAGTTAAAAAATTCGTGGGCGTGGGCAGTGTCTGTTCTTACCCCAAATTCGCGCCTCTGCCCTTCAAAGAAGAAAACCTTTGGGACGGCTATCCAGAGCCGGACAACGCCTTTTACGGCTTGGCCAAAAAATTTATGCTGGTTCAGACCCAAGCTTATCGCCGGCAATACGGATTTAACGGCATACACCTGTTGATGGTGAATCTTTACGGCCCGGGAGATAATTTTAATCCCGAGCGCTCGCACGTGATTCCGGCTTTGATTCGGAAAATCGCCGAGGCCAAGAAAGCGAGCCGAGATTATATTGAAGTCGGCGGTTCGGGGAACGCCAGCCGAGAATTTTTATATGCCGAAGACGCGGCCGAAGGAATCGCGCTCGCCGCGATGCGGTATGACAAGCCGGAGCCCGTGAACCTCGGTTCCGGCGAGGAGATTTCCATAAGAGATTTAGTGGCGACGCTTTGCCGTTTGATGGATTTTAAAGGCGAAGCGCGCTGGGGCGCTAACTATCCCGAAGGCCAACCCAGGCGCAAATTTGACGTTTCCAAAGCCCAACAGGAATTCGGTTTCAAGGCCGCGACGAATCTTGAGTCCGGTCTTAAAAAAACAATAGAATGGTATCTTGAACATGAATGAAGCTGAAAAATTGGTTTCAATCGGCATGCCGACCCGCAATCACGCGAATTCAATTCGCCACGCCCTTGACTCTCTCTTGGCGCAGACTTATAAAAATTTAGAATTGATTATAGTGGACGGCGCTTCCACCGATGAAACTCAAAAAATCTGCGAAAAATATCAGAAACAGGACTCCAGAATAAGATACATCAGAAAAGAGGAAAATGGCGGAATGGTCAAAGATCTCGCCGCGACTTTAAGTGAAGCTCGGGGCGAATATTTTATGTGGGCGGCAGATGACGACTGGTGGGATAAAAGATTTATAGAAAAAACGCTGGAATCTTTGGAATCCAGTCCCAACCACGACGTGGCCATGAGTCATTTCAGCGAGCGCGGCACGCTCGAGTACAGCCCCGCGAAGATAAGCGGAATTTTCGAGCACGACTTCACAAACAAAAGCCATTATCAGGTTTATAGTAAGATGATTAAAGCCAAAATGAATCCGGTTTTCTTTCACGGGCTTTATCGAAGAGAATTTCTTTCCAGGCTTTACCAAAGATTAATGCCCGACTGCATCGATGGTTTTACAATTTTTACCTGCGAAGCCGCCTTGGCCACTAATTTTTATTCCGTAAAGGAGGTGCTTTATTCGAAATATAAAAATCCAGTTCCGATTACGCTGCGCCATGCTTTCATCGGCAAACTGCACGCCCGCCCCTTGGCCTACACGAATTATATCTTTATCATGCTCGCTTGGCTGTTGTCGTCTCCAAATATTCCACTCGCAAGAAAACATCTTATCTTTATTCCTTGGGTGAGACAACTTTGGCATCATAAAAGGAAAATACTTAATGAACTCTTTATCTAAAACCATACTTTTCGGCGGCTCTGGTTTTCTGGGCCCAATTATTCTGGAGCGCTATCCGGAGATTGTTTCCGTGGGCCGAACCCAGCCTCCGCCTGAGGTCAAAAATAAGCATATTCATTTTGAGAGCCTGGATGATTTAAGCGTTTTGGACGAGCTGGATTTCGATAAAGTTATTTTTCTGATAGGCAACTCCAACCATCATCAGATAAACCAATCCGGCATGATGGGTTTAGATTATAACGTGATTCCCATTAAAAAAGCCTTGCACTATCTGAAGAGAAGAAAACTCAAAAAGTTTATAGCTTTCACGACCATCCTTCTGTACGACGTTGATAAACTGAAATTGCCCGCGGATGAATCACAGCCCATCAATCCCTACCTCAACGATTATGTCTTCAGTAAATATTTACAGGAGGAAGTCATGAAATTTTATAAAGAGGTGCCCTCGATAGCGGTTCGCCTTTCAAACATCTACGGCCCGACCAGATTGGTTCGTCCTGATTTAGTGCCGACTCTAATGCAGGGCGTTCTTTCTTCGAGGGAAACAGAAGTCTGGTCGATTAAGCCGGAGCGCGATTTGATTTACGCCAAAGACGCGGCAGACGCGGTGGCCGTCCTTCTGGAGACGGATTACACGGGACATGTTAATTTAGGCGCCGGGGAGTCGCGTTCCATCGGCGAGGTTGTCGAGATTATCGAGAAGCTTTCCGGAAAAAAAATTAAGGTTTTGGACGTCCCCGTCACCGGCCCGATGAAATTCGTCACCGATATCTCGTTAATCACAAAACTGACTGGCTGGAAACCCAAATATTCTTTGGAGGGGGGACTCAAAGAGACCTATCAGATTATGAAGATGTTAAAATAAGATGCGGACCACAATGAGAAACGAGCGAAAATTCGATTTCGAAAATTTATTCATTTTTGAGCTCGCCAACAACCATCAGGGCTCTTTAGAGCATGGACTCCGGATAATTCGCGAAATGGGGGAGATCGCCCGGGAATTTAAAATCCGAGCGGCCGCCAAGCTTCAATTTCGCGATTTGGACGCCATCATTCACCCCGAACATGAAAAATTTTCCAACAGCCACTATATGAAGCGGTTTTTGGAAACCCGCCTTTCTGAAGAAGAATTTTCTCGGTTGACGAGCGAGATTAAGAACGAGGGGCTTTTGACCGTCGCGACCCCGTTTGACGAACCCTCGGTGGATAAGATTGAAAGATTGGGGGTTGGAGTGATTAAAATCGGTTCTCCTTCCAATCAAGATTGGCCGTTGCTGGAGCGGGCGAGTCAGACCGGAAAACCGGTTATCGTTTCCGTCGGCGGACTCGTCATCCGCGACATCGATAAAATCGTGAGCTTCTTCCAGAAGCGGGGCGTTCATTTCGCGCTTTTGCACTGCGTTTCCATCTATCCCACCCCGAACGACAAGTTTTCTCTAAACCAGATTGAAATTTTGAAAAATCGCTACCCCGGAATCGTCATCGGGTTTTCCACTCACGAGGAACCTTCAAATCTGAATGCCATTCGCCTGGCTTACGCCAAAGGCGCCAGGATTTTTGAAAAACACGTGGGCCTTGAAACTGACCAGATAAAATTGAACGCTTATTCCGCCAATCCCGGTCAAGTGCGCGCCTGGCTCGGAGCTTGGAGGGAAGCCGTCGAGGCCTGCGGGGAAAGGGGCGAGCGGGAAATTCCAGAAAAAGAGGCCGAGGATTTAAGAACTTTTGTGAGAGGAGTCTGGACCAAGCGGGAGATAAAAGCCGGAGAAACCCTGAATTATGAAGACGTATTTTTCGCCATGCCTTTGCAGGAAGGGCAGCTTGTTTCGGGACGCTTTCTGGCCGGACTCGCGGCCGACCGGGATTACCATCCCAACGAAGCTCTTTCGGCCTCGCTCCGGCCCGACACGAAATCTAAAAAAGAAATTGTCTATCATTCCATCCACGCCATCAAAGGGATGCTGAACGAGGCGAAAGTTCCGGTCGGCCATGATTTTTCCGTGGAGCTTTCGCACCATTACGGCATCGAGCGGTTTCAAGAGGTGGGCGCGGCTATCATAGAATGCTTTAACCGGGAGTATGCGAAGAAAATTTTGGTTCAACTTTCGGGTCAATTCAATCCCGAGCATTACCATAAACTTAAAGATGAAACTTTTCAGGTTCTTTCCGGAGTTTTGGAAGTGGAAGTTCAGGGACGGAAAAAAATTTTATATCCCGGAGACATGCTCTGGATTCCAAGAGGAGTGGTGCATAGCTTCGGAACCGACGCTGGCGCGGTCTTTGAGGAAATTTCCACTGCCAACCATAAAGAAGACTCTTTTTATCTTGACCCTTCCATCGCCAAGTTGCCGAGAGATGAGCGAAAAACCTATCTTTTAAACTGGGGCCAGCACCAGCTGGAGGACATTGAGGAGCAGGACTTGACCGGCGGAGTGTGAGTGACTCATGAATCCCGTTAGAAATTCAACCAAGATTATCATAAGATATTTTGGAGGGAGCGAATTCGCCTTCGGCTTTTATAATCATGGCAAAAGTTTATTAGTAAAATTTCTAACGGGATGAAGACGATTTTTGTCACCAGTTTTGAGGGAGTTGAAACGAAAAATGTCCTGCGTTCGTCAATCTTTGAAACCATCTTGAAAGAGCCGGACACGCGCGTCGTTATTTTTACCAAAGACCCGGAGCGGGCGGCATACCATAAAAAAGAATTTGGAGAAAGCGAAAGAATTTTATATGAGGTCGCTCCGCCTATCCCAATTCTAGGTTTAGACCGATTCTTTCAGTGGCTGAAATTCGCGCTTTTGCGCACCAAAACCACTGACTTAAGACGCCTAGTCCGCTTTAAGTCCCGAAAGGGAGTCTGGAGACATTTCAGATATTGGTTTGGACTTTTGGTAAATCGCTTGATTGCCCGCAAATATTTTCTGCTCTTGGCGCGCCGGCTGGATTACTATTTGGTAACGAATCACGCCTATGATAGTTTTTTTGAAAGATATAAACCCGATTTGGTTTTCTTGGCCAATATCTTTTTCGAACCCGAGGTGCACTTTTTGCGAGCGGCCAAGCATCACGACGTGAAAGTTATCGGTTTTATCAATTCTTGGGACAAAGTTACGGCCCGGTGCGTTTTGAGACTTTTGCCCGACAAATTAGTTGTATTTAATGACATAGTCAAGGGCGAAGTTATTCATTATAACGGCGTCAAAGAGGAAGACATTTTTGTGGGCGGAATACCGCAGTACGATATTTATTTTCGTCCGGAGGTTTTGGCGCGCGAGACGTTTTGCCAGCGCTTCGGCCTGGACCCGCGAAAGAAAATTATCGTATATGCTCCGCACGGCAGTTCGTATAGCGATTCCGACTGGGACATGATTGACCTGCTGTATTCATTGAATAAAGAAGGAAGTTTTGGCGAAGATGTCGAGATTTTAGTGCGTTTCCATCCTTATGACGTGATAGACGAAGCCGAGCTCAAAAAGAGGCCGCATTTGAAATATGATTACTCTGGAGTGCGTTTTTCTTCCAAGATAGCGTACTACCAAAGGGGAGACGATTGGGATATGGATACTTCCGAGCTGGCCCACCTGCGCGACATTCTTTATCATATGTCGCTTTTGATTTGTTACGCTTCCAGCCTGAGTATAGACGCGGCCATATTCGGCCGCCCGGTGATAAATATAAATTTTGAATTAAAGCCAGAATCTTTATTCAGCTATTTCAGGCAGTATTCAGAGATAGCGCATTATAAAAAAGTTTTAGATACCGACGGCGTAAGATTGGTGGCGAGCCCCGAGGAATTAGTAAGCGCGGTCAGGCGCTACTTGGAAAATCCTTCCTTGGATAAGGAGGGGAGAGCGCGTCTGGTCCAAGAGCAGTGCAAATTTACGGACGGAAAATCCGGCGAGCGCATAGGGAAGTATATCTTGCAATTTGTTTAATATGGTTATTGTTGGGATTGGCGCCGATATCGAAAGCATTGCTCGTTTCAGGAACCTGCCGTATAAAGAAAATAAGCCTTTCTACCGGAAGATATTTACAAAAAAGGAGTTGGAGTACTGCACGGCGAAAGCCGACCCCTATCCGCATTTTGCCGCCAGATTTTGCGCCAAAGAAGCCGGCCTTAAAGCGCTGGGCCGCGCCACAGATTTAAAAAACATTGAAATTATTTATAAATCCGGCACGCCGCGCCTGCGGATTAATGGATGTCAGGATTTGAAAATTTTTGCGTCCTTATCGCACGCGAAAGATTGGGCGCTGGCGTTTGTAATTTTAACTATATGATAATATGAAAAAATGTTTAGTTCTTGATTTAGATAACACCCTGTGGGGAGGGGTGGTGGGCGAGGAGGGATTAGACGGCATCAAGCTGGGCTGGGATGCATCCGGCCGCGGCTTTGTCGCTTTTCAGCAGGCCATTCTGGATTTGCATAATCGCGGAATTATTTTAGCGCTCAACAGCCGGAATAATTATGAAGACGCCATGGCGGTGATTCGCCGCCACCCGAATATGGTTTTGAAGGAAAATAATTTCGCGTCCCTCCGCATTAATTGGAATGAGAAACCGGACAACATGCGCGAAATCGCGAAGGAGCTGAATATCGGTTTGGACTCTCTGGTGTTTTTGGACGATGACCCGGTAAACCGCGCCGTTATGCGAAATGCCTTGCCGGAAGTAGAAACCCCCGATTTGCCCCAGGACCCCGAAAAATACGCAAAATTTTTATTGACTTTGCCGTATTTCAAGGGCGGGGTCACTACTGATGAAGACAAAATGCGCGGCAATTTATACGTTACGGAACGTCTGCGCAAGGCCGCGGAAAATAATTACGGGGCTAAAGAAGATTTCCTGAAAAGCTTGGAGATAGAAGTCCATTGCTACCAAGACGATTCCTCCTGCCTCTCGAGGTTGGCGCAACTTACCGAGAAAACCAATCAATTTAACACGAATAAAAAACCCATGTCAGAGAATGAAATTTCGCGGCGGATCGCTGAACCGTCCCATTCCATATTTCACGCGGCCGCGCGCGATAAATTCGGAGATTACGGCGTGATAGCTTTTGCCTCGATTAATAAGGATTCGGAAGAATGGCTGATAGAGTCCTTGCTCGCGAGTTGCCGAGCCTTGGGGCGGGGAATCGAGGAAGCATTTTTACATTTTATGGCCCAAAGAGCCAGAGAGAATAATGCCAAAGAGCTAAGAATTTTATTCAAAGAGACGGAAAAGAACCAGCCGGCCAAAGAGTTTTTGGAAAAGTATTTCGAAGGCGGCCGTTTTGATTTGAAAAACGCGAACCTGAAGCCGGATTGGATAAAAACGATATGGATAAGCTGATACCCATCATCCAAAAAATTTTCAAAGTTTCCGCCCAGGAAATTAATGATGAAATGTCGCCAAGCACGATTCCGGACTGGGACTCCATGAATTACCTTATTTTTATCTCCGAACTGGAGAAAGAATTTAAAGTTCAGTTCACAGTCGACGAGACCATGGAAGCAAAAAATCTCGGGGATATTAAACGCTACCTCGTCAATAAGGGGATAAAACTTTAGAGCTATGTACAGCGTAAGACTAGCTAAGGAAAATGACATTCCGGCCTTGATAGATTTTTTTAAGAAAGTTTATAAACCCGGCCACATCATGAGCGAGAAAGAATATTTGAAATGGCAATTTCCTGGTTATTCCAATTTACTGCTCGAAAAAAATAGCGAGATCGTCGGGCACTTGGGGCTGATTGGGTATAAATTTCGAGTCCGCGGAAGACTGTTCAACGCGGCGTTTCTGGGCTGTCTGATTGTGTTCGAAGATTTACGTTCGCGCGGAGCCGGAGTGCTCTTGGTTCGCGAAGCCGAGAAATATTTTGATATTCTCTATACCACGGGTTTCAGTCCTCCCTCCGCGCCCGTCTTTAAATTTTGCGGCTGGAGCGAGGAAGCTCTGATGACGCGCTGGGTGAGGGACTTAAAGGAAAACCGCGGATTTGCCGAGGACTCGGATATTGCCGCCATAGATAAGTTTGGCCCGGAGTGGGACAAGGCTTGGGAGACGTTGAGCCATGATTATGCCGCGACGGTTGACCGTTCGGCGGCTTATCTGAATTGGCGTTTTATTGATAATCCAAAAATTAAATATCAGATTTTTGGCGGGTTAGAGGGTTATATCATTTTAAGAATCGAGAAAGGGGAGGAGCTTACGGCTTGCCGCATTGTCGACCTTATCGGCGGCCCGGAAGCCGCGGCAAGGCTCGTAAAAAAGGCAGTTAACTTTGCCAAAGACGCTAAAGCGGATTTTATTGATTTTTTTTCTTTTCCATCAAGGTATGGTGAAGCCTTTCAGGAAGCCGGTTTTCACGCGGCGAATCGTAAAGTCAGTACGGACCCGCCGATTTTTATTTTGCCGGTTGATAGAAAAAGGCTGACCCTCAACTTCACGTATAAACACGTTGACCGCCCAGACCAAGAGCCGCCCATGGATTGGTTCGTGGTTAAGGCCGACGGAGATCGCGACCGCGCCTATTAAATTTTATTTATGAAATTTGAAGACATTAACGTAGGATATGAAACCGAGCCGGTTTTGTGCAGTTTTTCCGAAGAAGATATTAAGGCTTTCGCGAAACTCTCCGGAGACCAGAGTCCCCTGCACCTGGACGATGGATTTGCCCGAACCAAGGGCTATAAGGGACGCCTGGCGCACGGCCTTCTCGTCGCTTCTAAATTTTCTTATTTAGTCGGGATGGTTATTCCCGGAAAAGATTCCTTGTATCTTTCTCAAAACTTGAATTTTCATCGGCCGATTTTGGCGGGGGAAAAGTTTAAGGTAAAAGGAACCGTGGTCAGCAAATCTGAATCAACAAAGATTGTGGAAATCAAGATGGAGATTTTTGATTCCGAAGGCCGAGTGGCGGTAGAGGGCAGGGCTTTGGTAAAAATTATATAAGATGGATATGAAAAACTTGGACGGAAAAGTTGTTTTGATTACTGGCGCGAGCCGCGGCCTCGGCAAGGCCATCGCGCTGGCTTCGGCCCGACACGGCGCTCGGGTGGCGATAAATTATCTTAAAAACGGCATAGAGGCGGAAAAGGTTGAAAAAGAAATACAGAAATTCGGAGGAGAAGCCCTGACTTTCAAAGCCGACGTAACCAAAGCCGAAGAGGTTCGGGAAATGGTCGAAGCTGTTTTGAACAAATTCGGCAGGATTGACGCCCTCATTAACAACGCCGGAGTGTCTATTGATTACAAACGTTTTGCTGATTTGGGGTGGGATGATTTTGAGCGGCATCTGGAAGTTCAGATTCACGGCGCTTACAACGCCATCAAAGCGGTTCTGCCTTTTATGCTTGAAAAACGCTCCGGGGACATTATTAATATCGCGAGCGACGTTACCGTTGGCGCCCCGCCGTCCGGCCTGAGCGGTTATATTTCTGCAAAATATGGTCTGGTGGGTTTAAGCCGGGCGCTCGCGTCAGAATTAAGCGGAAAAGGAATCAGAGTGAATATAGTTTCTCCGGGCTCGGTGAATACCGACCTGATTAAAAACTTGCCGTCCATTTATAAGACGATGGCTCGAGAGCCGGAAGAAGTCGCCGAAGAGGTATTATCTTTTCTTTCCAATGAACTTTCTGGCAGTTAACTATCATTATATAGACGAGGAAGACAGGTACCCCAGAGGAATCTATCCGGTTTCGCCCGCTAGGTTTCGCCTGCAATTGAGGGAGCTCGGAAAATTTTTTAAATTCGTCGGCCAGCGGGAAATTCTGGAGGCGCTGGAAAAAAAGAGGCCCCTTCCTGAAAATTGCTGCGCCATAACTTTTGACGACGGGCTCAAGTCCCAGTATGAGCGGGCCCTGCCTATTTTGGATGAGATGGGGATACCGGCGATTTTTTTTATTAACGGCCTTCCTTATCTGGAAAGGCGGGTGTTATTCGTGCACAAAGTTCATTGGTGCCGAGCACATCTGTCGGCAGACGAGTTTTTTAGCGAGGTTCGGCGCCACTACGCCCTGCTTTCCGGAAAGCCGTTCAATTTTGATTCTTTCGCGCCGGTATCCGCGGCCGAGATTGAGAAACTCTATCCTTATGACGACCCGGAGGAGGCGCACCTTAAGTTTTTACTCAACAAGAGCTCTTTGGATTTGGAGCTTCGGGAAAAGATTATAGATTCCATTTTTCAATCTTTGGTTGCCAGCGAGGAGAAATTCTGTGAGAATTTTTACGTATCCAAGCAGCAGGCAGCAAGTTTGCACGAACGTTTTTATCTCGGATGGCACGGCTACACGCATAAACCTATCGCGCTTTTGGATAGTAGAGCCATGGAAAGCGAGTTTAAAAATGCCAAACGAGTCTTGTTGCAGGTCACAGGCGACTCGCGGGCTAAATTTAGCGCGGTTTCCTTTCCGCACACTTTTACGGTTTCATCTGAAGCTGCCCAGAAGGCTAAAACCGCGGGCATGAAATTCGGGTTTACTATGGAGAAGGCTTTTAACCGCACCCTGAAAGAACCCGTTCTTTTTGCGAGGCTTGATGCCAACGATATTTCCGGAGGGAAACAGCCTCTTTTCGAAATCAAGGACGGCTCGCTTCAGATTCTAAGTCCGCGCTTGCGACGAGGGCGGGAAGCATATTTTCAAGAAATATGAAAAAAATATTAGTGCCAATTTTCTACCGCGCGAATTATGGGAGATTGCGACCGGTGCTGAAAGCGATTACAAATCACCCCGAGCTCGAACTCCAGACCATCACCGGCGTTCAGGCCGCACGCGGCTACTTCTTCGCCAATCTGCAGCACTCCGAGCCCAGAGATTGGCTTAAAGCTATTCCGTGGTATCTGAAAGCCCGGGTATCAAGGGCGCTTGATGGCGATTTTGTGATTCGCAAGATGAAGGCGGACGGTTTTTCGGTCGGAGCGAACGTTCCTTTCTTTCTGGACGGCGGCCTTCCGGCTACCATGGCCAAGTCCGTGGGATTGGGAATTATAAGCCTAACGGATACTTTGCGTAAACTTAAACCCGACCTGGTGTTTGTGGACGGCGACCGATTCGAAATGATGGCCATCACGATTGCCGCCAGTTTTCTAAATATTCCCATCGCCCATAACGAGGCCGGCGACGTTTCCGGGACGATTGATGAATCCATTCGGCACGCCATCACGAAATTCGCCCAGATTCATTTTACTAACACGGACGAGTCTCGGCGCCGGGTTTTACAGCTCGGCGAAGACCCGCGTTTTGTCTTCAAGGTCGGTTCTCCATCCATCGATGTCCTGAAAGAGATTGACCTTTCTCCTGAAATTGAAGACGGCTCTCCGGAATACATTAATCTTAAAAAGCCCTATCTACTTGTGACTACCCATCCGGTTACGACCGAGTCCAGGGAAGAAAATCTTAATCTGGTCGAAACAATCCTCAAAGTGATTGAGGATTTAAAAATGCCGGCTCTGGTTATAGGCTCTAATCCTGACGCGCGTTCCAGGGGAGTAGGGAGGACACTGGCCGAATGGTATGAAAACGCGAAGCCGGCCGAGGTCTATTTCTCCAAGCAGCTTCATCCGGACAGGTTTTATCGGGCCTTGGCCAATGCCGCTTGCGCCCTGGGCAATTCTTCGAGTTTCATCCGCGAGGGGGCGTATCTGGGAACGCCGGCGGTGCTGGTCGGCTCCCGTCAGCAAAATCGGGAGCGGGGAGAAAACGTGACGGAAGCGCCGGCGGATTTCGAAGCAATTAAAAAAAGCGTCTTGTCCCAGCTCGCTCACGGCCGCTATCCTTCAAATTCGAGATTCGGCCAAGGAGACGCCGGCCGAAAGATTACCGAGATTTTGGCTGAAGTTAATCCTCCTTTGCAAAAAAGTTTCCATGATATAAAATAATAACTCTCTCAATAATTCTATCAATAGACTAACTTCTCCCGATCGTATAAAGTTAGTCTATATGGCTAAATTTCTCTATAGCCCTGTTAAGCAGAAGATTTTACTACTGCTCGCTTCTGGACTTGCTCTCGGACTTTCGCGCTCGCCCCGGACCCACTTTCGGATAATTAAATCCATTCCCAAAGCTTGGAGTGAAATCGAGCGCACTACGCTCCGTCGGATCGTCCGCGAATTTAAGCATAAACGTTTGGTGGATTTCAAAGAAGAAAAAGATGGGTCGATTACGGTAGTGCTGACGAAACTGGGCGAGAAGCACGCGTTTCGTTATGACCCCGATAATATTTCCATTCCAAAGCCCAGCCGCTGGGATAGAAAATGGCGAATCGTGATTTTTGACATCCCCGAGAAAAAAAGACCAGCCCGTGATGCGCTTAGGCAGGAAATGAAGAAATTGGGATTTCTTGAACTCCAGAAAAGCGTCTGGGTTTTTCCGTACGAATGCCGTAATGCGATTGATTTTCTAGTCGAACTTTTTGAAATAAGAAATCACGTGAGATATCTGGTGGTTTCTGAGATGACCTATGATGCGGATTTGCGTCTTTATTTTAATCCGTAACAACTCCCTCCGATCGTAAAAAGATGGTCTATTTTTATTGAGGTTTTTATAAATTCTTGACTTTGATATCATTCAGCTACACACCCTTTATGAAATCTCGCACTCTAAAAATCCGAAGGAGAAAATCATGAATCTGCTTATGTGGATTTTTCCGATTATTTCCGGGCTTTTTGAGGCTTTTAACCGGAACGTTATTAAGATTACCAAAATTCATAATTTTCTTCTTTTGTCTGGAGGATACTTAACAGCGCTTCCGTTTTATCTAGTTTGGTTGTATCTGGAAGGGTTTCCGGAAGTACATCCAGATTTTTGGTGGGCAGTTTCCTGGCACGTTCCACTTTGGACACTCGCGATGATTCTGACGGTAGAGGCGCATCGCAGTTCCCCACTTATACTTACCGCTCCCTACCTAGCTTTAACGCCCGCATTTCTTTTGATTATTTCGCCGTGGATGGGGGGAGGCACCCCCACTCCTTTGGGCGTTGGGGGAGTTCTCTTGATAACCGCCGGAGTCTACCTGCTGAATACCAAAGAAGGGAAAGTTGAAATTTTTGAACCTTTCGCCCGATTGTATCGAGAAAGGGGCTCGCGCCTGATGCTTTTAGTTGCCATTATTGCCGCCGTAACTTCGAATCTGGACTACACTGCGCTGGTAAACGCCAACGCCCCGTTCTATTTGCTGATTGATCATGGGTTAATCGCTCTTGTTACGATTGCGCTGGCAGGAATCTATTTTGGTCTGGACCGAATAAATCGCGAGGAACTCCAGTCAAACTCGCCTTGGCCGTTTGTGCTTTTCGGAATTTCTATCGCGGGAGCGTCTGCCGCGTTTATACTGGCTTTAAAATTTATTGAGAATGTTCCGTATGCTGTCGCCGGGAAAAGAGCTGGTATGATTTTAGCAACCGTGGGTTCCGGCCTCCTCTTGGGAAGTTTCAGGGCATTTCGAGGACAGTATAGCCGCGAAAAAGAAGATTTAAGGTATCGCTTGCCGGGCACGGCGCTTGTGGTTTCGGGAATGATAATCGTCATTCTTTGGGGCGGGGCCTTCTAAAATCCCAGAAACGAAACTTGTTTTCCGGAGGTTTTAATTTTATAACTTAGACCCGTATGAAAACAATTCTGCTTCCAATCTATAACGGCATTCGGGCCAAGAATTTTTTTTATACCTACATCTATACCGGGCTGACCGGCGAGCCAAACCTGCGGCTCGTGATTGTGATTCCTCCTTCCAAGCTCGCTTTCTACCAAAAAGAGTTTGGCAGGCCGAACGTCGTTTTCGAGCCCCTGGAGATAGTTTCCGAATCCCGCTTCGGAAGAATTTTGTGCGCAATCGCCTTTAATTTTTTGGATACCGATTCGGTCCGGCTCAAGCAATGGTGGACTTATTTGAAATACGGGCACTACGGAAAATTTCTGCTCAAGCGCGCGGCCAATCTGGCGTTTTCCGGTTTTAAATTTCCCCGGAGCATAATCCGCTTTCTGGACGGATTCGTGGCCTTGGATCCCGGGGTGGTTAAGATTCTGGAGAGATATCGGCCGGATTTGGTCATTGTCCCGGACATTGTTTTTCCTCCGGACCGGATTTTTCTCCGCGCCGCCAAAAGAAAGAAATTTTTTGTCCTGGGGACGATTCGAGCCTGGGACAACCTGACCTCCAAAGGAGTAATCCAGCTTTTGCCGGATAAACTTATTGTCCACACCCATATCATGAAGGAGCTTGCCGTCAGATTGGCTGGCATGCCCGAAGAGGACATCTATGTTTCAGGAATTCCGCACTATGACATTTTTTTCAAGCCGCCCCTGAAGTCTCGGGAGAAATTTTTGAAGATGCTGGGCATTCCCCCGGAACGGAAAATCGTTCTAGCCGCCCCGTTTCTATACTCTCATACTTCTTCTTCCCTTAAAATCATAAATGAGCTTACGAGCGCCATAGACGACGGACGCCTTCCCAAAGACACTCAAATTTTAGTTAGATATCGTCCCGGAACCCCGCCGATTGATGAAAAATTATTTCGGCCCTCGCAAAATCTCACCATCACCAAGCCCTGCTCCCAATATTTTCCAGTGAGAAATATTCAGATGTCTACCAAGGACTGGGAATTCTCGCCGGAGGATTTTGAGCTCTTGATGAACTCTCTTTACTGGAGCGATGTTACCATCAACACTATGTCCACGCTTTCCATTGATGCCGCGGTTTTTGACAAGCCCGTAATCAACGTCAGGTTTGATGCCGACCCCCAAACGCCTCCCAAACACAGCGTTTCCGTGCTTTTGAAGCATGACCATTACAAATCCATCGAGGCTTCCGGCGGCGTGAAGCGAGTTTGGAATATGGGAGAACTTGTCGAAGCCGTCCGGAGATATTTGGAAGACCCGAGTTTGGATCGGGAGGGGAGAAAAAGGATGGTCGAGGAGCAGGTCGAATTTACCGACGGCCTTTCCGGCCGAAGAACCGCGGATTATATTAAGAGAATACTTTATGAAAACTTCTAACGGGGTGAAAGTTAAAATTCTTGGAGCAGGTTCAGTTGGAAATCATCTGGCGCAATCTTGCCGGAGAGTTGGCTGGGAAGTCAGTGTGGTTGACAACGACCCCAAAGCGCTCGAGCGGATGAAAAACGACATCTATCCCAAGCGCTATGGCGCTTGGGACGATTCCATAAAACTTTTTACCCCTGGCAAAGAGCCGAAAGGGGGATTTGACATTATCATGATAGGCACTCCTCCGGATGTGAGGATGAAACTCGCTTTGGAAGCACTGGAAGAAAAACCGAAACTGCTTCATCTGGAAAAACCTCTTTCGACTCCTGACCTCGGCGAAGTGAAAGAATTCGAAAAATCTTTGGCTAAATATCCGGAAATTTTGGTGACGGTCGGATATATTTATGCGGTTTCAGAAAGCGTTGAAGCCGCAGTCGAACTCCTTAAAAAGAAAATTTTTGGAGAAATCCTGACTCTGGACGTTGAAATCAGGGAAGATTGGCGGTCTATTTTCGCGGCTCACCCTTGGCTTTCCGGCCCAGCGGAAACCTACCTCGGTTACTGGCGCCGCGGGGGAGGGGCCGGAGGAGAAAACTCTCACGGCTTGCATCTTTGGCAGTACTTGGCCGAAGTCGCTGGCTGGGGAGCGCTCAAAGAAGTTAAGACTGATTTCTCTATGAAAAAGGAGAAGGAAACTGAATACGACGAGCTTATCGCCTTTTTGTTTAAGACCGAGGAAGGGAAAGTGGGTCGAGTGATTCAGGATTTATTCACCCATCCTTTCAAAACCTGGGCGCGGTTGCAGGGTGAGAAAGGATTTGTCGAATGGCATCTGCGTGGCGTTCCAGAAGGAGACTTAGTCCGTTATCAGGTCGAGGGTGAAGATTTGGTAGAAAAGGTTTTTGCCAAAAAACGGCCGGATGATTTCTGGCGGCAGGCCCTGCATTATCAAAAACTTCTTTCAGGCGAAATCAAGCTTAAAGATTCTCCGCTTTCATTTGAACGCGGTCTCGAGGTCATGCGCGTGCTGAACCGCGCCTATTATCCATCCTCTCTATAATGAAAGTTATCGCGATTATTCCGGCCCGCGGCGGCTCCAAAGGTCTTCCCGGGAAAAATATAAGACCGCTTTGCGGAAAGCCTCTCATCGCCTGGACGATTGAAGAGGCCAAAAAGTCAAAATATATTTCGCGGGTGATAGTTAACACGGATGACGAGAAAATAGCTGAGGCGGCAAAAAGCTCTGGGGCGGAAATTTTCCGGCGGCCCAAGGAGCTGGCCGAAGATTCCACCCTGGATCTGCCGGTTTTCGAGCATCATCTCGCCTTTCTTCAAGAGCGGGGAGAGCTTCCGGAAATGGTGGTGGATTTGAGGGCCACCGCGCCTCTGCGCCGAGTCAATCGCATTGACGAGGGTATCGAACTTTTGACGGCAGCCGGAAGGGCAAAAGCCGATTCAGTGCGGGCCGTTTCGAAAGCCTGCAAGACTCCTTACAAAATGTGGAAGCTTGAAGGAGAATTTTTAAAACCCCTGCTTTCGGAAAATCCCATTTCTTATAAAGACCCTCATGACGCGCCGCGGCAGGTTTTGCCTCCGGTTTATCAGAATAACGGCTCAATGAACGCCTTTTGGTCTTCGATAATTCTGGAGAAGCACTCCATGAGCGGAGAGAAAATATTGGGATACCTAATGGAGGACTGGGAGTCAATCAATATCGATAATGAATTTGATTTTCTTCTGGCGGAGAATTTAATGAAAAGACATATATGATTAAAATTATTGTTTTCGATTTTGATGGAGTATTAGTGGATTCGAACCGCCTGAAGCAAGAGGCCTGGTTTAAAGTTTTTAAGCCGGAGGAAGCTTCGCGCGAGCTTATAAGAAATGTTCTCACAGAGATTAAGGAAACCCGTTACGATATCCTTCGAGAAATTTTCAGACGGCTCGGAACATCTGCCGAGGAAATAGAGCCGCTTGTTTTAAGTCATGCCCAAAAATATAATGAGCTTGTACAAAGTGGCATTTCTTCGTTAGGGCTTAATCTCGGAGTCAAAGAGGTTCTTTCAGAGCTGAAGCAGCGCTTTAGGCTCTATTTAAATTCTGCCACACCCGAGAAAGCTCTTTTGGAGACTGCGGGAAGACTCAGCATTGGAGATTTTTTTGAAGAGATTTACGGCCAGAGCGAGCCGGAAAGCAAGGTTAAAAATCTTAAAAAAATAATAGAGAAAGAAAATTTTCTGCTTCAAGAAGTTTTGGCGGTGGGCGACGGCGAGGATGACCTCGCCGCAGCGAAGACCGTTGGCTGCCGTTTCATCGGCCTGGCCAACGACTGGAACGGCTGGAAAGATAAAGAATTTCCGCTGGTATCGAATTTATCGGAAATTAAAAATTTGATTCTGAAAATATAAAGAGGAATGTCGAGCGACATTCCTCTTTATTCTAAGTCACAGCCCCCACCTCGTGATTCTTGTTTCGATTCTCGACGGAAGACCGTCTATTGATAAGAAAAACGCTCCGATCAAGATCAGGACGCAAGCAATTGCCCGGTTCCGCACCTCGCGATTATATCTGATCGAATGCCAGAAACCTCCTTTAAATCCGGCCTCTTTGAAGATATAAATCCCCAAGAAAAAAGTAATCGCGATTTGGAATCGCTTCAGGGTGCCGACGTGCGCAACCATGGCCGTGTTGAACGTTGGTTGAACAAAGAAGATTGTTATGACCCAGAGCGTTCCCATTGCGGCCAGCCACCATCGGGATTTGCCCCAGAGAACCTTAAACCCCCTGGGGTTTTGGTGCGGCAACGTATCTGGCGCGATTTTGTACCAAGCCAAATAGCTTGATGCGAGAATTGCCGTCAGCGACACTGATGCCAGAATTAGGCCCTGCATGTTGACCCCTCTCCTGGTGTAAAGGCCGTCGAATAATAGGCCAAACGTTCCCAAGAATGCCGACGAAAGCGCGATAAGGACAACCAAAGCTTTACATTTTTCGGCGACTGTAGAGGTTGCAGAAAATAAAAGCTTGAGTCTGCTGATTGGCCCGATTAGTTCATATACTCCCGAGGGCGTTTTCTCAAACAGGAGAACATATGACCCCGAAGCCATCAGAAATATTCCTAATATCCCGATTGCGCTCGGAAATTCGCCTAGGGTTACCGCTAGAATTGTAATCAACCCCGGCGTCATTGCCTGGAGAGGCGCTGTCAGCGACACTTCGCCTTTATCCAACGACGCGGCTTTGACGTTGCACCACTGTATCAGAACATTGAAAGCTGATCCCAGTATGACCGCGCGCCAGAATCCATCGAGCAGTTTTGGCGGCATCGTCGGTCCCCAAACCGTAAGATACACCAAGCCGAAAATGGCCGTTGCCGCGTAAAAGTAGCATATCAGGAATTGGAGGCTTGAAGCCTCGTTTCCCTTCATTACGCGGCGCTTAATTACGTTAATGAACGCAATACTGCATGAGCCGATAAATACCGGCAGTATCACCACCGACCAATAATGTAATTCCTGCATCTATTTTTCTCCTTTTTCGGTAGATTTTTAAGGATTCTTTTCGAGGGGTATTTTAGCAACCTTGAGGAGATTTGTAAAGTTCTATAGAATAACAGACATATGAATATGAAAGTAAAAATCATCGGAGCGGGTTCAATCGGGAATCATTTAGCCCAAGCTTCGCGTCGGATGGGCTGGGAGGTCAGCGTGGTGGACGCCGACCCCAAGGCGCTCGAGCGGATGAAAAACGACATTTATCCCAAACGCTACGGCGCTTGGGACGATTCCATCAAACTTTTTACCCCGGACAAAGAGCCGAAAGGGGGATTTGACATTATCATGCTCGGCACTCCTCCGGATGTGAGGATGAAACTTGCTTTGGAGGCGCTCAAAGAAAATCCAAAACTTTTGCATCTGGAAAAGCCTTTGTGCGCGCCGGATTTAAAGGGAGTTGACGAATTTAGGGCCGAACTTCGAAAACATCCCGAAACCATCGTGGTGGTTGGTTACGACAATGCCGTGGGTCAGGCCTTGGAAGAATTCGCGAAAATGCTTCGCGATAAAGTTGTCGGAAATATTTTGACCTTGGACGTGGAGTTTCGGGAACACTGGCGCGGAATTTTCGGAGCGCATCCGTGGTTAGCCGGTCCTTGGGAAACATACCTTGGTTATTGGAAAAGGGGAGGCGGCGCGGGTGGAGAACATTCTCATGCTTTGCATCTTTGGCGTCATCTGGCCGAAGCCGCCGGCTGGGATAAAATTTCAGACGTGAAAAGCAGTCTTGCCTTTAAAAAAGAACGCGAGGCTGAATATGATTACTTGACGACTTTTCTCTTGAAGACTGAATCCGGAAAAGTAGGGCGCGTGGTTCAAGATGTGATAACTTTTCCGGTCAAAAAATGGGCCAGGGCCCAGGGCGAGAAAGGATTTATAGAGTGGGTCGGAAACGCGAGCCCCGAAGGCGACCTTCTTCGCTATCAAGTTGAAGGAGGCGAGCTTATCGAAAAAATCGTTTCCAAAAAGCGTCCTGATGATTTTTACTGCGAAACCCTGCATTACCAAAAACTTCTTTCAGGCGAGATTAAACTTAAAGATTCTCCGCTTTCATTTGAAAGAGGATTGGAAATCATGAAAATTCTCAATAAAGCGTATGGATTCTAAGGTTGGTGAAATGTTCAACCTTGCGGGCCGAACGGCCGTGGTCACCGGCGGCGCGGGGAATTTGGGAAGCGAATACGTAAAAACGTTGGCCCAGGCCGGAGCCAGCGTGGCGGTTTTTGATATTGCCGACAAAAAAAATCCAAAACTCGAAGAACTTTTGAAATCCGGCCATCCGGTGAAAATTTATAAAATTGATTTGACGAAGAAGAACGAAGTCGAAAAGGCGCTCGCCGAAGCTTCGGGCGAGCTCGGAGTCCCCACCATCCTTATAAATAACGCTGGCCTTGATTCTCACCCGTCGGCGCCTGCCGCGCAAAACGGACCCTTTGAAGATTATCCCGAGGAAGTCTGGGATGCCATGCTGGATTCGCATCTTAAGGGGATGTTTTTTATGTCCCAAGCCTTTATTAGAAATTTTCGTTCCGCGAAAAAAACTTCCGGAAGCATTATCAATGTTTCTTCGACTTACGGCTTGGTCACGCCGCCGCAAGCCATGTATGAATTTCGGCGCAGAAAAGGCGAAACATATTATAAACCCGTCGGATACAGCGTGGCCAAATCCGGAGTTTTGAATTTCACGCGCTGGCTTGCGGAATACGCCGCGCCTTTCGGAATCAGGGTTAACACTTTAGTGCCTGGCGGAGTTTACGCGGGTCAAGACCCCGAGTTCGTCAGAGAATATGAAAGCCGGACCATGCTTGGCCGGATGGCCGAAGCGCACGATTACAACGGCGCGGTTTTATTTCTGGCTTCGGACGCCTCTTCATATATGACCGGCTCGACTTTAGTGGTGGATGGCGGCTGGACCGCGAGATAAGGCCATGGCGGAACGAGAAACTTTATCTTCGAATACCGGCGAGCTTTATCTGGTGCCGCTCGGGGAAATCCGGCGGATTAAAGAAAATATTTCCGACCCGTTTTTATTGAGCGAGATTTTGGCGGATATTTTCAGAATAAATACCCTTTATATGGTCGAGCGCGCGGGCTCCGGCCACCTTGGAACGAGCTTTTCCGCCATGGATATCGTGACACTTTTGTGGACTAAAGTAATGAAATCCCCGAACGAGCCCGGCTCAAAAAACGGCGACACTTATTTTTCTTCCAAGGGTCACGACGCGCCCGGACTTTACTCCCTTCTTATCGGCTTGGAAAAACTTCCGTTTGATTTGGTTCATAAACTGCGGCGCTTGGATGGTTTGCCCGGACATCCGGACATCGTGACGCCGCATATCGCGGCCAACACCGGTTCTTTGGGAATGGGAATATCCAAAGCGCGCGGCATGGCCTTGGCGAGGCGCCTTAACAAAACTCAAGGCCGCTTTTATGTTTTAACCGGCGACGGCGAGCTTCAGGAAGGGCAGATTTGGGAATCTTTACAGCCGACCGTCAACGGAAAATTTTCCGAAATCACCGTGATTGTGGACCACAATAAATTCCAGTCTGACAAAAAAGTCGAGGAAGTGAGTCATTTGGGCGAGATTGAAAATAAGTTTCGTTCTTTTGGATGGGAAGTGGCGCGGACGGACGGTCACGACGTCAGAAAAGTTCACGAAATTCTCGAGCGTTTCGAAAAAATTAAGGATCGGCCGCAAATTTTGATAGCGGACACTTCAAAGGGCCGGGGCGTTTCTTTTATGGAGAAAGTGGCGCCGGACGGACTTTACAAATTTCACAGCGGCGCTCCTAGATACGACGATTATCGCGCCGCTCTCGAAGAAATTTCAGGCCGGCTTAATGAAAAATTTTCCAAGCTTGGGCTTGGGCCGCTTAAACTTGAATCTTTTCCCGCGCCGGAGCGGGTCTTGCCGAAAAAACCCGAGAATCTGGTCGAGGCTTACGGCGAGGAATTGGTTAAAATTGGACACGAGAATAAAGAGATTGTGGTTTTGGACGCGGATTTGATGCCGGATTGCGGCATTACCAATTTCAGCCGCAAATTCCCCGAGCGCTTTTTCGAATGCGGCATCGCGGAGCAAGATATGGTTTCTTTGGCAGGAGGACTCGCGCTTTTCGGAAAAATTCCCGTCGTTCACTCCTTCGCTTGTTTTCTTTCCACGCGGCCGAACGAGCAGATTTACAATAATGCCACCGAAAAGAAAAAAATTATCTATGTCGGAACCTTGGCCGGACTTTTGCCTGGGGGGCCTGGGCATTCTCATCAATCTGTCCGCGATATTTCCGCCCTCGGCGGCGTTCCCGGACTTGTCATGATTGAGCCCGCGAACGAAAACGAGGCAAAACTCGCCATCCGCTGGGCGGTGGACGAGAATCCCGGGCAGACCTATCTTCGTTTTTCCAATGTTCCGCTGGACTTGCCTTATTCTTTGTCTCCGGACTATAAGTTGGAAAAAGGGCGAGGCGTATTTTTGGCGAATGGGAAAGAGGCCGCCCTAGTTTCATATGGGCCGGTTATGCTGAGAGAAGCTTTTTTGGCGTCGGGACTTTTGAAAGAAAAAAAGTTCGGACTCGCGGTGATGAATTTTCCGTGGCTGAACGCGGTTGATTCCGAATGGGCTCAAAAAGAACTCGGCAAATTTAAAACTATTTTTGTTCTGGACGACCATTATTCAAATTCCGGACTTGGAGGGCATATGGCGCGGGCTTTGGCAAAGAAGGGTGGGGATTTGCCCCGGGTCGTTTTTCTGGGATTGGAAGAAATTCCGGCTTGCGGCTGGAATGACGAAGTTCTGAAATATCACGGCCTTGATGCCGAATCTTTGGTGCGGCGTATTTCGGAGAATTTATGAAACAGCTGAAAGGAAGAAATATCCTCGTAACCGGAGGCGCCGGATTTTTAGGCTCTAATCTGACTCATTCTCTTCTGGGAAAAGGTGCGAAAGTGATTTGTTTCGATGATTTAAGCACGGGCAAGATAAAAAACATCAAAGAATTTTTAGGGCAGGGGAATTTCAAATTCATAAAAGGCAATGCCAATAATTATCGAGAACTTCAGAAAGCTTTTTTGAAAAATAAAATTGACTATGTTTTTCATTACGCGGCCCGGGTCGGCGTGTTGCGCACGGTGGAGCGGCCGCTTGAAGTTTTGGAGGACATTTTAGGTATAAGAAACATTTTGGATTTAGCGTTAAAGAACAAGATTAAGAAGGCGCTTTTTTCGTCTTCGTCAGAAGTTTACGGCGAGCCGCTAAATCTTCCGGAGCGGGAAGACGGGCATCTAGGCGCCAAATTTCCTTACGCCACGGTAAAACTTTTAGGTGAGCATTATTTTCAGGCTTACTGGAAAACTTTTGGAATGCCGACTTCTGCGGTTAGGATTTTCAACGTCTACGGCCCCAAGCAGGAATCTTCCAGCTACGGCTTCGTGGTTGGAATTTTTATTCGGCAAGCCTTGGGAGGGAAGCCGCTTAGCGTTTTCGGCGATGGAAAACAGACCAGGGATTTTGTGTACGTCGAAGACAACATTAATGCCGTTATCCGCGCCCTCTTGAGTGACCGAACTAACGGCGAGAGCGTTAATATTGGAGCGGACCGCCCCGTGACCATCAAGGAGCTGGCGCAAAAAATTATCAGGATTTCCGGGAGCAAGAAATCTAAAATAAAATTCGTGCCGCTTCGGAAAGGAGGAGAAATCAGGCATCGTTTCCCGGACATGACCAAGATGAAGAAATTGATAGGCTTTCGGCCCGAGCATTCGCTCGAGGAGGGATTGAAGAAAACATTTTTATGGTATAAATCTAATTTATGAACACGATTCAAATCGGCAAAGTGGAAATAGGAGAAGGCAGGCCAGCGGCAATCATCGCCGAGGGGTGCGACAACCACATGGGCAGTTTGTCGCGCGCGAAGGAGATGGCCCAGGCGGCCAAAGAATCCGGCGCGGATATCATAAAATTCCAGCTGCACCTGCCGGAAGAGGAAATGGTGAAACCGGAGATAGAAAAACTAACCAGCACTCCTTTTTTCTCGAAGTGGGGTTCGCTCTACGGCTTCGTGGAGAAATTTCTTTTAAAACCGGAAGAGCACGCCCAGCTTAAGGACTATTGCGATAAAATCGGCATCCAATATTTTTGTACCCCCTTCTCTCTCAAAGCCGCTCAACTGCTGAATGAGATGGGGGCAGAGGCTTTTAAAATCGGCTCGGGCGAAACCGAAGATCTGCCGATGATTGAAGAGGTCGCGAAGTTCGGCAAACCCATGATGGTTTCAACCGGCATGACAAGTCTGGATGAACTTGACCTGACGGCAAACACTTTGAAATCCCACAACACTCCTTTTTGCCTTGCACACTGCATCTCGGTCTATCCGATAAAGAGTCTTAATCAGTTTCGTTTCGGCACCATTCCTTTTTTGCGGGAACGCTACGAAGTTCTAGTGGGCTGGTCAGACCACAGCCCGCCCGAAGGAGTAACGGATGAAGCTTCGGGAAGAAAAATAAGCGAAGACGAAATTCTGGCGGTAGCACTTGGAGCGGGCGCCAGGTTTATCGAGAAGCATTTCACCTTGGATCGCAAGGCGGACGACGCTGACAGTTTCTTCTCTCATGACCCAATTACCTTAAAGCACCTTGTGGAGAATGTGCGGCAATGGGAAAAAGCTCTGGCGCCGAGAAAAGATATTTTTGAAGATGAAAAACCAGTCTGGATTTGGGCCAAAAGAAGTTTGGTGGCGGCGGTGGATATTCAGGAAGGGACGCCAATTACGCGGGAAATGTTGACCTCCAAACGTCCCGGAACCGGAATTCGCTCCAAGGAATACCGGAAATTTCTAGGCGCGAAAGCCGCTAGAATGATTTCGAAAGGCAGCTTGATTCAGCGCTCCGACCTCGCCCTATGAGAAAAATTTGCGCCATAACCGCCAATCGGGCTGACTTTTCGCGAATGGAAAGCGCCTTGATTGAGATTAAAAATCATCCTGATTTGGAGCTTCAGCTGGTGGTGATGGGTTCGCATCTTTTGGAGAAAACCGGACGGACCGCGGAAGAAATAAAAAGAAAAGGCTTTGACGCCGATTGGAATGTTCAGATGGAATTGGAGGGCGGAAATCCTGTCTCCATGACGAAGTCGGTGGGGCTCGCCATCATTGAACTAACCACGGCCTTGGAACATCTTCGTCCGGATGTTGTGCTGGTGCCGGTGGATCGTTTTGAATCCCTGGCCATGGGCGTCGCGGCGGCGCTTTTGAATATCCATGTGGCTCACATTCAGGGCGGTGAAGTTACCGGCACTATCGACGAATCTATCCGGCACGCCCTTTCCAAACTCTCTCATCTTCATCTTGTCGCCACCGAGAAAAGCCGGGAACGGGTGATAAAAATGGGTGAGCCGGAGGAAAATGTTTTCAACGTGGGCTGTCCAGGGACGGATTTAATTTTGAGAGTTCCTCCTCTGAATCGGGAGGAGGTTTTGACGCATCTGAACAAAGAAGTAATAAAAGGACCCGAAAAGTTCGATCCCGAGAAACCTTACCTCTTGGTTGTTCAGCACCCGGTTACCACGGAATTCGGTTCCGAAGAGAAACAGATTATAGAAACGCTTGAAGCCCTTAAAAAATTCGACGAGCAGGTTTTGATGCTTTGGCCGAACATTGATGCCGGCTCTGACGCCATCTCCAAAATAATTCGAAAGTATCTTGCCACCCATTTTGACGGCGCGAAATCAAACGTCTTGGTCCTGAAGCATATTCCTCACGAGTTGTTCGTTAACTTGCTTCGAAACGCGTCAGGCCTTATCGGGAATTCTTCAAGCGGTATCCGGGAAGCTTGTTATTTCGGTCTGCCGGTGGTCAACATTGGCTCCAGACAGCAGAGCCGCGAGCGCGGGTCGAATGTTTTAGACGCTTCCTGCGAGCGTAATGATATTGAAAATGCCATCCGGCGGCAGCTTTCGAAAGGCAGGTGGCCGGCGGAATACATATACGGCAACGGCACGGCCGGCAAGCAAATCGCCGAAATTCTCGCCACCATCAAATTGCCAGACATCCAGAAAAAGATAACCTATTAAAAATTATGCCGAAGATTTTGGGAAGACAATTTATCGCGCTCGGCTTCAGCGTTTTTCTGGAACACATCTTGCATTATGACCGGAAAGAGGAAAAGGGCATTATGAAGATTTCTCCCTTGGTGCAGCTTGGCGGAGGGGCTTTTAATATCGCGAAATCGTTTCAGACTTTAGGAGTTCCCTCTAAAAAAATTTCTCTCGTAAGTTTTCTGGGAAAGGCCAATGACCCGGATACGAGGGCAGTTGAATATCTGCTAAAACAGGAAAAGTTTTTTTATAAAACTTTTTTTCTGCGGGAGAAAACCCCCAGTTCATATTATCTTATCCCTTCTCGGGGCAAAACATGGGCCTTCGGATATCGCGGAGGAAAAGTCGTCCTAAATCGTTCGGTTCACAAAGCGTTGAAGCACCACGCCGAAAAAGCCCGCCTAAAGATTTTAGCCGAGATTTCCGGGGAGGCGGCCGAAGGAGATTTAGCCGCGCTTTTTTTGAAGAAATACCATCCCGGTCAAATTTCCGGGCTAGTCGCTTCGGTTGATTTTTTGCGTTCCAGAAAGGGGAAAAATATTATTCCCCAATTGGATTTTTTGGCGTTAAACGAAACAGAAGCAAAATTATTTTTTAATAGAAAACCGCAGGTAGGCGACCTTTTAAAATTTCCAATTCCGTATATTTTTATAACTAGGGGGCCAAGAGAAGCCTGGTTCAAAGCCAAGCATAGTGTGCTTAGAGTTTTTCCGCGAAAAGTGAAAAATCCGCCATTCATAGGCGGAGCCGGGGACGCGGCCGCGGCGGCTTTAATTTTTAAGTTTTTTTATAAGAAAGAGCCGCCCGACGCCTCTTTGCGCTTTGCGATGAAAATCGGACGCGAAACTCTTTTAATGCCAACCTCATATTATGGAAGCCGCGGCTAGCATAAAAATTTGCAATAAGGATATAGGCGAGGGTTTTCCGGTTTTTATTGTCGCCGAGGTGGCCAACGCTCATAATGGAGATTTTGAAACGGCCAAGAGAATGATTGAAATAATAAAAGACACCGGAGTTGATGCGGTAAAATTCCAATTGCATATTCCGGAGGAAGAAATGATTCGCCGCCATCCCAAGTTCGAATCAATGCAAAAGCGCTCTTTGTCCGCCGGAGAGATTTCTGAACTGAAAAAAATTGCCGAAGGATTTGGTTTATGTTTTCTTTGCACTCCTTTCTCTCCGCGCGCCGCGGACGAACTCGAAGCGATGGGGGTCGTCGCGTTTAAAGTCGGCTCCGGGGAAATGACCAATCTTCCCTTGCTTGAACATATCGCTAAAAAAGGAAAGCCCGTAATCATTTCAACCGGAATGAGTAATTTCGATGAAATTGAAGAAGCCGTCCAGGCCATGAAAAAGTTCAGCGCGCCTTATATCGTGTTGCATACGGTTTCTTTATATCCGCCTCGTTATGAAGCGCTGAATCTCGCCATGATTAAAGTTTTGCGCGAGCGCTTTAAGGTGCCCATAGGCTTATCTGACCATACGCCGGAGATCTTTTCCGCGATTGCCTCGGTTCCTTACGGCGTAAATCTGATTGAGAAGCATTACACGCTTGATCGGAACCAGAGCGGCACCGGAGATCACAAAATATCTCTTGAGCCGCAGGAATGGAAAATTTTAGTTGACGGTATCAGAAAAATAGAAAAAGCCTGCGGAAGCGAAAAAAGAATTTTAGATGAAGAGAAAGAGGTGATAAGTTGGGCGCGGCACGGCGTCGTGGCCTTGGAGGATATTTCGGCTGGCGAAACCATCTTGGCTTCGAGCGTCGGCGCCAAGCGCCCCCTTGCAGACGGCATTCCGGCGAAAGAATTGCCTAAGGTCGTTGGGAGCAAAGCCGCCCGTGATATTAAAAAGGACGAGCTTATTAAATGGGAGGATTTAAACATTAAATAGAGTAAATTTGCCGACCCTTGTGTTATTTAAAATAAAATAGTATAATTTTTTAAAATCCTTAATATATGGAGGTGCTGTATGAAGTTTTTAGAGCTTGGATGGGTTGCGAAGTCCATAATTTCTCTTATTTTTGTTATCCCCGCCTGGCTATCTATAGATTTCTTAAAGAAGAATTTCGCTATTAGCGCGGAGATAACGATGGTTGGGTATTTTGCCGGCACGTCAGTCGGAGCCGCAAGCATCCTTATGCTTTCTGGAGTGATACCGACCGCAGCAAGGGACATAGCCTTCTTCTCGGTGTCAAAATTCTTGCCGCCGTTTATGGTTGGCATCTTACTTGGCGCATTAACAAATCTGTTTCTGTTCAGCGCTATTCCAGCAGCGCCAAACCCCGGATTGCCGATTGCGATTCAGAGTAGTGCGATTGTGTTCGTATTCCTTCTCTCCGCTCTTTTCAGTTCATTGATGCCCAGATTTTTTGATACGGTAAGGATGGATTTCTATCATTTTCTGGGCATCCTGCTCATTATTCTCGGCGTTGCAGTAATAGTGAGTAGACGTTAGTTCCACCGAGGGAAAGAGGCAGTCTCTCATAGAGACCGCCTCTTTTTTGTTGTAAAACCGCAAATTTTTACTATAGTTATAGTTATTATGCCGAAGATTCTTGGAGTTATCACGGCGCGGGGAGGGTCAAAATCCATCCCGAAAAAAAATATCAAAGAGCTTGGCGGGAAACCCTTGCTCGCCTGGACTATCGAGGCCGCGAAAAATTCCGGTGTTTTTGACCGGATAATTTTGTCCACGGACGACAAAGAAATCGCGGCGGTCGGCGAGAAGTGGGGAGTGGAAGTTCCGTTTCTGCGGCCGGCCGAACTCGCCCAAGACAAAACCCCGCATCTGCCGGTGATGCAGCACGCGGTCAAGTGGCTCGGGGACAATCAAAATTATTTTCCGAATTACGTCGTAATTCTCCAACCGACCTCGCCCCTGCGCCAGTCCTGGCATATCAAAGAAGCTGCCGAACTTATCAAAAAAACCAAAACGGACTCGGTGGTGAGCGTGATTGAAATTCCGACTCACTTCAATCCGATGTGGGCGCTTAAAATGGACGAGAAAGGTTTGGTCAAACTTTTTGTGAGCGGGGAGCCGATGCGAAAGCGCGTTTATCAGCGCCAGCTTTTGCCGAAAGTCTATATTCACAACAGTGCTGTCTATATTTTCAAGCGCGAACTTTTGTTTGACGAAAACGAACCGAATTTTTACGGCGATAAAGTCGTGGGCTACGTCATGGAAGAAAAATACAGCGCCAACATCGACAATTTGAAAGACTGGGCCGAGGCCGAGAAAAATATACAAGAACTCGGCCTCGCTTGAGTATGTTTCTGTGGTTTTTTTTCGCGTTAGGGTCTGCCTTGGCGCAGTCAGTTCTTAACGCCTTGTCCAATGAGGCGGTGAGAGTGGCCCGGTTTTCAAAGATTGGAATCGGTCTGGTGGTGACGGCCACGGCTTCGCTGATTCTCCTCGCCGCTTCTTTTTTATTTTTAGGATTCCCTGATTTAAAACCTGGTTTTTGGCCGGCAGTTTTGATAACCAGTACCCTAAATATCATAATGCTTCCTCTGGGACTTCGGGCTTACGAGTTGGGAGAATTTTCCTCAGTGTATTCAATGAGTCTTGCCGCGCCGGTGTTTTTGCTTTTTACGGGCTGGATTTTTTTGGGAGAACTTCCTCCGGTCTACGGCATGGCGGGGGTGGTCTTGTCGGTTTTGGGGTTATGGACTCTTGGTCAAGTTGTGCCGGCTCGGAATAATGTTCCAGATTTCAGAAAAGGAAATCTTTTGGGCTTGCTCGTGGCGCTTTTGGCTTCGGTTTCAGTTAACTTCGACAAGCTGACCGTGCTCTATTCGAATCGAATTTTTGCTTACGGGGCTGGCTCTTCTTCCGTGAAAAAAATATTTCCAGAAAACTTTTGGGCGCCGGCCTCGCTCTCGCCGGAGTCTTGCTTATTCTTCTCTCGTAGAAACGGAAAACTTGGAAATCGCATGTCCAAGTATTAAAATTAGACCATGAGGAAAATACCATTCGCGGCCGGCGAATTTTTTCACGTCTATAATCGTGGAGTAGATAAGAGGACGATTTTTACTCAACGGAAAGATTTTGATCGCTTTCTCCAAAGTATGGAAGAGTTTAATACCATAGAGCCGATTGGAAGCCTTTATGAAAATAATTTTTTTAAAATGAAATTTGGACATCGCAAGTCCAAAACTTCTAAATTGGTTAATGTCGTATGTTACTGTTTGAATCCTAATCATTACCATCTTATCCTTGAACCGGTGATTGACGATGGCATAAGTGAATTTATGAGGAGATTGAGTATCGGCTACACTAAATATTTTAATATCAGGTATAAAAGAAACGGAGTTCTTTTTCAAGGAAGATTCAAATCCTCACACATAAATTCTAACGAGTACCTTTTATACACTAGTGCCTACGTGAATTTAAATAATCTCGCCCACCGACTTAGGGGTGAAACATTTAGGTCAAGTTGGTCTGAATATATTAGCAGCTCTCCAAAGAAATTTTGTGAAAATGGCGTCATCTTAAAACAGTTCCGGAATAGAGGCGAATATAAAACTTTTGCCGAGGATTCTTTACCTGACATCATAGAGCGGAAGAAATTAGCTAAAGAACTAGAGTTGCTGCTTTTAGAGTAGAACTTGAAACTTGGAAATCGTATGTCCAAGTGGCACAGAAATATCAATTTAAGGCGGTCTTGACTTCTTGGCAGAAGTTTTTTAGAATGTAGAAAATTCTTTAAGGAGGTGCGCGATGGCACAAAAAGGCAGTGGAGAGGTTTTTGTTATTGTTGGAGACAACGGAAGCGCGTTAGATCTTGCGCTGGCCGCGAAAGAACTGGAGGATAGGCACATACCCGTGAACTGGTTTGCCGACCCTAAAGGAAAAGCTCGAACTGATGTTCTCGAGAAAAAAGGAATCTCGTATGCGACTCTCTCACCAGGGGAGTACAAGGGGCCCAAACCTTCGGTCATTCTGTGCGGAACAAGTTCAGGCTACGCCGAATCGCAGGTTGCCTGGACAAATTTTGGAAAGGCAAATGAAGTCCCCGTCTTATGGTATGAGGATCTTTGGGGAACCGGCGAGCAGGCAAACGAAAGAGGCGCTGATCCTAATGTAATGCTCACAGTTGATGAGCTTGCCTCCCAAATTGTCTCAAATGTCCGGCCGCATATTGGTACAATCGAAGTCGGCAAGCCAAGTTTCGGCGCGATTCCGCCAATCGAAGAAATTCCTTTGATCCGATCGAGGATTCGGGAAAGGCTTGGAGTTTCTCAATCTGACTTCTTGGTGAGTTGGGGATTTCAAGGAGAGCCGAATAAAATGGCAGTCGCGCATGTTGGGGAAATCGCGAGAACCATTCCAATCGACAAAGACACGATTGTGGCATGGAGGCCACACCCTAAGCATCTCAAGAAAGAGGAGCTTTGGGAAAAACTTGTCTCTTGCCCAATTAAATTTGTGCCCAATGCCCGTGAGGTTGACTTGATAGAGCTCTATCTCTCTTCGAATGCGGTGGTTGTACCTTTTGGAGGCACGGATGGGTACAAAGCGGTGCTGCGGGGCATTCCAACCATAACACCTCTTTTTCCAAGCGGAGAATTTGCAAAAAGGATGTACGACTATGATGATGAAGAAGCAAGAATTGCCTCCGGTTTTATCAACGGCGTCCCCCCGCTTTTAATAGAGGATCCAAATTGGGGAGCGGAAAATCCCAGTAGAGTCGGGAGGCTCCTTAGCAAAATCAGAAACGACGAGATTGCCCTCCGACACTACACGCTGGAACACCGCTCTTTGCCTTTCAAAGACCTCGAGAAGCCAGGCGCCGCTGTCAGAATCGCTGATGCGGTCATGAAGTTCCTGTAGTTCGTAGGCATAGTCGAAGTAAGGCCCGGTCCTGCGTTTTGCGGGATCGGGCCTTCTATATTATCATTGAAACATTATGCGAAATTTTACTTCTTACCTCGAGAAGGCCGCGAAATTTTTTTTATATCTTCTTCCGGTTTTATCGCTGATAATCGCCGGAGGATTTTTTGGAAAACTTTTTCTTCCAGGGGCTGGGGATTTGTTTTTCCCTTTCATCACCGGCAAAAACTTCTTTTTTAGAATAATCGTCGAAATTCTCTTGGCGCTCTGGGTCTTTCTCTGGGCTTTCGACAAAAAATACGCTCCGCGGCCGACTTTGCTTTTCTGGGCGGTTTCGGCCACGCTTGGAATTTTAATTCTTTCCACTTTTCTGGGAGCGAATCCTTACCGCAGCTTCTGGTCCAATTACGAGCGGATGGAGGGTTTGATTTCTCATCTGCATCTTTTCGCGTATTTTCTGGTGCTGACGAGCGTTTTCAGGGAAGAGAAAGACTGGAAGCGCTTTTTCGCGGTTTTGGCGGGAGTAAGCGTCATCATTTCTTTTTACGGCTACCTTCAGCTTTTGGGTAAAATCAGAATCTATCAATCCGGCACCAGGGTTGACGCCACCCTGGGAAATTCCACCTACCTCGCTATTTTCATAATTTTCCACCTTTTTTTCTTAATCTACGTTTTCCTCTCTTCTTCGAAACTTTGGGCCAAGCTTCTCTCCGGCGTTGTTTTTTTATTTGAGCTTCCCATAGTGTTTTTCACCGCTACCCGCGGCGCTATTTTGGGGCTGGTCGGCGGCCTTTTTCTCTTTTCCCTTTTATTGGCAATTTTCGGGAAATCCAAACGTTTTCGCGTCATCGCTTTCAGTTCGCTGGGAGTCATCCTGATTCTCCTCGCTGTTTTTTGGATGATTAAAGATACTGATTTCGCCAAAGAACAATACATCTTGTCTCGTTTTCGTAACCTTTCCTTTCAAGAGCAGACCGTAACCTCTCGTCTTACCATCTGGTCCATGGCGCTGGAAGGCTCAAAAGAAAATCCGATTTTAGGCTGGGGGCTTGAGAATTTTAATCTGGTTTTCAATAAATATTTCCGGCCCGAGCTCTGGTCGCAAGAGCCGTGGTTTGACCGGGCGCACAATGTTTTCTTTGATTGGCTGATTTCCTCCGGAATTTTAGGGCTCCTGGCTTATCTTTCTATTTTTGTCGTCTCCCTATACCTCTTGTGGAGAAATTCTTCCGATATCCTCCTGCCCATTACTCTAACTTCTCTGTTCGCGGCTTATTTTTTCCATAATCTTTTCGTTTTCGACAATCTCACTTCTTATTTTTTGTTTTTTTCCGTGCTCGGCTTTATAAATTTTCGGGCCCGTTCCAATTCCGAGATCCGACCTCACTACGCCGAGGTCGGGCCTCAGTTAGACCCGCGCAAGCTGGCGCTGGCGGTTTTTGTTTTTTTGGGAGTTTTAACCTCGCTCTATTGGGCGAATTTAAAACCGCTCTTGGCCTCAAAATTTCTTTTAAACGCTCTCCAGGACATGGCCGCGCGCGGCCAGGATACTGATTTGATTTTGGGAGATTTTGAAAAAGCTTTAAAACTCGAAACTTTTGGAGGACAAGAGGTTCGGGAACAGCTGGCTGGATACACTAACCAAGTTATTGCTTCCAATTTGCCTCTTGAAGAAAAACAAAAAGTCATAACCAAGGCCGTTTCCGAAATGGAAAAACAAGTTCATGAATCTCCGGATGACGCCCGCGGCTGGCTTTTTCTGGCCATCCTGCAAAGCCGCCAAGGCCGCTTGGACGAATCCAGAAATAGTTTGGAAAAAGCTCTGGCCCTCTCGCCTAAAAAACAGCAGATAATATTTCTCCTGGCCGACGTCTATATTTCCTTGAATCAAAAAGAAAAAGCGCTCGAGCTTGTGCGCCAAGCTTACGAATCAGACCCCAGTTACAGTGAGGCGATTAAAAATTTTATTATCGTCTCCGTGATTAACGGCCAAGTGGAATTTGCCGAGGAACTTTCTCAAAAGCATTTCGGCGCGAAGATTTTTCCCGAAAAGCGTCTTTTGAATGCTTACGCCGCCGTCTCGAGATATGACCGGGTTCGGGACATCTGGCTTAAATTATTGGAGGAAGAGCCCTCTAATCCCCAGTATCGCGTGAGTTTAGCGGCAAGCTATCTGAAGCTCGGCCAGAGGCAAAACGCGATTTTAGAGATAAGAAAGGCCATGGAACTCGACGCTAGGTTTAAGCCGGAAGGGGAACGCCTTATCTCCGAAATCCAAGCCGGCCGCAATCCTTAAACTTATCCACTTCCGCATAATTTTTTTACGGCTATTATAAAGTATATAAGCTTGGGTCGCTTTTATTTAATTTGTTTGTATTTTACATGAGAAAATTTCGTGATGAGATAAACATTGTTCTGGCGAGCCTCGCCTCGATTTTGGTAGTGGCGGGCGCGGTGTACGCGGCGAGCACCATCTCGACCAGCATTACTACTGACGACAACCTCACGGTCGCGGGGACAGTAAGCTTTACCGGAACCGCGGTCAACACCACTCTTTCCGGCGGTTTAATTGTAGACACCTCCACTTTAGTGGCTGACTATTCTACGAACCGAGTGGGAATCGGAACCTCGACTCCAGGGACGGTTCTCGGAGTAAACGGAGACGCTGTTATCGCCGGGCTCCTAACTATGCAGCGATTTAACGCGACCAGCACCACCGCGGGAACTTCTACCATTCAGGGTGGTCTTACTCTTGCCACAGGCGGCGGAAACGTGGGCATTGGAACCACTAGCCCTTTTCATCAGTTGGGAATAGATTCAGCCGGTACCACCACCATTGGAATCGGCTCGACCGCGGCTAATCGCGGCGGATGCATTCAACTCCAGGGGGCGGACGGGGTTTCCTACCGGATTTATGCGAACGCGACAACTACTCTTCTTTGGACCGACACCTCTGACGGCGTCCTAATAGTGGAATCCGGTCCCTGCTGGTAGAGTGAAAATGAAAATTTTTCTGAAAATTTTCCTAGCCCTCTTCTTTCCTTTCTTCGCTTTGGCGGGTCTGGTCACTTTGCAGTCCGGAGCCACCATCAGCGTGGCGGGGATCGAGCTTAATGTTTCTGGTTCTGACGCGGCCATCAATACTCTTACGGTTCGCGCCAACAACTTCGACGTCATTCTTGATGCCGGCGACATAATTACCGTATCTTCTCCTTCCCGGCGCACCTATACGACATCTCAAACCGGCTCTGGCCAGGTTACTTCATTATGCTCTACTTCTGAAAGTACCTTAATCCTTAAAAACGGCGCTGGCGCTTCTCAAACCACCTTCACCGTTACTCCTGACTCCACTACTTGTGATTCTGGAACAGGCGGAGGAGGAGGAGGCGGCGGCGGAGGTGGCGGCGGAGGAGGTGGTGGTGGCATTACCATTGTCCCGACTAGCACAACCACGACTCCTTCAGTTGCCACGACCACGGCCCTTGTGCCTCAGACGCCCTCCGGAGTTGTGATTCCGACCGTAAGCGTCGGAGCCGCCCCGATTTTTACTCAAGACCTTTCTCTTGGCATGAGCAGTGAAGAAGTCACAAAGCTTCAGACTTTACTGGCAAGCGATAAATCTGTTTACCCCGAAGGATTAATCACCGGATATTTTGGAAATTTGACTCGTGAGGCTGTCCGGCGTTTCCAGGCCAAATACGGCATTTCGCAAGTTGGACGCGTAGGTCCCTTAACCAGAGCGAAGCTCGCCGAGATTTTTGGGGCTGGCCAGACTCCGAGCGCCGTGCCCACGCCAGCCGCGCCCGTGGCCGCCGGACTTACGCGCGAACTTGAACGCGGCATGACCGGCGACGATGTTCGAACTCTTCAGGAATTCCTTGCCAAAGATAACGCTATCTATCCGGAAGGGCTGGTTACTGGTTATTACGGCTCGCTCACTACCAGCGCGGTTAAACGCATTCAGGCCCAATATGGCATTTCGCAAGTCGGCAGGGTCGGCCCGCTGACTTTGCAAAAGTTAAACGAGCTGATGGCCGTTGGGCGCTAACGTCCTTCGCGGCGCAGAACTATAAAAATCGTCTTGAAAATAATTAAGAGGTCGAACCAGAGCGAGCGGTTTTCAATGTAGTAGAGGTCGTATTTTATCTTTTCTGGGGCGTCTTCCACCGAAGCGTCGTTTTCCATGTTTACCTGCGCCCAGCCCGTAATTCCAGGCGGGACCGCCAGCCTTTTTTCGTACGAGGGAACTTTTTGTTTCAGCTCGCCGACATATTCCGGCCGCTCCGGCCTGGGTCCGACAAAAGACATTTCGCCCTTCAAAATGTTTATGATTTGTGGTAGTTCGTCCAGGTAACTTTTTCGCAAAATCATCCCCACGCGGGTATGCCGCAAATCCGGACCGTTTCCCTTCCAGCCACCGAGCTCGTGGGCATTTTTAACCATGGAGCGGTATTTTAAAAGCCAGAACTCCTGTCCGTATCTCCCTACCCGTTTTTGCTTATAGAAGACCGGGCCCTCGGAATCGAGCTTTATGGCGAGCGCGATGAGCGGAAAAAGCAAAGCAGCGGGGATTATGGCTAAAATTGTCAGGATTATGTCTAAAAGACGCTTGGAAACCTCGTAAATCTTTCTATCTCGCATATTTCAAACCTATTCACGCTATTATAGATTAAAACTTGACTTTTGGAATAGAGTTTTGCTATAATGCGAAAGTGAGTTTCTCCGGCTTCGGTTGGAGAATCTAACTACGTCTTACAAAATCCCGGTAAAACCGGGATTTTGTATTTGGGTTATAATGAATAAGGCCCGGGAGACTGGTACTCACACAACGACGTAGTTTGGAGTCAACCTCTCCCGGGCCTTAAAAGAATTATGCAGCTTCGCATCAAAGCCACTGGTTTTAAACTTACCGTCGGCCTGAAAATCATCGCCGAAGAAAAGCTTCTGGCTCCATTGGAAAAAAGAATGGGCCGGGAATTTCCACCCGAGCATATTTTAGACGTGGAACTGGCCAAGACCACCAGACACCATGAAGAGGGCAGAATCTGGAAATGCGAGGTTAATTTAGCCCTGCCGCGCGAAAGTGAAACTCTTTACGCCCAGGCTTTGAGCGAGAGTCTGGAGGGGGCTATTGACGAGGCCAAGGATGAGCTTGAGAGGGAAATCAGGGAGTATAAGGGAAAGCGTGCCTCAAAATTTTTGCGCTCCGCCCGAAAATTAAAAGAACGCCTGCATTTCACGCGGCTTGCCCAGCGAGCCGGCAGTTTTTACCGTTGGATTCGCAGAAAATAATTTTTTTGGTTTTCCACATCTGTATTTTTTGAACCGCCGTTGTTAGTATGGGAAAATGGTTCCTAAGGCAGTTTTCTTTACCAAGGGAGTTGGGGTGCATAAAGAAAGGCTTGCTTCGTTCGAGCTGGCACTTCGAACGGCAGGGCTTGCCCCCTGCAACTTAGTTTTAGTTTCCAGCATTTATCCACCCGGCTGTAAAATTCTTCCGCGGGATGAAGGTTTAAAGTTTCTCGCGCCGGGCGAAGTTGTGTTCGCGGTGTACGACCGCGAATCAACCAACGAGCCGAACCGCCTGATTGCCGCCTCTGTCGGTTTGGCTGTCCCCGCCGATTCCGCGATGCACGGGTATCTTTCCGAGCACCACGCCTTCGGGGAAACCGACGAGAAAGCGGGGGACTACGCCGAGGATTTGGCGGCCTCCATGCTTGCGACCACGCTTGGCATAGAATTCAATTTCGACTCGGCTTGGGACGAAAAGGAACAGCTTTTCAAAGCTTCAGGGCAGATTATCCGTACCACCAACATCACCCAGTCTGCCATAGGCAACAAGGAAGGGCTCTGGACCACAGTCTTTGCCGCCGCCGTCTTCCTGAACGCTGAATGAGGAAAATATGAACCAACTCGCGCCGCGCGCTTGAAAAGTGCGCGGTGTTTGAGTTATTATGGGTTTTTATGAACGTCCTCGCGAAGATTTTTGGAAGTTCGGCCGAACGTCTGATTAAAAAACTTGAACCGACGGTTCAGGAAATCAATGTTTTGGAGCCGGAATTTGAAAAGCTTTCGAACGAAGATTTAAAAAACAAAACTCAAGAATTTAAAGAGCGCTTGGAGGAAGGCAATCCGCCAGCTGGCGGATTAGATGAGATTCTGCCGGAAGCTTTCGCGCTCGTCCGTGAGGCTGCGAAGCGCACCCTGGGTCAACGCCATTATGACGTCCAGCTTTTGGGCGGCATAGTTTTGCATCAGGGAAAAATCGCGGAGATGAAAACCGGCGAGGGGAAAACTCTCGTTGCTACCCTTCCGGCATATTTAAATGCGCTTTCGGACAAGGGGGTCCATATTGTAACCGTGAACGATTACCTTTCCAGGCGCGATGCCGTCTGGATGGGACAGATTTACAACGCGCTGGGGCTGACGGTGGGGGTGCTGAATCACGAAGCGAGTTATCTGTATGACGCGGCTCACAATGAAAAAGACGCCGCGCGGGATACGCTTGGCGCTTTTCAAGTCGTCCACGAGTTTTTACGGCCTTGTTCCAGGCGCGAGGCTTATCAAGCCGACATCACTTACGGGACCAACCACGAATTTGGTTTTGATTATCTGCGGGACAATATGGCCTATTCCCCGGAGGCGATGGTTCAAGCCGAGCATAATTTCGCCATCGTGGACGAAGTGGATTCAATTTTGATTGACGAAGCCAGGACTCCGCTGATTATTTCCGCCCCTGACACCGAATCCGGGGAGCTTTATCGGGTTTTCGCCAAAGTCGTTCCGAATTTGAAGAAAGAGGAGGATTATAAAGTGGACGAAAAGCATCGGGCCGCCACCCTTACCGAAGAGGGCATTGAGAAGGCGGAGCGACTTTTAGGCCTGAAAGATATTTATACCGAGAAAGGAATCAAATACGTCCATCATCTGGAGCAGGCCTTGCGGGCTCAGGCCATTTTCAAGCGCGAGCGCGACTACGTGGTTAAGAACGGCGAAGTTATTATCGTGGATGAGTTTACCGGACGCTTGATGCCGGGACGCAGATGGTCCGAGGGACTGCACCAGGCCGTGGAGGCGAAAGAAGGAGTGGCAGTGCGGCAGGAGTCGCGCACTTTGGCCACGATTACTTTTCAAAATTACTTTCGGCTCTACAAAAAACTTTCGGGCATGACCGGAACCGCGGCCACTTCCGCCGAGGAATTTCACAAAGTTTATAATCTGGAAGTGGCGGAGATTCCTACCAATCAGCCTATGATTCGCCAAGATTATCCGGACCGAGTTTACCAGACCGAATCCGGAAAGTGGAAAGCTGTGGCCAATGAAGTGCGGGCGCTGCACCAAAAAGGACAGCCGGTTTTGATTGGCACGGTTTCGATTGAAAAAAACGAGCGGCTGTCGGCGGTTTTGAAAAGGGAAGGTGTGGCGCACGAAGTTTTGAACGCCAAAAACCACGAACAAGAAGCCCAGATTATCGCGCAGGCTGGAGGGATCGGCAAAGTTACCCTTGCCACTAATATAGCTGGTAGAGGTGTAGACATAATACTTGGAGGTAATCCACCCGATCCCAAAAGCGCCGAGAAAGTTCGAGGCGCCGGAGGTTTATTTATTCTCGGCACCGAGCGCCATGAGGCGCGCCGAATCGACAACCAGCTCCGGGGACGCTCCGGCCGCCAGGGCGACCCGGGCGCGAGCCAATTTTTTGTTTCCTTGGAAGACGACCTCCTGCGCATTTTCGGCTCGGAAAGAATAAAGGGAATGATGGGAACTTTTGGACTCGCCGAGGACGAGCCGATTGAGGCCAAACTCATTTCCTCGGCGCTTGAATCCGCCCAGGCCAAGATCGAAGGCTTTAACTTTGACGCGAGAAAACATCTTCTGGAATACGACGACGTGATGAATAAACAGCGCCGCGCCGTTTATTCCGAGCGAAAAAAAATTCTCTTCAGCTCGGACGAGGAGTTTCGCGTGATTTCGAAGCAATATTTGACGGAGGAAATTACCGATGAAGTTTTGAAGAAAAAAGAAGAGGAGCTGGGCGCGGCTTTCCTTCCGGCTCTAAGAAGCCTGCTCCTGCGTACGATTGACATTCTTTGGATGGAACATTTGGAGATGATGGAGCATATGCGCTCCAGTGTGCGTCTTCGCGCTTACGGCCAGAGAGACCCTTTGATAGAGTATAAAAACGAAGCGATTCGCCTTTTTCGCGCTCTGGAAGATTCCTTCGCGACCCAATTTTCGCATTTGATAAAGCATTTGGGAGCGCATCAGCATCCGGAAGAGAAGAAAGTGGTTGTGTCGAAAGTAGCGGCTCAAGGCAAGAAAGAGCCTGGCCGCAACGACCCCTGTTTCTGCGGCTCGGGCAAGAAATATAAAAAATGCCACGGGAAGTAACTTGATTTAATAGTTTGGTGTGGTATCCTAAATTTATATGAAGCAATGTTTCACTGCTGTATATAAAAAACAAGGTAAATGGTATTTGGGCTGGGTTGAAGAAATTCCGGGCGTGAATACTCAAGGAAAAACCCTCAAAGAAACAAAAGAAAATCTTCAAGAAGCTCTGACTCTTATTTTAGAAACCAACCGCGCCCTTAATAAATCAGCGGGGCGAGGGGCCGTTCGTGAATTAATTACCCTTCCTGGTTAGTGAAGCGCCAGCAACTCATTAAGCATCTTTTGAAAGAGGGCTGCATCTTTGTTCGAGAAGGCGCTAAGCATAGCGTCTTTTTTAATCCTTTGACGAGGAGATCATCTACAACCCCGCGCCATAATGAAATTAGCAAATTCCTCGCGAAGAAAATTTGTCGTGACCTAGGCGTTGAAGAAATATAAAAAGTGTCATGAGGTGATGTTGATTAGATAGATTTTGGGTGCTAGTCTTGGGTTTTAAAATGACCTGGATAGTTTTAGGAAGTTTCGCGCTTATCGGCTTCAACTTTACCTTTTGGGCCTTCATCGGGTTGGTCCGAGCTTCTTTGGAGAGATTTAATTCTTCTCGGCAGAAAAAAACTCTCCGAGCTTCATGGAAAATAATCCGAGTTTTCGCGTTATTCGGAAAACTGGCGCTTTTAATGTTTTTTCTTTTAATGGTTGTTATTCTGGGCGGTGTTTTGAGACCGGCTGCCCAATGGGTGCGTAAAAAACGCGAGGCTAGAACCAAGCTCCATTTGGCCGTCCAAAGAATCACTCCCCAAGAAACTTGCGCAATGGTGCCCGCGCATAACGAGGAGCTGTCGATTGCGGCAACCCTTAAGGCTTTAAAAAAAATTATTCCCGCCCAAAACATTTATGTCGGCTCCGATGCTTCAACGGACCGCACCGCCGAACTCGCCCGTGAACTAGGAGTGAATGTCGCTGACATCAACCCTAATCGCGGCAAGGCAGGGGTGCTTGTTTTTCTGCTGCGAAATTTTAAGCTCTCGGAGCGTTATCGAGCCATAATGATAGTGGACGCCGACGCGGAAGTTTCTCCTTTTTATCTCCAATACGCCCTTCCATTATTCGATGACCCTAAAGTGGTGGCGGTAGCCGGGCATGGCTCCACTAAATGGCCAGAGGAAAGAGGCGTTTCGTGGGCTAAATTCTTTCTGGCGTATCGGGTTAGGCTCTGGCGCTTGGTTCAATACGGTATGCGCTACGGTCAAACTTGGAAGTACTCCAACACTACCTATATTGTTCCTGGCAGTCCGAGTATTTATCGCGCCTCGGCTCTGTCTAAACTCGAAATTGACGCCCCAAATCTCGTGATTGAGGATTTTAATATGACTTTTGAATTGCACAAGAAGAGGCTGGGGAAAATTGCGTATGACACCAGGGTGAGTGGCGTTCATCAGGACCCCTATACCCTTAACGATTATATAAAACAGATTAGACGCTGGTACCTTGGTTTTTGGCAGACCGTGCGGCGAAATGGATTTTGGCCGAGTTTCTTTTGGCTAGCCACCGGCTCTTTCGTAATAGAAATGGCTCTTTATTCCGCGTTTATTTTATGTTTGCCCCTTTTGATTTTGTGGTTCTTTATGGATGGTTTCGAACCCGTCACGTTGCCCAGTTGGTTTATCATCACTTGGGTGGACAGTTTAACTTTTATGGATATCTTGGTGGGTGTTTTTATTATGGATTATATTCTTACGGCTATAGCCGCAGTCCTGGAGAGAAGGCCGGAATTATTGTTCTATGGGCTGGGATTTTTTGTAATACGCTATATTGACGCTTTTATGTATCTGTATACTTTGCCGCTGGCTTTCGCGGTGAAATCCACTGGCGCTTGGACGAGTCCCCGGCGAAGAGCGACTCAAGTTACTATCGGTCCTTGAAGTTTTTCAATATTTCCCAAGTTGTCGGGTCTTCTCCTCCCAGGCGCCAGAAGGCGAGATTGGGAATGTTATATTTTTCTCGAAGTTCCAATTTAGCTTTTAGGCTGTCTGCGTTTTCAAACCAGGCGACATGCGTCTCTCCGCCGCGCTCATAAGTTAAATAGGGAGTCTCTGATGTTTTATCAAAAAGTATTTCGGTCTCGTATCTTCTGCTTAAGGACATCGCTTTATCAAACGTCAAATCATCGTCAATCCCGTGATAAAGGCCGAATCTATTTTGGGCCCAATCGTGGCCGTAGAAGGGGACACCCATGAAAATTTTTTCACGAGGCACCTTTACTTTGTTTACGGCGTAATCCAGAATTTTATCCACCCAAGCCGGAGAAGCGTTTGGTCCTGGAAAACTTCCAAGATAGTGTTCGCTGTAAGTCATAAGATAAAGCTGGTCAGCGGATTGGGCGAGTCTTTTCCAATCTTGTGCGGCCGAACCATTATCTTCCGCGGGATTATTTTCAGAAGTCTTCGGGTGAATCGCGACTCCGAGAATTTTTCCTTCTTTGTGGAGAGCTTGGGCGAACTCTTCGATAAACGCCGTGAAATTTTCCCGCTGGTTTCTCTTCAAGGCCTCATAGTCGATGTTTATTCCATCAAAATTATGTTCGGCGGCAAGTCCGATTAGAACTTGGATATGGGCCTTTCTGGCGGCGGTGGAGGAGATTACTTTATCAACCCGTTTGTAATCCCAATTGCCCCCCTCAAAATAATCCGGAAGATTGGCCACTACGGCGAGTACTTTTACGTTATTTTTGCGGGCAAAATTTATTATTTCTTCGTCTTCGAAGGCCGCGTCATAGGTTTTAATATCGCCCGCGGCATCGAGACGATACCAGAAAAGCGAGACATAATCAAAAAGTTCTACGTTTTTTTGAAAAGATTCGAAAGAATTTTTTTGGTCCCAATAGGGAATCCATCCCAGCAGTTGAATTTCTTGAGGTTCAGCGTCCTCTTTTACATAAATCTCCGGCGGCAAAAACCAACCTCGGGTTAAAAGGAAATATCCTCCGGCCACCAGAATAATCGCCCGGATAACCCAGATTAGCTGCTGATTATATTTGAAGTCCATTTCGGCCCTTCGGTGAGTAAATAATGCAATGTGGAATAAGGGTATTCTCTAGTGATGTTTTTTTCCACGAAGCGATGCGCGATATTATTTTTGCGAAGCTCCGCCAGGCGTTCCTCATTCAGATAATCTTTGGCGCCCAGGCCCGAGAGGTAAACATCGCCGCCGTATTTTTTGCAGACGTTTATGAGAAGCGTTTCTTTATTTCCTTCCACCTCCTCGTCAACCGCGAGCGGAGTCGGAATCTTTAATTCCTCTTTCATAATTTTAATCAGGGCGAGGTTTAAATCCGCGAGGCGTTCCCATTTCTGGTCATAAACTTCCAAGATTTTAGAAATAAGTTCTTTCTCCGCGCTTTTCTTATACGTCAGCTCCATTGTTCTTTTATGTTTTTTAGCCCACCCAAGCTCATTGTTTATTTTAACCTCTTTTATTCTTTGATTCTGCGAACCGAATACGGGCACGGTCAGCCAGATATCCCCGTTCGGCCCTTTGATTTTATGCCGTTGTTGCCAGCCCTCTTGTTTTTCGAATTGGAGATTGGTAATTATGACGAAAAGTTCCGCCTTGGCCATCTTGTAGAAAAAGCCGAGATTGGGGAGATGGTTGGGCTGATGGGAGGCGATAATCATACCGTAACTCGGGTGGCCAAAAACGCTTCCGCCAGATTCGTTCCGATTTGAGTACCCCTTAACTCAGCAAAAAGTTTTACCGATTTTAGGGAGTGCGGATGGGGATGGGGTTTCATTTGCGATTTGTACAGCGAAAGAGCTCGCAGCTTTTTGGCGATATCGTTTTTGGTCAATTCCACGAAGAAGTTTTTGTCAGAACCGTTTTGAGAAACATTCCAATGGCTTGAAGAGTACTCGTAGCTCAAGACGAACGGCTGCAGGCTTTTATGGGTGCGAAGCGCCGGCCTGGTGGCGGCTACCGAGGCCAGGCCGACCGCCCGATGGTCTTGGTTATAGTCTTGGTGATGAGGGATTAAGAGGAGAGAAGGCTTTATCGTTTCAAGAGAAATTTTGGAACCGCGTTCGATTTCGTTGATGATGGTTTTTTGCGGCAGTTTATCCAAAGAAAGATGATAATCTTCGCCGGGAAAAATTATCTTCCAGCCGTCGAATTTCAGAAATCGCGCCACCTTTTTTATTTCTTCGAGTCTTTCTTCTTTCGTGGAAAAACCCTTTTCTGAAAAATCTTTAGTGGTCCCGGCCGTAAAATAGAGGACATATATTTTCGCGCCTTCTCTTTTGGCGCGCGAGATTAAGCCCCCGCACCCTAAAATCTCATCATCGGGATGAGGGGCTAAGATTAAAATCTTTTTTCCTTTAAAACTTATCATCTTGACATCTTTTTAGGATGCAATATTATATAAAGTATCTATGAAAAATACAAGACTTTTCGCAATATCCTTTCTTAGTTTAAGTATTGTCATACCCTCTGGGGCCCTAGACATTCCTTCGAGGCCAAACCTTGACGACCTGCGCGATAATGTTGCAGAGTTGCGCGAGCTTCGAACCGCTTTGCGGGATGCTTCATATCTTCAGGATGAAATTGTGGTCAAGTTTAAAGGCGATGAGCGATTTCGGCGCGTAAGGCTTCCGGCCGGAGAAGCGGTTGCAACGGCATTGGAGCGCTTTCGAGGGCGTCTTGATGTGGAGTACGCGGAGCCAAACTACATAGCCCACACCTTGATGGTTCCAAACGACCCTTATTATTCTTTGCAATGGCATTTAAATAATCCGGCTTACGGCGGCATTAACGTCGAAAGCGCTTGGGATACGAATCAGGGAACGGGCGTTACCGTGGCCGTGATTGACACCGGAATCGCTTACGAAAACTATACTGACCCGTTTGGCAGGAGCTACTATTTGGCGCCTGACCTTGCCTCAACCTGTTTTGTTTCGGGCTACGACTTTGTTTCAAACGATACCCACGCCAACGATGAGAATAGTCACGGAACGCATGTTGCCGGAACCATAGCCCAGTCCACCAACAATGCCGTGGGCGTGGCCGGAGTCGCTTTCCGAGCCTGTTTGATGCCGGTCAGAGTTTTGGACAGAAACGGAAGCGGAACTTACGCGGACGTGGCTGACGGAATTCGCTTTGCCGCTGACAACGGAGCCAAAGTCATCAATCTTTCCTTGGGCGGCCCTTCTTCGGCAACCTATTTAGAAGAAGCTTTGGCCCATGCTTACAACAAAGGCGTTACCATCGTAGCCGCGGCCGGCAATGATGGTTCAAATTCTGTGAGCTATCCGGCGGCTTATGACGCTTACGCGATTGCCGTGGGCGCCACCCGCTATGATGAAACTCTCTCATACTATTCAAACTACGGGCCTAAACTCGACATCGTGGCTCCGGGAGGGGATACCCGCGTTGACCAGAATGGCGATGGATATTTTGACGGCGTCCTGCAGCAAACCTTTAACCCGAATACGAAAAACAGAAGTGCTTTCGGATACTGGTTTTTCCAGGGAACTTCCATGGCCACTCCGCATGTCGCTGGGGTCGCGGCTTTGGTGCTCTCAAACGGAAACGCGAGTTTGCCGGCTGACGTTAGACAAGCTTTGGAATTGATGGCTGACGACTTGGGTATTAAGGGAAGAGACGATACCTATGGCTACGGTCTTTTGAACGCGGCCAAAGCTCTTACCTGGACATCGGGTTCACCTCCGCCACCTCCTCCGCCGCCCCCGCCGCCTCCTCCGCCGCCCGCTGAAATCGAAGTTTTCGCGGACAGCTTTGAAGTTTCTGAATGGAACGGACTTTGGACAGAGGATGGCCAGAACGATTGGTTCCGTTCTACCCAGCGCCGAGTTGACGGCACGCGCTCCGCGGAAGTGGACGGACTAGCTTCTGACGCCTCCTTAACCTCGATTGCAATTAACCTTCAGGGGATGACGAACGCCAGAATAACTTTCTCGTGGTTCATTGAATCCGGTCTTGATTTGGGAGAATATCTGGCGTTTGACGTTTCAACTGACAACGGCGCGACTTGGACAGAAAAATCAAAACTTCGCGGAAACCAGGACCCGGAAAATGTCTGGCACAACCCAAGTTTTGAATTGAACGGAATTTCAAATCTCAAACTTCGCTTCAGAGGAACTATGTCAGCTTCCAATGAAGACGCCAACCTCGATAACGTAAAAGTGATGAGCTGGTAAACTCTTGGCAAAAATCCCCCGGCAGTTGCCGGGGGATTTTTGTAATGTTTGTTACCCTTGACCAAAGTATTTCATAGTTGCTACGATACTTAAAATTTGAGGTTATATAAGGGCGCCGAACTGGACAATGTGTTGTTTCCCCTTAGTTCGGCGCCCTTATATGGCCTTTATCCCGCAGTTGCGGGCTTGTGGAAAACTTTACTTGTTGACTTCGGTTTATTATAGTATAACTTAGAAATAACCAAATAAGCCTGTCTCGACGGGGAAACCGAGGCAGTCCATAGATATAAGAATTTATGAACTGCCAAGAAAGAAATTCCCCGTTTTATTTTTATCCCGTTGTCCGCCTAAGGCGGGTTTTACGGGATTTTTATTTTTTGGTTCCGGACCTCAAAGAGACACTGGCGTTAAACGCGTACGCGTGCCTCTTTGATGCGGAATAAATATATGAAAGGTCGGCCCATATTAATGGAATGTGTTAAATAGCTAAAAAAGTTACATGTTAAAGAAATTAATTGCGTCCACGATGCTGATGCCGCTCTTGTCCATAGGACTTTACGCGACACCAGCATTGGCTGGGCACTGGAACAACAATGACATCACGGTTACCAACGTTAACAGCGCTTACGTTAAAAACAACGTAGAGGTTTCCGCTTCAACCGGTAGCAATGACGCCAACGGAGGTTCTGGAAGCGCGGCCGGAAACGGCGGTAGCGTGAACTATTCTGACGACGGCAACGCCGGCGGCAACGGTGGCAATGGCGGGAACGGAGGCGACGGCGGAGGAATTCTTACCGGCAATGCTTTTGCCGTATCCAAAATCAAGAACAAGGTGAACACCAACGTAACCAGTGTTGACCCTTGCGATTGTGATGTTGATGACGTTACGGTCAGCAACAATAACAGTGCCAGGGTCAAGAACTATGTTGGTGTTTATGCAGGGACCGGCAGCAATAACGCCAACGGAGGTTCTGGAAGCGCGGCCGGAAACGGCGGTAGCGTCGTTCACTCTGACGAAGACAACACCGGCGGAAACGGCGGTAACGCCGGCCACGGCGGTAATGGCGGAGTCATTTGGACCGGCGATGCTTTTGCCAAGTCCAAAATCTTCAACAAGGTGAACACCAATATCACCAGAATTCCCTAGTTGCGGACCAAAGGACTCCGACCTTCTTGCGTCGGAGCCTTTGGATGAGTCCCTTAACCGCCCCGGCGGAGCGGGGGCTCATCCAAGGGGGATTAAAGGAAAATAATTTAAAAGGTCGCGGATTATAAAATAAAAAGCTTCAAAACTTTATGAAAACAAAAACAGTACTGGCGATTCTTTCCGCGCTTTTCTTCGCGGCCTCCCCGCTCGCCGGGGTCGGCGTAACTCTCGCCTCTTGTACGCCGCATACGGTAACCATTGTGAGCGACACGGCGAATAATACGGTCGCGGCGGGAGGCGCACCCGCGGTCGCGGTGACTCCTCACGCGGCGTGGACCGCGGTCATTTCAGGCTCGACAACTTGGATTTGGGAAACGGGTCCGACGTCAGCGGATGAAGTCGTGGCATTCGAGCGTAACTTTACGGTGGTCGGAGCGGTGCTCTCGGCCCAGCTCGATATCGCCACTGACAACAGCTACAAGGTCTTTATTGACGGAGTGGAGGTTGGGGCAGACGCCAGTGCGATTAATTTCACGCTGGCGACGCAGGATGTTTACAATCTGACGGCGGCAGTTACGCCCGGGACTCACACCCTTCGCGTCGAGGTGAAGAACCACGGCACTTTCAACGCGTCTTCCAATCCGGCGGGACTGCTTTATAAGCTGGTGGTGGAAAGCGAGAAGTGCGAAGGCGACATCACGGTTACCAACAACAATAGCGCTTACGTCAAAAACGAAGTGGATGTTTCCGCCTCAACCGGCGGCAATGACGCCAACGGAGGTTCTGGAAGCGCGGCCGGAAACGGCGGCAATGTTCAGAGCTCCAACAGCGGTAATACTGGCGGAAACGGCGGAAATGGCGGCGACGGAGGCGATGGCGGGGTTATTCTTACCGGCAATGCTTTTGCCAAGTCCAAAATCGTTAACAAGGTTAACACCAACGTTACCCGGGTTGACCCTTGCGATTGTGATGTTGATGACGTTACCGTCACCAACAACAATAGCGCCAAGGTCAAGAATTACGTTGAAGTGAAAGCCAAGACCGGATACAACGACGCGAACGGCGGTAACGCCGGATGCGGTTGTGAAGGCGGCGGTGACGGAGGCAATGTTACCAACTCCAACAGCGGAAACGCTGGCGGCGACGGCGGTAACGCCGGCGACGGAGGCGATGGCGGAGTCATTGTGACCGGCCACGCTTTTGCCAAGTCCAAAATCTTAAACCGCGTGAACACTAACATCACCAGAATTCCATAGTTGCTTATCCAAGGGCCCTCTTGGGCCCCTGGGCAAGTTCTTCTTCGGGCCTGCCTGCCGGCAGGCAGGAGAGCTTGCCCAGGGGGAACATATTATGCGCCTTACAATACTAATAATTTTACTTCTGGCTCCATTCCCGATTTGGGCGGATAGCGTTGTGATAGAAAATGATGTTTCGGTAAGCGCCAATACCGGAGGGAATACGGCTGAAGATGGAGAAATTATCCAGGGAATATCTTCCGTTGATGTCGAGGTCGAGACAATCATCAACGGCGAGACGGTCCAGGATGTTCAAATCCACGAGGAACTTGCCTCGCCGGCAGGCGGGTCTTCCACCACACCCGTGGTCGTAGAGAAGAAGATTGAAAGCATTGTTGAGAGCGCCACCACGAGTACAAATATAAAAGTTGAGCTAAATAAAGATGATAAAAACAATAAAAATGAAAAAAGTTTTTTGGAGCGGATTTTTTCGCGGCTCCTTTTCTTTCTGGCTGATTTTAAGCATTTCTTTTTTTAATGTTTTACCCTCCGTAGCTTTAGCGGAGGAGGGCCTGCCTCTTGAAGAAGCCACTACTACTCCGGAGATAATTACCGAAGAAATCCCGCCGCCTGAAGCAACTTCCACGCCAGAGGTCCTCGAGACCCAAGAAGCTTCTTCCACAGCCTTGATTGTGACCGGAGATGCGAACGCTTCGGCCAACGTGGTCAACATAGTAAACACCAACATCATAGATTCCGGCGGGCTTTTCATGCTTTTGAATATCTTTTCCCGGCTTTTCGCGGACTTGGACCTTAGAAATTCAAATTTCATAGACGCTTGTCTCGCGCCCTGCAGTATTTTCGCGCCATCGACCCAGCTTTTGGTCAATAATCAAAACTCGGCCAGCATTCAAAACGACGTGGTGGTTCGCGCCCAGACCGGTCTGAACTCCGCCTCCTCAAACGCCGGAAACGCTTTGATTGCCACCGGCGACGCCAACGCGGCAGGGAACATTGTTAACTTGGTGAATACCAATATCATCGCCTCTAACTATCTCCTTCTGGTTTTTAACAATTTCGGGGACTGGTTCGGGGATTTGGTTTTTCCCTCCAAATATTTCTTTGAGCAAAATGGGGCTTGTTGCTCCAACTTCACGAACGCCGAGATAACAAACGAGAACGGAGCCGATGTCCAAACCGAAATTTCATCCGAAGCCGAAACTGGCGAAAACACGGCAAACGAAAACGGAGGGGAGGCGCTGATTGCCACTGGTGATGCTAATTCGCGAGCCAACGTTTTGAACCAAGTGAACACAAACATCTTTGGCTCCGATTACTTTTTTGTGGCGATTCGCTTCTTCGGCAACTGGGGCGGCAACGTCTTCAGCGCGCCGGAAGGAATTTCCTGGACCCAAACCGAGGAAGGCTTGCTACTTTTTGGGGGACTGCCTGAAGAGGGACTAGGCGCGGAAAACGAAAATGAAACTGAAGAAGGCAGCGTGACGGCTTCAAATAATAATATGGCTTCGCTCCGAAACCATCTGAAGGTTTTGGCGCTGACCGGCCAGAACCAGGCGAACTCAAACGCCGGGAACGCCGAGATTCAAACCGGAAACGCTAATTCCGTTGCCAACGTGGTGAACATCGTGAATACCAACGTTTTCGGAAGAAACTGGGTTTTGGCGCTCATCAATGTTTTCGGCGACTGGCAGGGAAACGTGGCTTTCGGCCGGCCTGACCTCTGGGTCGGAGAAACGGTTCAGAATCCGCCTTCGAACGTAAGCCCGGGCCATAAAATCGGCTATACCTTAACGGTTTTCAACACCGGGGACACTGACGCCACCAACGTGGTTCTTCGCGACCAATTCAACGACGAGTATTTGGACGTGTCTGACGCGAGCGGCGGATACGAAGACGCTGACGCTGTAACGTGGAATTTGGGAACATTGAGGCCGGGCGAAATGCGGCAGGTGAGCTATGATTTGGCGGTAAACGACTCTCTTCCTTTCGGCCAAGTGTCTCTGGACAACACGGCTTCGGTTCAAAGTCTGGAAAATGACGCCGACAATCAGGACAATGTGGAGAGAACGACGATTGTGGTTACGCGCACAGCACCTCCTCCGCCGGACGGGCTTGTGGAAACCCACCCCCAGCCGGATTTTGTCCTGACCAAAACCCACAACGCCTCGAGCACGGTTTTGGCCGGAGAGAGTGTGGATTACATAATAACCCTCAAGAACAAGGGGCTCGGCGAAGCTTACGAAGCCAAAGTTACGGACGTTCTCTATTACGACTACGGCGGCCCGGAGGAAGAAATTATGGACGAGCGGGAGTGGTCTTTGGACACGGTTTTGGGTGAGGAAGAAATAGTAATCACATATACTCTAGAGATTTCTTCTGAAGCCAAAGCCGGCAAATACACCAACCGCATCCAGTTCCGCGCCAAAAACAGATTGATGTTTGACTATTACTTCTTAAACGCCGAAAGCGTGCTCGAAGTGGAAGCTCCTCCGGCGCCAGAGCCTCCTCCTCCTGACACGGGCGGCATCGGACTCGGCGCCCAAACTGCCCCGCCTCCGCCAGCCCCGCCAGAAGAATCTTTTGCTGAAGAAAATCCGGTTTTGGAAATCGCGTTCGCTCCGGAAAAAACCTTCCGGCCGGTCAATGTTTTTCTCCCTCCGGAAGAAGAAAAATTCCCCCGAGACCCAAGCCAGCTTTTGGCTCTGGCGGCGAGCGGCGTGAGTTTCACCTGGCCCTGGCTTTTGGTTTCTCTCCTGGCGCTCCTCGCCGCTCTCCTGGTCAAAAACTTTGAAGAAGAGAAGGGATAATCTATAATCTTCTTAATGGTTAAATTCTGGGTCGCGCTCGGCCTCGTTATTTTGGCTGGACTCGGCCTTTATTACTTTTTAAGAAATGACGGCGCCGGAACGGAAATTGTAACCGCGAGCTCCGGAGACCTCGTCCAAGAGGTGAGCGTTACCGGGAAGGTAAAACCGGCCCAGTCTGTCGAGCTCGGCTTTGACCGTTCCGGGCGGATTTCCGGAGTCTTTTCCCAAGTCGGCGAGCGGGTTTTTGCCGGCAAGACTTTGGTTTCGCTCTATAACGCCGACCTCGTCGCCCAGCTTCGCGAAGCCGAAGCGAACTTAAAGGCGGAAGAAGCCAAGCTGGAAGAACTGAAGCGCGGAACCAGACCCGAGGACATCAGGGTCCAGGAAGCGAAGCTGGCCGAAGCCGAGGAGGATTTGGCTGATAAGCTTACGAGCGGGTACACCGCGGCCGATGACGCCATTCGCAACAAAGTTGATGTATTTTTTTCAAATCCGAGAAGTGCGAACCCCCAGCTCTCTTTCAGCTCTCCGCAGTACAAAATTGAACTTGAGTCCGAGCGGGCCGCGCTCGAGCGGGCCTTGGTTTCTTGGGTGGCAGCCGCCGCCCGATATGATTTTCCGGACGAGCTTAGCTCCGCGACGCTCGACGCTGAAAAAAATTTAAAAGTGACGAGGGATTTTTTGGACACCGCCGCTCTCGCGGTAAATAATTTAACCGGAACGAGCCTCTCCCAGACCACCATCGATACTTATCAGTCTAACGTTTCAGCCGCCCGAACCGGCGTTAACACCGCCATCAATAATCTTTCCGGCGCCAAGGCCGACTGGCTTATCGCCGCGAGCGAGCTCGCGGTTAAAAAAGCCGGGAGTTCGGCCGAAGAAATTTTGGGTCAGGAGGCCAAGGTTCAGAAAGCCGAGGCCAGCGTCGGCAACATCAAAGCTCAAATTTCAAAAACCATCATAACCTCGCCGCTTTCCGGCGTTCTTTCCAGGATGGACGCCAAAGTCGGCGAAATCGCGGCGGCCTCGGACGTTCTGGCGGCGGTAATTTCCGACGCCAAGTTTCAGATTGAAGCCAATCTGCCGGAAGCCGACATTTCCAAGGTTAAAATAAATGATACCGCCCGCCTGACGCTTGACGCTTACGGAAGCGACGTTCGTTTTGAAGCCAGAGTGGTGGCCTTGGACCCGGCTGAAACCATAGTGGAGGGTGTTGTAACCTACAAGGCAACTTTTGAGTTTCTGTCCGAGGATTCGCGGATAAGACCCGGAATGACCGCGAACCTCGATATCCTCACCGCCAGACGCGAAAATGTTTTAATCCTCCCGAGCCGGGCCGTTCGGACGAAAGACGGCGCGAAATTCGTTTTGCGGCAGAAGGCGGACGGTGCCCTGGAAGAATTGGAGGTCAAGACCGGACTTTTGGGCTCGGACGGGCGGATTGAAATCGTTTCCGGCCTCGAAGCCGGGGATAAAGTCGCTCTCGGCCGTGTCGCTGATTGAAGTTAAAAATCTGGAAAAAATCTACGAGGCCGGAGAAGTTAAAACGCCGGCCTTGGGCGGCGTTTCTTTCGAGATTAAAGACGGGGAATTTGTGGCGATTATGGGGCCTTCCGGCTCCGGAAAATCCACGCTTCTTCACGTTCTGGGGTTTTTGGACCGGCCGAGTTCGGGCGTTTACCGTTTCGGCGGGAAAGCCATGGATGATTATTCCGACGAAGAGCTGGCCAAGGTCAGAAACCGGAAAATGGGTTTTGTTTTTCAGGCTTTTAATCTTCTGCCTCGGGCCACGGTTTTTGAAAACGTTAAACTGCCGCTTTTGTATTCAGAAGTTCCGGAGCAAGAATGGAAGGAGCGGACCGAAAAAGCCATCAAGGCGGTCGGACTTTCGCCTCGCCGGGACCACGAGGCCTTTCGGCTCTCCGGAGGCGAAAAACAGCGCGCCGCCATCGCCCGGGCTTTGGTTTTGACGCCGGAAGTAATTTTCGCGGATGAGCCGACCGGAAACCTCGACACCAAAAGCGGGGAAGCGGTGATTAAAATTTTAAAAAATTTAAATCAAGAAGGCAGGCACACGATTATTTTGGTGACCCATGAAGAGGAGATCGCCCGCCAAGCCAGCCGCCTGATTACGCTTCGAGACGGCCGGATTGAGAGCGATAAAATTTTTTCATGACTTTCGGACATAGTCTTAAAACCGCGCTCGCCGGGCTCCGGACTCACAAAACCCGCTCTCTCCTGACGATTTTAGGGATTGTTATCGGCGTTACCTCGATTATTCTGGTGATGGCGATTGTCCAAGGCGCGGGCGAGCTGATTTTGTCACAGGTGGAAGGCTTGGGCTCGAGGACCATCGCGGTCGTGCCGGGCCGCGAGCCTTCCGGCCCTTCGGATATCGCCCAGATTTTTTCCGACTCGCTCAAAGAAAGAGACCTCGAGCTTTTGCGGCGAAAAGAAAACGCCCCGAACATTTCTAGGATAATGCCCGTGGTTTTCGGCGGAGAGAACGCGCTTTGGGGCAAAGAGACCTACCGCCTGACGATTTTCGGCGCGAGCGAAGAAGCCTCGGAGCTTTTCGAAATTTTTCCCCAAGAGGGAACGTTTTTCAGCGAGAGCGAAGTGCGGGGTTCACAGGCCGTGGTGGTTATCGGCGCCAAGGTAAAAGAAGAGCTTTTCGGAGATAACGAAGCCTTGGGCGAGCGGATTAAAATCAAAGGGAAAAATTTCAGGGTCATCGGGGTTTTGCCGAAAAAAGGGCAAATTTCCTTTTTCAATTTTGACGATATGGCGGTTATGCCTTACACCACCGCCAAGGAGGCGATTTTTGGCATTAAATATTTTCATCGCTTTATTGTTCAGGCGGACAGCGAGGAAAACGTTTCGAGAACCGTCGAAGATATTGAAGAGACTCTCCGAAGTTCCCACGGCATCACCGACCCGACGAAAGATGATTTCTTCGTCGAGACCCAGGCGGATTTGGCGGCTCGGCTTTCCACCATCACGGACGTCCTGACCTTGCTTTTGGTGTCCATCGCGGCCATCTCGCTTTTGGTCGGCGGCATCGGAATTATGAACATTATGCTGGTTTCGGTCACGGAGCGGACTCGCGAGATAGGGCTTCGCAAGGCCATCGGCGCGACCAACCGCGATATCTTGACTCAATTTTTGCTGGAGGCCGTGATTCTGACCGGCCTCGGAGGACTTGCCGGAATTTTTCTCGGAGCGATTTTATCGGTCGCGGTCGGCTTTATTCTCTCGCAGTTCGTGGGGCTTCCTTGGGCTTTCAGTTTTCCGGCTTTGGCGGCGTTTCTGGGGCTTCTGGTCTCCGGCGCGGTTGGACTTGTCTTCGGCATTTATCCCGCGCGCCAAGCCTCGCTCAAAAGCCCGATTGAAGCTTTGCGCTACGAATAAAACCAAAACGCTCCGATTCAAATCGGAGCGTTTTGGTTTAGAAGACTTTATCTTCTTCCTCTTGCCTTGGCAGATTTTGCCATTCTGATTCGGCCTGACTAGGCGCTTTGTCTTCGATTGTTGCCGGTTTTTCGGCGTCTTCCTTCCGGTATCGGTAGTAGAGGTATGCCAGGAAAAGCGCCACGGAGATGAGCAACACCAGGATATAGGGATTTAGTAATCCCAAAAGTGATAGAGCCGCTCCCAAGCTAAAAAATGGTTCGGCGGCTTGAGAGCTTGCGGCTGGAAGCTCGACGGCTTCCAGAAATTCAATTCCTCCTGTATTTGGCGTAATTTCGCCTCCTTCTAATTGTAAAGGTGCTGAATCACTTATGGGAGCACTAATTGCTCGCGGCGGGATAACAACTGGCGCCATAACTACGGTCGTGGTTGCTGGCGTTGTAGTTGACCCTATAAAGCGCGGCTCTGGAAGATTGTGGGCTCGTATCGGAAAAGGCGGCCCTCCTCCTCCGCTTGTGGTGAGCGAAGTCGAACCACCTCCTCCACCGCTGCCTCCGCTATCGCTCGAAGGCGGCGGATTTGATTCCGGAGTCGTAGTCGCTTGCGGGGTGGTGGACGCGACCAAAAGTTCGTAGCTGGTCGTGGCTATATTCACGCCGTCTGTCACGCTTATCGCCACTTGATAGGGAGTGCTGGAAGCCTCGCCAATGGTTGGTGTCCAGGTTATAAGGCCGGTGGACGAAGTTATGTTCATGCCTACGGGCGAAGACGAGGCATCGAGAGCGAAACTCAAGGGAGCGTTTTCCGGGTCAGCAGCTTCGACGTCGTAAGAATAAAGTTCGGTGGAAGTGGCGCTGGTTGGCGGCGCGAAATTCACGAAGAAAGGCGGCAGGTTCGGCGTGGTCGTGGCTTCGGGCTCTAACACTTCGAGCAGAACTTCATGCGTTGAGGTTCCTATTCCGTCAGAAGCGAAAAAACGCGCGGTTGTAGTTCCCAACGACGAGGTTGCTTGAGGAGTCCAGGCAAAAAGTCCGGTTGAGGTTGCCCAGTTGGCGCCTTCGGGAAGTTCTGACGAGAAAATCAGGGGGTCATCGTCCGGGTCCGAAGCCGTAACCGTGAATTCCAGAGTATTTCCCAGAGTGGTCGTGGCTTGGCTCGGGCCGGTAAAAACCGGCAGATGGTTTTCCGGAGGCGGGGGAGGCTCTTCTTCTTGAATCTCGAAAGCCGCGCAAACCGGATTGATGCTGTTGGGATTGTCTGAAGGGAAAGCCGCGTGCTTGGCAATCAGGAAACGCGCCTCCTCGCCCAAAACCAACTCTTCGTTAACCACTTCCTCTAACCGCTCTTCGTCCTGTGGCAAATCCACGATGGGCGAAGTGGTGGCAATAACCTCTCCGTTTTCATTCTGTAGAATCACGAACCAGGATTCCTGCGGCTGGATTTGGTGAAGCTTGTCCAGATGATTGTCGAAAGAAGAAAGCCAGACGCGGTAGGTTCCGGCCGGAAGATTGGCCGCGACCGGTCCGGTTTTCGCTTTTTCTTCGGATTTATTCGCCACCAAAAAGCCTTCAAACTCCACTACGATTCTTCCTTCTTTTTCCCGGCAGACGCAATTTTCAGGCAGTTCATTCTCCTCGCCAGCCAGAACGTAGGACGGCAGAGATACTAAGGCAAGAGAAAAGAATATAAGACCTAATATTCTTTTCATCTTTTTGTTTTAGCTTATAAATCAAAGAACGATACTCTAATCTACCACGACAAGCCGCCCTGTAAAATCTTCCAAATCTTTCAAATCTTCCTATATTGTATTTCCGCTATCGCGCGAATACTTCACAGCTAGACATTTTTGAGCAGATAAATTATTTTGGAAGGAGTATGTTGTTTGACAATTACCTATAGAATTCCGGAGAGCAAAAATAGGATAATGTAGCCCGCGGCAATAAGTCCAAATAATGCTCCTACAGCAGAGAAAATATACTCCGATCTAGATGTATTAGGATTTTTGTAGGCACGTCTAAATGCGATTACCCCAAAAGCTAGAGCCAATGGCGAACTAAGGACCGTCGGGATGAATAGAAAGAAAATAGATATGCCGATTTCTCCACCAGAATTAGACAAGTACGCCAGTGGATAAGAAAGGAGGTAGAAAAGAAATGGGACAGAGAGGAAGAGACTAAGCGTGGTTAAGAAAGTCAATCTCTCGAGTTTAATCTTCATAAGGGGGAAGATATGATAAATTCTATTCTGTTAATTATTGCTCTACTTTGGGTGGGAGGTCTTTTTTCCAAAGTATATCCTTATGATATCCCAACCCACAAGGAAATAGTAGCGGAAGCGGCCAAGATATGGCCCGAAACGCCGCAGGAGATTAAGGATCATTTAACTGATGAGAATAAGTTGGACGGGAGATGTAAGGCAGATTACGACCTAGGTGATGACATCTTTGTAGGAAGCGGAGAGGAAGACAATGAGAATAATTTTCTTTTTTGTCGGGGAACTCTGTCTGAGCATACTGATACCAACGAAGGGCTCAATGGATTTTTGGAGCATTTCTGGAATCCAGATTTCCCTAAAAAGGCACCATCCGGTTTAGAGCAGAGGCCATATAATTGTTTGGTGGCCGGAGGATTATATAATCTTGGCCTCCCAAATTTCCTTGAAGATTTCTTTCCATCCTGCGGTGAGAATTTCGACAGCAATTACCGACTGGCGCAGGACCTCTGGGACAACAAAGTGATTCCGTTTTACCGGGATGGAAGAATCAGTGAAGCGTATTACTGGTTGGGACGTGTGGCGCATCTTCTCTCCGACATGGGAGTTCCGGCTCATGTGCATCTTACGCCCCATGATCCTGTCATCGGAGAAAAAGATCTGTACGAAGACTTCGTCAGCGCAAACGTTGTCAAAAAACATTCGGGAGATAAGTTCCAAGGCCAGGAATACCGAATTGAATGTTTGCCGAATCTCCCCTGCGATTTCGACTGGAACAGAGTACATCCGACTCCAACAAATCTTTTCAAGTTGTTCTGGTATGCGGCGCAGAAAACCCAGTATTGGGCAGGCAAAAGCAAGAAAAGAGACGATCTTGTTTCAATCGGGAATAATTTCTACAAAGACCTTGACGGAGAACCGATGGAATTCAATCCATCTCTGTGGAATGGTGAAGCAATCCCATTCGATAACCCCAAATTGCTTGTCGGGAAGAAAAAAGAGGTGAATGCTCGGCTCCATCAGATGGCTGATGCTCTCGTTCCGCACGCTTTGAAAGCGGTGGCGGGACTTTATCGTTTATTTTGGATAGAAACTCATCCTGAAGTCGGGCCAGTGTTTTTTGAAGGACTTGGCGTGGATTTTTTCGTAAACGCGTTATCGGCAGACGGCGCAACTATTGTAGGATATTTGCCGCCTTCTCCAGTTCATGCAGTGAAGTGGACGGCCTCTGGCGGCTTAGAGTTGCTCAGTGAGAATCCCGAAGCCATAAGCGGCAGCTCTGCGAATGACGTCTCGGCCAACGGGTCCGTTATCATCGGCACAATGTTCACGCCTGACCATGAGGCTTTTCGCTGGACCGAGGCAGGAGGCATGGTTGGACTCGGAGACCTTCCCGGTGGAATCGATTACAGCTTGGCGTCAGGAGTATCGGCCGATGGGCAAGTGATTGTGGGCACGACCAGTTCCGGAATTGTGGAAGCGTTCCGCTGGACGCAAGCTGAAGGGATGAAAGGACTCGGCAACTTGGGTTTTTATCCATACAGCACGGCAAGCGCGGTTTCTTCTGACGGAATGGTAATAGTTGGTTATAGCTACAGCGCTTCCGGCCGAGAGGCTTTTCGCTGGACCGCGCTTGAAGGAATGAAGCCGCTGGGAGATCTTTCAGGCGGTCCCTTCGACAGCATTGCTAATGCGGTTTCTGCAGATGGCTCGGTGGTGGTTGGCCAGAGCCTTGTTGGTCCGAATTGGCAAGCTTTTCGCTGGACGCAGAGCGAAGGAATGGTTAGCATAGGAACTTTGCCTGGCGGCGGCGACGCAGGAGCCAATGGAGTTTCTGGCGACGGCTCTTTGATTGTCGGCATGGTTCATTTCTGCTGTCCGGGTCGGAACGAGTGGTTCATATGGGATTCGACTAACGGGATGCGCAATCTAAAAGACGTCCTCATGAATGAACACGGAATCGACATTACGGGCTGGAAACCGAATCAAGCACCGGGAATATTCATTTCTGCTGATGGCCACACTATTGTCGGAGGGGGAGTAAACCCGAGTGGCCAGAGCGAGGTCTGGATTGTGAGAAATTTTATGCCATAATGAAAGGAGGAAGGAAAAATCAAAAAGGGCGGGCTGGGCTCGTCCTTTTTCATTTGAAGCTCTGTTCCCTGTTCTATGTTGTATTTCCGCTATCGCGCGAATACTTTATAGATTGTCATATTGAAAATTCGTTTCTCAAGTTCCGGTCATTGGAGAGCCGAGTTTCGAGATAGCGCGCGTTGTCCTTAAGATTCATTAAATTGACGAGGGTGGCGACTTCTTCCTCGCAGGGGTAGGGGATCGCGAAAACGCTTTTTTGAAATTCGGAGAAACCGAGCCGTTTCAAATGCTGGCGAAAACCGTCGCGAATTTTCTTTCGGGGTTCGGGAATATCGTAGATAACGAGTCGCCACTTTCCGTCCCAGCGTTTCGGTTTTTTAATTTCCAGCCCTTCCAATATAAATTTTTGAGCGCGGGCTTTCCCTTCGGGCGTGATTAAAGCTCTTTCGCTATCGGCTTTTTGGACAATCTTGATTAATTTTCTCATCTTCAAAATATGGAGAGCGTGAAAGAGCTGTTCGCGGTCAATGGAACGCCAGATGGCGTCGCTTTCTTCCAAAAGTTCTTTCCTTTGTTTCTGGCCGCGGGCATAGCCGAGAAGAAGGCCGTTTGCCAAAAGAGACAGAATTTGGGTAGCGAGTTTGCTGTATCGGGCCATTGGTATATTTTCATGCAGATATATCAATCTGTAAAGTATTCCCGCTATCGCTGGAATAGCGAAAAGGTAAGAATTAGGAATAAGGCAGGGATCTATGTAGTATTCCCGCTATCGCTGGAATAGCGGAGGGATGGGTTGATTGCTTAATTTTGCTTAATTTTTGAGGCGTTTTTGAGGCGTTTTTATGATTTTTGAACAAGCTATTCACAGATTGTTGACAGGTTTTTGAGATTTCCGAATAGTTTTTAGTTGTTCAATAATTCGGCTCTGCTAGAATAGAGAACAAGTTGCCGGGGAAACACCCGCCTTCGCGGGCAGGATTTTTACCGGTTTTTTGTTTGGGTATTAGAATAAATGAGATGAATCCCGTTAGAGATCATGCTATATGTTCTACGTCTATGTACTTCAGAGTAAAAAAGACAACAAATGGTATACAGGGTTCACTTTTGATTTACGGAAACGCTTTAGGGAACATAGTTCTAACATGGTTTATTCCACAAAGGGCAGAGGCCCATTCAAACTAATTTATTATGAAGGTTGCATTAACGAACAAGATGCAAGGTCGAGAGAAAAATATTTAAAAACTGGTATGGGTAAACGCTATCTAAAAAATAGACTAAAGCGTTTTCTATCTCTAACGGGATGAAAAATAAAATAATCACGGGCATTTTGGCGGCAGGAGCTCTTCTGGTTACGCTTCCTCTTATCGCGGCTTTTGAGGCGCACATCATAAACGTCACGGCCGAGATAAATGACCAGCTTGACAACATCATTGTTTCGGACCCGATTGATTTCGGGACGGTGTTTCCGCAAGAAGAGCTCGATAAAACTTTTGACATAGAGCTTTCCCAATCTTTTTTAAACAACCCCGAATTCGACCTTTTGGAGTACACGATTCATCAAGAGCCGAAGTGCTGGAATGCCAGTTCGACCGCTCCAGTCTTCGGCGAGGTGATTTTTGTAAACAACGCGACTGAATTTCAATGCGAAGACCAGGGCTTTGAATTTCTGCCGATTCTCTGCCCGTATCTTTCAAAGCACGAAGTAACTTTTGACCCCAACGAGCCGGACGAAAATGACGACCCGGGCATTCCGGCTTTTCACGGGCCGATTGACGCGAGTCTCTGGACGCCGCTGGTGGCTTCGACAACTGAAATCGCGGGCGAGCTTCAAAATTCAATTAACGACAAGCTTGACACCTGGAATCTGGATTTGAAAGTCCCGTGCTTTTTCGGATTTTGCGCGCAGGATTGGGAGAATTTTGTTTTGAGAATAAATCCGGCGGCGGAGCCGGATGACTATGTCCAGCCCGCCGAAAACGAACATTTGCTTTTCGGCTGCAACATCCGCGTTAGCGTAACCGGAAAGCCGTCAACGGTCGGATGCCTTGGAAAGATTGACCTGATGCTGGTCTTGGACCGCTCCGGAAGCATCAATTCCTCTGAACTTACTCAATTGAAAAACGCCGCAAATTCTTTCATAACTGCCTTAGCGCCTTCAACAGACGGCGTTCACACGGGCCAGTCGAGCTTCGCGACGAACGCCACGCTTAATCTGCACCTGACTGACAATGAAGCCAGCGCCCACGCCGCGATAAACGCCCTGACTGCGGGGGGTTTCACCAACCTTAAGGGCGGCATTGACCTTGCGAAAACCGAGCTCGACAATCCTGGGGACGGACATGACAGAGCTGACCTTGATTCGCCTGACGTGATGGTGATTATCACGGACGGCGCGCCAAACCGGCCGCTTCCTTCGACAACCGCCGATGATGTGGCCGCGGCTTCGGCTGACGCGGCCCGCGCCGCAGGGATTGAAATTTTTGTCCTCGGAGTCGGAGTTTCCGCTTCAACAGAGACGTATCTTAAAACTGAAATTGCGGACGACGCGTCGCATTACTTCTCGGTTGCGAATTTCGCCTCGCTTGAAGCGGCTCTTTTGGAAATCGCTAGCTGTCCTGATTAAATCAATTAGCCAATTTAAAAATTGGAACAAAAAGGTCCAAAATTAACAACTAAACAAAAAACAAAATGAAAAAAATGAAGATAGTTTTAGGCTCCGGAACAATTGCGGCCGCACTGACGCCTCTTGTGGCTCTCGCTCTGACGCCGCTTTTGTTCGGCGGAGCAGTGATTGACAGCGGAGCGGTGAAACTCGTTTCGGACGGAACGGACCCGTTCTCGGCCGTTGTTTTCAATATGCCGGACGGCACGACGCTTGCTGATCTTGGTTCATTGTCGGTGGACTTCAATGTTACTGACGATGACTGCTACGGCGGCTCGCCTCGCTTCCAACTGCGCATTGATAATGATAACGACGGCGTAATCAGCGCGGGAGACAAAAATATTTTTGTCTATCTAGGACCGCACCCGTCATTCAGCGGTTGCACACCGAACACCTGGACGCCTTCCGGCGAACTGATTGGCATCGCGGAAACACGTTACGACACCGGCCAGCTGGGCGGAACGTTCTATGACACCTATGCGAATGCTCTCGTTCTCGCGGGGTCAAAGGAATTGCTTCGGGTCTCGATTGTGGTGGATTCAAACTGGGGGTTCGCCGACGGCGAGCAGACCATTCTTATCGACAACCTTAATGTTGACGGAGATGTTTTTGATTTCAACCCCCCGACTGACAAAAACCAGTGCAAGAAAGATGGATGGCAGTCATTTTTAAGCCCGGTATTTAAGAATCAGGGTGATTGCGTGTCGTTTGTGGTCAGCCAGAATCCGAATTGATTAAGGAAATTGATGAGGGCTATGCGGGACGAGTCATCATTGGTCGAGATGGTTCGCCGCCAATAGCTTTCATCAAATAAAAAATAAATATTATTGGTCGATAATTATTGGCGATAATTAAAAATTAATCTATGAAAAAGAAAATAATCTTAGGAATCGCCGCCGCAGGAACAGCGGTAGCGATGCTCCCTCTCTTCGCGGCCTTCGAGGCGCATGTGATTAACGTAACGGCAACAATTGAGAACGCTCTGTCGGTAAGTCCTCTCGAGATAGCATTTGGTACGGTATTCCCTGAGGAGGTTCGCCTGGCTACTGCCACAATCGCGATGAGCCGTTCCTTCTTTGAGGAGCCTGATGCGGATGACATCGAATATCATATTCGCCAGAAACCTAAATGCTTTGATGGCGAAGAGGGTTTTGGCCGCGTGACAGAAGTACCAGATCCACAGAACCCCGGGCGTACTATATTCGTTTGCGAAGATGAGGAGTTCGAAATGTTGCCGATACTATGTCCTTACCTTTCGAAAGAGGATGACAAGAGTCCTGATAACGATGGGAATTTGGCCGCTTTCCACGGACCTACCTCGACACCAGCTTGGACGCCTTCTGTGGCAAGTTTCTTCGATGTATTTGGAGTCTTGGCGAAGTCCGAAGACGATATTGAGGACAGTTGGACAATCGATCTTCATGTACCGTGTTTTATTGGAAATTGCGCCCAAGACGAGGAAATACCTGATGAGTATGAGCTTGATCCTGCTTTGGAAAGCGAACTCTTCGGCTGTGATCTCTGGGTCGAAGTTAACCGTGTTAGCCGTTTCAGTGACATACCCCGATAACAGCGATTGATCTTCGAATCTCTCTGGCTCGCTTGTGACGGGCCGGAGGATTCGGCGATTAATAAGCCGATAGGGGAAACATACATATGGAAGAAGACAAAAGTTTTTGGCGGAGGATGACCAAGGGTGAGAAAATCCTCGCCGTTGTTCTTATTATTATTTTTCTCGCCGTCTTCTACATCGCGCTCGATGCCAACAAATATTCGGCGCAGGTTTTGGTGATTGAAGGCGAGGGCAGAGTGGGAGTGAATCCCACGACCGAGAGATTGGATTTTGGAGACCTGTCCCGCGGGACATCGGCTATCCGAAGAGTGGACATTGAAAACCAAACGCCGGTCGGCATGTGGATTGCCGTGGTCAGGGTCGGAAAAATTTCCGAGCTGATGGACCTTAATAAAAATTATTTCGTCCTCGCCCCCAAAACGGCCGACCGGATAGAGTTCACGGTCTATATGCCGGCTTCGGCTGAAATAGGCGCGAAATATACTGGAAGAGTTTTTATATTTCGCGTACCAACATGGAAAAGCGGATAGGATATGAAGAAATTTCTGAAGATACTTTTGGATATAGTAATCTATGCGGCCATTGTCGCGCTGATATTTTGGGGGCTTCCGGTCGGGCTCTCAAAGTGGCTGGGTACGCCATATCCCATGGCCTCGATAACGTCCGGCTCAATGTGGCCGATTCTGAAGGAAGGGGATTTAATTTTAATCAAGGGAGTTAAGAGCAAAGAAGAATTAAGCGTGGGAGATATCGTGGTCTGGTCAAATCCAAAGGCCATGCCTGACGGCAGGCAGGGATTCACAATACATAGAATCGTGAAGCTCTCCGAAAAAACTTTAACCACCAAGGGCGACGCGAATTTTAAGGATGACGAAGCGGTCAGATATGAAGACATTATCGGTAAGGCGTACAAAGTCGGAGATACATATATTCGGATTCCGTACCTCGGTTTTATTTCAGTGATAAGCGCAAACATTAAAAATTAGCATGTTAATAGTAGACATAAGACCGAAGCAAATAAAGAAAAGAACCGTCAGGCAAAGACCCCGAGCCAGGGTTAAGAAGTTCGGGTTATTTTCTACTTTTAAAAAGCGTTCTATTTTCGGAATCGCTTTGACTGGCCTGGTTTTGACGCTCGCCTCCCTGCCTTTGATTTTCGCTTTTGAGGCGCACGTCATAAACGTCACGGCGCAAATCGAGGGCTGTGACAAATTTGAGATACGCTCTAGAGGATTTTGGAAGAACCACGAAGACTTGTGGGATTTGCCGCAGAGCGTGGGGCCGGTCTGGGTAGAGACTCCCGATGAGGCCGAGGAGATTTTGAACAATAACGATACGATGTATGACAAGCTCGCGCGCGAACTTTTGGCGTTAAAATTCAATATCGCGCATTTCGGGGTGGGGAACGCTTTGGTGCCCGGAGAAGATATTCGGATTAATGAGCTCGCTGACGAAGCGGACCAGCTTTTGACGCAGGAGGCGAATGACTCCAACTCGGTTACGGACCAGGAGCTCGAGGATATGAAAGACCGCGTCAAGAAAACCAACAACGCCAAGAAGGTTTCGACCTGCAAAGAACCGCCCAAGGAATGCGATGATTTTGATTTTCCAGATTTTCCAGACTTTCCGGATTTTCCTGACTTCCCAGACTTCGGGGGATATTCCAGCGGCGGAATAATTATCACCGGAGACGCCTGCGCCCAATCCGAGGTGGAGAATATCGTTAATACTGAAATAACAGAAGTTCAGACTGACACCGTTGTTGAAAATCAGAGCGAGGCGGTGGTTGAAAATAATGTTGAAGTTGAAGCTGATACCGGAGGAAATTCCGCTAGCGCCCGGCCTTCGCCAGAGGCTACGGCGGGTGAAAGCGGTGAAAGCGGAGAAAATACGATTGAGGATTCGCCTCCGGCTTCGGAGGACACAGCACCTCCTGCTGACAATCCCGAAGAGGCGAGTTAGTCTACGTTAGCAAAATTAAAAAGCCCCGTCCGTTTTGGCGGAAGGGGCTTTTTCGATTCATCCGATCTCTCTACGCTTATGGAGTTTCCTCCTCACCGTAGACTTGGCGCTGTCTTATGAGTAAAATACTCTCGGACAGACGCAAAATCGGTAAATCGGTAAAGAGCTGGTTTGAGTTAGTTTACGGTTCTCTGCTCGAACTCAATGATGCTTGGCTCCAAATGCTTTCGCATGTGCCGATAGACGTTGTTGGCGGGGTACGAGTCCACCACAACATCAGGAGCGAGCGAGCTTTGGAGACGCAAGAAGGGGACTTCCCGGCCGTCGTCTTGTTTGAAGCCGCTCCCCACAACCTTGAAGCTAACGGTCTTTTTTGTGCCGGGGAGAGTATAGGTTACTTTCTCCCCAAGTTGCCAGCTTTTTAGGTTGTTAATCTTCACCCGGAAAAAACCGCGCGTTAAGAAAAAGATTAATACTGCGAAAATAGTGAGCATCCCCATGCCCAGGAAGGCCCCGATTTTCCACTCGCGAAGCTGGTCGAGCGCTTTATCTCTTTCTTGTTCGGCCGCCTTCAGCCTTTGTCCGACTACTTTTGTTCCCCTCTCTGCTTTATTGAGGAGCGGAAGAAGAGAGGCGGCGATTTCTTGTCGAACTTTTCCCTCATATTTCGCGAGCGGCAGATACGGGAAAAAGTAAAGATCCCCGGGCTGGATGTATCGCGCGCTTTCTTCGGTCAGGCCGTTTCGCGCGAGGGCCGAGTTTTTACACCTTACGGCCCCGAATTTCTCTGGCAGGAGACCTTTCTTTGACAAGTCGGAGCATACCCCCGAGAAAGTGTCGCCGCGCTTGATTTCCACCATGACCACGCCGACCTTTGGCGCGACCACGTAGGCTTGGCTCAGCGCTGGGAATAAAATCCCGAACGCGAGCGCCAACAGTACCGCTATCTTCTGCATATTTCCTCCTTCTGTGTTGTTCAGCACCAGCCGCACTTTTTCGGCTGTGGTTGGGTTATGCTTGTTTGGTTCTTGTTATAGTTATCGTTTTTGTTGACGTTCGTGCTTTCGGCTTTGTTGACATTTTTGTTGTCAATGCCGATGCCTATCCCAACGCCAACACTTGTGGTGGGTTTGTTGACGATGGTTGGGTTTGCAGTTGCACTTGCACCGGAAAAAGAGCTTCCTCCCGCTCCGTATCCAAAACCGCCTTGGCCACCTTGACCTCCGACCCCATATCCAAAACCGCCTTGACCTCCGGCACCGCCTTTTGCCGTGTTACTTATCGGGCCGGTTGAGGCCGAGACGCTCGGGCTAATAGTCGGGCTGTTGGTCTGACTCACTGTCGGACTAATGACCGGACTTGCCGTGGAGCTCACGGTGGGGCTTGCAGTTGCGTCCCCGCCTTTCTGTTTTTGCTGCTGTTGCATCTGTTGCCCTTGGCTTTGATCGCTCGAGGACACCCCGCTTACGTTGGTGCTGGTTGTCTCGTTGATCTCGGTAGGCCGCAAAAATTTCATACCGAGCGCGAAACCGGTTGCCCCCGCGACAGCGGGTGCACTACCGGCGGTCGTCCCATAAAGTACAGTTGGGCCACTGGCGAACTTTGTATCCACGAGTTTACCATCCTTGTCGTATATGTCTCGGCCTGCCGCCTCTATACCGCCCTTGTTATCGGTACGGTAAAAAGCATAATGTCCGAGGACGGTACCGCTTTCGGTCGTCGCCGTTAGAACTTCCATTCGCGCCGCGCAGGCGCTAAGGAAAACCACGGGTAATAAATATAGTGCTTTCAGCCGTCTCATGATAATCTCCTCCCTTTTGTTAAGGATTTTTAAGGTCCTTGCCTATGTTCGGAACTCCTAGAATTTCTTTACTGGTATAGCAAATATCTTTGCTTTTCGTCAAGGTTTCTGTTATCTTCTTCACTATCATGCCTGTCAAATTTAAGCTTCTCCGCGAGCCCCAACCGAAAACGATTCCTTTGGTGTTTTTTATGTTTGAAGGGGACTATATTGCGGGTTACTCCCTTTTTAAATTTTTGAGCGAAGAGGAAAAAGACTATCTCAAAAAAATAAGAAAAAGCGTAAATCCAAAAGAGAAAGAAGTTAAACTTTTCATTTTACCCAAAACCGAACGCAAGATTTTAACGGTCGGAGTTTCGAAGAAAAGCGAATTTTCCACCCAAAAGGCGGCGCTGGCGACCAGAATCGCGATTCAGACGGCGAAAAAAGAAAAAATAAAAAAGTTCGCGTTCTGGGTAGCTCCCTGGACGGACGCGAAAAAAACTCAAGATTTTTACGAAGCGGTCGCGGCCAACGCCCAGATGGCTAATTTCGAATTCGTGAAATATAAAACTCCGCCCAAAGACGGATTTAACTTTATTGATGAAATTCAGGCGATTGCGGCAAGGCCGGATAAAAATATCGCCGAGGGCTTTAGGCGCGGGACGATTGTCGGAGAGGAAGTTAACGCGGCTCGGCGTCTGGCCAACACGCCCGGGGGCGACATGACTCCGCGGATTTTGGCCCAACACGCCCGCAGAGACGCGAAAGGCACCGGCATTAAAGTTTCGATTTTTGATGAGAAAAAAATAAAAGCCCTTAAAATGGGCGGGATTCTTGGCGTTTCCAAAGGCTCTGACGAGCGGCCGAGGTTTATCGTTATGGAATATCTAAAAGGCCCGAAAAATCAAAAGCCAATTGTGCTAGTAGGCAAGGGAGTTACCTTTGACACCGGCGGGCTTAATTTAAAACCAGAGCAGGCGATTTATGAGATGCATATGGATATGTCCGGAGGTTCGGCGGTTATTCATACTATCCGCGCGGCCGCGCGATTAAAGCTGAAAAAGAATATCGTGGGCTTGGTTCCGGCGGTGGAAAATATGCCTTCCGGCTCGAGTTACCATCCGGGCGACGTTTTGCGCACCATGTCCGGCAAAACCATCGAGGTTTTGAATACAGACGCGGAGGGCCGGATAATTTTAGCGGACGCTCTGACGTACGCGAAAAAATATGAACCGGCTCTGGTGGTGGATATCGCGACTTTGACAGGCGCGGCGATGGCGGCTTTGGGCCAGCGCTGGACCGGACTATTTACTTCGGATAAAAAACTGGAAGAGAGATTTAGAAAGCTGGGAAACGAGACTGGAGACGCGGTCTGGCCTTTGCCGCTGACCGCGGATTATGAGGAAGAAATTAAGGGAACTTTTGGCGATTGGGCCAATATCGGAAAGACAAAATACGGAGGCGCCATTACCGCCGCGGTTTTTCTGTGGCAGTGGGCCAAAGGGTATCCCTGGGTGCATTTGGATATCGCGCCGCGGATGACCACCATAGAAGGGGAGTACTTGGCCAAAGGCGCGGCTGGCGCCCCGGTTCGTCTTTTGGTCCGGCTTTTGGAAGAGTTTTAGAAATAAAGAGCCCCCGGGAGTTTTCTCCACGAGGGGCTCTTTTCGGATAGGCAGGGACCTATCCCGGTTATTTCACAAAAACTACAATGTGCTGTTGGCTAGCTACCTTTTCTGCGATCGCCGTCTTTCTATTTCCGTCCCACCACAGGACGGAAAGTATTATCAGAGAAAGAAAGATGACTATAGCGAGCTGGACGACCAGCTCGAATTTTTCGTTTTTCTTCCTGTTTTTTCTCATCCCCCACCTCCTTTTAAGTTTGGCGCTATTTTATCACGCTTTCTTTTTTCTGTCAACCATTCGGGCAATAAAAATCGAGCCCGGGTTATTTTTCAAACGCTCACGGTGATATTTCGCGATTTCTTCCGGAGTGCCTTCACCAAAGCCCAACTCTCTCGCGCCATCGGGCCGAATCCCGCGGATTTCAAAAGACCTCCTACTTCTGCTTTTCTTTTTCATCTTCTTATCTCCTTTGTTAAGCTTCTTTTGCGGTAATTATTACGAAGTTGCCGTTGAAAATCAAGCGCCCAAATTTCGGGGGCGGCTTTCGTACTCGCTGATTGCTTTCCTAAATTCCGCCACAGAAAAAGCCGGCCACAGGGTTTCGGTGAAATAAAATTCCGAATCGGACGTATGCCACATTAAAAAACCAGCTGACCAGTGTGGATTGCCGCCGGTTCGTATCACCAAGTCTACGGGCGGAAGGTTTTTTGTCCAAAGATAATTTTTCAGGTTTCCCTCGTCTATCTGCTCTCCGCTCGCCTGCGCTTTCCGAAAGGCTTCGGCCATCTCGCGCTTGCCGTCATAGGCCATCAGAATAGTCAGGAAAAGCTTTGAGTAATCTTTCGTTGCTTCTTCAAGGTTGAAAATCGCCCCTTGGAGCGATTTCGGGAAAAAGTCTTTCCACTCTCCAATGACTTTAATATTCACCTGATTTTCGTGAATTTCTTTGTCGGCCAGATATTTTTTAAATTTTTCTTCGAAAAGCCTGTAAAGAAAACTTACCTCGGCCTTGCTTCTTTTCAGCACGTTATCTCGGGATGCCGCCCAGGCAGTGATGTAGGATATATTCATTTTCCGCGCTTCGCCGAGTATCTTTTCCAGAGTTTCGTCCATGCCTTTCCGATGCCCTTGATAAGCCTTAAGTCCGTGAAGCTTGGCCCATCTCCGGTTGCCGTCCGGGATAATCGCCACATGTTGTAATTTCATTGAAACAAAATATTCAAGAACGTCCTTTTAGTATATAGGAAAAGATTTTATAGTAAAGATATGCCGGAATACCAAAAAATGCGGGTTTTCGGACGGGTTCAGCGGGTTTTGTTTCGCGACTCGGCCCGGCGCCGCGCCCACGCCTCGGGCTTAACGGGATACGTCAAGAATCTTGAGGACGGTTCGCTGGAAATTGTCGCGCGAGGTGAAAGAGAGAAGGTGCGGGAGCTTTTTGAATGGGCCAAGCGCGGCCCGATTTTCGCCCGGGTGGACAGGTTTGAAATCGGCACCGCGGCGCTTTCGGAGGATTTTAAAGATTTCACCATTCTTTATTGAAAATGAACGGAGTTGGAAAATTAATAATCGCTTTGGGGCTCCTCTTGGTGATAGTCGGGCTTGTGGTCATTGTTTCAAACAAAACGCTTCCTTTGGGGAGGCTTCCCGGCGATTTTACGATTGAACGCGAAAACCTTCGTTTTTATTTTCCGGTGACCACGGGTCTTTTGGTGAGCTCGGTTTTGTCAGGGTTGGCGTTTTTGATACTTACGCTTTTTTGAGCCCGTTAGAAATCCACCATGCTGAAAGCAGGGCAGCAGTCGCCCTGGGGCGGCTTATTTCTAACGGGCTTGACGCGCTTTGGAAATCCTCTCCGTATACTCACCGCTTTCGGTGTTTACCCGGACCGTGTCGCCGGCTTCTATGAAAAGAGGAACGTTGATTTGAAGTCCGTTTTCCAGCGTGACGCTTTTATTGCCGCCGGTGGCAGTGTCACCCTTGAAACCGGGCGGGGCTTCTTTAACGACGTAATCCACTTTTACAGGAAGCTTAATGTTTATGATTCTGCCATTGAATCTATAGGCGGTTACAGCGAGGCCAGCTTTTAAATATTTTGCTTCCTCGCCGATGACGTTCTCGGCGAGAGTGAGTCGCTCTTTTTCTTGTTGAAAAACGTATTCGCCGCGGTGCGCGTAGATGAATGAGAGTTCCTCCTTTTCAATCTCGGCTTCCTTGAGAGAATCCGAAGGTTGGAAAGTTTTCGAAACAATTTTTCCCGAGATTAAATTTTTTATCTTGGTTTGAACCGAAGGTTTTCTCTGCTGCATCCGGACAAATTGATATTCCAAGACCTCGTACGGCTCCCCATCGAGAATAAATTGCGTCCCGGGGGTTAAGTCTGTGTAGGAAAGCATAGAAAATTAGGTTATCATATTTTTTATGGCGTATCAAGCGACTATCGGACTTGAAGTCCATGTGGAGCTGAAAACCAAAACGAAAATGTTTTGCGGGTGTTTGAACGACCCTTTAGAAAAACACCCTAACACCAATATCTGCCCAATATGTTTAGGTCATCCCGGGACGCTTCCGGTCGCTAACAAGGAAGCCATAAAGCACGTCTTGCGGCTGGGCGCGGCGCTGGGCGCCAAACTCGCGGACGAGTCGCGCTTTGACCGCAAAAACTATTTTTATCCGGATTTGCCAAAGGGGTATCAGATCTCGCAGTACAAAAATCCCTTAGTGAAAGAAGGAATTTTAGAACTTCCGTTTTCTGGTAAAAAAATTAGAATCACTCGGGTTCACTTGGAAGAAGACGCCGCGCGTTCGGTTCACGACGATAAAAATAAAGCGACGCTCATTGATTTCAACCGCTCCGGGGTGCCGTTGATGGAACTCGTTACCGAGCCCGATATATCTTCAGCTAAAGAAGCTCGAGAATTTGCCGAGGAACTGCAGCTTATCTTGCGCTATTTAGGAATTTCAGACGCGGACATGGAAAAAGGTCAGATGAGGGTAGAAGCTAATATTTCAATCGCAGAAGCGGTTAAACCGCCACTTGGCGGTTTAACCGCCAAGTTAGGAACTAAAGTTGAGATAAAAAATATCAATTCGTTTCGAAACGTGGAACGCGCGATTGAGTTTGAAATTGAACGCCAGTCGAAGCTTCTGGGAAAAGGGGAGAAAGTCAAGCAGGAAACCCGCGGCTGGAACGATGTTAAAGAAATTACCGTTTCCCAGCGTTCCAAGGAAGAGGCGCATGACTATCGTTATTTTCCGGAGCCGGATTTGCCGCCCTTGAAACTCTCCGAAGTCGCGGAATTCAATCCCGAGATTTTGAAAGACGAACTTCCGGAACTTCCAGGTCAAAAAAGAGTTCGTTTTAGAAAAGAATACGGCTTGGATGGCGAGAAGCTCGAAGTTTTTACCCGCGACCGGAAACTTTCTGAATTTTTCGAAGCCGCGGTTTCAGAGGTCGAGCGCTGGAGCGAGAAAATCGAGCCGAAAAAACTTATCGAACTTTCAGCGAATTATATTACCTCGGATCTCTTGGGTCTGCTCAAAGAAAAAGAACTTCCCATAGAGGAGATGAGAATTACGCCGGAGAATTTTGGAGAGCTTATGAAAATGGCCGCCGGGGGAGAGATATCTTCTCGCGGGGCCAAGGACATTTTGCGAATTATGATTGAAACCGGCGAAGACCCGTCTGACATTGCCGAAAAAGAAGGATTTTTAATTTCGTCTGACGCGAACGCGCTTGAAGGAATAGTAAAAAATATCATCGCGCGAAATCAAAAAGCCGTAGAGGATTATAAAAAGGGGAAAGAGGCCTCTCTCCAGTTTCTAATCGGCCAAGCCATGCGCGAAGCGAAAGCAAAAAAAATAGGAGCAAGCCCCGGCATCCTCAAAGAGCTTTTTGAAAAAATATTGAGGCAAGCTTGACTTTTTAGCCTGCCTTGCTAATATCTCGATAGAAGTTCATCGGAGGGAGGATTTATGAGAGCTCTAGTCGTTGGTTTCATTTCAGAAGAGGAAGCGAAGGAGTTTAATCCGCATCTAGATTTTACTTTCCATATCACAAAAGGGTCCGAATTCCCAGTAATCGGGATTCGAGATGACAACATTGTCGTCTGCGAAGCAGGCTACGGAATAGTTGACATCCGGCGAGATAAGGTTCTGCTCTATGAGGATAACCAGCTCGAAGTTTTCGTAGTTTAGTTTTCCACGGCGGAAATCATCCAACGAGGCCTTGTTTCAACAAGGCCTCGAAATCCATCTGATTCTTTTATCTTTTTTAAACCAGACCATCTGGCGGCGGGCGTAATCCAACGTTTCTTTCAGAAGCATTTCTTTCATCTCGTTTCTGGAGATTTTTTTCTGAAGATAGAGCGCGGGATATTTATATTCAAAGCCGAATTCATAGATTCGTTTCCAGGGGAGGCGAGCCGCGCGAAGTTTTTGAACTTCCTTCACGAGCCCTCGTTTTAACATCCGGGAAATCCGTTTTTCAATCCGTCTTTTGAGCTCGGCGGGCGTTCGCTTGAGGCCCAGAAAAAGCGCGTCATATTTTCGGCGCTTCTTTAGTTTCGGGACTTGGCCTAGGGCGGCAACAATTTCCAATGCCCGGATTAAACGGCGTTTGTTTTTAGGCTCGATGATTTTTGAGCGCTGGGCATCTTTCTTTTTTAGGATTTCAAAAAGTTCAGTCGCGGACTTTTTCTCCAGTTTTTTCCGGAGCTTTGGATTCGGCGGAACTTGCGGCAAAATCAGTCCGTCCGCCAATGCTTTGATATAAAACATAGTGCCGCCAACAATAATAGGAGTTTTACCGATACGATATATCGTATCGATTGCATCCTCGGCGCATCTTTTCCATTCGACTACCGTGGTTGTTTTCTTTGTGTCGGCGATATCCGTGCACCACTGGCCTTTAATCTTGGCCGTGCCGATATCGAGCCCTTTGTAAACTTGCCTTGAGTCGGCCGAAACAATCTCCCCGCCGATTTTCTTCGCGAGCTTTGCCGCGTATTCCGATTTGCCAGACGCAGTTAGCCCAACTATTATGATTAACTTGCTTTTTGACATTTTAATTTTTATTGGTTTTAATGAAATTGATAGATCTGACGAAGGGAGGGATTTCTTATGTTTGATCATTTAGATCGTTTACAAGTTGATGATAAGCCGGTGGAGATTGCCATGAGGATTTTTGAAAATTTTCGGCGCGCAGGCCAGGACGTAAAAATTCATCAGACCAGCGTTTTTGAAGATGGCATACGCAAACGAGTATTCAAAGTAACTGTTTTTGACCATCGTTATGGAGAACAAGTTTTCCTAGTCGGATTGGTAAGCGGCGTGCTGCTAGAAGGAAACGGCCTGAAAAGTATCGAGAAGATGAAGCGCACGGCAAATTTAAACTAAGGAAAATTTTCTCCGGCAGAGATAAGGCGCCTTGCAGTAATGTTCGGCGCTTTATTTTATGATTTCCCAAAATTCTTCAAGAGTTTTCTGGCCGATATCTCCCTTGCCCCGTTCGCGGACGGCAACTTTTTCGGAGGCGGCTTCTTTTTCACCGATTATCAGAAGATAGGGAATTTTTTGCAGTTCAGCTTCCCGAATTTTCTTGCCGACGGATTCGTTTCGCAGGTCCAATTCCGCGCGGACATTTTTGTTTTTTAAGGCCTCGAAAACTTTTTTGGAATAATCTGTGACTTGGTCGTTGATGGCCAGCACCGCGACTTGCACCGGCGAGAGCCAGAAGGGAAGCGCGCCCTTAAAGTGTTCCAGAAGAATTCCGATAAAGCGTTCAAATGAGCCAAAAATCGCGCGATGGATTATGACCGGACGTTTGGCCTGTCCGTCGGCGTCAATATATTCAAGTTGAAAGCGTTCCGGAATTTGAAAATCCAGTTGGGCGGTGGCGATAGTCCAGGTGCGGTCGAGAGAATCTTTAATATCAAAATGTATTTTTGGTCCGTAGAAAGCGCCCTCGCCTTTCAAGGTTTGATATTTAAGCCCGAGCTCTTCCAGCGCCTCGCCCAGAAGTTTTTCCGCCTCTTTCCACGTTTTTACGCTGCCCATCGCCTTTTTAGGACGGGTGGCGAGTCCATATACGACCGGAAGGCCCAGGCGCTTGTAAAATTCCTCCGTCATTTTTAAAACGCTCACAAGTTCTGATTTTATCTGGTCAAAACGGCAGTAGATGTGAGCATCATCCATTGTGATTTGCCTGACGCGCAAAAGTCCTCCTAAAACTCCCGAGAGTTCATTTCTATGCAAACGCCCAATCTCCGCGAGCCGGAGCGGCAGGTCGCGATAGCTTCTGGTGCGGGTTTGATAAACCAGGGCGCTTTCAGGACAGTTCATGGGTTTCAAGGCGTACGTTTCAGTTCCCGCTTTGAAATAAAACATGTCATCCTTAAAAAATTCCCAATGACCGGATTTTTCAAAAAGCTCTTTTTTGACCATTATCGGCGTAGAAATTTCTTCATAGCCGTGTTTGTCCTGGAGTTCCCGGATGAATTTTTCCAGCGCCTTTACAATGAGCATTCCTTTGTAGTGCCAAAAGGGCGCGCCGGGCGAAACCTCGTGGAAAGAAAACAAATCCAGCTCCCGGCCGAGCTCGCGGTGGTCCTTTGGTTTTGATTTTTCAGGAGACTGGGGCTTCTTTTGTTTCTTCACCCCGTTAGAAGTTTTCATGTTTTATGCAATTTCGGCATCTAGAGTTGCCTCGCTAGAACTTCTAACGGGGCTAGTTTTTTCTCCCAATTTTCGGGCTTCGTCGCAGATGATGGAGGGGTTGCCGCCACGGATGGAAATACTTCCTTTCAGCACCACGCAGGCGTCCGGCTGGAAAACGCCCCCGTTCGCCGATAAGAGCCGGGGGAAAACAACGGCCTCGATGCTGTCGGTAAAATCCGCGAGCTTCAAAAAAAGCATGGGTTGGTTGTTGCGAGTCAGAACTTTTTTGAATTCTTCGATTATCCCACCGACAATCACGGGGCTGCCGGCTTTGAAGGATTTTATGAGCTTGATGTTTAATTTCTGCCGCGAGAGCACTTCGCGAAATTTCTCCAGGGGATGGCCGGATATGAAAAGACCCAGAAGCTCTTTTTCCCAACCCAGCTTTTCTTCCGGGCTCGCCGGAGGAACTTCTTTCATGGCGAGGCTCGGCTGGAACCCGGAAGCTGATTCTCCGAAAAGAGAATCTTGGGCGCCATTTCTCTGTTTATTGGACTCGCGATGGTGCCGGAGCAAAAGTTCAATATTGTCGAGGAGCGCCGCGCGCTCGCCCAGGTAGTCCGTGGCTCCAGATTTAATCAAAGCCTCCAGAGACTTTTTATTTAAATCTAGATAGGGAATCCGCCCCAAAAAGTCCTCCAAGTTCGTGAAGATGCCGTTTTCGCTTCGCTCTTTGATTATCGCCCGCACCACGTTCGAACCTACGTTTTTTATGGCGCGAAGGCCGAAGCGGATTGCCGGCCCGCTTGGAGATTCTTCGGGCGCGAAGCCGTCGTAAGAAGTGTTGAGTTCCGGAGGCTTAACTTCGATTTCGAGCTCTTTTGCCTCTTTCATCAGAAAACTCAACCGGTCGATGTCTTTCTCGTCTGAATTCATTAAGCTGGCCATGAACTCCAGCGGCCAGTAGGTTTTGAGATAAGCGGTTTCGAAAGCCACCCGGGCGTAAGAGGCGGCGTGGGAGCGGTTAAAGCCGTAGCGGGCGAATGGCTCCAAAAGTTCGCCGAGTTTTCGGGCGATTGATTTTTCGACTTTATTGGCAATCATGCGGCTGACGAATTTCTCTTTTTGTTCGGCCAGAAGACTCTTGATTTTTTTGCCGATGGCTTTTCGCAGGGTGTCGGCTTCCGCCAGAGTGAAGCCGGCCAGGTCCCTGGCAATCTGCATCATTTGCTCCTGATAGACCGCGATTCCGTATGTGTTTTTTAAAATCGGCTCGAGTTTGGGATGGAGATAAGTAACTTGCTCGCGGCCGTGCTTTCTTTTTATGTAAGAAGGGATAAGTTCCATCGGGCCGGGCCGATAAAGAGAAATCATGGCGATAATGTCTTCAAGGTTTGTCGGCCGAAGTTCTTTCAGGTAGCGAGTCATGCCTTGTCCTTCCAGCTGAAATACACCCACGGTTTTTCCTTCCTCCAATGTCTTAAAAACTTTAGAGTCGTTGGGTTCGATTTCTGGCAAATCCAGCTCAACGCCGTGGCGCTCCTTCACCAGTTTCAGGGTATTTTCTATGATAGTTAAGTTTTTTAGTCCCAGAAAATCAACCTTCAAAAGGCCCAAATCTTCAACGGCGCGCATCTCATATTGGGTTACGATTACTTCTTCTTTGCTGCCGGCCTCGCCCTGCGAAGTCGCGTACTGCAGAGGCACGATATTCTTCAAGGGTTCTTTGGTCATCACGACTCCGCAAGCGTGGACCGAAGCGTGCCGCGCCACTCCTTCCAGTTTTAGCGCCGCGTCCAGAAGACGTTTTGCTTCCGGGTCGCTTTGATACCTGGTTTTCAGCTCCTCAATTTCTTTCAAGCAATGTTCGAGCCACCCCTCTTTCATTCCTTGAGTAGGATTGAATGGAATCAGTTTCGCGAGCTGGTCGCAAAAGCCGTAGCTCATTCCCAACGCGCGCCCAGCGTCGCGGATGGCGGCGCGGGCGGCCATGGTGCCGAAAGTTATTATCTGCGCGACTTTATCCCGCCCGTATTTTTGCTGAACGTATTCCAAAACTTCGTTGCGCCTCGTGTCCGCGAAGTCAAGGTCAAAATCAGGAGGCGAGATTCTGTCGGGATTCATGAAGCGTTCAAAAAAGAGATTGTATTTTATCGGGTCTACATTGGTTATGCCGAGAACATAGGAAGCCAGAGAGCCGGCGGCCGAACCTCTGCCCGGACCGACTACAATTTCCGCCCTCTTCGCCCAATTGACCAAGTCCTGAACAATCAAAAAGTAAGTTGAAAAACCGGTCTTTTTAATAACTCCCAGCTCATACTCCAGCCTTTTTTTCGTATCCGGACTCGGGTTGGGATAGCGTTTTTCGAGACGTTCCAGGCAAAGTTTTTCAAGATAACTTTCCGGAGTAAATCCGCTCGGCACTTCGAAATACGGCAGCTGCAGTATGCCCATGGGAATGGTAAGATTGACGCGCTTCGCGATCTCCAGGGTGTTTTCCGCGGCACCGGGCCAATCCTTGAAAAATTCTCGCATCTCGAGGGGAGGACGAAACGAAAAATCATCCGCCTTCATCGTGAGCCGGTCTTCGTCGTCAAGTTTGGTGTTGGTCTGCACCGCCAGCAGAATATCTTGAGCCGAAGCATCGTCGGGCTTGAGGTAATGCGAGTCCTGGGTGGCGACGAGCGGAGTTTTAGTTTTGGCGCTAAGTTCCCGGAGCGCCTTTTGAATTTCGTCGTGATTGGGAATCCCGGGATGATGGGAAGTTTCGATGAAGAAATTATCTTTGCCGAAAATTTCTTTATACTCTTCGACAAGTTTTTCCGCCGCCGGGAAATCATTTCTGAAAAGAGTCCGGGGAATCTCGCCGCTGAAGCAGCCAGAGAGCGCGATTACGCCCCTGGCATGTTTTCGCAAAAGCTCTTTATCCACTCGCGGCTTATAATAAAAACCTTCCAGATGCGAAACGGTGACAAGCTCGATTAGATTGTGATAGCCCTCCTCATTTTCAGCCAGCAGAGTTAAGTGGTAACGCCGTTCGTCCACGCCCGGCTCTCTGTCGTGAAGAGAGCGCGAAGCCACGTACGCTTCCACCCCGATGATGGGCTTAACGCCTTCATTCTTGGCTTGTTTATAAAATTCAATGGCTCCGTAGAGGTTGCCGTGGTCGGTTAGCGCCAAAGCCGGCATTTCCAAGCGGGCGGCTTCTTTCACCAAATCTTTGATTTTGGTCAGTCCGTCCAGGAGCGAATAGTGCGAGTGGGTATGCAGATGCACAAAGCTCATAGATAATTTAATTCTAGACAAAATCTTTGCTGTATGCTAGACTCTGGCTGAAAATTCACTAGAAGGAGAGAGGGAGGTTTTATGAAATTTGAAGCAGTTCTTTTACAGGTTATTCCGGAACAAAAGCCGGCCTGGGCGGCGATTGATAAAGGAGACTTGGGGGCTTTTCGCGCATTCTTGATGCTTCTCTACGGCCCGTTAGTCTCGAAATTTGACAACGGCGATCTTCAATCGCGGCGAGAATATTTTTTCGAGCGCGCCTGGGCCCCTATTTTTACGAAAGGCAACAAGAGGGCCATTAAGGGTCTTAGGATTATCTTGCGCTTCTGCAAGACCGGCGATCTGATTCCCCTGGATTTTCTCTCGGATCTAAAGGGGCTTGTTTCGAATAATGGCAGTAAGCCTCAGATTAGAAAGCTGGTTGATGATTGTCTAACGAGATTTTTCCCAAAACAGGCCTGTTGCGGCGAGTGAGGTCGCGTGAAGTTCTTCGGGTCACTTGGACACTCAACCAAGTGGCCCTTTTTTATTTGAACAAATTGCATAAAATAAATTCATGCGGCGTTATCTTGTTGGAATCGATGAAGCCGGACGGGGGCCTTTGGCCGGGCCGGTCACTCTGGCCTATGTGGCTTGTCCTTTGAAGATTTATAAAAAAAATTTTAAGGCCATCAAGGATTCCAAAAAACTTACCTTAAAAAAACGCGAAGAGTGGTTTCGGCATTTGAGAGAACACCCGCACTTAGAATACGGCGTAACCTCGGTGGGCGAGGGGATTATTGACCGGCGCGGTATTTCGCGCGCCGTTAAAATAGGCATCCGGCGACTTTTGTCTCGACTTTCCGTTAAGCCCAAAATGCTTTTGCTGGACGGCTCGCTTTACGCTCCGCCGGAATATCCGCAGAAAACTATAATCAAGGGGGATGAAAAGATTCCCATAATAGCGGCGGCTTCGGTCATCGCCAAAGTCACGCGCGACCGGAAAATGATTAGGCTCGCCAAAAAATTCCCGAAATATTCTTTCGAAATCCACAAAGGCTACGGCACCAAACTGCACCGCCGCCTACTTCGAAAGCACGGTCTTTCCGCCATCCACCGCCGCAGTTTCTGTACAAAATTTATCTGAACTTGTTGAACATTTGAACATTGAATGTTCAACATTTTGGCGCTACAATGGATTTATATGAAATGGAGTGGGCTTGGGGTCGGTGAATATTACCACATCTATAATCGGGGAGTTGAAAAACGCTCCCTATTTCTTGATGACAGAGACCGTTGGCGATTTATGACTTTGCTTATCGGTTTTCAGGGCGAGGAGATATTGAACCCAATGAAGCGGATAGTCAAACTAGTTCAGAATCAAAAATTTAATGACGAGGTGTTTGGCGAGATTCTAAAAAACCGACATGTTAGACTTATAGCTTTTTGCTTAATGCCGAATCACTTTCATTTGATTGCCCAAGAGGTAAAAGAGGGAGGTATTTCAAAATATATGCAACGTCTGGCCAATTCTTATACTAAATATTTTAACACCCGTTATGATCGGAGCGGGCATCTATTTGGCGGAAGATTTCACCGGAGGCATATTGATACCAATAATTATCTTAGACATCTTTCAGCTTACCTCCACGCTAACCCAAGAGAATTGAAAAAATGGCGGGACAATGAAGTGAACTATTCATGGTCAAGTTTCCGAGATTATATTGACGAAAACAGATGGGGCAATTTTTTAAATCCAGAAATTATTCTTGGGCAATTCGATACTGGCAACGAATATCGTGAATTCGTCGTGAAAACGCCTTTAAAAAAGCTCGAAGGAGCCTTAGCTGTTGAACATTGAATGTTCAACATTTTCGTAAGAGCTTTTGCAAAAAATTCGTTTGAGTGGTAGGGTGTATTCTATGGTAGTTCGGATGAGACATACGAAATCGCACCGCAATATGAGGCGCTCTCATCATGGGTTGGAGGCGAGCGCGGTTTCGAAGTGCGCCCATTGCGGGGCTCAAAAACAGCCGCACGCCGTCTGTTTAAACTGCGGCTACTACGGCGAGCGGCAGGTGATTGACGTTCTGGCCAAGCTCGACAAGAAGGAGCGCAAGAAAAAGGAGAAAGAACTGCAACAGGCCGCGGAAAAATAGTTCTAATATTTAAAAAATTTAAAATATGGCGAATAGGCATTTGGCCCGCTCCCTCGCAATGCAGTCTTTGTTTGAATGGGATTTTGGGGGAAAGAAAGACGGCGAGGTTGGAAAGATTGTGGGGCACAACGTGAAGGAATTCGCGCCGGGGCTCGAGGATCAAACTTTCGTGAAAGAGCTCGTGGAGGGCGTTCTTAAGAATCGAGAAAAAATTGACTCGATTATTGAGAAGGCCGCTCCGGAATGGCCCTTGGAGCAGGTCGCGCTCGTGGACCGGAACGTTTTGCGTCTGGGGCTTTACGAACTTTTGTTCGGCAATCGTCGGGAGGTTCCGCCCAAGGTGGCCATCAATGAAGCGATTGAGCTCGCCAAAACCTTTGGTTCCGATTCGTCCGGAAAATTCATAAACGGAGTTTTGGGCACGGTCTATCGCGAGATTGGCGAGCCGGGCAAGGACGAAACTTCCCGAAAAAAAATTCCGGCCAACCTCGAGGACCTGCCGATAGAAGAGAAAGCGGGCGCGGTAGTCTTTCGGAAAGAAGGTAAAAAAATTCTTTTTGCTTTGGTTCATGACGTCTTTGGCTACTGGACCTTGTCCAAAGGTAGTCCGGAACCTGGGGAAGACGCCCTCCAGGCCGCGCAACGGAAAGTGAAAGAAGAATTCGGTATCGAGAGTTTGGAGCTCGGAGCAGAGTTGGGCCGGACCGAATATCTGGCGAATGACCCTGAAAAAGGTCCGGTGAGACGCCGGGTTATTTATTTTTTAGGCGAAACCAGGGATGAAGAACTTAAACTCGCTCCTTCCGGCGGTTTGGACGGCGCGGCCTGGTTCGCGCCCGAAGATTTTGAGGGCCTAAAAACTTATCCGGATATAAAACCTCTGCTCACTAAAGCTTTGAAGCTTATCAAACCATGACCAATTTTTCGAAATTAGAAAATCAAATCGGCGTAGAATTCAAAAATCAGACCCGGCTTAAGGAAGCCTTCACCCATCGTTCTTACTTGAACGAAAATCCGGCCTGGGGAATCGAGCATAACGAGCGCCTGGAGTTTTTAGGGGACGCGGTTTTGGAATTGATAGTCACCGAATATCTTTTTTTGAAATTTCCGGAAAAACCTGAAGGCGAGCTGACGAGCCTGCGGGCCGCTTTGGTGAACGCCAACATGCTTTCCGAAATCGCCCAAGACATGGGGCTTAACGATTATCTTTTATTGTCGCGGGGAGAGGCCAAAGATTTGGGACGAGCCCGGCAGTATATTTTAGCCAATACTTTTGAAGCTCTAATCGGCGCCATTTATCTCGACCGGGGTTACCTGGCGGCCGAGAAATTTATTGAAAAACACGTCCTGACCAAGACTGGAGAAGTTATTTCCAAAAAACTTTTCCGCGACCCCAAGAGCCTCTTTCAGGAAAAAGCCCAGGAAACAGCGGGCCTTACCCCAAGTTACGAAGTGCTGAAAGAATGGGGGCCGGACCACAACAAACATTTTATCGTCGGGGTTTATCTCGGTAAAAATTTAGTGGCCGAAGGCGAAGGCGCTTCCAAACAAGAAGGGGAGAGGCGCGCCGCCGAGGCCGCCTTAAAACTAAAGGGCTGGAACTAAAGCGATGCAGTTGAAACGTTTGGAGCTTTCTGGTTTCAAGTCTTTCGCCAAGAATACGCTTTTGGAATTTCCGGTACCTATTTCGGCCGTGGTCGGCCCCAATGGCTCCGGCAAATCCAACGTGGCTGACGCGATTCGCTGGGTTCTGGGGGAGCAATCTATAAAATCGCTTCGGGGAAAAAGGGGCGAGGATTTAATTTTTGCCGGTTCAAGCAATGTCTCCAGAATGCCCAAGGCTTCGGCGGTTCTGGTTTTCGACAACGCCGGCCGGGAGTTTCCTCTGGAACCTGCCCGCGCAGGCGGATTTGAGGAAGTCTCTATCGGACGGAGGGTTTACCGCGATGGTTTAAACGATTACTTAATAAACGGTTCAGAGGTCCGGTTGAAGGATATCGTGGAACTTCTGGCCAAAGTCGGCTTCGGCTCTTCCCAGCATCACATCATCGGGCAAGGCGAGGCCGACCGAATTTTATATTCTTCCCCCTCCGAGCGGAGGGAAATGATTGAAGACGCCTTGGGTCTCAAGATTTTTCATTTGAGGAGAATGGAGGCGGGACGAAAACTCGAGCGCGCCAGCGAAAACATCCAGCAGGTGGAAGCTTTGAGGAAAGAAATTCAGCCGCATTTGAAATTTTTAAAATCGCAGGCGGAAAAATTTAAGGTAGCATCCGAGCTCCGTGAAAAATTGAAATCCGAATTCCAAATTTACCTTTCGCGAAAACTGGCGATGATAGACCAAAGAGGGCGCGAAGTTGGGGAGAGAAAGCACGGGCCCGCCTCGGAGCTCAAAAAAATAGAATCGGAAATCGCCTCGGTGCGGGAACGCATCGAGCGCGAAGAGAAAAAGGAGGCAAAAGAGCCGGGGCGGAATAAATTGCTCGAGGAAAAACTTAAAAAAGCGCGCGAGGACGAGATGGCCTCACTTCGGGAATTGGGGCGCCTGGAGGGCGTTATCGCGGTCCAGGAGCGAGGGTCAAACAGAGCGGTTGAGGAGGTTGTTCCTAAAAAAGACGTGGAGAAGATTCTTAGCGCCCTTACCCAGCGCGTTGACCAAGCCTTGAAAGAAAACGCCTTGGAGAAAATTTTGGCGATACTGGGGGATATAAAGAAAAGCGTGTTTGAATTTTTGCAAAATCTGCCCGGGCAAAAGAAGACAGGAGAGTTCAGCCTGGAAGATAATAAGAAGGGGCTTTCGGAACTCAAATTAAAAATTGAGAGATTGCAGAAAGAGGGCAGGGAACTTTCCGAGGAGTATGAGCGGGAGGCTTCGCGAGCGAGGAAGGAAGCCGAGGAAACCCGAAAGGACGAAAAACGATTTTATCACCTGGAGCTTGAGGCAGGGAAACTTAAGGACGCCCTGCGTTCAATTGAACTTGAGGAGGAGAAAGTAAAGCTTCTCAGGGACGAATACGGGCGGGAGCTGGAGGAGGCTAGGGCCTATACCGGCGGCGAAATCGCGAAGGGTGAGCCATTTTCCTCGCCGGAGGAGCTAGAGGATTTTAGAAAGAAGCTCGAGCGGATAAAAATCAAGCTGGAGGAGGCGGGCGGCATCGACCCGGCGGTTCTTAAGGAATATCGGGAGATTTCTTCCCGGGATGAATTTTTGGACAAAGAGCTTTCCGACCTGACTGAGTCGAGAGAAAAACTTCGGGAAGTTATGAAAGAACTGGAAGATAGATTGAAGCATGATTTCAAGTCCGGGGTTTCGAAAATAAATGAAGAGTTCCAAAAATTCTTTCATACTATGTTCGGAGGCGGGAAAGCGAGCTTGAAAGTGATTGAGAAGACGCATAGAAAAGAGAGTGATGAAAGCGAGGAGAGCGGCGAAGTTGAGGAAGTTGAAGAAGGTATAGACATCAGCGTGGATCTGCCGCGAAAGCGAATAAAATCTCTTGAGATGCTCTCTGGAGGGGAGCGGGCGCTGACTTCTATCGCGCTTCTATTCGCCGTGTCCGCGGTGCATCCGCCGCCTTTTTTGGTTTTGGATGAAACCGACGCCGCGCTCGACGAAGCAAATTCCCAGCGTTACGCCAAAATGCTGGAAGACTTGTCCAAAACCACCCAGCTTATCGTCATAACCCATAACCGCACCACCATGAAATACGCTGGCATTCTCTACGGCGTCACCATGGGTTCGGACGGAGTTTCAAAATTATTATCTATTAAGTTTGAAGAAGCGGGGGCGCTGGTGAGTTGATTTTTTAAAGCAGATTTAGTAACCTAGAAACCATGTTGATGATTCGACTTCAGCGCGTAGGGAGGAAGAACGACCCGTCGTTTCGAGTCGTGGTTACGGATTCCAGAAACTCCACCAAGAGCGGGAAGTTTGTTGAGATTGTCGGCTCATATGATGCCCGCAAAGGCGAGCCGCAGTTGAAGGCGGAACGTATTCAGTATTGGCTTTCGAAAGGCGCCAAAACCTCGGATACGGTCCATAATCTTTTGGTGAAAAAAGGAATATTTTCAGGTTCAACGATAGATGTATCCAAGAAGCCGAAGACTCCGGCCGAGAGTGTTGCCGCTCCAGTTTCTGCCGCTTGACATCTTTCCTAAATCCGCTATACTTCAAAAATATACCGGTCGATTTTATAGGTGTATTTTAAAGAAATTTTAAGAAATGGCTGAAAAATACGGAGATCAGGAATTTCTCGAATTTACCGTGAAGTCCCTGGTTGATAATCCGTCTGACGTGAAAGTTTCCCGCGCGGTTGATGAGATGGGAGTTTTACTTACCCTCAAACTCAATCCGGCTGACATGGGAAAGATAATCGGACGGAGCGGAAATACCGCGAAGGCCATCCGTACTCTTCTTCGGGTCGTGGGAATGAAAAACCACGCCCGCGTGAACCTCAAGATTGAAGAGCCGGAAGGAAGCACTCGCCCTCCGAGGAGCGGGGGCGCCAGCGGTATGGACCAAGTCATGGAAGACTTGAAATTGTAATCTAAATTGGATTCTTTCGCGAAAACCGCCCGTTCGACAAGCTCAGGGCGGTTTTTGTTTCGACGTTGCTAAACTGGCAAACATTCAATGTTTGCCAGTTGTGTATTAATATAAACATATGAGCCGGCGCATAGGAGAAGGAGAATATTATCACGTTTATAACCGCGGTGTTGAGAAACGCTTAATCTTTATTGATGATGCAGACAGATGGCGCTTTATAACTTTGCTTATGGCGTTTCAAGGTGACGTATTTCATTCTCATATTTCTCGTCTAGTCCCTTTTGCCAAACATCGAAGGTTTGACATTGATTTTTTTCAAGATACTTTGAAAGATAGGAAAATTGAGTTAATTTGCTTCTGCCTCATGCTCAATCATTTCCACTTTATTTTGAAAGAAACGCAAGAAGGCGGTATTTCGAAATTTATGCAGCGCCTGGCCGATGCTTATACCAAGTACTTTAATTTGCGTCATGGCCGTAGCGGTCATTTGTTTGGCGGACGATTTCAATCAATTCACATAGATAAAAATGAATATCTAAATTATCTTTCGGCCTATATTCACCTTAATCCACGGGAACTTGCGAAATGGAGAGGGAAAGAGATTGAATATCCGTGGTCTAGTTTTCAGGATTTTGTTAAAGAAAATAGGTGGGGTCAACTTTTGAGCAATCCGATTATACTTGAGCAGTTTGAAAATGGGTATGAATATAGAAATTTTGTGGAGGATACTCCCATCAAAGAAAAATTAGAAAAAGGGTATTTATTAGATTATGGCGAACATTGAATGTTTGCCAGTTTTGTCAATTTGATAACTAAAAACAAAAGGCCGTCCTATAATCTAAAATATGTCAAGGATTAGGTTTGATATAATTACAATATTTCCGCATATCTTTGATTCCTATTTTTCGGAGTCGATTATTAAGCGTGCGATAGAAAAAAAGAAAATCCAGATTAAAACCTGGAATCTGCGGGATTTTACGAAGGATAAACACAAAAAAGTTGATGACAAGCCCTACGGCGGGGGAGCGGGGATGGTGCTACAAGCGGAGCCTATTTTGCGAGCAGTCCAAAAAATGAAATCAGGTCCGAAAGCAAAAATTATTCTGCTCTCGGCCAAGGGCAAGCAGTTCACGCAAAAAATGGCCTACGACTGGTCTAAAAAATGCAAAAACATAATTTTAATATCCGGGCGCTATGAGGGGATTGATGAACGGGTTCGGAAAACTCTTAAAGCAGAAGAAGTCTCCGCCGGTCCATATGTTTTGACTGGGGGCGAACTTCCGGCGATGATTGTGGTGGACGCGGTTTCGCGGCATGTTCCCGGCGTTTTAGGCAGGGCCGAATCGCTGGAAGAAAAACGCTACGGCGTGGGCGTTCCGGCCTATACCCGTCCGGAAATTTTAAACTGGCAAGGAAAAAAATATTCCGTCCCGAAAATTTTACTCTCCGGAAATCATAAAAAAGTTGAAGCGTGGCGGGAACGCCATAAAAGAAGAGCTCCCTTATGAGGGGAGCTGGTTCACGGCCGCGATAGTCAATAATCAGTTTGTAGCCAATAAGGAGTATCAGCCAGAGTACGATTAAAGCCGCAAATTTTAAACGCTTCATTTTCTCCTCCCTTGTGTTTTCCTTGATTATACTTTATAATTTAGATACTTGACAAGTAGGTAGGGCGGATTAATATGAGGTATACGACAGCTTAAACAACTTGAAAATTAAGAAGTAAATCCGCGATGGGTTTTTAGGCGAAGCTCATCGCGGGTTTATTTTGCCAGAACATTAAAAATCTAGAACACACAATAAACAAAAGAAATTTTCTCTTTTGTCCCGTTCAAATTCATTAAAAGGGTTTGATCCTGGCCCAGGATGAACGCTGGCGGCGTGGATAATGCATGCAAGTCGAACGAAATATATTAATTTAATATGTTTAGTGGCAGACGGGGTAGTAACACGTAGGAACTTACCCCAGAGACGGATATAATCCGCCGAAAGGCGGACTAATTCCCGATAGTCTCCGAGCGCAAGCGAGGAGTAAAACACTTAGATTGGCTCTGGGAGAGGCCTGCGGGCTATCAGCTTGTTGGCGAGGTAATGGCTCACCAAGGCTACGACGGCTAGGGGGCGTGAGAGCGCGACCCCCACCAATGGAACTGCGACACGGTCCATACACCTACGGGTGGCAGCAGTAGAGAATATTGGACAATGGGCGAAAGCCTGATCCAGCGACGCCGCGTGCGGGAGGAAGTCCTTCGGGACGTAAACCGCTTTTAGAGGGGAGAAACGCAAGTGATAGTACCCTCTGAATAAGGGCTTGCTAACCTCGTGCCAGCAGCCGCGGTAAGACGAGGAGCCCGAGCGTTATCCGGATTTACTGGGCGTAAAGGGTGTGTAGGGGGCACGGTTAGTCCCGGCTTAAATTTTCTCGCTCAACGAGAAAGGTGGCCGGGAAACGGCCGAGCTTTTGAGGGTGTCAGAGGCAGATGGAACTCTAGGTGTAGGGGTGAAATCCGTTGATATCTAGGGGAACACCAAAGGCGAAGGCAATCTGCTGGGGCATTCCTGACCCTGAAACACGAAAGCGTGGGGATCAAAAAGGATTAGATACCCTTGTAGTCCACGCCCTAAACGATGCACGCTAGGCATCCGAAGTATCGACCCTTCGGGAGCCGTAAGCTAACGCGTTAAGCGTGCCGCCTGGGAAGTACGATCGCAAGATTAAAACTCAAAGGAATAGACGGGGACTCGCACAAGCGGTGGAGCATGTGGTTCAATTCGATGCTAAACGAAGAACCTTACCAGGGCTTGAAATGCCGGCGGAAGTTTCGCCGAAAGGCGGGCGTCTCACAAGGACCACCGGCACAGGTGATGCATGGCTGTCGTCAGTTCGTGGCTTGAGTTGTTCCCTTAAGTGGGGTAACGAACGCAACCCTTATCTCGCGTTACAAGTGTCGCGAGAGACTGCCTCGGTATACGGGGAGGAAGGCGAGGATGACGCCAAGTCCGCATGTCCCTCTGATGCCCTGGGCTACACACGTGCTACAATGCCCGCCACAATGGGTCGCGAAGCCGCGAGGCAGAGCTAACCCCATCAAAAGCGGGCCCAGTTCGGATTGGAGTCTGCAACCCGACTCCATGAAGTTGGAATCGCTAGTAATCGCAGGTCAGCTATACTGCGGTGAATACGTTCTCGAGTCTTGTACTCACCGCCCGTCAATGCAGGGAAGCCGGGAGTACCCGAATCCCGCTTATAGCGGGAGAAGGTAAGCTCGGTGACAAAGCATAAGTCGTAACAAGGCACGGCTAGCGGAAGCTGGTCGTGGAGTTTCTCCTAATTTAAGACTATAAGTCTAGGTCGAAACTTGATTGATTAAGGTGTTGGCCGAGCCCCGTTAGAAATCACGGGGCGAGCCCTGAGAGGAATTCGAAGGTTTTCGGATTTCTAACGGGGCGAGGAGCCCTGCCTGCCGGCAGGCAGGCTAAAATCTCGGCTGAACGGGACAAAAGAGAGAATTTAGCTTAAACTTATAAAGAAGGTCGAATCTGCCTGCCAGCAGGCAGGGCATATAAAGAATTTTTAAACTATGCCAAAAGGCGACAAGGAAGAATTGAAATTTCTGGATGTGAAAACCAGACAGCCGTTCATGGCCAGCGAGTATACCATCCGGGAGAAGAGCGGCCGGTTTTTCGCCGTCACCAAGGCTCCCTCCGGGCCGCACGAGGCCTGGCGAGTGGTTTCGAAAGATTTCGCCGCGAAAAACAAATAACGCCGTTTTTTAAAAAGTAACTTTTGCAGAGGTGCTTTTTCTATTGGACGAGTAGCTCAGCCTGGTTAGAGCACGTCACTGATAATGACGGGGTCGGAGGTTCAAATCCTCCCTCGTCCACTGGTCGGTTTAGATAATAAATCGCAAAACCAAAATCCCTTTGTTGTCACATTTAATGGCAGAGTGCAAACATCGTCTGTTTTTATTTCCAGTGCTCTATAAACTTTTTCACCCACCGTAAAACTGATTTTCTTTTTGAACAGAGGTCCATCATAACAAAACGTGTGGTACTCTCCGTTTTCTCCGCAAGGATCGACAGTAGCAGGTAATTGTTCTATAAATGATTTGTCTATTTCCCTTCCTATCCATTCTTCTCCAAGATATCCGTCATTGGCGCAACATATCACAGCGTTGAATTGTCGGTTGATAAAATCATTTAAGAGATTTGTTGTGCTTACTTTCCATATTGGAAAAATTCCTTTCATTCCCACCTTTGCTAAATTATTTTCACGGTATATTCTTAAACCTTCCAAAAAGATATCACCAAAGATTACATTGTTGATTCCTTCCGATTTTACTTTTAGCAAAACTGTTTCCATTTGTTTTTCGTACTCGTCATTTGTGCCTTCGGTTACTCTTACTTTCAAGAGCGGAATGCCGATTGATTCGGCTTGATTATCTAATAATTCTTCCCTCACTCCGTGCATTGAAATTCTTTTAAATTTACCATTGATGGTAGTAAGCAGATACTTCACATCGAATAATTTTTCCGTTAAAACTTTGTACAAGCAATACGAAGAGTCTTTCCCTCCACTCCAACAAAATATAGCTTTTTGTATTTTTTCCATTCAAACGCCTAAGAGTGTGGGTTAATTAATTTGAGCCTTCAAGGCTAAGCGCATTTGTGAAGCTAAAAGTTTATAAGCCAATTCGTAAGCGCCAACGAACGCTCCCACATAGAATAAGTCCCCTAATAAAGTATTTCTAAAGAATGGCAGCGCCATTTCGTAGCATAAGATTAACCCTTGGAGTGTATGAGGATACATTCCCGAAAAAGCCCAAACGGCGAAGTTGGTTGTAACATAAAAAAGTAACGCTCCGGCGAATGTTCCGCCCGCGACCGTAAAAACAGACTTGTTATTTTTGACGACTCTGCCAATCACCGCATAAGCCAAAAAACTCAAGTAGACAGCAGACATAATCTGCCAGTCATAAAAACCTATGAAAATATCGCTTATGAACATCACCGCGAGAGGAATGAGAAACCACAACTTACGCGTAGAGTACAGCCCAGCAAATAGTGCCAAGGCGCCGATGGGCGCGAAGTTCGGCATATGCGGCAGCAAGCGCAGTATGACACTTACCGCCGCAATAATAACTATCAAAACTAAAATAAATTTATCTTTATTGCTGTTCATCTGTAAATTTCCATTCAATTATATCAGCGGGTTTTACTATATACGAAGAGGCGCCGACCATGGAATAATTGCCGTTTATCCAAAACTGCCAGTAATTGCCGCCCTCTCCGTTCTTCTTGTCCCCAATTTTAGTTATTAACTCTCCCAAGCCGGAGTAACTTTCATAGGAGAACTCAATTTCCTGTTCGGTCAAAACCTCTTTCATAACTTGGAATAGATTTTTTGTTCCATCAACTTCAATCTCAATCGCTTCTGTCCTCCCGTCGCCAAAATCTATTTCGAAAGACGCTTGCGATACGGTTTGTTCGCTTTGTACTGGCGCTTGAGTGACTTGCGGCCCGTCTACAAAAAACGATAAGCCCGCGAGAGCCAGAGCCAAAACACCAACCGCTATCAGACTAAATTTTAATTTGCTTGACGCCATATCTTATTACGAAAAAACCGGCTATGAGTATCAGTCCCAAAAGAATCACTCCTAAAGTTCTACTAGTTGTAGAAAGCGGCAAACTGGCAATGATTGATGCGAGCCACGAGTTCGGCAGACCGACAGAAATCTCCACGGGGATTTTCACTCCGCTCCCGGCATTGAATGACGCAGAGGCAACCGGCGTAGCGACAACCGAGATATTGGTTTTAAACACTCCCTCACCGCGAGCCGTAACCCGCACGCTCACCTCTCTTGATTCTTCGGATTCCAGAATAAAACTAGACGGCGAAACCTTTACAATCGCTCCCAAGTCATCCGGGTAAACCTCAAAAAGCGAAACTTCTCCCGAAGGATTTTTAACATTTAGCTTATAATTGGCTGTCTCGCCCACCATCGCCGAAACTCGAAGTTCCTTAGGATAAACGGAAAGCCCCACCGCCCCCGCCTCCGGCACTGCCGGAGCGGAAGCGACGAGTATTATTCCTAAAAATGTTATAAGTCCCAGTTTCTTCATTAGTTTGCCGTTGCCCAGAATATAAGCTTGCCAGTTTTAGAACCGGGTTTGGAGTAAGAAGAAGGCACTTGCAGATTGACTTCGGATTCGTCGCTTTCACCCTCGGATAAGTTAAGGCTGAAATTTCTCCAGGAAATCCCGTCAATGTTTAAGAAGTCCCTGAATACTTCATTTCCGCTTACGGCGCTTTCTATGTAGATAGAACCATTACCGTTATTGACAATCACTATATCCTGCGACTTCAGGGCTCCCGGAACAATGTCTCCAAAGCCCAAATTGTTTCCTCCTCCCAAAACGTTAACGGTAAAAGATATGGAGCCGCCGTCTCCTCCTCCTCCGTCTCCCGTTCCCGGGAGAACATTGGCGCTCAAATTAAGTTCGGCCCCGCCCGGCTGCCAGTTAAAGTTGCCGAAGTGCCAGATAACGTAGTCGCCGTTTTCCAGGTCATAGTCGGCCGCACCGATGTTCGGCAGAACGAAATTAACCGCGTAAAGCCAGCCGACTAAGTCGTGCGCCTCATCGTCGTTTATTCTCTTCAGATAAGGCCCGAAAGAAGTATCCACTATCTCGTAAGTGAAGCCGCAAGTTGGGGCGATAATCACAACTAAATTGAGCGCGTTCGGAGCATTCACGCTCCCTTCACAAATCGTCCCGGTGCTTCCTTCGATTTTATAGTCTACATTCGGGACTGCAGGAAAAGAAGTTGCTCCCACTGGATAATACTTTCCCGTTAAAGCAATTACCGCGTAAGAAGTGGTTACTGGACTAAAGGAATCCTCTCCCGTGCCTTCTTGGTACTCAAAGTATCCGCCATCGGCCTGTAAAGACATTAGATGGTCAACCGGGCTATTGCCGTTTTTGCTCCAACTTGAACCATCCGGGTCCTCACCAACGCTACTTATCGCCGAGATAATCCAGGCATCCGAAGACGCGTCCGAGTTTGTTCCCCACGGGCTTACCGGATCATAAGGAAACCCGCCGTCGTCATTCTGGGCCGATTTTAGGTAATTAACCGCGTTTACTATATGCGAATCAGTTTTGTCTACTCCGGCCGAAATCAAGGCCATTATGGCCATCGCAGTCATGTTGGTGTCAGGATTGCCGCCTACCGCAAACGGCCAGCCGCCGTTAGCATTCTGGTTGTTGAGGATGGTGTTTTTTGCATCCGTTACGGCCGAGTCGCTCGCCGGTTCTCCAGAGGCAAGGAGAGCAAGAACCCCGAAGATATCATCATTCAAAGTTGAGGCGCTACCGATTTGCCCTCCGGCGTGAAAAGCCTTGAGTGCCGCGACCAAATCCGTGTCAGGAAATGTCCGTGCATTCTTTCCGGCTGCGGCCAAGGCCAAAATAGGGGCTTCGTAATCGGTGGCGCTGGCGCCGGTAGTCGATTTCAGATAATCAACATCCGGACTCTCTCCGGCGGCTACCAGCGCCATAGTTATCCACGGATTCGGACTTTTGGTTTTGAGGTAAACCAAGGCGGAATTAACGTCTCCCCGGGCTAAATTCAGCTGCAGGAACGCCAGCGCGCCGAGCGACAAAAGAACAAACAGCCGGAGTAATTTTTTATTTATGTTATTCACGCTATTAAAACTATTAAAAAATAAAAATTCCCGCCTCGAGCGGGTTTTGAAGATGGATAAACGCTAAAAATACGGCTTTCCCTTGCTCGAGGGTGATAAAAGATAAACAATGCAGGGTTGGCCATCGGACTTATCGTTCGAAGAACGAATCACCGTAGCGGCACTGCGCAGGATTTACACCTGCTTCCCCAACCTACGTTAGTAATCTACAAACTGCATCTAGCTGTTCAAGGACTGTTTTTTAAAGATAAGCCCGGTTTCAAGCGCCGTCAAATGCAGTTTTCCACATTTCGTTTTAAAATAGAAAGATGGCTAAAATCAGGGTCGGGGTTCTAAGGGGAGGGCCCAGCGCGGAATACGAAATCTCGCTTTTGACCGGCGAGAACGTTTTGAAATATCTGCCGCCTGATAAATATCAAACGCATGATATTCTCCTGTCGCGGGACGGAGTTTGGCACTTTAACGGCTTTCCCTTGAGTCCTGAAAAAATTTTCAGAAAGTTGGATTTGATTTTTAACGCCCTGCACGGCGAATACGGCGAGGATGGGAAGGTCCAACAATTTTTGGAGACGCATTCTATTCCGTACACCGGCTCGGGCGTTGTGGCTTCGGCGCTCGCCATGCGAAAAACTCTGGCTCGGGAAATTTTCCAAAAAGCCGGGCTTAAAATTCCAAGAGGGATGGCTCTCGGAAAAAAAGATAATCTCGGCGAAAAAGCGCTGGAAGTTCGAGAAGCGTTTTTCTCTCCGTGGGTCGTCAAGCCCGCGGACCGCGGTTCTTCGGTTGGGGTAAGCATCGCTCAAAATATTCCGGAACTTATCGGGGCGCTTAGCGAAGCGTTTGTGTACAGCGACAAGGCCCTCGCGGAAGAATACGTCAAGGGTAGGGAAGCCACCTGCGGCGTTTTGGAAAATTTCCGAGGAAAAAAATATTACGCTTTGCCGGTAGTGGAGATAATTCCGCCGGCCGAAAGATTCTTTGATTACGAAGTTAAATACAACGGCGAGACTAAAGAAATCTGTCCGGCCCGCTTTGAAAAAGAAATTTCCGGAAAAATTCAAGAGATGGCGGTTTTGGCGCACCAAAGTCTGGGCTTGAGGCATTATTCGCGTTCGGATTTTATCGTCTCTTCCGCCAGAGGACGGAGCGGCGTTTTTATTCTGGAAACCAATACTTTGCCAGGATTAACATCCGAATCGCTTTTTCCGAAAGCGTCAGAGGCGATTGGGCTTTCGTTTCCGAAACTTTTGGACCATCTCGCGACTCTGGCGCTCGGGAAAACATGAGAATCAGCATCTACTATTTCATGTTTGTCTACCTCGGAGCGCTTCTCGCCTGGGGAGCTTTCGAAGCGGGGGAGTGGACCTATCTCTTGAATGGAATTTTGCTCGCCTCCTTGTACGCACTCTTCGACGTTTTATGGACTTATTTTCGGGACGGCGCTTGGTATTTCCCTTTGGCCTCTGTAATTTCCGGCTTTATCGTGGCGCTCGTCGGCCCGCCAAACCCCTCATGGAAATTAATTATTTTACTGCCGCTTATCGCCGTGGCCCTAAAACAGCTTGTCAGAATCGGGCCGCGGCGGCATATTTTCAATCCGGCCGCCTCCGCTCTGGCAGTGGCGAGTTTAGGAGGGTTTAGCGCGGTTTCCTGGTGGGCCCCGTCGCTCGCGTCTGGCGGGGTAGTGCTCTTCATTTTGCTCGCGCTCGGGCTTTATATTGTCTGGTATCTCCGGCGCTGGGAAACAGCGCTCTCTTTTCTGATTCCTTACGGCCTATTTTTCGGCATATCAAAAATTCTTGACGGAACTTTATTATTTTTCACGAGCGTGATGCTGATAGAACACGTCAGCTCCAATTTTTCGGGAAGGCGCAATAAAATTATCTATGGAATAGTGGTGGCTCTGGCGACTATCTTGATTTCTGTTTTCTTTGAACAAGACCCTTTAATTCTGGGCCTCCTGGCTGGAAACTTTATTATGAGCGTGGTAACATTATTGATATGAACCCCGTTAGAAATTCAGCGAAGATTGTTATTGGAATATTTTTCGAGAGCGAACTCTCCTTTGGCTTTCTTGATCATGGGAAAAGTTTATTGGTTAAATTTCTAACGGGGTGAAAATTTTAGGTCTAATCGTAGTTGTTTTAATTTTGGCGGGATTAGGATGGTATTTTTACTCCGCGCAGTATCAAGCCGCCTCGACTATTATACCGCCCCCGAGGCCGCTCCCAACGCCAGCGCCAGCTCCTTCGTCCGGGGCGAGCGAAACGGTAATAGAGATGAGCGCTTCTGGATTTTCTCCTGCCGAAGTAACTATAAAAGCAGGGGATACGGTCAAATTCGTGAACAAAGACACTAAAAATCATCGGCCGGCATCAGGGGTTCACCCTGCTCATCAGCTCTGCCCGGGCTTTGACTCCTTAGAAGCGGTGGAGCCAGGCGAGAGCTACTCTTTCACTTTCAACGAAAAGAAAGAGTGTCCCATGCACGACCATCTGAATCCAACGCTCCGCGGAAAAATAATCGTCCAGTAAACTGGTTAGATGATTTTCTAACGGGGCCCGTAGCTCAATTGGCTAGAGCACCCGATTTGCACTCGGGAGGTTAGCGGTTCGAAGCCGCTCGGGTCCACCAAAGACGATTAGCCGCCCCGCCGCCGTGCCGGAGACCGCCACGCCCCCGCTTGGGGAGTAAATACAAATCCGACCATTGAAACCCTTTCTAAAATCGCTAAAGCGTTAGGCGTGGGTGTTGATGACTTGATTAAATAATCCTATGATGCAGCAACTTTCATGGCATACCAAAGCAATTCCCGAAATTCTTGATGCGCTTCATTCGCGTGAGCATGGCTTAACGACAGAAGAAGCAACGGGGCGCCTCAAGAAATACGGCCTCAATAAACTTCCCGAAGGGAAAGTCGACAGCCTTCTCGTTATTTTTCTGCGCCAATTCCAAAGTCCGCTGATTTACATTCTTCTTGCGGCGAGCATGGTTGTTTTTGCGATGGGAGAAACAATAGACGGATCAATCATTCTTGCCGTGCTTCTCTTCAACGCCATTGTTGGGACGATCCAAGAAGGCAAGGCGCAAAACACACTTCGGGCACTCAAGAAATTCGTGGAGACAAAAGCGACCGTGCTCCGCGAAGGCAAAGAACTCATTATCTCCGACAGCGAAGTGTCGCATGGTGACATCATTATTTTGCAGGAAGGCGAGAAGGCGCCGGCGGACGCCCGAATCATCGCGGCTACAAATCTCAAAATTGACGAGGCGGCTCTTACGGGTGAATCGGAGCCGGTACATAAAATTGCCGACACTCTGGAGAAGGGTGACCTGCCAACTGCGGAGCAGAAAAACATGGTTTTCAAGGGCACGCATATTCTTGCGGGAAACGGCAAAGCAATCGTGGTAGCAACGGGCATTGAGACGGTAATTGGAAAAATTTCTAAAGAGATTGCGGCGATTGATACCGAAATTCCCCTCAAGACTAATATTCGTTATCTTTCACGGCTTATTATTATCGCCGTTGCAAGTATTAGCACTTTGTTGTTTTTGCTTGGCATTGTTTCGGGAAAATCGATAAAAGAAATGTTCACGACGGTGGTTTCGCTTTCGGTCTCAATTATTCCCGAAGGACTTCCGATTGTGATGACGCTCGTTTTAGCAACGGGAGTATGGAGGATGTCAAAGCGTAATGCCTTGGTAAAAAAGCTTCAGGCAGTGGAAGCATTGGGGCAAGCCCGAATAATTGCCGTGGATAAGACGGGTACCGTCACCAAAAATGAAATGGTAATCCAGAAAGTATATGTAGACGGAAAATTTTTTGAAGTTGGAGGCGTCGGCTATGAACCGAAGGGAGAAATTCAATTAAACGGAAATGTGATTGATTCGGTTAATCATCCGGAGCTTCTTTTCGCTGGGAAAATAGCCGCTTTTTGCGCCAATGCCCGCGTGCTTTTTTCGGAAGAAGAAAAAATTTGGCGCGTTGCCGGCGACCCGACCGAAGCCGCGATATTGGTACTTTCCAGTAAACTCGGCTTTCACAAAGATGATTTAGAGCGGGAGTCACCGCTTGTTAGCGAAATTCCGTTTGATTACAAACTTAAGTATCACGCGACGATTCACCGACTTGACGGCCAAAAGTTTTTAGCTGTTGTCGGCGCGCCGGAGATAATTCTCGGTCTTTCGCAGAAGATATGGCATGGCGGTAAAAGTCATCATTTATCAAAAGAAGGGAAACGAGAATTAGAATCTGTTTTTCTTTCTATGTCGCTGGAAGGGTTGAGGGTTGTCGCGTTAGCTGAAACCAGCGACGCGCCGGAAATACTTGCGCCCGAAGAGATAAAATCGCTTACCTTTGTGGGATTTTTCGGTATGAAAGACGCGCTTCGGCTCGAGGTGGCGGAAGCTATGCAAAAAGCGGCTTCCGCCGGTATTCGAGTGGTGATGATCACGGGGGATCATAAAGTTACGGCGCAAGCAATCGCCAAAGAAGCCGGCATTTATCGAGACGGGGATACCATTCTTACAGGGCAAGATATTGACGCTTTTTCCGATGCCGAGCTTTCCGAGAAATTGGCCAAAACTTCGGTATTTGCGCGAGTAACACCGGAACACAAATTGAGAATCATCAAGGCGTACAAGGCGCGCGGGGAAATTGTTGCAATGACCGGAGACGGCGTCAACGACGCCCCCTCGCTTGTCGCCGCCGACCTTGGCGTGGCCATGGGGCATATTGGCACCGAGGTGGCAAAAGAGGCCTCGGATATCGTGCTTTTGGATGATAACTTCGGGAGTATCGTATCAGCTGTGGAAGAAGGCAGAAGTATTTATAAAACAATTAAAAAAGTGATCCTGTATCTTTTTGCGGGAAGTTGGGGGCAAACACTAACTATAATCGGTTCGCTTTTTCTGGGGTTTCCCTTGCCGCTTTTGCCCGCGCAGATCATTTGGCTCAATTTTGTCACCGACGGTTTCCTTGATGTGGCGCTGGCCATGGAGCCAAAAGAAGAGGGATTGCTGCGCGGCAACTTTGAGCGGCCTAAAAAATACCTTATTGACAAACTTATGGTCAAGCGCGTTATTTTTATGGCAATACCGATGATGTTGGGCGCCCTTTTCATTTTTGAAGGTTACTTCAAAAGTGATATGACCAAAGCCTGGACAATGACGCTTACCACCTTGGCGATGTTTCACTGGTTCAATGCCTGGAACTGCCGGCATGAATCAAAATCCATTTTCCAGATGAATCCTTTTTCCAATAAATTCTTGGTGGGGGCAACGCTTATCATTATCTCATTGCAACTTTTGGTAATTTATAACCCGCTCATGCAGAAGTTTTTGCGCACCATGCCGCTTGAGCTCTCGGAGTGGCTTATTATTATTCCGATTGCCGCCTCTATCGTTCTTGTTGAGGAAATAAGAAAATTCTTTTATCGGAGGAAAGAGTTACTATCAGCATGAAGAAAAACAACTTTGAACAATTAATCCGCGAAGTTATCTCGGCATTGCCGGAACACGGACGAAAAGCAATGGATAATGTCGCGTTTACCGTGGAGAGAGAAGCGCGCCGCCCTTCGGCAAGCTCAGGGCAAAACAAGAACGCCAAGGAGATCGGCATTCAAATGAATGAAGTGTTGCTCGGCCTCTACGAAGGTGTTCCGAAAACAAAACGGGGCGTGAATTATTTCGGCGTCCTGCCAGACAAAATCACTATCTTTCAGCAACCGATAGAAGAATTAGCCGGTCGCGATGAAAAGAAGTTGAAAAAATTGATCTATGAGGTAGTGTGGCACGAAGTCGGCCATCATCTGGGTCTTGATGAACAAGAAATCCGCACGCTGGAAACAAAGAAAAGAAAAAGGTAAAAAACGCCGTGATTCCTAAAAAAATCATTTTATATATTTCCATTTTTGTCGCAAGTTTCATCGGCATAAGTCTCTGGAGCGCGTGGCTTGTGACTCACCCGTCCCGCATTGAAAGCGGGTTTACTCCCAAAAATTTTAACTTGGTTTTTGAAGAAATTGCGCTTACAACGAAGGACAACATATCAATTGCTGGATGGTTTATCTCCTCTTCCGTCAAGACTTCAAGGGGCAAGCCCGCGCCTGCAATCATTCTTTTGCACGGCTACCCCGCGGAAAAAGGGGACATGCTTTTTATTGCAAGCTCCCTCCAATTGGATTTCAATATTTTTTTGCTTGATTTCCGCTATTTTGGGAAATCGGGCGGTTCGTTCACAACTCTCGGGACTAACGAGCGTCTTGACCTGGAGGCTGCGATTGATTTTCTTGAATCGCGAGGATTCAAAAAAGTCGGTGTCCTTGGATTTTCATTTGGGGGCGCTGCGGCAATTTTGCAGGCCGAGAAGGACCCCAGAATTGCCGCGGTGGCTTCCTACGCGTCATATGCTGACTTGATTCTCTTGGGCAAAGACGCGTATGGCCGTCTCCCGCTTATTCGCGAAGCGCTTGTGCCGCTGATGAAATTTTGGGCAAAGTTATTATGGGGCGTTGATAGCGCTTTCTCGCCCAAAGAGGCGGCAAAAAATCTTTCAACGCCGATTCTGATAATCCATACCAAAACGGATGAGCAAATACCGTTTCGCCACGCTGAACTTTTGAGAGACGCGCTTATACATAATAAACAAGCTGAATTTTATTTCCCGGAAACAGGACTTCACGGAGAGCTTCCTGCGGATTTTGACGAACGGGTAAAATATTTTTTTGAGAAACATATAAAAGAGTGATGGCAAATATATGATTGCTACGTTAAAAACAGCCGGCGTAATTTTCTTTGCTCTATCAAAAAAATATTGCTATAATTGACCGATATTATGACTACTATCCCAAAGTATCTCACGCGAATTTTCTTTATTGGAATTTTTGTTATTTTTATACTTTTTTCAGGTATTGTCGGTTTTGTTACTGATTGGTGGTGGTTTTCCGAGGTTGGGCACACTCAAATCTTTATTAAATCTCTGGTTGCTAAAATAGCGTTATTTTCGTCAGCGGGAATTTTTGCCGCGGTTTTTTTACTCGCCAGCTTCTTTTTGGCGCTCCGCTCAAAAATCTCTTGGACCGCGGTTTTACCGGCGGCATTAACCGGTCAGCAGGTGGTGAATGTTGAAGCTCGCACGGTTAAAAAAGTTGTTATTGTGTTGAGCGCGGTCATTGCATTTTTTTTCGGACTCGTAGCCGCTGGCAATTGGCAGGAGGTCTTAAAATTTATTTCAGGCGCGCCATTTGGCACAGTAGATCCTATCTTCAGTAAAGACATCGGCTTTTATCTATTTACCCTTCCTGTTTTTCAGATGGGATTGGGGATGATAAAATTTCTTGTTCTGTTATCGCTTGTCGGTTCCGCAGTCATATATTTTTTGCGAGGCAGTCTTCATTTTGGAAATCTACCCGAGCAGACAGAAAGCGCGGCTCGCCCCGTTAGAAGTCCGATGCGCTTACGCATCGGCAGTCGCCTCTTTACTTCTAACGGGGCAAGAATTCATCTTGGTATCCTGCTCGTCATTTTTCTCTCAACCATTGCCGCCGGAGTCTATCTTTCCCGCTTTGCGCTCTTGACGAGTCAAAGCGGTTTAGTGTTTGGCGCGACCTACACAGACGCAACCGTGAGAATATTTATGCTGTGGGTCTCAATGGCTACCGCTCTCGTTGGGGCAGTTTTAGCCGTCTTTTGGGCGTGGAAAGGAAAGTTGGCGCCACTTGTCGGAGCAGTTTCTTTGTATATTGTCATGGGATTCGCCGGGGCAGTGATCCCGTCCCTTGTCCAAAAGCTCGTAGTTGCTCCCAATGAACTCGTGAAGGAAACGCCGTTTATTAAGCATAATATTGCCGCTACCCGGCAGGGGTTTGCGCTTGATAAAATTGAGGAACGAGAAATCTCCGGAGATAAGCCGCTCACCGCGTCTGATATCGCGAACAATAATCTCACGATCAAAAATGTGCGGCTTTGGGACAGAAAACCCCTTTTATCAACTTTTTCCCAGATACAAGAAATCAGAACCTATTACGAATTTGCCGAAGTTGATAACGATCGCTATATCATAGACGGAGAGATTCGCCAGATCATGCTCTCTCCACGGGAGTTGGCTTCGGAGAGTCTCCCGAATAAAAACTGGATTAATGAACGGCTGACATTTACGCATGGATACGGTGTGGCAGCCGGACCGGTGAATCAAGTTACTCCCGAAGGTTTGCCGGTTTTGTTCGTTAAGGATTTGCCGCCAAAGGCGGAAGTGAAAGAGCTTGAAATTTCGCGCCCGGAAATCTATTTCGGCGAACTTTCAAACGACTATGTCATTACCAAAACAAAGTCCCGCGAGTTTGACTACCCCAAGGGCGAAGAAAATGTCTACGCAACATACGAGGGCGTGGGCGGAGTGGAGATAAACTCGTTTTTAAGGCGCGTCTTTTACGCGGTAAAATTTCAGTCACTCAAACTGCTTTTGTCTAACGACATAACCAGCGAGAGCCGTATTTTGTATTACCGTACTATTGTCGGAAGGGTCGCCAAGATCGCGCCGTTTTTGACCCTTGATAGAGACCCATATATTGTCATTGCCGATGGCAAGGTGTATTGGATTGCCGATGCTTATACCACGAGTGACCGTTATCCTTACTCGGAACCTGTGCGGTTAAACGGCGGAAATATAAACTACATCAGAAACTCGGTCAAGGTAGTGGTTGATGCGTACAATGGCAGTGTTGTCTTCTACCAAGCGGACGCAAATGACCCGATTTTAAAAACATATGCCGCAATTTTCCCTGGAACATTCCGGCCGCTTTCGGAGATGCCAGAGAGTCTGGTTCCCCATTTGCGCTATCCCGAAGATATCTTCACCCTGCAGACTGCCGCGTATTCAGTCTACCACATGGATGATCCGCAGATTTTTTACAACAAAGAAGACCAGTGGGAGATTCCAGCCATTGCGATAGAAGGAGAGGGAGCGTCCCGCGCAGGCGCAATTCCGCCGATGCAACCACGGCATATTATTATGAAGTTGCCGGGAGACTCGCCTGCCGGCGAGGTAGGGAAAAAAGAGGAATATGTTTTGATGTTGCCTTTTACTCCCCGCGCAAAAGACAATCTGTCCTCTTGGATGGTCGCCCGTAACGATGGGGAAAGCTACGGTAAATTATTAGTCTATCGTTTTCCTAAAGATAAGCTCGTGTTCGGACCTAAACAGATTATAGGCAGAATTAACCAAGACTCCGAGATTAGCCAGCAGATCTCGCTTTGGAGTCAAGGTGGGTCGCAAGTAATTCAAGGTCCGCTTTTGGTTATTCCGATTGAAGAATCGCTTTTGTATGTGCGCCCGCTCTATCTCAAGGCCCAAACCGGAAAAATTCCGGAGTTAAAACGGGTGGTTGTGGCGTATGAAAATAAAATTGCCATGGAAGAGACGCTGGAGGAGGGGTTAATGAGAATCTTTGGTCGTTCAGACTCTGAAGAGTCTTCAGAGTCGATGAGCGGTGGAATAAGAGTAAAGCCGCAAGCGGCACCTGCTCAAGATATTCAGGAACGCATACGAAGAGCGGCCGGTGCGTATGAAGAGGCGCTCCGAGCGCAAAGGGATGGCGATTGGGCGCGCTACGGCGAGGCCATAAGGCGATTGGGAGATATTCTTAAACAATAATATTTAGAAAAAAAGCCCGCCAGGGTTCTCCGCAAAATGGGTTCTGACTTTTTCAAACAAACACCACTTGCTCGGTGTAAACATGAAATTAAAACTCGAAAATTTTAGGAAAAATACGCTCGCATTTATGCGCGATTGCGGATACGCGCCTATTGAACGGAGTGCCCAAGGTGAATGGAATTTCGCGAAAAGCTTGATGGGCCGGGACTATCCGCGTTTTCATTGTTACGTCAAAGAAGAGGGGATAAATCTTTTGGTGAATCTTCATCTCGACCAGAAAAAACCGAGCTATGCCGGTTCCTCCGCGCATAGCGGCGAGTACGAAGGCGAAGTTGTGGAAACTGAAGCCGAGCGGATACGCCGACTATTTCAGAAGTCGTTTCAGTGATTTTTTGTGCCGGCGCGAAAGAAATGTTCCCAGCTGCAAGCCGGCTTTTCTGGTCAATTTCCTGTGATAGGCTTTCTGGATGGTGGCGATTTTGGTGTCGGAACGCTTCTTCCTCAATCTTCCGCTTAACTTGTCCCGGGAACGATACCCCCTCATTTTTGGAGCGTCTTTGGCCATATCTATATTATAAATTTTTTGCCGCAAACCGAAAGGCCCGCCTCAGGCGGGCCTTTCGCGCGTTCTTGATATAAAACCTATAAATAATACGGCGACCTTTTGTACTCCAACCATTAAAACCTCCACGGAAACCTTTTGGTTTCAAGACTGGTTTTATTTAATGAGTAAGCTATAATGGCAAGTAATGAAAAAGCGCGCCTACAGGAGCCTAATGGAAGGGGGAGCCGAGGCACTCAACCAGGCGAAAGATGAGGCGCTTTTGGTTGCTTCCCAGGAATACCCTGACCTTTTCTCAATTTTGGTTGATAGGTACCAGGCGGCCTTTCTGCGTTTTGCCGGCCGAATCCTCAACTCCAAGGAAGAAGCCGAGGACGTGGTTCAGGAGGCGTTCCTAAAAATTTACCGGCACGCCGACCAGCTTCAGGAGGGTCCGAATTCCAAATTCAAAAGCTGGGCCTACAAAATCGTCTTCAACACTGCCCTAACCCGTTACAGAAACTTAAAAAAGCGGATGGGCCAAGTGACTTACCTGGACACCTTCCTTTACGAAACTTTGGGCTCAAAAGATTTTCAGGATAACCTTGACGCCGAAATTTTTGTCAAAGAAATTTTAGCCAAGATGCCGAACGACTTCCGGGAACTTCTGGAACTTCATTACCTCGAAGGCCTCTCCTACGACCAGATTTCAGAGAAAAAAAACATTACCATTCCGGCGCTGAAGATGCGGCTCTTTCGCGCCCGGGAACTTTTTAGAAATTTAAATAATTAACTTGCATGATTAATTGGACCGAACAAGAATTAATAGCGCTTAAAAACCGCCTGATGGGGCGCGTGTATTGGGCTTGGTTTTTGAAACGGGTTTTTATACCCGCCGGACTCGTCCTCGCGGTCTCCGGGTTTATTCTCGTCAAAGAGCTCTCGAGCGTGCATCTAGGCATCATCGCCGGCAATACTTTGGGGCAACTGGCGAAACTGGAGTTCCTGGGACTTGCCAACTACTTCTGGGTGGCCCTTCGCGAAACCGAGTTTGATTCCTTCCTCATCATGGTTTCCGCCGCGCTCTTGGCCGCGTTCTTCGGACGCCGCTTGATTCGCGAAACTCTGAATTTCTGGACCAGCCGAAGTTCGGTTTTGAGCGCGAGGTACTCCAAGTTTTGAATTTTAGGCTTCCTCTATTAAAATAGGGGAATGCTCGACATAAAATTCATCCGCGAGAATGAGGAGATTGTCCGGGCGGCCATAGCCAAGCGGCGTTACGATTTTAATTTGGGACGTCTTTTGGAAGCGGACGAAGCGCGCCGCGGACTTTTGCAGGAAGTCGAGAATCTAAGAGCCGAGCAAAATAAGGGATCGGTGAGTTTTGACGAAGCTCAGCTCGCGAGCCTTCGGCTCTTGAAGGAAAAACTTCAGAAAAAAGAAGCGGAGCTGAAAAAAACGGAAGAGGAATTTGAAGAACTCATGCTTCAAGTCCCCAATATTCCAGACCCGACCGTTCCGGAGGGAAAATCAGAAGAGGACAACGTGGAAATCCGGCGCTGGGCCCCGACGCCAGAGGGTCGGGGTCCCGACTGGAACGTCGGGAGAGACAAAATTCCAATATTTTCCTTCAAAATCAAGGACCACTTTACCCTGATGCAGAAACTTGGACTCGCCGATACCGAGCGCGGAGCCAAGGTTTCGGGTTTTCGGGGATATTTTTTGAAAAACGACGGCGCGCTGTTGTCGTTCGCGCTTTGGCGCTTCGCGCTCGACTATATGCTCCAGAAGGGCTTTACCCCGTTTATCGCGCCAGCCCTCGTAAAAGAAAATATTTTTGTGAAAACGGGGAAACTTCCGCAATTTCGGGAAGACATTTACGCTACGGAAGACGGCTTATTCCTGGCACCTTCAGCCGAGGTCCCGATGATGGGTTATCACGAGGGCGAGATTTTATCCGAAGACGAGCTCCCCAAAAAATACGCGGCCTTCTCTCCGTGCTACCGCCGGGAAGCGGGGTCATACGGCAAAGATACCAAAGGCCTCTATCGGCTCCATGAATTCATGAAGGTGGAGCAGATTGTTTTATGCAAGGCCGAGCACCAAGAATCGGTTAGGTGGCACGAAGAGCTCACGCGCTATTCCGAAGAGATGGTTCAAGCGCTCGGACTGCCGTATCGAGTTGTCGCGAGTTGCGCCGGTGACCTGCCTTTTGGCTTTGTAAAAATGTACGATATTGAGGCTTGGATTCCTTCGGAAAAAAGATACAGAGAAACTCACTCCTCTTCGATGGTGCACGATTTTCAAACTAGGCGCCTAAAAATTCGCTACAAATCCCAAGACGGCAAAATTCGCTTCGCGCATTCCCTGAACAACACCGCCATCGCGACGCCGCGCATCCTGCAGTCTCTCTTGGAAAACCATCAAAAAGAAGACGGTTCCGTCGAAATTCCCGAAGCGCTCCGAAAATACATAGGGAAAGATGTTATTGCCTAGAAGGAAACGGCAACAGATTTTTCTTAAAGGAATTTTGATTTTGCTGGGCCTGGTCGCGGCCGGAGGCCTGGTCATTGCCGCTTTTTATATCCCCTCATTGCGGCTTTCCTCGATTGTAATCGAAGGTCTGTCTCCAGCCGAAACTAAAATTCTTCGGGAAGAAATAGAGCAGATTCTCTCGCAGAAATATTTTTATGTTTTTCCAAAGGATAATTTTATTCTTTTCCCGAAGGAAAAAGTAGAAATTCTGCTGAAAGCTAAGCCCCGCCTCAGAGAATTTCTGATGGAGCGGGAATTTCCTTCCACTCTTAAAATTTTTCTCAAGGAGCGGGAAACTTGGGCAGTCTGGTGTCAAAAGGACGCGAAAAAATCTTGTCTTTTTTTGGACGCCGAAGGCTTCGCTTTCGGGGCGGCGCCGGCTTTCTCCGGCACAGCTGTGCTTAAAATAATTGACGAAAGGAATGAAGAATTTATCGGTAAAAATATTATGTCCTCCGCTCAATTTCAAAAATTAGCGGCGCTAGTCGAAAGATTGCCGCGTCGCGCCAAGGAGGAAGTCAGCGCCATCGAGATAAAAATCTCCGGAAACACCTTTCGTCTGCATTTAAAAAGCGGCTGGTATATAACAACTGATGAGGAAACCGATGTTGACCGAGCTCTGGAAAATCTCGCCCTAGCTCTAAATTCTGAAATAAAAGAATCGCGCGCGAAGCTCGAATACGTCGACCTCCGTTTTCCTGACAAAGTTTTTTATCGCTATAAATAGCTAAGGAATCTTATATATAAAAATCGAGAGGCCGGCGCGGCGGAGGGGCTCGAGGCCGCGAAGCCAGGAGTAGGTGTCTTCCGGCCTTATCACAAAGCCGCTCGCGGGCTTTCCTCTTGCCCCCTGAAGAAAAGTTGCTGAAAGCGCGAAATAGGAGCCCGAGGGCGGCGGGCCTTTGGCCGAATTCCAGGGCTCAAATCTTTCCCTCAGATAGTAACGCGGGGAGCCGCCGCCGAAATAATCGAGATAGATTTTATTGATATTTTCTTTTTCCGCCAAATCGCTCAGGCGTTTTAAATCCTGTCCCCAGTCGTAGTTGGAATCCACGATATAGCGCCAGCCGTTCTCGATGCCGACAAATTCGTTGTAATAGGAAAGATAAAACGGAAAAGTTATCGAGGTTGAAATAATCATCCAGAACATTAAAAGCGCGACCAGAATAAATCTTGGAATGGGCTCAATAAAACTTCGATAAAGCGAACGAAGCCAATCCCCAAGATTTCGCGGCTCCTCCAGGGTTGGGCGGTAAAGCCAAGCCGCGATTTCTCTGGCGACCAAAAGATAGATAAAAGGAAAAGTCGGCAAAATATGCCTGACACCGATATTCAAAGGGCTTCGAATGGAGTAAAGCCAGTAGAAAGCGATGAAGATGAGGCTTGAGGCGAGCACAAAATTATCTTTCGTCCAGGAAAAGACAGCGTCGAAACTCTTTTCGCCGGCGCTTTTAATTTTATGCAAGGCCAGAAAGAGAGCCAGGAGCGTTAAAAGATGGAAGGCGATGGTTTCTTTCAAAAGATAAGCCACTGGAAAGTAAGAACGCCAACCCGCGGCCGAAACTTCACCAAGGTAATAAGTGGTGTTGCCGCCGGCGGAGCGCTGAACCACCATCAAGAGGCCCAAAAGATACTGCCCCAGCGGACGGAAAATTTCGCTTCTGACCAGCCAGAGGTCAAAATTCACTATGGGCCGAAACCCGAAAGAGCTCAAAAGAAACTGGGAATCGCTCAATTGGCGCCCGACCGGATAGTTGGCGACATGCCAGGCGTAAACCAGCCAGATTAAAGCCAGGCCGATAAGACCGATGAAGATTAATTTCAGGAATAAAACCCCAAAAGCTTTCAGATAAGATTTCAAATCAAAATTTTCCCGCTCCTGGAGAAAAACCCACAGGATGGCCAAGAGGCCGTAGAGTGGTACCAGCAAAAAAAGCGAAAATTTCAGAAGCAGGGCCGTCCCAAAAGCGAGGCCGGCGAGCGCGAGCCTCTTAAAATTTTGGCGTTCCAGAAATCTGAAAAAAGTGGCAAACCCGATGAAAAATCCAAAAGCCGCGGCGAGATCCGTGGTCACATATCGGGAGTGAGCGAGAAAAGTGGGGGAGAGGGCGTAGAAAAACAAACTTAAGAGCGCCACGCGGCTGCCGTAGAGCGATCCGGTCCAGCGGTATAAAAGCCAGCCAAAAAGAAGCGCCAAGAGCATGATTGGAAACCTTCCGAAAAGCAAAATTTTATCGGGATTATTGCCGGATTCGTACAAAAATATCGCGCCTTGGGTCCACTGGCCGTTGACGTCGTCTTGCCAGGAAGAAATGTTTGTCGGAAAATTAGGACGCAGAAACAGAATTCCCAACCCAGCGAGGTCTTTAATCAGGGGAGGATGCTCGGGGTTCAGACGCATATCTTTCAAAGTCACATAAGAGTAAGCCGCGGGAATATGCGCCAGCTCATCCATGGTCGCGGAATCGTTAAAAGCGGAGAGAAATAAGACTAAAAACATCGCTCCCAGCATCAGGTAGGCGAGGACGTTGGGGAGATTTTGAGAAAAGGCCATAAAATTATTTTATCATAAAGACGCTCCGGCCCACGGTCCGCGATTTTAGCCCGGGAATGTTTTTCTGAATTTCAGCGCGAAGAGCCGGCTCGAACTCGAGCAGGGCTATCGCCAAATGCTCCCTCGCGCGAAGTTCTTCATAGGGAATTCCTTCGCGCCGAAGATAGAAAATATTTTTCTCCTGCTGGCGTCCCGGCCGAAAAGTATCGGTTATGAACATTATTGTCTGAGCCGGCATGGGAATGCCCCGCACTTCGACTCCGACCGCGTTCACCACCACGTATTTTGGAAGCTCTTTCGGCAGAGCGTTCAAATCTTCGCCAAGCTCGACAGAATCAGCGGCAAAAGCGAAGTAAACCTGGGGGGCTGGAGCCCAATTTAGAAAATATTTGTCAAAACTCTCGAAGGCGATAAAAAGCAAAATCGCCGCGAAGAGGACGCGGGCCGGACGCCAATTCTTGATTTTTTCGAAAATATAAATTCCGCCCCAGCCGGCCAAAATCATAACTGGGCCAATAGCCATAATGGCGCGGAGCGCGTGCGGCAAGCCCTCGGCGGAGATAATAACCGGCAAAAGAGCGATAATTAACCATGATAAAAGAAAGACGGAGTTAAAAGAGCGCAGATTCTTCAGCGCGAGCCAAAGGCCGATAAAAAAGAAAATCCCTACCGGCAGGGAAAGCTGGGGAGAGCCGGAAAAATTGTGGCGCCAATTGCCGTCTCCGTAAAACCAAAACATCCCTAAAGTTTTTACGATATTCACGCTTAAAGCTTTGAGCGGCGCCGACTCGGAGAAGATTGAAATCTGGTTCGTGCGTCCGAAAAAATCGGCTGGGTTTTCGGCGAAATAAAGCCCGAGCGGGGCAAAAGCCAAAAAAGCGAAAAATAAAAATAAAGCCGCGAGGCAGGGGAAGCAGGAAGTCCGACTTCCTGTGGAAGTCGGACTTCGATAGATGAGCGGAGTGAGGAGCAGTAGGGGAGTGATTCGATACGCGATATAGCTATGCGCCCCGAGGCCGAATAAAAATCCGCCGAAAGCCGCCGCGAGCGTCTGCGCGGCGCTTGAGCCCTGGTCCTTGAAAAATTTGAAAAAGAAGTAAAGACCCCAGACCAGGAAAAAAGGCGCCATAATGGCGCGAAAGCCGATTCTGGAAAAATTAATGTGCCAGAAACTCGCGGCCAGAAAAAAAGAGGCGAGAAGAGCGATTTGGTGATTTTCGAAAAGTGCTTTCGACAAAAAGAAAAGGCCCAAGACCGTGAACGTGCCGAAGACGGCGGAAACAAGCCTTAGCGCCCAAGGTTTATTTCCAAAGACAGCCAAGGACAAGGATTGAAGATTGATAAAAAGACCTTCCCGGCCGTTATTTTCAGGATAAAAAACCTTCCAATCCTTATTGGCCAAGGCCTCCAGGGCGTTATTGCCGTTCATGGCCTCGTCCGGATAGAGCCCGGGCGGAACGCGAGCGAGATCAAAAAATCTTAAAAAAACCGCAAGCGCGATTATAATGGCAAGGATAAGCCAGGTTTTTTTGCCCATATAATGATTATATTATATTATAGCGGATATGAAGCGTGATGTTTTGCTCGGCGCCGTAGTCGGTTTTCTTACCGGAATTTTTACGCTCGTTATTTTGGCGTATTTGGAAATTGACTTTGGATATAAAAATCTCTTCCTCCCATTCGGCATCGCGGTTTTATGGTCAGCCGGCGTCAGACTTGGATATTTTTTAGCGAGATTTTTCCCTTTTTTTCGTCAATTTGGAAAATTCGCGACCGTCGGGTTTCTTAGCGCTTCAATTGATTTCGCGGTTTTGAACATCGTAAGCGGCCTGACCGGAGTTACGGCCGGAAACGTGGTCGGGCTGGTAAACGTGCCGGGGTTCGCGATCGCGGTCATTAACGGCTATCTCTGGAACAAACTCTGGGTTTTCGAGGACCGGGGCGGAAAAACTTTGTTTAACGATTTCCCGAAATTTCTTTTCGTAACCGTGTCCGGCCTCTTGTTAAACAGTCTTATCGTTGTACTTCTCACGACTTATATCCCCCTTCCGGGAGCTTTCACTCCGGCCCAATGGCTCAATATCGCGAAAGTTTTCGCGAACGCCGTCGGCTTGATTTGGAACTTTGTCGGATATAAATTCGTGGTTTTCGTCTCCAAAAAATGAGCCCCGTGCTTTACCGGAAGTATCGCCCGCAGAGTTTCGAAGAAATGGTGGGGCAGAAGGCCATCGTTTCGGTTTTGAAATCCGCGCTCGAAAAAAACCGCATTTCCCACGCCTATCTTTTCTCCGGCCCGGCCGGCACCGGAAAAACCACGGTGGCCCGCATTTTCGCGAGAGCCGTGAACTGCTTATCGAGGTCCGACCTCGATAGAGACCTGGGGTCCAACCTCCAGTCTCCCTGCAATAAATGCGAGTTCTGCGAGGAATTCGCTTCCGGCCAGACCTTGGATTTGGTAGAGATTGACGCCGCTTCTTCCAGGGGCATTGATGAGATTCGCGCGCTTCGGGACGGAGTGCGGGTTTTGCCGTTCAAGACCAAGTACAAAGTCTATATCATCGACGAGGTGCATATGCTCACCAAAGAAGCTTTCAACGCCCTTTTAAAAACCTTAGAGGAGCCGCCGGAGCATGTGATTTTTATCCTGGCCACCACCGAACTCGACAAAGTTCCGGAAACGATTGTAACGAGGACCCAGCATTTTGAATTTCGGAAAATAGGAGAGGAGGACTTGCAGAAAGCCTTGGAATTGATAGTCAAAAAAGAAGGAGTAAAAGTAGAGAGTGAAGTTTTGAATATCATCGCGATTTTGGCCGAAGGCTCGCTGCGGGACGCCCAGAGCATGTTGGATCAGGCCCTCGCCGCAAGCGCTTCAGAACTTGGCGCCAAAGAACTTCGTGGTATTTTCGGGGTGCCGGAACAGGAACTTCTGGAAAAAATTACTACGGCTCTTTTGGAAAAAGACGCTAAAACAGCCCTAAAGCTTATTCATCAGGGGAGCGAAGAGAATTTGGACCAGAGAGCGTTTCTCAAGCTTTTGATTAGAAACTTCAGGTTTCTGCTGTATCTGAAACTGGATTCTAATTATGAAAAAGAGTTAAAAACTTTCTTGCCTGCTTCTGAACTTTCCTCGCTCCAGGTACTGGCCCAAAAATATCAAGTAAAAGATTTTGAGAATATTTTAAATCATCTGAATAACGCTTATCCGCTTTTGAAAGTTGCCTATCTGGCGCAACTTCCCCTCGAACTCGCCGTCTTGAAAATAACTGCCTCTTAAGATTTACATAAGATTTACATCCGAACGACATTTCGATATCATAAAACGTATATCGTATGTTTGATTTATGTTTACAAAAATGAGAGAAAAAGAGAAGGCTATAAAGCTCAGAAAAGAGGGGTTGTCATATAGTGAAATTTTAAAAGAAGTGGTGGTCTCGCGTTCTACTTTGTCTTTGTGGCTACGAGAAGTTGGTTTATCTTTACAACAACAACAAAGGTTGACTGCCAAAAAATTAGAATCTATGAAGCGAGGCTGGATATCGCAAAGACAAAAGCGTATATCGGTTTCCAATGTAATATACAACGAGGCTAGCAGGAAAGTTGGTGATATTTCTGAAAGAGAGCTGCTTTTAATTGGCGCTACACTCTATTGGGCCGAGGGGTCGAAACAAAAAGCACACAACATCAGTCAGGGGGTGATTTTTACCAATTCCGACTCAAATATGATAAGGTTATTCTTAGTATTCGTAAGAAAGATACTATCTGTAAATAATAATGATATCAAATTTGAACTTTACATACATAAAGGTAATGACGTTGAAAAAGCAAAAAGATATTGGTCTCAAATCTTAAATCAACCTATAGATAGCTTTGGCACCGTCTATTTCAAGGACAATAAAACAAATACCAAACGAAAGAATATTGATGAAAATTATCACGGCTTAATCCGGGTGAGGATAGCTCGCAGTACCAATTTGAATCGGAAGATCGACGGCTGGATAATGGGGATCGCAAAAAATTGCGGGGTGGTGTAATGGTCGCACGCCGGGCTTTGGACCCGGAGATCTAGGTTCGATCCCTAGCCCCGCAGCCATGGGCGACAAATCGTTATGGAATGAGTATATTGTATCGGAAATTAAGAAACTTTCTATATCTTTAGGATGTCGTCTGGGGACAGGGGAGGGGGAGTTTCGGATTCTGGCTCGTCTGAGAGAAGTTCTATTTTAAGTTTTTTAGGTTTATTAGTATTTTCTATTCTTTTTAAAAATTCTTGAAGGTCGGTCAGCTTGTAGACCCGGTAATTATTGATGGGATGGCGAAAAGCCACCATTTTTTTCTTTTTATCCCAGTTCCGGAGCGTTAAAGGCGAGACCCCCAGCATCTTGGCCGCGGTCTTGATAGTTATAAACCTTGTTTCTTCTTTCTCGGCCATCATAAGTTATGCTATAATACTATCACAACTATGCAAAGTGGATTTATCCAGATACTCATAATTTTAGCCCTTTTGGTAGTCATTATAAGCCTTTTAGGAGTTTCGCTGGGGGAATTATTCAGCAATAAAACCCTTAAGGACAATTTCTCGTACGTTTTCGGAGGAATTAAATTCGTTTGGAAAAATTATCTTTTGGCGCCGGTGAAGATTATTTTCGGGACGTTTAAAGATTTGCTCTGGGAGCCGTTAGCGGGTAGTCTAGAAAAATTAAAAAAATAATAATACTGTGGGCGAACTCCCCGGTGATTATATAGCGGGTTTTGTGGATGGGGAGGGATGTTTTGCTTTAAAATTTCAGCGTGAAGTCAAGAAAAAAAGAAAAAATCGGCCTGAATATTTCCGCTGGAGTGCAGAATTTGTCATAAGCCTCCGGAGTGATGATGTGGACTTATTGAAACTTATAAAAGACACTTTGGGGTGTGGGAAGATAACTTTTGCAAAGAATAAACAGGTAGCTAGGTACTCGGTAGCTGGCATAGATAATTTACAGAAAATTATCGTGCCCTTCTTCGAGAAACATCAACTTTTTGGTAAAAAGTCGAAAGATTTTCTTCTTTGGAAAGACGCCTTGCAAATTATAGGTAGGAATAAAAGAAAAGAGATAAATATACAGGGAGGTAAAAGGGGTTTTATTTCAAACCGCTGGTCTCCGGCGGACATTGAAAAACTTATAAAAATCCATGAATCCATGAAACCACTGAAAAGTAACGGCAAAGAATGGAAGTGGATACACCGTGCAGTGCAGTAGTTCGCAAAATGTAGGATGTGCGACATGGTATCTAATTCAAACCTCCACTTCCCTCCTCATAACCCCGGGCAATTGGCGGCTGGCCGATAGCCGGCTTTCTCGGCCTCGCCGCGCGACGAAAAATAAATTCTGTTTTCTTCTTTGATTTGTTTGGCTCCGGGGCAGGACGGATAATGATAAACCGCGCCGTTTTTGGAGCCGACGAAAGATTTAATAACACTCCCCTCTTGGGTTCCCGGAAGTTCGCCGGATTCGATTTTAATTGGAAATTTTTCTTCGCCAAGCGCCGAAATTCTGCCCAGGGCAAAACCACTCAAAGCCGTCAAAATTATGACCAAAATCAGAATAATCTCCTCGGACTTGACCCCGTTAGAAATTTTATTTCTAACGGGGTTGATTTTTTTAACTAAATCAGTTAGCATATTTTATTATGGCACATACAAAGGCTACTGGTTCAACTTCAAATCTCCGCGATTCGGGACCCAAATATCTCGGGGTAAAACTTTTTGAGGGCGAGCAAGCCAAAGCTGGCTCGGTAATTATTCGCCAGCGCGGCACAAAATTTTTTCCCGGCGAGAACGTTCGGGCCGGGCGGGACTGGACTCTCTACGCTATCAAAGCTGGGGCGGTTAAATTTTACACCAAACGGAAAACCCGCTTTGACGGCAAAATTCGACAAGTTAAAATAGTCAGCGTCATTTAATTTCGATTTTCAATCTCGCTTCTGGGCCGAAAGGCGCTTGAATCAAAATTTCATACTCCCCTGTTTTCTTCAGGGGTTTTTCTAATTTAATCCACGATTCCTTGATGGTCTTGAATCCTTCAGTTTCAAGTTTTTCTAAAATCTCCTTTTCTGAAAAAGCCCGATATAAGCTGCCTTTGGGCGTGGTCTTAACTTTAAAGACCAGGGCCCTCTCCCCTATTCTGGAAAGTTCATCCCGGCTTTCTTTTTCGAACTTATCTTTTTTATCTTTTCGCTGGGCCTCGTCAGCCCGGAGGCTGGATGTTCTCGCCGGAGTAGCCAATTCAGCGAGCCGCCTCGGCATCAAAAAATTTCTAAAGTAACCATCCTTAACTTCTTTAATCGCTCCTTTCTGCCCCAACTGCGGGACGTCTTTCAAGAGTATTACCTGAGCCATTTTATTTGGGCCAATTTCTAAGAACTTCTAAAGCCTTGTCCAGCTGGGGATCGCGGCCTTGCTGGGCGTCCTCTTCTGTGTATTTAACCTCAAAGTTCGGAGTAATGCCGGTTTTGGTGATGTCTCTCCCGTTCGGAGTGAGCCAGCGGGCGATGGTGATTTTAAGCGAGGTTTCGTCCGTGACCTCGAGCAATTCCTGGACCGAGCCCTTGCCGAAACTCTGGGCGCCGACTATTTTCGCGATTCCGTGGTCCTGTAGCGCTCCGGCCAAAATCTCCGAAGCCGAGGCCGAGCCTTCGTTGACCAAAACCACTAGCGGCAGTTCTGGAAAAGTATTGTAGCCGCGGGAACGGTGCAGACTCTCTTCGCCGTCCCTAAACCTTTCCCGAAGCACAACTTCCCCGGTCTTTAAAAACCAGGAAGCGATATCCACCGAGGCTTCCAGAAAGCCGCCGGGGTTGTTGCGCAAATCGATTATCAGCTTGTCCGCGCCGGAAAAAACAAAAGTTCTCAAAGCTTGCTGAAATTCAAAGGGCGAGCGCTCTGAAAAATTATGCAGTTTTATCGTGAAAACATCCGTCCCGATTTTTTCGGTCTCCAAAACCGGAACCTGAATCGTATCCCGAACCACTTCCAGCTCTTTGGATTTATCTTCGCCCTCCGAGAGAACGGTCAGCCGAACGGTCGTCCCCTTGGGGCCGCGGATAAGCTTAACAGCTTCCTCGACATTGAGGTCCGTGGTTTCTTCATCGCCGATTTTTAAAATTTTGTCTCCGGCTTTAATCCCGGCCCGAAAAGCCGGCGTGCCTTTCAGGGGCGCGACCACGGTCAAAATCCCCTTCTTAACCGCGATTTCCATCCCAACGCCCTCGAAGTTGCCCCGCACCTCGGATTCAAAAAGTTTTTTCTCCTCCGGCGGAAAAAAGACGGTGTAGGGGTCGTCCAGCGACTTTAACAAGCCTTGGATCGCGCCCCAAACCATCTCCTGGCGGCGAATCTCCTCGGGCGCGGCATATTTCTCTTCCACCAGCCGCCAGGCTTTCCAGAAAGGCGAAAAATCCACCGTCTGGCCGACCGCCGGCTCCTCTTTATTCAAAATCCCCAGGATTTTTTCGACTTCGGGCCGCTGGCTATATCCAAAAAAAGCGCCGCCGGCAAAAGCCGCGCCGATGGCCAAAAACGCGGCAATAATAAAAAAAACTTTTTTCTTTCCTGATATTTCCATGACAGTGCGGTCCTTCTATATTAAAATTAAAGGAGCATGCTTTCAAGGATTGATTATAACGGGATTGCCTGGGTGGATGTCCAAAGCCCTTCACCGGACGAAATTTCAAAGCTAACCAAGGAATTTAACCTGCCCCAGCATGTTTCCGAAGAACTCGCCCGTCCGAGCTTCCACCCCAAAGCCGAAAGCTGGGGCGAACAGCTTTACCTTATATTCCACCTGCCGCTCTACGACCACCGCCGGGGGCATCACCACTCCCGGGAGCTGGACTTGGCCGTGGGCGGAAAATTTATTCTGACAATCCACTACGAGCCGATTGAACCCCTGGCGGATTTTTTTGGAAAAACTGAACTGAATTTGAATCTGCGTCAGAACCTTTTTGACCAAAGTGCTCAAAAACTCCTCCACCGGCTCTGGCACGAAATCTACCGCCATCTCCTCGCCGAACTCGACCATATCCAGAGAAAAATCGACCGGGTGGAGGAGCGGATTTTTTCGGAAGAGAAGAAAGAATTAATCGAAGAAATTTCGCTTTTGCGGCGGGACATTTTAGATTTTCTAAGAGCACTCCGGCCTCACGGCACCCTGCTCGAAGAATTCGCGCCCATTGCCCGCGCTATCTTCGGTTCGGAGTTTTCCAAAAACGTAAAAGAGCTTTCCCAAAACTACCGCCGGCTACTGGCTTTGGCTGAAAACGACAAAGACGCCCTGGAGGCCTTATACGATACTTATAACGCCCTCCAATCTCGCCACTCGAACGAAACCATCAAGGCCTTCACCATGCTCGCTCTCCTCACTTTCCCTCTCACCTTGATTGCTTCCATCTTCGCGATTGACGCTGTTGCCAGGCCCATCGTGGGCAGCCGTTACGATTTCTGGGTCATTCTCGGCCTTATGGCTGCGGTCGTCATCGCCATGCTCCTTTTCTTCAAGCACCGGCGCTGGATTTAATCTCCTTATGAATTTCCTTTTGCCAATTCTCGCGGCGGTTTTGCAGGCGGCTTCTTTTACGCTGGATAAAGTCATTCTTTCGGTCCGGCGGGTTGATTTCAGGGCCTACACCGGGATGAGTTTCCCTTTGGTCTTTTTCATCACTCTGATAATTTTTTTAATCTTTCGCCCGCCTTTCTCTTCCGAACTCATCTACGGCGGACTTTTCTGGTGGCTCCTCGTGTCGATAATACTTAGTGTAGGCTCTAATATTTTATTTTACCGGGCGCTGGACCAAGATAAACTCAACGAACTTGAAACTATCGGGCTTTTGTCCGTGATTCCAGTTGTTATATTCAGTGGTATTTTTTTCACTGATGAGCGGAACTTTTTTGTATTGATTCCGGCGCTGGCCGCCTCGACTGCCATAATTTGGTCCCACTGGAAGGGAGGACATTTTCTCATCAAAAAGGATACTCGCCCTTTTTTAATTTTTTCCCTCGCCATCGCTCCGCTAAGCGCGGCGGCCTCCAAGGTGCTTCTTACGGCCTGGCACCCTATATCGCTGGAGCTTTTCCGTTCCGGAGCCCTGGCGGCAATCATGGGTTTCCTCTTCGCCGGGAAAATGCAAAAAATCCCGGACCGGGCAGTGCTCCTTTTAATTTTGACAAATGTCCTCACCACCGCGGCCTGGATTCTGTTTTTCTTCTCCTACCAGCGTTCCGGCATCATCTATACGATGCTGCTCTTCTCTCTCCAGCCGCTCTTGGTGTATTTTGCCGCGATCTTTCTCTTGAAAGAAAAACTCAACCATAAAAAATTTATTGCTTTCCTGATTGTGCTGGCGTCAATCGTAGTTGCTCAAATTTTCTCCCAAGCATAAAATGATTAAATGTCATTGAGACTTTTCAACACCTTCACCAGAAAGAAAGAAATTTTCAGGCCCGCCCGCAAGGGTGAGGTTAAATTTTACGCCTGCGGGCCAACGGTTTACGACTACGTTCATGTCGGGAATCTGCGCACTTTTATTTTTGAGGATATTTTGCGTCGGACGCTCGAATTAAACGGCCATAAAGTAAAACTGGTGATGAATATCACGGATATAGACGATAAGACCATCCGCGGAGCTAAAAAGGCCGGCAAAAGTTTGAAAGAATTCACGAGTTTTTACGAAAAAGGATTTTTTGGGGATATCAAAAGACTTAACATTTTGCCGGCCTTCAAATATCCTCGCGCCACAGAACACATCTCGGAGATGAAAAAAATCATAAACCTTCTTTTGAAGAAAAAATACGCTTACGAAACCGAGGACGGAATCTACTTCGATATCTCGAAGTTTAAAAAATACGGCCGACTCTCCGGGCTCAAGCAAAAAGAACCTGCCCGTCCGGCAGGCGGGTTAAAATCAGGCGCGAGAATCTCGGTTGACGAATATTCAAAAGACCAGGCGGAAGATTTTGCGTTATGGAAAAAAAAGAGTCCTCCAGTTGGCGGACACCCCGGCTGGCATATTGAATGTTCGGCCATGTCTATAAAATATCTTGGGCTGCCCATAGATATCCATGCCGGCGGAATTGATTTGATTTTTCCGCATCATGAAAATGAAATCGCTCAGTCCGAAGCCGCCTACGGCAGAAAATTCGCGAGGTTTTTTGTCGAAGGAGAACATCTTTTGATAGAGAAAAAAAAGATGTCAAAATCCCTCGGCAACCTTTTCACCCTCCGGGACCTGGAAACAAAAGGATTCGAACCGCTCGACTTTCGCTACCTCGTCTTAACCGCTCACTACCGTTCACCCCTCTCGTTTTCCTGGAAAGCGCTTGAAGGAGCACGGCAAGCGCGCCTGAAACTCCAGGAACGCGCCCGGGAGGCCAAAGCGCGAAAGAAAAAATCTGACGGGTCCTTCTGCAAAGAATTTTTAGCGCGGCTAAATGATGACCTCAATATGCCGCGCGCCCTTGCCCTTCTTTGGAAAGAGGCTAAAAGCTACGAAGATTTGCTCTGTGCTGACGAAGTCTTGGGTCTCGGGCTTAAAAACTTAAAAAAATCAGCTGTCCCGCCGCGAGTCAAAGCGCTTCTTGTAAAGAGAGAGGCCCTTCGCCGAGAGAAAAAATGGGGTCAAGCTGATAGAATAAGGGAAGAAATTATGAAACTTGGCTTCAAAGTCCAAGATATGCCCGAAGGTTCACAGGTTATCAAGATATAATTCCTTGTTGCAAACTCTACGGAGTTTTATCTTTAGGGTATGGCCAATATTGAGTCGCCCCTGGGCAGCACCATCCGGATTCCGCCGCAAAACGTTGAAGCGGAAATTTCAACTCTGGGGGCTCTTTTGCTGGACGGCAGCGCGATTTATAAAGTCGCCGACATAATCCGGCCGGAGGATTTCTATCGTCCGGCGCACCAGACAATTTTTTCCGCGATTCTGGACCTCTTTGACCGCCGAGAACCGATCGATATGCTTTCTATTTCTTCAAGGCTGGGTGAAAAAAATATCCTGGAGCAGATAGGCGGCGTGGCCTACTTAACGGATCTCGTCAATTCCGTGCCCACGGCCTCCAACGTCCAGCACTATGCAGAGCTGGTCAGAAAAAAACGGGTACTTCGCGATTTGATTCAGGTCTCGGGCGACCTGGCGGAGCTGGGCTACCGCGAATCCGAGGATATTGATTCTCTTTTGGACGAAGCTGAGAAAAAAGTTTTTTCTATCTCGCAGCGCTCGCTCCATCAAAAGTTCACGCCTCTGGGTCAGGCCCTGGAAGAAGCTTGGGAGCGAATCGACAACCTACACAAAAATAAAGGCGAACTGCGGGGAGTTTCCACCGGATTCAAAGAACTCGATAATATTTTAGCCGGACTGCAAAAATCAGACCTCGTTATTCTGGCCGCCAGGCCTTCTTTCGGAAAAACCGCCCTGGCTCTGGACATCGCCAGACACGTTTCGATTCATAAAAATATTCCGGTGGGAATATTTTCTCTAGAAATGTCTACCCAGCAGCTGGTTGACCGCTTCATCGCCTCCGAGGCCCATGTGGACCTATGGAAACTGCGGACCGGCCGACTCGCGGAAAATTCTGATGACTTTGCCAGAATTCGGGACGCGCTCGACCATCTCTCCAAGGCGCCTCTCTATATCGATGACGAGGCTTCAAACAATATTTTACAAATGCGGGCCATGGCGCGGCGCCTGCAGGCCGACCACGGCAACTTGGGACTTTTGGTCATAGATTATCTTCAGCTGATGCAGCCGCGAACCCCGTCCGAGAGCATGGTCCAACAGATTACCGAAATCTCCCGCTCCCTTAAGGCCTTGGCGCGCGAATTAAACGTGCCGGTCTTGGCGGTCTCCCAGCTTTCCCGCGCCGTCGAATCTCGGCACCCCCCCATCCCCCGGCTTTCGGACTTGAGAGAATCCGGCTCAATCGAGCAAGACGCGGATGTCGTGCTCTTAATCCATCGCGAAGACCGTTATCGAGAAAATTCTCCCAGGCCGAACCAAGCGGACATCATGGTGGCCAAACACCGAAACGGCCCCTTGGGCAAAGTAAGCCTGTATTTCAACCCCGACAAAGTTACTTTCACTTCTCTGGATGAAAGCGCCGGTTTTGAAAATTTCGCGGTAGAATAAACCGATGTCCGAGTCGATAATTCACAAACTGGTGGAATATTTTGAGCGCTTGCCCGGGATTGGCCCCAGGCAAGCCCGGAGATTTGTCTACGCCTTGGTGGAAGAAGACCGGAAATTTCTTAAAGATTTCGCCGAGCTTATTTCAAAATTAAACGAAGAAGTTTCGCGCTGCGGCAAGTGCTTCCGAATTTTTTCAGGAAAATCCACCCTCTGCGGCATTTGCCAGAGTTCCTCTCGGGATGATTCCAAATTGCTGGTGGTGGAAAAAGACGCGGACTTGGAAAATCTCGAGAAAAACCAAATCTATGAAGGGAAATATTTCGTCTTGGGCGGACTACTCTCCCCCCTGAAGCCCGAAAAAAAAGAAAAACTCCGTCTAAAAGAGCTCAAAACCAAACTGGAGATTTCCGACGAGATTAAAGAGGTGATTCTCGCACTCTCGGCCACCACCGAGGGCGACATGACTCGTCGCTTCATTGAAGAACTGCTGGAAGGGTTCGCCAAAAAACGCAAAATAAAAATCACGAATCTCGCCCGCGGCCTCTCCACCGGCACGGAACTCGAATACTCCGACCGTGATACCCTAAAGCACGCCCTAGAAAACAGAAAATAATTAAGGTTACTAAAAAAGATTATTATATGATACGATCGTGAGGTAATATAATCTTTTAAAAATATGAAAATTCGGATGCCGAAAAACATTTGGGTGAAGAGATTTCTTTGGTTGTTGGCCCTGGGCGTATCCTTAGGACTCTCACCTACTCCCCGGCACTACTTCCGCCTTTTAAAATCTGTGCCAAAAGAGTGGCGAAAACTAGAGCGCGAACATATCTATCGCCTCTCTCGTTCTCTTAAGAAACGAGGTTTTATTGAACATAAACAAGTTTCAAAGAATGAAGTTAGAATTTTTATTACGCCGAGGGGTAGGGAGTATCTTAAAAAATTAGATTTTTCTGAGCTGGAACTTCCGGTTCAGGGCCGTTGGGATGGTAAGTGGCGTCTGATACTTTTTGATATCCCTGAAATTAAAAGACGCAGCCGGGATGCCCTAAGAAGAAAGTTAAAAGAGCTGGGATGTTACGAATTACAAAAAAGCGTTTTCCTTTGGCCGTACGATTGCAAAAAAGAGATTGAATTTGTTATTCATTTCTTTAATTTAAAATCCTTTGTGATATACGCCGAGGCCAGCTTGGACAATGATTACAAAATTAAACGAGCTTTCCATATAGTCTGACGAATGAAATAGATATAATGAAATGATTATGATATGTCACGATCGTGAGTTACTATAATAATTTCGCGGGGAGGTCGGATGACGCTCCCCGCGTTAGGCATGGAATCCGCAAGTCTCAGTTTTGAGCTTAAGGCCGAGGCTGAGGGTTCAATCGGCAAGGGTGGTATTTCAAGGTTGGCTCCCTGGAAACTAGCGCCTCCGCTTCAATGCCTCCCACCTATCCTGCACAAACCGACCTCACTTTTGGACCGGCCGAGAGAGTCGAACTCCCGTAATGCTTCCTAGCGACCCTACCGTTTCCACGCCAAACACATTCTAGCAAACCTAGTTTTATTTCGCAACTATCTCTTTTATCAAAACCTCGGTAAAGGGCTGGCGGTGGCCGCGGCGCTTGTAATAGCGGGTTTTGGAGTGGTAGCGCGCCACTATAACTTTTTTACCTTTGCCTTCTTGAATGCATTCGGCCGCGACTTTCGCGTTCCTTACAAGAGGGTTCCCAATCTCAAGACTCTCCCCTTCTCCGACGAGCAAGACTTCATTAAAATCAATTGTCTCGTCTTTTCCCGGCGGGAGTTTTTCGATTTTTAGTTTCATCCCCGGCTCTACCAAATACTGCTTGCCGCCGGTTTTGATTACCGCGAATTTAGACATGGAAATAGTATATATTTTAAGAGTTTATAAGTCAATCGGCGTCAGTTAAGGATTTGTTAATTAGTGGCAATTCTAACTCAATTCCCCCGCCATTTAACTTCACGATATCCTTATCAATTTTCGTAAACTCTTTAGATGCGCTGTTATACGAATTAACGGTCGTATTTAAATTTGAGCCAACTTTAAGATGATATTCTCCAAATGCACGCAGATGCTTTTCTAACTGGCCGATATTTTTCAATATTTCCTTTGTTGATTCTTGAATCTGATATGTGCGCATACCAACAATCATTGCCTGCAGAGTGACATAAAATGTGGTTGGCGAGACAATATGCACTTTCTTCTCATTAACAGCATAGTCAATTAAATCGCGAGTGTTGGATTTAACCGCACCAACCTTGTTTACCAAAAGGTCATAGTAAATGCCCTCTGCGGGTATAAACATAAATGCGTAATCCGTTGTTCCTTCCATGGGGCGAATATATTTGGAAGTCTCATCGATCCTTTTTTTCAAATCATTTTTAAATTGGACCTCGAGTTCTGCACGGTAATCTGAATTCGATTCCTCGGCCAGCCTATTATAATTCTCAAGCGAGAATTTCGAATCTATGGGTATAATTTTGTCTCCAAAAAATAAAACCGCATCCACTATCTCCCCATCTTTAAACTTATACTGCATCTGGTAATCTTTGGGGTTGAATGCATTTTTTAAAAGCGTTTCTAGAAAATATTCCCCGAATACCCCCCTCTGCTTCGGATTTTTTAAGATGTCCTGGAGTTTATCCAATTGCGTTGCAAAATTAACAACTTGTCTATTCGTTTCATCCAGCTTTGTAAGTTTTTCGGTTAGTTCCCGTGCGGTTTTTAACGATTCGCTATGCTGCTTCTGTAAAATGTTCGTTGATTGTCCCAAACTAAGGTCTAGCTTCCCAGAGAGCTCTCTCTTTAGCTCATTCATCTGGTTCTGTAACATTAAAAGCCCTTCGCCGCTCTCTGGGCGTTTTCTCAACAAAATAAAATAGGCCGCAATTCCTCCGATTAGCGCTCCGATCAGAATTAATAACGCTGTGGTCATTTGATTAAAAGATAATACTGGCTGAAGAAAAATACCAGGTATAGAAGCACCAGAAAAACTCCCTCCTCCCGCTCCAGGCGCGATTTGGTGGAGGTAAAAACTGAAAAGAAGAGAAGAGCCAAGAAAACGAAAGCGGCCGAGAGCATGAAATTTTCGTCCCGGACGACTTCGATGGGCCGAATCAAGCTGACAACGCCTACGACAAAGGAAGCGTTAAATACGATTGAGCCCAAAGAATTTCCCACAGCCATGGCGCCGTGCTTCAGATTTACGGCTTTGAGACCGAAAATCAGCTCCGGCAAAGTGGTGCCGAGCGCGACCAAGAGAGCGCCGAAGACGAAAGCCGAGATAGAAAACATTCCGATTATTTTCTGGCCGGTATTCACCAGCAGGAAGGCGCTAAAAAGCAGAGCCGCCAGGGCCAAAACGAACGCGCCGAGGCCGGCAAAAAAATCTTTAATAAAAACTGCGGGCAGTCTGGAGGCGTTATTAAAAACTTCTGAAAAATATTCACGCTCTCTGGAGATATAAACCAGATACAATAAAAATACCGCGAGCGACAGGAAGCCGTCAAAACGGCTGATAACGCCGTCCCAGGCGAAAAATAAAGGCAGAATTCCCATGCCAAAAGCCGCCAGAAAAGTTTTTCTGGAAAATTTCCGCTCGATGCTGATGCCGTTCGCCAAAATCGCCACCAGCCCTAAAATTAAGGTCGCGTTGATGATATTCGCGCCCAGAACATTGCCCAGAGAAAAAGCCGGAATATCCTTCCAGGCCGAGCTGATGCCCACGAAAAGTTCCGGAATCGAGGTCGCGAAACTTACCAGAAAAAATGCCATCAAGTACTCGGAAACTTTCAAGAGCCGCGCGAGCGAAGTCAGGGACTTCACCAAACTTCCTCCGGCCCAGCTCAAAATAAAAAACGAAACAATGAAAACTAAAAAATCGAGCATAGTTTTATTTTAACACGCCTTGCGTTGCGGCCCCATCGGGATTTGAACCCGAGTTTCATGGATGAGAACCATGCGTCTCCCGATTTGGCTCAAATCTCCGATTTGATCGCCAAATCGAGGATCCTCGATTTTCTAAGAAATTTTGCGGCGCATACGGGAGTCGAACCCGTGTTACACGGATGAGAACCGTGCGTCCTAATCCACTAGACGAATGCGCCACGTATAAGCTTTTCGATAGCTGATCGTTTTTTCCAACTTTTAATTTGCATTTCTCGGGTTCGAGCAGAGGATATATTAGGATAGCTCTCTTGATATTTCAGGTGCCAAGGTCTCATTGGTCTTGTACTTCTTACTCTGCCAGAATTATGTTGCCGTATGCGCCGTTCTAAATTTGAAGTTGTGCCTACATAATACTCCTTTGAAACGGCGGATTCTAATATGTAAATATAGTACCTTTTCATAAAAATTTCAAGAAAATCGGGACTAGACCGACCTAGCTCCGACTTTGTTTCGGAACAAAGTCGAGAGTCCTCGATTTCCTTATCTACTATTGAATGTAAATCGGGAACGATAGGGCCGTATGGCGAAAATTTAGCACAAAATTAGCGATTTTGCCACTCCGGTTCTTGGCGGCACAAGAGTTCGGATTTTTTCTCGGGCTCGGCCATAATTTTCTCCACGATTTTTTCCATGCGGATTCCCTGCGAGCCTTTTACTAAAATCAGGTCGCCGGGTTTTATTATTTTCAAAAGCCCCTCCCCGGCTTCATCGGAATTCGAAAAACTTTTTATATCTCGTTTTTTGAAGCCGGCCTTAGCCGCGCCTTCGCTGAAAAATTTCGCCCGCACTCCAACGGTCACCAAAAGATTTATTCGAGCCGCGGCGAGTCTGCCCAAATCACGATGCGCGGTTATAGTATGTTTTCCAAGTTCAAGCATATCGCCCAGAACCGCGATTTTTCGCGGAGCCTCAATCTCTCCCAAAACTTCCAATGCCGCCTGCAAAGCCTTCGGAGAAGAATTATAAGAATCATCAAGAATCAAAGTATCTTTAATGCCTTTGACAAGTTTTAACCGGCCGGGCGGCGGAGAGTAAAGCGAAAGAGTTTCGGCCGCGTCTTCGAGTTTGATGTCAAAAATTTTCCCGGCGGCAATCGCCGCGAGTGCTGGATAGACCTGATGTCTCCCGAAAGCGTTTAAAATTTTTACCGGAACTTCTTGATTCTGGTTTTTGACTTTAAACTTTATTCCCTCCGGCGTACCCTCTCGGAACATCAATTCATATTCGTAACCCCAAAACTCGCTTCCTTCAGAAAATCCGAAAGTTATAATTTTGGCTTGAGTTTTATCTTTCATTTTCATCACTTCCAGGTCGTCGAAATTCAGGAGCACGAATTTTTCCGGGCTTAGATTTTTAACGAGCTCGGCTTTCTCCGCAAAAAGCTCTTCGGGGCTTTTAAAAAATTCAATGTGAACCGGAACGTCAGCAAGCGTGGTTACTACTGCGACGTCCGGCTCGAGCCAGGAACGAATCGCCTTAATGTCGCCGGGCCGGTCAACGCCGACCTCGAGCACTAAAATCTCCGGATACGGCGTCCGTCGGACGATGATTCCAACTCCCTGCCAGATTGCAGAAAGCCATCTTAAAACAGAATTCCATCCCGTCTGGGCGCCGATTATGGCGAGCGGCACGCCGAGCTCGGAGTTGTAACTTTTCTGGCTTTTCCGGACGCGAAATTTTGCTTCCAAGACCTTCGCCACCGCGTCTTTGGTCGAAGTCTTCCCCACCGACCCGGTTATGGCCACGATTTTAGGTTTATATTTTTTTAGAATCAGCTTTGCCTCCCAAGTTAAAACAAAAATAACGAGCTTTTTCAGAAATTCTCTCATTTTTCTATTATACCCTATCTGTCCGGCCCGACTTCGTAGTAGGTCAGCAAAAATTGCATTATCTCGGCCCAAGCCGGGGTGAGGGACTGCGAGGCGTAGCGAACCCCCTGCGGCCGCTCCATCCACAAAAAAACTAAAAACCTTTCGTCAAACCCCGGAGCCCAGCCGAAGAAAGAATGCAAAAATTCATCCGAGTATCCCTTCGCGCCCTCAAGCGGAATCTGGGCGGTGCCGGTTTTAGCGGCCGAGGTCCAATGTTTAAATTTTACCGTTCCGCCCAAAAGCGCGTCATCCACCACTTTTACGAGCATCCTTGAGATAATATCCGAAGTCTCCGGAGTTATCACTTCCCTCATCACTTCCGGCTCAAACACGATATCCTCTCTCCCTGGACGCGCGATGCTTTCCACCAAATACGGCCGCATAATCTTGCCGCCGTTCGCCAAAGCGGCGATGGCCCGCGCGAACTCCAAGGGAGTGGCGGACACGCCTTGTCCGAACGCGGCTGTGGCATACTCCACTTCGCGCCGAGAATACAGGTTCGAAACATCCCCGTTGACTTCGCCGGGCAGAGTAATTCCGGTCTTCTCGCCCAGGCCGTAGGAGATAAAGTAATCCCGCATTTTTTCTTTGCCCAATTTACCGGCGACATATGCCGCCCCGGTGTTCAAAGATTCCTCGAGCACTTTCTGAATCGTCGTCTCCCCTCTCCCCTTCTCGTCAAAATTTTTAATCGTATAGCCATCAAGGACCAGATAACCCTTGTCATAATAAGTTGTTTCGGGAGTTATAATTTTTTCGTTCAAAGCCGCGGCCACGGTCAGAGGCTTAAAAACCGAGCCGAATTCAAAAATATTTTCAACCAGCGGGTTTAGAAAAACGCCGAGAGTCTCATTTTCGCCGTAAGTGTTTGGGTCGAAAGTCGGAAAAGCCGCCAGCGCCAGAATCTTGCCGGTGCCCGGCTCCAAAATAATTGCCCCGCCCCGGGCGGGCCGCCAGGCCTCCTGGACTTCGTCCAGTTTTTTCTCCAAAAAGGTCTGAACATTCGGCTCCAAAGTCAAAATCAAGTCATAACCCTCTTCGGGCGGAGAGAAAAATCTTTTTCCCAAATCCAGCAAGATGCCGCCGGCAGAACGCGAACCGTTTACAAAGCCGCTGCTGCCTTTTAAAACTTCTTCAAAATAACGTTCCAGGCCGTAACGTCCCTCCAGGTCATCGCCGTTATACCCCAAAAAACCAACCGCGTGAGCCGCCAAGGTTTTCGCGGGATAAACCCGCCATTCCTCCGGAACAATGCCCACCCCCGGAATCTTCAAAGCCTCAATTTTTTGAGCCGCCGCCCGTTCCAGCTTATGCGCCACCACCTCGTACGGGTCATCTTTTTTGGAGGCGCGTTTAAAAAATTCCTCCTCGTCCAGCTTTACGAGCTCGGAAATCTTCTGCCGGGCCTCTTGGGAATTATCAAGTTTCTTGGGATTGATAAAAAGAGCGTAGCCTTCTTTGGTGGAGGCGAGCGGGATTAACTCTCCGGAACGCTCCCGGAGATAAATCTCGCCCCGGCGCGGGGTCAGGGTCTGGGAAAAATTCTGCTGGCGCGAGGCCTGGGTGCGGTAGTAGGCGCCGGAGACCACCTGCAGAAAAAAAAGGCGGGTCAGCACGACGGCTCCCGCCAGAAGAATCAAGAAAAATGCGATTCGGATTCGCTGAACCATTTTTAGAGGTCTATCTGAATTCAGGCCCGGCAGCCCCGGCAAAATTTTGACCGCGCGAAACGAACTGGGAGCGCTCGGCGCTGTTTTGGCTGAAAGCCGCGGAATAGGCTCCGTAAAATTCCGAAAGCTTTGAAATGAAAAATTCCTCGCTTTTCTGCAAATCCTGCCGCAAAACTTTCAAATCTCTCTCGCGCTCCTCTCTCCGGAAAGTTTGGGCGACCGCGAAATTCAAGCTTACGATGTAAACTATCAAGAGTATAAAAATGGTGGTAAAAAAGTATTTCATATTATTTTTTTTCGATAATCCTTAATTTGGCGGAGCGGGCTCTGGGATTTTTCAGAATCTCCGTTCGGGAAGGCCTGATCGGTTTTGCAACCTGTCCTTTTTCCCGGGAAAAATTTTTGACGATGCGGTCCTCCAAAGAATGGTACGAAATTACGGCAATTCTTCCTCCGGGCTTGATAATTTTCCAGGCTCCCTCCAAACCCCTTTTCAAATTTTCCAGCTCCTGATTCACGTAGATCCGCAGAGCCTGGAAAGTCTTGGTGGCCGGGTGAATTCGGCCCAGCCGCGGCCTGACTTTGGCAATAATTTCCGCCAATTCCTTCGCGGTCCCAATCTCTTTTTGCCTTCGAGCCGCGACAATCGCCCGGCTGATTCTTTTGGCAAAGGGCTCTTCGCCGTAAGTCCGGATAATCTCCTCGAGTTCCCGTTCGGAAATTTTCCGCAGGAGCTCCCGGACGTTGGGGTGAGTCTCGGCATTAAAAGTCATCTCGAGCGGCTCCGAGGCTCTAAACGAGAATCCCCGACCGGATGCTGAAAGTTGTAAAGAACTTAGCCCAAGGTCAAATAAAATCGCATCCGGCCTCCGGGATCCCGCAACCTTCTCTATTTCAGAGAAGTTCAAGTGAAAAAGTTTTAAGCGCTTCTCCCCTTTCAGCTCTTCTTGAAGCCTTTCTATCATTCCCAAATCCCAATCGGTTCCTATCAGCCTTCCGGCTGGGCCGAGATTATCTAAAATCGCTCTGGCGTGTCCGCCGCCGTCCGCCGTGGCGTCAATCACCAGAGAATTTTTTTTAAAATTCAAGCCGCGAAGTGTTTCCCCTAAAAGCGCCGGGATGTGATTCACCATCTCTTTAATACGTTCCTATCTCTCCCAATTTTTCCGCGATTTGGTCCGTGGAACGTTCTGCCTCTCGCTTGTAGCTCTCCCAGCGGTCTTTGTTCCAAATCTCAATCCGCTTGAAAACTCCTATGATTGCCGCCTCCCCTATTATTCCGGAGTAGTGCCCGAGGAAATCGGGAAGAAGTATTCGCCCCAGACTATCCAGTTCCACCTCGGCCGCGCCGGACAAAAAAAGTCTCACAAGGCTTCTGGTGTCTTTTGGGCCGGTAGGAAGTTCGGCCAGTTTAGCCGCAAACTTTTTCCACTCGTCCATCGGATAAAGAAAGAGACAGTTATCAAGGCCTCGAGTTACAACTGCCCGCCTTCCTAATTCCTTTCGAAACTTGGCCGGTATGGATAAACGCCGCTTCGGATCAAGATTATGGATATATTCACCTATAAACATCTTATTTTTCAAGGAAAATTGAGTAATTCACACTATCCACAGAATTATCCACAATTCCCCACTTTGTTCACATAATAGCCCACTTATTAACATTAGCAAAAACCGCAGTTGTGGACAACTGCGGAAAAAATAAATCAGTTTTTTGCCCTATTCTTTCGGCTTCAGAATCGGAAACAGAATCACTTCTTTGATATTGGACGTGTCAGTCAAAAGCATGGAGAGACGGTCAATACTAACCGCAAGACCTGCGGCCGGAGGCATGCCGTACTCAAGCGCTTCAATAAATTCTTCATCCATGGGATGGGCCTCTCTGTCTTCTTTCTTTCTTAAATCTTCCTGCATCTCAAAGCGGACGCGTTGCTCCTGCGGGTCATTTAATTCAGAGAAACCATTCACCAATTCTATCCCGCCGATAATCAACTGGAAGCGGTCCACCAATTTCTGATTCTCTGAAAGATTTTTGGCGAGAGGCGAAATCTCAATCGGATGATTCACGACGAAAACAGGCTGAATCAGTTTTGGTCGGCAAATTTTACTGAAAATCTCATTGGCGATTTTCGCTTTGTTGTCTTGGGAATCTGGATTAAGTCCAAACTGTTTCGCCCGAAGGCGAAAATCATCCTGTGATAATTTTTCAGGATGCGTAATCAGGGCATGGCGTTCTAAGACCTGCCAGAATGTTATGCTCGGGATTTTTTTTAGAAACTTTATTTTATGACCATTGAATTCAAATGAGTCCTTTTTAATTACTTTCTTAATCAATGCGTAGAGCACTCTGCCGATAAAATCCTTCAGATATTCCGCATCGCGATATGCTTCGTAAAGTTCAATTGTTGTAAATTCCGGATTATGGGTCAGGTCAATCCCTTCATTTCGAAAACTCTTGCCCAATTCGTAAACCTTAGGGAAGCCGCCGACGAGCAGGCGCTTTAGATAAAGTTCTGGGGCAATACGCAAATACATATCGCTGTCCAGTCTGCGGTGATGAGTTTTAAAGGGTTCGGCCAAGGCGCCGCCGTAGAGCGGCTGGAGAATTGGAGTCTCCACCTCGATATAACCCTCTTTATCCAAGATAATCCGCGTCTCTTGAATGATTTTTGAGCGCAAGACAAATTTAGCCCGCACTTTCTCATTCATCAACAAATCCAAATAGCGTTTTCGGAAGCGCTCTTCCACATCCGAGAGGCCGTGCCATTTTTCCGGAAGCGGCCGGAGGGCCTTAGCCAAAATCTGCCAGCGGGAAACTTCGAGCGTCGGCTCTTTTTTCTTGGTATAAAAAGCTCGGCCCGAAACCGAAATAAAATCTCCGATATCGATATTCTCGGAAAACAGCTGGAAAGACTCGCCGCCTACTTTATCTTTGGCGAAAAAAATCTGGATTTTCCCAGAGCCATCGAATAAATCGGCGAAAATCGAGCCGCCGTGTTCGCGCTTCGCCAAAATCCTGCCTCCCGCCCCCGGAGATTTCTTGCTTCGGGCATAGCGCCTAAAATCTTTTTTTATCCCCGCGATTTCAGACAGCGGGAAGGCGGCCTTCTCCGGAAAAACATTCAAGCCGGCCTTCTTCAGGCGTTCCAGCTTTTCCAGTCTAACTTTCCTAAGCTCCTCGAAAGCCATCTATTTAATCTCTAAAATCTGATAACGAACCTCTCCTTTGGGAGTAAGCACTACCGCTATCTCCCATTTCTTTTTTCCCAAAAGAGCCCGGCCAAGCGGAGATTCGTTGGAAATCCGGTTTTGGTCAGGGTCTGCCTCTTCCCGGCCCACGATGAAATAACAATCTTCTTTGAGATTGCCTTCTTTTTGGGCGATAACGACGGAGCCGACGTCGACGAAGGAGGCCGGGGTCTGATGTGAAATTAAAACCGCGCGCCCCAAAATGTCTTCGAGGTCGGCAATCCGAGCTTCCAGAACCTGCTGTTCTTCCTTGGCCTCCTGATACTCGGCGTTCTCGCTGAGGTCGCCAAGGCTTTTTGCGTATTCAAGCCGTTCGGCTATTTCTTTGCGCCGTTTTTCTTTCAGGTGCGCCAATTCTTCTTTCAAACGCGAAAAACCCTCCTCGCTCAAATATTCCGCGTTCTCGGGACGATTTTCCATATGGGCTAAACTATAAACTATTTTAATAACTCTGCAAAGTTTCTAAAAGTTCCGGCCGATAAATCGAAATCCACTCAATAATTTGGCGGCTGGCCGCGGTGGCTCCCACCAGGTTGGAGGCGTTACCTCCCTCCAGCACCACCGCCAGCGACAACCTGGGGGTTTCGTAAGGAAAGTAGCCGATGAACCAGGAATTGACGCTTTTTCCGGAGCCTATTTCCGCCGTGCCGGTTTTAGCCGCGACTTTTACCTTAAGACCGGATAAAGCCTGGGCCGTCCCTACCTCGGCCGCGAGGCGCATCCCCTCTTGGACCACTTTGAGATTTTCCTCTTTAAACTCGAGAGTCTTTTTTATCACTGGTTTAACCTCATCAACCAACCTTGCTTCTGATTTTACCTGTTTTAAGACATGTGGTTCCAGAATTTTCCCGCCATTGGCCAAACTCGCGACAAACACCGCCATCTGCAGAGGCGTTACCTGAAAATTGCCTTGCCCGATGGAAAGGTTGTAGGTATCGCCAATCCGCCAGATAGGGTCGTCCTTTTGGGTCTGGGCTTTCCATTCCGGCGAGGGAATAAACCCCGCTTTCTCGCTGCCAAGATCGATTCCGGTTATCTGGCCGAAGCCGAATTTCTCAAGCCAGTTTTGAATCTTTCTGACGCCGAGTCCGGAAACATCGCCAAAGCCTCCGCCGATGGTGAAAAAATAAACGTTGGAGGAAACAGCGATGGCATGCCTCATATCCACCCAGCCGTGCGCTTTCCAATCGTAAAAGACACTCGGCTGGTCGGGTTGAAAGGGATTAGGAAGAGTCAGACTGCCGGTAGATAAAATTTCCTTTTCCGGAACTATCACCCTTTCCTCCAAAGCCGCGAGCGCCAAGAGCGGTTTAATGACCGAACCGGAAGAGTAAAGACCGGAGACGGCGCGGTTGAAAAGCGGCTTTTTGGGAGAAGTTAGCAATTCTTCAACTTCCTTTTCTGGGCCGCCTCGGGTCAGGATATTCGGATTAAAGCTGGGATAACTAACCAAACTTAAAATCTCGCCGGTTTGCACGTCCAGCAAAACCGCTGCCCCGCCCTTGAAACCGCGGCTCTCGACCAAATCTTTCACCTCTTCCAAAACCCTTTTCTGCAGACGGGCGTCAACCGAAAGATAGATGTCATCCCCGGCTTCGGGCAGGCGCTCGACCGCTTCAGAAAAAATCTCGCCCTCGGAATTTACTTCCGTCAGCTTCGAACCGACCCTTCCGGTCAGGTATTTTTCATAGACCTCCTCCAAGCCGCTGCGGCCGACAAGTTTACTGACCTCAAAACTCGCCACCTGTCCGACCTCTTCCGGAGAAAGGTAGCCCAAATAGCCAAGGACGTGAGCAAAGCTTTCCCCTTCAGGATAGCGCCGGGAAGAATAGGCTTCGACTCTCAACAAGGGCTCCTGATATTTTTTACGCGACTCCTCCAGAGTCTGCCAATCAGAAAAATCCTCCAACACCTCTCCGTTATCTCTAACCAGCCGAAAAGCCGAATCATTGTCCGCCAGCACTACTCCTCTCCGGTCCAAAATTCTGCCCCGCTTCGGCCAAAGCGGCAAAATCTTAAGATGATTGGCCTCTGCCCGGGCTTTAAGAACAGGGGCGCGGCTGACCTGTAAATCAAAGAGGCGGTAGAAAAAAAGACCGAAAACCATTGCCAGGACCAGTCCCAAATACCAGAAAGTCCGAACCGAAATTGGAAACTCCAGCCGCCCCTCGAAGCGTTCCTGTTCAAAGCCGGGAAGATTTTTGGAATCGAGAAAAATCTCATCCGGCTCCAGTTCCTTATTTTGAAAAAATTTTCTGGCCACGGCTTAATTCTATAACTTTAAATAAAACCGCCAAAACGAGAAGCGGCAAGAAAATCTTGACGAAAGAAAGGCCCGCAAATTTCAGAGCCGTCGGGAAGCCGGGCCAAAAACTTTTAAGAAAGAAAAGGAAAGCGGCTAGGCTCGCCGTAAAAGCGGCCGCGGTGAGCCCCACCAAAAGGCTCGAGAAGCTGTCTTCTTTAAAAAACCGCGCGAGCGTCAGAGCAACGAGTACGACCGAAAGAAGGATGACGGTAAAGAAACCGGTTGGAAAAGAAAACAAAAGGTCATAACCTAGGCCTAAAAATAAATATTCGGGGCGCGGCGGAGCCAGCATTAACGCGAAAATCAAACCCGCGAACATAAACTCCCAGCCCCAGGCGAGTCCCAGAAAAAAAAGAAGGAAAAAAATTAAACTTCTAAGGAAGAAGTTCCACATAGCGCAAGTTTCTGATATTCAGAGGGAGACGAAGAATAATCTCCGCGAGAGGCTCGGATGTTTTTTCATTTATCCTCTCCACCTGTCCGATTATGAAACTCGGCCGGGTGTTGGAAAGAACGCGCTCGCCTATTTGAACGACCGCGCTCTTGGGCAGGAAAAAACGAAGATTGTAGCCGCCTTGCCCCTCCAGGGTTACGTTAAGAGCCAGGCGTTCCAGCCAGGCTTCGCTCTGAAGCCCCGGGAAAGAAATCAATTTTACGAGCGAGGTCCTCTCGCCGCTCTCTTCCACTTTCCCCAAAAATATCCCGCCATAGGCTAAAGCTTTAAATCCGGCCGTAACTCCGTCTTCCCGGCCGGCCGAGAGCAAAAGCGTGTCGTAAGGCGAACTCGGCGCTTGGCTTAAAATGAGCGCGATTTTTCCAGAAGGACGTTCGGCGACTAAAAATTTCTCCAAGTCCTTAAACTCGCTTTCCCGGGCCTCCAGGCTCTCAAGTTTTATCCGGAGTTCTTCCTTCTGGGCTTCAAGCTCGGCGCTCCGTTCGTTTAACCCGAAAAAATTTCTAAAACTTCCGGCCATCCTAAAGAAAGGCGCTCCGGCTTCGCGGCTCTCGCTCTTCCAATTCTCTCGAACCAGCCACGCTAAAGCCAAGAGAAAAATCCCGACTAAAATAATTCTAAGTAGGCGGAAGTTCTTCTTCATGTTGCACCAAGGATTCCCGAAGAAGCTCAAGCTCTTCCAGGATTATGCCGCAACCCCGCACCACCGCCGTCATGGGGTCCTCGGCCACGCGAACTGGAATCTTGGTCTCCACTTCCAAAAGCTTCTCGATCCCCTTCAGATACGAACCTCCTCCCACCAAGAGAATTCCGCGATGCATGATGTCAGAGACCAACTCCGGCGGAGTCTTCTCAATTACTTCTTTGCTGGCTTCGACTATGGTGCGGATTGATTTGGAAAGCGCCTCCCGGATGTCGGCGTCGGTGACGATAACTTCGCGCGGAAGTCCGGTGACGAGATCCCGGCCCCGCACCGTGGACTCCAAAGTCTGGGGATTCTTCCAGGCCGAACCGATGGCGATTTTCACATCCTCTGCCGTCCGCTCGCCCAAGAGCAGTTTAAATTCATCCCGCACGTAATTAATGATGTCCTGGTTGAAGCGGTCGCCGGCCACTCTCAAATTTTTGGAAGAAACGATGCCGCCGAGCGATATTACCGCGATGTCGGTGGTGCCGCCGCCGATATCAATCACCATGTTCCCGACCGGCTCTTGAATGAGCAGTTTCACGCCGATCGCCGCGGCCATCGGCTCTTCCACCAGATAAACTTCCCGAGCTCCGGCATTCTTGGCGGCGTCGTGCACCGCCCGGCGCTCCACTTCGGTAATTCCGGAAGGAATCCCGATTACTATTCGGGGCCGGGAAAAAAACTGCGGCTTGTCCGGATGAGCCTTCTTGATGAAATAAGAGAGCATTTCTTCCGTAATCTCAAAATCCGAAATTACCCCCTCCACCAGCGGTCTAATCGCAACAATATGGCCCGGGGTTCGGCCCACCATGCGCCGCGCCTCCTCGCCGATGGCCACCACCTGCCCGGTTTTTTGATTCACCGCGACCACGGAAGGTTCATTGATAATAATCCCCCGGCCCCGCAGATACACGAGGGTATTGGCCGTACCCAGGTCAATGCCGATGTCGTGCGAAAAATATCCAAAAATTTTATCCAGCATGTTTAAACTTTTTTATCAGTTCCCTAACTGAAACTAGTTTAGTGTCTTCCAAATCCCTGCGCTTAAGTTCAATCTCATCGCCGGTCTTCTCCGAAATCACCGCCCTCCACGGAATCCCTATCAAATCTGCATCCGCAAATTTCTCTCCTGCCGTCGCCTCCTTCCGGTCATCGTAGAGCACCTCGACTCCCTCCTCCACAAGCGCTTGATATACTTTTTCAGCCTTCACCTGAATTTCGACCAAATGTACTCGAAACGGGGCCGCACTCTCGGGCCAGACAATTCCCTTCTTGTCATGATGCGTCTCGACAATCGTTCCCATCGCGCGCGAAGTTCCCAATCCATAGCAACCAGCCTCAACCAATCTATCCCTACCTTCTTTATCCTTGAAAGTCAAATTAAAATCCTCCGCGAATTTTTTCTTGAGCGGAAAAATATTCCCAACTTCAATGGCCCGCTTCTCCTCGGTTTCTCCGCCGCAATCATAGCATTTTGGAGCTTTCTGTGAAGTAATCTCTTTATTGACAGCTTTCCGACAAGACTGGCAGTAATAAATAATATCTTCTCCGGCTTCAGAGACCACCTGAAACTCCGCAGAAAACTCTGAAAAAGTTCCGCCCGAAGCCTTGGTTTGGACGGCCCCGAGGTCCAAGCGCTTAAAAATTTTGAGATAAGCTTTTCGCATCACCTCGTAGTAGCGGTCCCGGTCTTTGACGTCCGCATGGAAGCTGTATAAATCCTTCATCCGAAACTCCCGAGAGCGCAAAAGCCCTGATTTGGCGCGCGGCTCGTCCCTGAACTTGGTCTGAATCTGATAAAGTGCGAGCGGCAGGTCTTTGTAAGAGGAGACAAAATGCTTCAGTAGCGGATAGATGACTTCTTCATGGGTCGGGCCTAGGGCGTATTCGCTTCCGTTCTTTCCTTTTGTTTTGAAAAGGGCGTCAAAAGACTGCCAGCGTCCGGTTTTTGACCAGTTCTCCGCTGGATGCAAAGCCGGCATTAAAAGCTCAGCTCCGCCCGCGGCATTCATCTCTTCTCGAACAATATTCTCGATTTTATCCAAAACTCGAAGACCCAGTGGCAAAAAAGTATAGACGCCGGCCGCGAGCTTATTTACAAATCCGGCCTGAATCAAAAGTTTCGAATTTACGCTCTCCTCATCTCTCGGAGGCGTTCGCAATGTCTTTGCAAAAAAATCGGAAAATCTCATGTTTCGATATGACTCAACATGACCCTGAGCTTGCCGAACGGGTCATGAATTAAGTTTGAGTATATCATGGTAGGTTACCAAAATCATCAGGAGCAAGAGCAGGACAAATCCAGCAGCATGGACGAGGCGGGTGAATTTCCAGTGAAAAGGCGAGCCTTTCATTTTCTCAAGCGCTAATAATAAAATTCTTCCGCCGTCCAGACCCGGGAAAGGAATGAGGTTAATTAGGGCCAAGTTTATGGATAAAAGCGCGGTCAGCTGAATTAAAAAATTGAGGCCGAAGCGGGAGAAATCACCCACGAGGTTCACAATCCCAACCGGACCCGAAACCCCTTCGAACGAAGCCCGGCCGGTAAAAATTTCACCGAAAAAACCAAAAAGCGCTTGGGCGGTAAGCCGGGTCAGACTCGCAGTGGTGTAAAAACCTTTTCCCAGCGCCTGAAAAATTCCTAATCTCTCGACCCCAATTCTGACCATGGCGATGCCCAAAGCGCCTTCCCCGGGCCGAACCTCCTTTCGAAGAAGAATTTCTCGCTCCAAAATTTCCTTGCCACGCCCAATCCGAACCGTGACTTTCTCGCCCCGATGGGCCTGGATAAAATTCTGAACGTCCGCGATCTTGGAGAAGGATAAAATTTCATCTCCGGGCAAAAGCCCCGCCTCCTGGGCGGGCGAATCTTTTTGCACCTCGCTGATTCTAATCTCGGCTGTCGGATTTTGGTCATTATCCTCGAGCGGCACTGGCGTTCCTAAAATAAAACCTCCGGCGAAAAGAAAATAAGCCAGGAGCAGATTAAAAACCACCCCAGCCGCCACGATTAAAATTTTGGTAAGAAATCTTTGCGAAGAAAAACTTCTCGGGTCAAAATCCTCTTCTCCCTCCTCTCCCTTAATCTTCACGAACCCGCCTAAAGGCAGGAGATTCAGCGAATATTTTGTTTCTCCTTTTTGAAAACTCGCGATTCTCGGAGGAAATCCAAACGCGAATTCCTCCACTTTTACGCCGTAGAATTTCGCAAATATAAAATGCCCGAATTCATGCGCCAGCACCAAAACCAGCAGGATAACTAAAAAAGTCAAAATCGTAAGAAACATGAGTAAATTCTAGCCTACATTATTCGTTTTGCAAAGTCTTTATTCCCGTACTTTTGCGATCGCTATAGTATAAGAATTTAGTTCAAACCAAAATGCAATTTCAATTCCGCCTCGTTATCTATATGCTCGGCGGCTATATATCGGAGGTTACTCCGTATTTCAAAAAACTCGGAGATAAAGGCGATTTCACTTTTGCATTCATATGGATGCACCAAAACACTGCGCTGCAGCTGATAAAATTCTAGATCGAGAAGTTTTTTTCGCAATGCTTCGCGCGCGGCTTTTTTCTTCTCTGGAATATCGAAAACAACTATCCGCCACTTTCTATCCCAGCGGCTGGGCTGTTTGATTGTCATATTCTCTAAATCATAATTTAGTCGTATCTTTTTCCCCTTCTCATTGAGCACTACAGAAATTGTTCCGTCGGGTTCTTCCTTAAAATCTACCAGACGGTCATACTTCAATTCCTGGACAATCCGGCGCAGCGTCTTGCGGTCAATTTCCCTCCATGCTTTCGGAATATTCTTCAATATACGCCAATGTACCTTGGGAGAACGAGACAATCCTAAAATAATTCCGCTGGCGAGCAGCAGTAACGCTTTTTGCTTAGCCGGGCTATAGTAATATTTTGCCATTACTTTTGCGATCGCTATAGTATAGGAATTTTGAAAAAACTACCATTTAACTACTCATTCCATTATTTCGCGTTCTTTTTTCCTGGAAAGCTCCTCGAGCTTCTCGCCGCCTTTCTTGACCCTCTCTTCCATTTGTCCTTTCAGACGGAATTTTTCGTCTTCGCTTATTTCTTTTTTGCGCTCTTTATCCTGAATTTCTTTCCAGACTTCGTCCCGGGCTTTGCGGAGAGAAATTCTGGTTTCTTCCAATTTTTCTTTCAATATTTTGAGAAGGGCTCCGCGCCGCTCTTCGGTAAGGGACGGCAGAGCGATTCGGATGGAATCTTTTACCGCGATGGGCTTCGCGCCCAGATTCGAGGCCTCCAGCGCTTTTCCGATTACTTCCAGAAGGGATTTATCCCAAGGCTCAACCAAAAGCGTTTTGGGGTCCTCCGCGATAATCGAGGCGACGTTCTTCAACAGATTAGAAACTCCGTACGCTTCGACTTTAATGTTCTCCAACAAGGCCGAACTCGCTCGTCCGGTTCTCAAAGAAGCGATCTCCGACTCAAAATGCTTGGCGAGATTTAAGAAACGTTCTTCGAGTTTTTTGAAATCGTAAGTCATCTCAAGCGCTGGCCGGTCTTAAGGCCGATGAAAACATTGTTCGAATTTTTAGGGTCGAATAAAATCGCGGCGATACTGCCGCTTGAAGCCAGCTGAATCCCTCGCCAGCTTATCCCGCCGTCTTGAGAAATATAAAGCTGGCCTTGAGCGCCGACGATGAGCTTATTCGGGTCGGAAGGATCCGCCGCCAAAGCCGAAACCGGAAGCACCTCCGGAGCCAAAGTAAGATTAACCCTCTCCCAGCTCCGGCCGCGGTCAGACGACTTCAAAAGTCCGTGCCTGGAGCCGTGATAAAGAAGGCCGGCTCTCGGTTCGAATAAAATAACTTCTGCCTCCATGGCGCCCTGAAAATTTTTTAAGCCGTCGGTCAAATCTTTCCAGGAAATTCCCCCACTCTGGCTGTAAAAGAGTGAACCCCTGGAATCCAACACCCAAATTTCGCCAGCATTGGCGGAGTTTACCGCCATCAGCGCCAAACCTTCTTGAAAACGAGCCAGGGAGCGCCAAGTGGCGCCTTGATTTCGCGATTCATAAAAACCGCCGTCCGAACCAATCACCCTCAATTTTCCGTCCGGCGTCAGGTCTCCCTGGAAATAAGCAAAGCGCTCAAGCGGCGTGAACAAGAGCTCGGTCCTGGTATCTTCCTCAAGCTTGATGACCCGGCCGCGATTTGAAAATAAAACCAAAGCGATGAGCTTTTCGGCGGTGGGCAAATCCAGTAAGTCGAAAATTTGGGAGTTCTCGCCGAGCCCTCCGGGAAATTGCCGCCACTCTTCGCCGGAGGTTTTACCCTGCCACAGGCCTCGGCGCCTCGTCCCGACCAAAAGAGTAGACGGGTCGCGGGCGTCAAAATCTAAAGTCAAAATTTCTCCGCCCGGGAACTTCTCCAAGGGTTTCCAGGTGTTCGCGCCGTCTTCGCTCCGGAATAAGACGCTCTGGCTGGGGCTCACCCCTTTCTCTCCTTTAAAAACCGGCCACAAGACAATCAAAGTCACTATCAGAATCACGGCGATAATCACGACCGCGATCACCATTCCCAGCGTTATCGCCCCGCGGGATTTATTTCTAACGGGGCTCATGGCTCCAGGTAGAATTTAGAGATAATCAGATGCTCCAAGAGCATGCGGCTGGAATAAGTTTTTTCAAGAAAAAGTTTTTTGGTCTGGAGCAGGTCTTCCAAAAAATTTCTCAAGAGCCGAAACTTTTCCCGCGGTGCGGCCTGAAGTTTTTCCTCGAGCCACCATTCGAGCCGCCTGAAAAAATCCTCGGTTTCCCTTCGGTCCTTGGCGAGCGAGGCGGCTTCGCCCAAACCAGGCTTCCAAGCTTTTTTGTTTTTTTCAAGCTCGGGCGGAGAGGTTTTAAAAACGGTAAGCCGGGAGAGAAGCGGGGGCGAGAGCGCGGCCTCGGAAGCGAGCGAGATGATGAAATAGGTATCAGGGTAGGGTTCCTCCAAAGTCTTCAAAAGCGTGGCCTCGGCTTCCGGCGCGATAAAATTATTTTTAAGCAGAAATATTTTCGCTCCGGCCAGAGCGCTTTGGCCCGCGGCCCGATGGATTTCGCGGGCTTCGTCAATCTTGAGCGAATCTCCTCCGTAAACCCGAAGGTCAAATTCAGTCTGGGCTCCGCGGCTCAAGAACCGAATCAAAAGATTCTCCAGGCCTTCGTCGCCGCCGACCAAAAGAAAGGCCTGGGCCGAGGCGGCGGAGAAAAACTTTTTTAGAAATTTTTCCGGATTTTTCCCTAAAATCATCGCTTGGCGAGAATACTCTTTTTATAAACCTCCAGATGCTCGAGCGCAATCCCGGTTCCTTTGGCCACGCACAAAAGAGGTTCTTCCGCGATTCGCGCCTTAACCCCGGTAGAACGATAAACCAGCTCGTCGATATTTCTTAGAAGGGAGGTGCCGCCGGTCATGACGATTCCCTGGTCAATAATGTCCGACGCGAGCTCCGGCGGAGTTTCCTGCAGAACTCCCTTAATCGTTTTCATTATTTCTTTCAATTCGCCGTCAATGGCTTTCACAATTTCATTGGAACTCACCTTGGTTGCTCGCGGCAGGCCGGTCAAGAAGTCCCGCCCTTTAACCTCCCAGCTGTCTTCCTTTTCCACCGGAATGGCGGAGCCGATAGCGATTTTAATCTCCTCGGCGCTCCGTTCTCCGATGGCGAGGTTGAAAGTCTTTTTGATGTAGTCGGCGATCGCCTGGTCAATGCGATTGCCGGCGACTTTCAGGGAAGCGGAAGCCACGATGCCGCCAAGCGATATTACCGCCGAATCAGTGGTGCCGCCGCCGATATCCACCACCATGTGTCCCGTGGGTTCATAAATAGGAATGCCGGCTCCGATGGCGGCCAGAATCGGCTCTTTCATCACATAGGCGGCTCTGGCTCCGGCTTTGATGGCCGCCTCCACCACGGAACGCCGCTCGGTGGAAGTGACTCCGGCCGGAACCGAAACCATCACTTCCGGTTTGAAAAGATTCCAGCGGCCGAGCGCTTTATTAATATAGTAGCGCAGCATCGCTTCGGTCACGCGATAGTCGGCGATTACTCCGTCCTTCATGGGACGATAAGCCACGATGGTATCCGGAGTTTTGCCGACCATAACTTTAGCCTCAACCCCCACCGCCAAAATTTTATTGTCCGGCACTGAAACCGCCACCACCGAAGGTTCATTCAAAACCACGCCTTCATTGGGAACAAACACCAGCGTGTTCGCGGTGCCCAAATCAATTCCAAGTTTTTTTATGAATAAAGCCATCTTAAATTCTTCTGATATCCGCTCCTAATTTTGTGAGCCGCTCCTCTATCTTTTCATAACCGCGGTCGATCTGATAAATATTCTTGATGCGGCTCTCGCCTTTGGCGACAAGGGCCGCGATAATAAAAGCCATCCCCGCCCGGATATCCGGACTTTGAATCTCCCGGCCGTGCAAAAAAGTCGGTCCGCTCACTAAAATTCGATGGGGGTCTGCCGGGAAAATTTTAGCACCCATCCGATTAAGCTCTTCAATATAGTTCAAGCGGCCGTCATGGACCGTCTCGAAAATCAGACTTTGCCCCTTGGCTTGGGTCATTAAAACCGCGAAAAGAGGCTGCAGGTCGGTCGCGAAGCCGGGATATTCTTGAGTTTTAACGTCCGTGGCATAAATTGTTCTGGGCCTGGAAACAGAAATCCAATCTTGGCCTATTTTATATGGAATACTCGCGGCCTTGAAAAGCTGCAATAACGCGTGCATATGGCCAGGAACACATTTATTAACCTTAATATTTCTTCCTAAAGCCGCGCCTAAAATCAAGAAGCCGCCGGCATCAATTCGGTCCGGAAGAGTTACGAAAGTACCTCTTTTGTTGAGTAATCTGCCGGCCCTGCCAGCAATCTCAATGGTGGAGGTGCCTGCTCCTTTAATCCTGGCGCCGCATTTATTGAGAAAGCTCGCCAGATGCTCCACTTCCGGCTCCATGGCTGCGTTTCTTAAAATAGTCCGGCCTTTGGCCAAAACCGCGCTCATCATTAAAGTTTCAGTTCCGGTAACGCTGATGGTTCGAAAAGTGAAATCCGCCCCTTTCAACCTTTCGGCTCGGGCCTCATATCCGTTTTTGTTCGCGCGAATTTTAGCGCCCATGGCCTCAAGGCCTTCCAGAAAAAGGTCAATCGGCCTTTTACCGATTACGTCTCCGCCGGGATGCGGAAAAACGGCCCTCCTTTCCCTGGCCAAAAGCGGCCCGGCCAGCACAATTGAAGCCCGGATGCTTTTCGCAATGTTGTTATCCAGCTTGTGGCCTTTAAGGGCGCCGGGGTCAATTTTTAAAATCCGGCTGTTTTCCGTAACTCCGGCTCCCAGGCCTTCCAGAAGTTCGGTCATCCGACGGACATCCTCAATGAGGGGAATGTTCGAAATCCTGATCGGGCCGGCAAACAAGAGGCTCGCGGCAATGCCTTTCAAGACGGAGTTTTTGCCGCCGCCCACCTCGATCGCGCCCTTGAGTTTTTTCCCGCCCCGGATTACCAACTCTGCCATTTAATTAATTTAGCGCAACTGGTATCATTAGTAAATCTTAAGTATAATGCTTAACCCCCTGAAAAGAAAAATTCTATTTTGGCTTTCAGTGCTGATTTTTTTGGCCTTAGTGCCGGTGACCATCCTCTACTCCTTGGGCTGGCGGCTGGATGACGCCTGGAACTTGAAACGCACCGGGGGACTCTATGTCGCCGCCGATATTTCCGGAACAGAAATCTTCATGGACGGCGAGCTTCAAAAGCGGACCAATCTTCTCCAATCAGGCACTTTCGTGGACAATTTAGCGCCCGGAAAATATCGGGTCGCGGTCCTTCACGAAAATTATCTCCCCTGGACCAAAGAGCTCAAAGTTTTTTCACAACTCGTCAGCGAAGCGAGGGCTCTCTTGGTGCCGAGAAGCACCAACGGCAAAGTCGTTCTTAAGGGGCCTTTTAAAGAAATTAAAGCTTCTTTCGGCGAAGGACTTATTCTTTTGACCGAAGTGCGCGAAAAAAGAACGTTTGTCCATTCCTATTCGCCGTTGGAAGAAAAAATCCTTAAGTCCGAGCTGAAACAAGAAACCGAGGAGGAGATTCTCCGCGAACGTCTGGACAGCCGGGAATCAAGTAAAATTGTCTGGGACGGCGCGGCCAAGACTCTCAAGGCCTCCTGGCTTAAAGAAACTCCATTCCCCTACTACTTTCCCGCTCCGGAAGAAACACTCCTCGCCGGCAAGGAGGTCAGAAACTTTGAATATTTCCCCAAAAGGCGGGATGTCGCCATCGCTGCTTTTGACAACGGAATTTGGACGGTTGAATTTGATTCCCGCGGCGGAAGAATAATCCAGCCAATTTACAAAGGTAAATCTCCGGATTTTGTCCTTTTCCCGGGAGAGAACCAGCTCTATATCCTCGACGACGGAATTTTAATCAAGGCTTCCCTTTTCTCCCAGGGTTAGAAATAGACTCTGCGAGGGAACGGGCTTTCTGCCAGATGTCGCCCGCGCCCATGAAAACATATAGAATTTTCAATTTAGAATTTTCAATTTTCAATTCGCGAATATGATGGACGTTAGGATGATATTTTTTTGTTTCCCGCATAAGGTCTTCCAGCGAAACTCTGCCCTTTTTTTCGCGAGCCGAAGTATAAATCTCTTCAAAAAATACCGCTTCAGCCAGGGCAAAAGATTTCGCGAAATCTTCCAGAAAGGCCTCGGTGCGGCTGAAAGTATGAGGCTGAAAAACGGCAACCAAAGTTTTATCAGGATGGCGCTCTTTAAGCGCGGCGAGGGTAGCTTTAATTTCTTCCGGATGATGCGCGTAGTCATAAACAATCCGGTCGGCGTAATACTCCAGCCGCCGCGCGACCCCCTGAAAATTATTTATGCCGCGAATTATCATGTCGTCCGGGATTCCGAAGAGCCGTGAAAGACGGATGGCCAAAAGGCAATTTCGGCGATAATGCTTCCCCGGCAGTATGAAATTAGCTTTTTCAAAAATTTTTTCATCAGCTTTTTCAAAATCTCTGACCACTTTCGCGTCCTTATTTTCCCGAAGCCAGGACTCGAAAGAATTTAAATAATCTTCGCGGGTTTTGAAATAATCAGGATGGTCATAATCCAGAGAAGGGATTAAAATTCCGACCGGTCTGAAAAGCCGGAATTTTTCCTGATATTCGTCGCCTTCGACAATAAAATATTCTCCCCTTCCCCAGCGCGCCGAACTTCCCCAGCTTCTGACGATGTCCCCGGCCAAAACTTTCGGGTCGAGCCCGGCGGTTTCGAAAATAGTCCCCAAAAGAGCAGTGGTCGTGGTTTTGCCGTGGGTTCCGGTGACCACGATAACTTTTATATTTTCGGCGTATCTGGCAAGCGCCTCGGCGTAGCTTAACTCCGCCACCTCCAGCTGGCGCGCCCTTTTCCTTTCCGGATGATTTTCATCGTAGGCCGAAGAGTAAATAATTAAGTCCAGTTCCGGAGTAATATTATTTTCATCAAAATTCCTTATCTCAATATTCTCCCGCGCGAGAGCGAGCTCTGACGGAAACTCCTCCGCCGTATCCGAGCCGGAGACAAAAGCCCCTTCTTTTTTAAGCAAAATCGCGAGGCCCGAAATCCCCGTGCCCTTAATGCCGATAAAATATATTTTTTTACCGCGCCAATTCATCTATACTTAATTCTATATGGAAGTTTATGAAGTGATTCCGGTCGCGCGGACGAGAGCCGCGCCGGAAACCCTTTCATATTTTAGCACGAAAAAATTCGCGCGGGGCGACCTGGTTAAGGCAAACTTTCGCGGCCGGGAAATTTTCGCCGTAATAAAAACCGCGAGCGAACTTTCCGGCCGGAAGGCGGAATTAAAAAAGGGAGTTTTCAAACTGAAGCCCTTGAAATCTCTCTGGCGGGCGGATTTTCTGCCGGAAGATTTTTTTGAAATCCTTCGCCGGCTCTCCCGGGAACTTCTTCTGCCGGAGGGCTTGATTCTCTCGCGGCTTTTGCCGAAGCCAATTTTCTCAAAAAAACTTAAAATTCCAGTCCCTTCTCAAAAAAATCCGAAAAGAACGCACCAAAAATCGGCCTTTCGGGGTTCGGCCGAAGAACGGCTGGGGCATTACCGCGGCCTAATCCGCGAACACCTGGCCCGACAAAAAAGTCTGATGCTGTTATTTCCGGGAATAGAAACTCTGAAACGCCTGGGAGCCGAGCTCGGCCGCGGCATCGAGCATTATAGTTTTATTTTCCACTCCGAAATCCCGGCCGGAAAATATTTGGAGAGCTGGAATCGGGCGCTCACCATCCCCCACCCCGTTCTGATTCTAGGCACCGGCCAAGTTCTCTCTTTGGACCGGCCGGATTTGGAAACCCTAATCATTGACGAAGAGGGCTCCCGGCCCTGGCGAGAATGGGAAGGAACGCCTTTTGACTTACGCGAGGCCGCCCGGATTATCGCCGAGGTAAAAGGACTAAAATTGATTTTCGCGGACGAAATTCTGCGGCTTGAGACTTTCTGGCAGTCCGAAGCTGGACTTCTGGAAGCTCTAAACCCCCTCCTAACCAGAATTCAGAGCCCGGTCGAAACCAAACTGCTGGAAATCGGCCCGGCCCAGGACGGCTTTTCCTGGCTCAGCAAAGAACTGCGGAGTGAACTGGAAGAAAGTATTTTCAAAAATGAGAAAATACTTCTTTTTGCAAACCGCAAAGGCTACGGCTCATTTACCGTCTGCCAAGACTGCAATCGCGCCCTCTTGTGTCCGGCCTGTTCCGTTCCCTTGGTCCTCCACGGCCTGAAACGTGAGGAGCGAAAATTCTTTTGCCATCATTGTCTTCAGAGCCTCGCCGTGCCGGAACGCTGCCCGCACTGCCTTTCCTGGAAATTAAAAGAGTTCGGGCTTGGCGTTGAAAAAATTCAGGAAGAATTCCAGAAACTTTTCCCCAAAAGCGAAAACGCCCTCTTCGCGACCGAGTCTATCCTCTATCATCCGGAGTTTACTTTCGACCTTACCGCCATCGTCTCTCTGGACCATCTTTTTTCAATTCCGGATTTTCGAATCAACGAAAGAATCTTCCGGCTAATCAGCGAGCTGAAAGCCCGCACCAGGCGAAAATTGATTCTCCAGACCAGAATTTCCGAAAATAAACTTTTTCAAGACGCTCTGGCCGGGAGCATTTCCGGTTTCTATCAAGAGGAAATCAAGGGGCGGGAGAATTTTCGCTATCCGCCGTTCGTGAAGCTGGTAAAGCTGACCAAAGAAGACAAAAACTACGCCGCCTTAGAGAAAAATCAAGAAGAAGCTTTAAGGCTGCTTAAAGAGTACAAACCACTCTCCTTCCCGGCTTTTCTCGAGCGAATAAAAAACCGCTACCGCTGGAATATTGTTTTAAAAATACCTCCGGGGAGCTGGCCGCCGGAGGAAAAGCTCGAGAGTTTGCTCAAAAATCTCGCCTCAACCGGATGGGAAATTGTTGTCGACCCGGAATCAATAATCTAAACTGAAAAAGATGATACTCAAAATTCTCCAGGAACCGCATAAAATTCTCCGCGAGACCGCCCAAGAAATCAAGCCGGAGGAGATAAAATCAAAAGGCCTGCAAGACTTGCTCAAAGATATGTCTCAGACTCTGGCGGCAATCGACATCGGCGTTGGTCTTGCCGCCCCGCAGGTCGGGAAACCGCTAAGAATTTTTTTAGTGTCAGAGGAGGCTTTGGCGGCGAAACGAGATAAAAGGCAAACCCAAAAAAACTGGAAGCATCTTGTTTTTATAAATCCTGAAATAACCCGCCGCTCCAGAGAGAAAGAACTTTTGTCCGAGGGTTGTCTTTCCGCTGACAAACTCTACGGCCGGATTGAGCGCGCCAAAAGAGTGGTGGTACAGGCCTATAACGAAGAGGGCAAAAAATTTCGGCGTTCGGCCTCTGGACTTTTCGCGCAGGTAATCCAGCACGAGACTGACCATCTTAACGGAATTCTCTTCATAGACAAGGCAAAAAATTTAAAACGCCTTGACGAGAAAGCGGAAAATGGAGCCGATGAAAATTAAAATAATTTTTTTTGGAACCGCGAAGTTTTCTCAGCGCTACCGGCAAGCGCTGATATCTGCCGGATTTGAAATCTCTTCTTCCGAACCAGACCTGGGGATTATCGCCTATTATGGGAAGATTATTCCCAAAGAAGTCCTCGCCGCCCCCAAAAATGGAATCTTAAACGTGCACCACTCGCTCTTGCCGCACTGGCGCGGGCCCGCGCCAGTGCAGGCGGCGATTCTAGCCGGCGACGCCATGACCGGCGTTACCATCCATCTTGCCGCCCCAAAAGTGGACGCCGGTCCGATTCTCGCGCAAAAAGAATTGCGAATTGAACCGGACGACACCTATCTTTCGCTCGAAGAAAAACTCATTGCCATAGGTGTTCCGCTCTTAATCGAGACTATCCCAAAATGGCTCAAGGGAGAAATCACTCTCAGGGAACAAAATGAAAGCGAAGCCACGTATTCCCGTTTCATTAAAACCGAAGACGGCCATATTGATTGGTCAAAATCAGGCGAGGAAATTTCGAGAAAGATTCGAGCTTTAAATCCCGAGCCGGGAACATTTGCCTTCTGGAATGATAAAAGACTTTTGATTCTTGAGGCAAAAATTGAAACGATAAAACACAATTTTAAATTCGGAGAGGTCGCGAAAGATTTTAAAATTGCGACCGAGGACGGTTTCCTCATTCCACTAAAAATAAAACTCGAGGGCAAAAAAGAAACCACCCCCGAAAGTTTTCTCAACGGCCACTCTGAAATTATCGGAGCAGTATTATCGTAAAAGTCGGTGCGCAATTATTTTAACCGGAGCAATTCTTTTGTAATTTCAGGAACCACTTTTTGAAAATATGCTTTAATCGTTTTCCAATCTGCCTTGAAAAATAAGGTAGGCATAGGATCGGCTTCCGCATCTGCAAAATACATCATGCTTTTTAGAATATGGTGGAAATCATGAGCAACAGTTGGATATTGGTCCGGCAAACGGCGAATCACATCTAGTATTGGCTCTTGATGAAGCGCATACCAGTAGAGATCTACAAAATCGCGTTTCTTGCCGCGCTGGCTAATGGCTATTATTTTCATAACTGCCACATCAGAAGGCGCGAGCACCCGAATTGCTCCATATTCACGGGGCGCTGATCTTCGGTGAAAAAATGGATACAAAATAAAGCTTATTTTTGCGCCGAGGAACTTCCCGTACAACGTTCCCTCACGAAGAATCTCCGTTTGCCATACATCGTTTGAAAAATGACCAGAAATAAGAGAAACTTCTACAGACTTATCTTGTGTAAAAAAATCAAGATCAAGCGATTCCCGATGGCCAACATGCAATGCTAAAGCAGTGCCGCCGGCAAGATACCACGAAGATTGGCGCAACCATTCCGCACGAGACAAAAAATCCAGCGCGCGTTTTGTTTCCGCCGGAAGGGCATCCGTATGCCACTCTTTTGTTACTTCGTCAGAGCTTCCCACAATACTCTGGATTGCGGATGAAGACTCCGCGATTTTTTTACAACATCACGAAGAAACGGGCGAGGATATCGCCTATATATCCAGCGGGCTTCCTGATCATTACCAAAATCCATTATCCGCTCAATAATATACTTGGCATTTTTATCCGGGTCTATTGTGGCCGGATCCGCGTCCCAAAAAAGGCTTGGGCGAAATGGGATTGCTTCTTTGGTTTTATGAGCTCCCATTTTTTAATCATAGCATATTTTAGTCCTTATTACTATCTCCCAAGGTTGTATAGCCGCTTGATTTCATCCGCCGAAAGCGCGCGGCTTGCCCCGTTAGAAGTCGCGGACGCTTGCGTGCGCGTCCTATTTCTAACGGGGTAAATAGATGCGAACAATTTGCTCATCGGCCAAGATTATATAAACGTTTTATTTCATCGCTAGTTAATACCCTGTTATAGACGCGGACATCGTCAATTTTACCAACCACAAAACTACCAGCCGTTAAGTTGCTAGCAACTCCTATATCGAAGTTTAGTGCATTTGCTAGGCTTCCTACGGCTGAAATATCAAGAGGGGTTCCATTTTCCACACCGTCAACATATAGCCGCAAAATTTGATTTGCTCTATCAATGACGCCAACGACATGGTGCCAGATATTTAATGTGTTCATAGCTGATGAGGTAACCTGAACCCCATTAACGGAGTCATCAACACGCATCGTGTACTTATCATCTGTCTCATAAATCAAACGATAACCGTTTTGTGCTGCTCCAGTTTGATTTTTAGCAACTAATCGCTGAGCAATAGTATTTGGACCGGTACGATATGACCACACAGAAATTGTAAAGCTTTGAGTATCAGAAAAATCCAAAATGCCGCTTGTAGGATCGCCCATACCCACATAATCATTACTCCCATCAAAATCCAGCGCCTGGCCGATTTTGCCGAGAGTGCGAACAGGGCCGTTGGTGAGCGTACCGTTGTTGCCCTGCCCGCTTCGGTCAAAAGCCGTGTTTCCCGCCATATCCGGCCCGTCAAAAGACCAATAGCCGACGAGGCCGGAGGTCAGAGAGCCGGTGGCAAGGGGTTTATTAACCTTCAGCGTCGCCCCGATGCGGTAGAGCCGCTTGATTTCGTCCGGAGAAAGCTCGCGGTTGTAGATGCGGACGTCATCAATGAGGCCGGTAAATTCCAACGAGCCTCCGGTATCTCTTCCACCTATACTAAACTCTTCTGTTGCATTTATATCGCTGGCACTGTAAGAGCTTAAATTATCTGCGTCATCAACTATTCCATCGATGTAATGAGTTGTCATGCCGTCGCGGTCAACCACTACAGAAACATGATGCCAGCTATTGTCTCTAAGATTTGTAATCGCTATACTTTCTACTCTATTCGTACTGTTGCTCATAAAAAATTTTGATATGCCAGAAGAGAGGATCCACCAATAACCTGGAGAACCACTTCCTGCGGTCGCCCCTTTATGTATTATTGATGGAAATGAATCCTGAGTGGCTTTGGCTTTTATCCACGCAGAAAGCGTAAAGTCGCTTGTTCCAAAGTCTAAACTCGCTTTATCTCCTACTTGTACATGAGAATGCGTCCCAGAAAAGGCGTCAAACTCCAGCGCCTGGCCGATTTTGCCGATAGCGCGTTTGGGGCCGTTGGTGAGGGTGCCGTTGTTGCCCTGCCCGGAGCGGTCAAGCGCAGTGTTGTTGTACATATCCGGCCCGTCAAAAGACCAGTATCCGACGAGGCCGGAATCAAGACCGGTATAGCTGGGTTTATTGACTTTCAGCGTCGCCCCGATTTTGTATAGCCGCTTGATTTCGTCGGCCGTTAGCGCGCGGTTGTAGACGCGGAAGTCGTCAATGATGCCGTTGAAATAATTGTTATTTTGAGGAATGGTAGCAAAAGTGCCTATCGCTGCATCTCCAGAAGGAGATATTGAAGCTATAGCATCAGAATCTGTTTGAACCGAATCAACATAAACGCGTTGTACGTTTGTATCCCATGTAGCAACTATATAATACCAACGATTAGCGGCGGGTGACGACATTACGTTACTATTGCTAGTACTTTTTATAAACCTAAGCGCTGGGGTGCTCCCGCCTATAATCACTAAGGAGGGGCTGTGGCCCGAACCGCAATTGAAAATATAATGGTTGTCATTCACAACAGTTGTAATTACTGCAGCTTTTATCCAAACCGAGATAGCGCCCGCATTATTAGAAATCTGTGAACAGAAATTGGAAACTTTTACGTACGTACGAGTGGGCGCTCCTTTGAATTCCAGCGCCTGGCCGATGCGGCCGATGGCGGGAGGCGTGCCAGTGGCATTCCAGTATAGCCCGTTATTTCCGTTGCCAGAGCGATCGTAAACTGTCCCAGGTGTGGTTGCTGTGCTGGGAATCCCGGCAACATCCGGCCCGTCAAAAGACCAGTAGCCGACGAGGCCGGAGGTTAGACCGATGTAAAGAGGGCGGTTTATGAGTAAGGCGGCATCAACCGCTTTTGGCGACAATACAAAAACCAAAACAACCAAAAGCGGAATTATCAATTTACAATTTACAATTTTCAGTGAATTCTCAAACATAATAATTTTCAAACTTTATTTCGCGCTGACGAAGCGATTTTTTGGAATATCAAAGTCAGCTCTTGGCATTCTTGCCACAGCTTTCTTGCCTCTAAGTTTTTATCAGGCGCACAAACGACCAACATGCGTAGCCAGTGCTTTGTCTCTTGCGCTTCTTTTTTGCAAATAAATATTTTATTGATAAAGTCCTTTTTGGAACTTGCGCCATTTGCTTCCATGTAGTTCGCGCCGATACTGGTAGCCGAACGAATCAATTGGGAAACAATCGGTTTCGCAATAACATCTTGATTGACGCTTCGACAAAGCTTAATTATAGCTTCACCGAATTGCGCTGTTCTTTCTTCTAAATCGTATTTCTGATTTGAAAATTGGTTCATTAAAAATTGATTGAAAATTATAAATTGCAAAATTGAAAATTTATTGGAAGCTCCATGTTGAAATAATCCCTTCCAGCAATTTTGCGTCTTCCACCTTCGCCGTTATCTGATACAGGTAATTCCCATTCGGGTAGGGTTCGGGCGGCCAGACAAACCAGACTTCGGCGGTTTTAAATCCGTCTCCCTGCCCGATAAAGCTCAAGGCGTCCGCTTGCCCTGAGCCTGTCGAAGGGCCTACTTTTGTCGGAGTTGGATTTTCAACAACCGCGTTCGGCAGATCTTTTTTAATCCGTTCCGGAGTAATCGGCCCTGTTTCGTCAAACGGAGTTATGAAAATCTGAAAAGAACTTCCCAAAATCACGTGCCCGTTTTCGTCGTCAAATTCCTGGAGATTAGAGTTGGGAGGCGTAAAAGAAAAATTGAACAATTCGGATTTATATTCATTTTTATCCGCTCCTCCTGCCTCCGGCGCCGTTTTCTCCGGCCAGAGCCAAAAAGCCGTGGCGCCAGCCGCGATGAGGATTGAAACTAAAATTATTATTTTGATTTTTACGCTCATGTTGCCGGAGTGGTGGTACTGGTATCAGAAACTGGAGGAGGCTCGGGCTCAGGAGGCGGCTCCGGCGGCGGGCTCTCTTCGCCCGGTGAAACCGCACCCTCCTCAACATCCGATGTTGAAGAAGTTAAAACATCGGATGTTTTCCCGGGTGCGGTTGAGGAGGGCTGGGGCTCTTCCGGAGGCCCCTCCTCCGGTAAACCTTCATCGGAGGTTTGCTCCTCAGGCGACGAAGCCTGGCTCGCCGAACCGGCTAAGTCCAGAAGTTTCTTCAGCTCCTCTTTGGTCACGCAGACTTCTTCCAGACAAAGTTTTTTGGTATACACTTCCTCGGCTGTGAGGCGGCCGGAGAAATCAATCGACCATTTCCCTCCGGAGCCCAGAATCGCTCGGACGTTCACGATATCAAAATCGTTGAGGTCCAAGGGCGAGATGAATTTAATGCGTCCGGAAGTTTGGTCAATCCCCCAGAAAGCCGATTCTCCTTCGCCGTCCAGCTTCGCCCGTAGGGCTACAGCCGAGGGCTCGACAATCTCGCCGCCTTGAATGGAGGCGTCAAGTTTGGAGTAGCCGAGATTTACAAAAACCAGAATTTTCTCGGTGGAGGACGCTTGCCCTGAGCCTGTCGAAGGGTTGAAATCTTCAAGCGCAATTCCGATGGTGATTCCGGAACTTGTTGCCTTCATGCCCACTCCCGGTATCGGACTCGAAGTAATCCTGTCTCCGATTTTAATCGCGCCGCCCTCGAGCGAAACTTTCACCGGAACCCGTCCGGCGAGCGTAACTTCATAATCCTGCAGAGTGGGTTCGAAGCCTCCAAGCGAGATTCCCGGCTTGGTGGAAATAACTCCAAGGATGGCGGACTCGTAAGGTTTGACAGATTTTTTAACTCCAATCTCGTCCAAGCCGAGTGTGGTTCCCAAATCACGGCTTCTTCGCTCCTGCTCGTAACTTCGTGCGGTCTTGTTTTTGAAATCAGAATCAGGAATCACGATATCCCCCGGCTCCAAGCTTTCTGCCGAGCGCATGAACTCCGCGATGTCGTCCGTAAGCACCGTGGCGTTGATGGAGTACAAACGTCCCTGGATTGCACCGACCGGACACTCGCTGTTATCGTCATCCACGCAGAAAGCGCCTTTCGGCACCGCGGCGTTCCCGCCCCTCTGGAGCATAAAATTGGTGCTGGTGGAAAAGGGATTCGCGTCCGAGGAAGTCCCGAATCTCAAGGAGCCGGATTGATTGGAAATGAGCCAGTGCTTCTGGTCGAGCCCGGCATCAGTGTCCGAGAGCGCGAGGTAGGGCGTGGTGGAAGCAAGATGCAAAAGCCAGGTCGGGGTAGTTGTGCCGATACCCACGGTGGTGGTGGAAACGCCTCCGCCCGCAGTTGATTCTCCATAGACCGTCAGAATCGGAATTGAATCAATCTGCGCCGAATAGCTCATGGAAATTCTGGAAGTCGAAGTGGTCGCGACCGGCATGTCAATCCAGGAAACAATTCCGGCGTCGGTGTCAAAACCCATAGGCCCGGTCTGAATTGAATCCGCGGAAATTATGCCGCTTGATGAATCATAATTAACCGCTCCAGAATCGATTACGAACCCGCCGTTTATTGAGGTTGTGGCGTAGGGCCCATTGGTGTTGAAAGTGAGCAAGGGAGAAGCGGTGGTGGAGGTGGCGATTGACCAGGCGTAGATTTGATTGGAAGGAATTGTGGTAGTCGCGCGTGATAAATAATTAACAGTTAAAGTGGAGGCAGAAGAAGAAGCGATGTTTAGGATATTCGAGTTAAGCCATACGTTACCGTTTACGGAAAGAGTAGAGAAAGGAGTCGTAGAAGCGATGCCGACGTTGCCGGTACCTTTAAGGGTTATTACCCTTGACAACGTTTGTCCCACGTCAAAACCAAGAGCCGCATCTGACCAATTTGCTCCACCTTCAAAACCGCCGACTATTCTTGAAACAGAATAAGTATTTGGTGAACCGGCCTCATTGCCTTGAAATAAAATACTGGGCAAATAACCTCCGGCAGCATAATTTTGAAGAATCAACTGGGGATTATTGTTTGAAGCTACTGTTGAAAAAAGATGCAGTAGAGCATTTGGACTCGTCGTCCCGATGCCGATATTGCCGACTGAATTAATAATAAACGCGGTGGAAGTTGCGCCAGTTCCGGTTGAAGAAGCTACGGTAAACAGAGGAACTGATGAAGCTCCGGAGCTGTAATTATTTACAGAAAGTTTTGCCCACGGGCTCGTCGTTCCGATGCCCAGCCGGTTGTTGGTGTCATCCCAAAAAAGGTTGGCGTTGTCCTGGGCTAACACGGGGCCGGAGCCGACAAATAGTATCGAGCCGGTAGTGCCGGAGGTAACTGTGTCGCCTATCCCTACTCCTGAACCCGTGGCATCAGAACCGCAAAGGACATTTCCGTTTGCATCCGTTTCCAGAGCTGTGCAGGAAGTGAGGGTGGAAGCAGTCAATCCCCCGCCTTCTATTCTGATGCCGTTGGCGAAAGTGCTCGTGGCTGAAGTGCTGTTTACGTCGAGTGTGCCGGTCAGAGCGAGTCCGGCTGCGAAAGTGCTGGTGGCGGTCGTCGAAGTGGCTGTAAAGTAAGAACCGATAATATTATTTCCCAAAATATCCCCCGCGACCGAGAGCAATTGCCCCGGACTCGTCGTCCCGATGCCGACGTTGCCGTTGTTGGTTGGCATTATTGCAATGTTCCCTGCCCCAGTGATTCGTCCAACATTCCCAGCGTTGAAATCTATTGCCGGACCCAATGTGGATGTTTCATCGTACAGCCTGATTCTGGCGGACGTTTGAGAACCAAATTGAGCAATCAGTGTACCTTGTCCAGCAGTAGAAGTAATTTTTGTATCAAGTGCCGCCCCTGGCCCCGTCGTCCCGATGCCTACGTTGCCGTTTTTGTCAATCAAAAACTGGGTCGTGGAAGAGCCAACCATAAAGCTTGGGAAGCCGGAGAAAGTACTAAGACCTAGTTGGGCTTGCGGCGTGGTCGTACCAATCCCGACAAAACCTCGATTTCCTTCCACGATCAGGAAGGGAGTGCTGGTCCCTTGGTCAGAGACCACGAAGATGGGATTTGTTGCTCCGGCCGCGGCAGAGGATTCCACTGAAAGGATTCCCCAAGGAGAGGTGGTTCCGATTCCCAGCCGGTTGTTGGCGTCGTCAAAGAAGAAATTTGAATTGTCCTGGGTGAGAGAGGTTCCATTTGAGAAAATCACAGAGCCAGAAGTGTAAGCTGAAGAATTGTTGGTGCCGCCATTCGCAATCGGCAGGACGCCGCTGACTTCAGAAGCCAGGTCAATTGACTGGCCCAGGTTGGTCAGGCATGCTCCAGCCACAGTGACGCAGCCTCCTTCCACCCTCAAGCCGTTGGCAAAGGTGGAAGTGGCAGTCGAGCTATTCACATCCAAGGTGCCGGTCAGAGCGAGTCCGGCTGCGAAAGTGCTGGTGGCGGTGTTGCCTGACAAGGTCGTGGTCGCGGTTCCGCCAATAGTCAAAGTGCCTATCACCGAAGCATTGGTGCTGGAGGCATTGAGAACCCTTAGGATATTTCCCGTGTCATCCCAAAAAAGGTTCGCGTTGTCTTGGGCCAGATTCGCGCTCGCGTCCACGAAAAGAACAGAGCCCGAAGTTCCTCCGGAAATTGCTCCGCCAATGGAAGCACCTGAACCAGCGCAGGTGCCATTGGAAAGCTCAAAACAGCCTCCTGAAAGTCTTAAGCCGTTTGAAAAGGTAGAAGTCGCGCTTGTCGAAGTTACATTTAAAGCCGGGGTTTGAATTCCCCAGGAAAAAGTTGAGGTAGCGGTGGTGGAAGTCGCAGTGAAGGAAGCTGCCACGACTTCTCCCACCACTGACAATTTTGCGTAAGGGCTTGAAGTTCCGATCCCAACCAAATCCCCGATATCAGTGAGCCTGACGATAGTTCCGTCATCGGTCCAGCCGCTGGTATTAGAACTTCCGCCGCCGCAGCCGGAACAGCTTCCGGTAATGGTCAGAGTTCGCACCGTAAGACTATCCACCTGACCGGTAATGGTGGGAGTTGAGATGGTTGGAGAAGAAATTGAAACCGGGCCCAGGGTATTTATTCTCTGCGTGAGCGCGAGGGCGTTGAAGTTCGCCTGGGTTTTTTCGTCCAAGGCTCGTCTGACCGTCAGAATCTCCTCGCGCAAGGCTTGATTCAAAGAAGCGAGTTTCGCGTCAAGGTCGCCTGAAGGCAATTCGGCCAAAGTCCGCTCAAAAATACGCTCGACTACTTTTTCGCCTTCCAGACGAACTCCTGCGGCCCGAAGCGCTTCGAGCTCCTTACGCAGAGAGTCAATCTCAAAACGCAAAAACTGGGTCTCGGAAGACAGAACCGGAGCGACGCCCGGTGTTTCTCCTCCAACATCGGATGTTAAATTTGGAGGCCCGCCTTCCGGCGAGGCAGGCGCAAAAAGCGAGTAAACAAATTGTTTGTTTTCATCAAAAATTCGGTTTAAAGTTTGGCCGACGCGGTAAAAAAAGTTCTCGGCCTCGCCGGTCAAATTTGCCAAAAGCGCGCCGCTTTGACTAAAATAGCCGGGACTAAGAGAAAATTTTCTTGGGCGCAAAATTCGAATGTCGAACCTTGGAGGTTCGACATTGGCGACCAAGCGCCGCAATTCAAAAATTCCGTCTTGGAGGCCTGCGCCGATTTCCGGAAGCGAGGACTTCAAGTCCTGGCCCATGGCGAGAAAATAATCGTCAGGGAGCCGGAACGAAAACTGGACGCTGGGTTTGGCCGGAACTAGATTTCGCAGATACAAAGCGGAGTATTGAAGGCGCTCGGAGGCGACGAAGCTCGCGTTCTCGAAATAAGAAACGAAATCAGCCGCGACCGCGCTAAAAACCAAAACCGCCAAAAGAGCCGGCGCCAAGAAAGTACGAAAAGAAGGCCTGCCTGCCGGCCTGTCTGCCGACAAGGCCGGCAAGGCAGGAAAGGTAAAACGCGGCGTTTCTTTTATTGAAGGTTTTTTGGAAAGTTTCGGTAAAAATTCCCTCGAAAAATCCGAAGAAGTAAGTTTTGCTATTCCCTCAAATTCCTCCTCGGTCCACCAGCGCCAGCCAAGCTCGTCGCGGCGTCCTGGCGGTATCTTGCCTTCCTTTTCCCAACGCAAAATCGTGGTCTTGGAAAGCCCAAGCCGCTTCATTAGGTCGGCTACGTTGTGTTGCCTTGATTCCAAAGATGTAATTCATAAGCCCTTTGCCAAAATAAAAAAGGAAAGAAGACTCTTTCCCTGATATCTAGCTTAAGTCTAGTATGCCGGTATACTTTTTTGAAGCAAATGCTGTGGAAAACTATATTGACGCGCTGTCAAAAAATGTTATTCTTAGAACAAAAGTTCCTCCTTAGTTCTCCTTTTAGCTCTTTGGACCCAGTTTTTTCTCTTTATCAGTTCTTTTGTCAAGATAAAATTTTCAAAAAGATTCTTTTCCACAGTAGAGGCTCCGATTCCGGGGCCTTTCACTTTTATAAACTTTAATAACATTAATATCTATAGATAAACCATTGGGTCAAGATAGCCTCCATACGGCAACAAACCACAAACTCTAGAAGGCTTTATCTGGACTGTGCGCGCGTCATAAACCGTGAAGTGAAGATGCGGGCCAGTGGTATAGCCAGTATCGCCGCTGTAACCGATAATATCCCCCCGCGCCACATTGCTGTCCGTTAAAATTCGAATATGCGAGAGGTGAGCGTAAAGGGTAGCCAGACGATTAGGGTGTTCGATTAAAATCCATTTGCCGTAAGAGCCGCCCGGGCAGATTAAATCCGAATTTCCCGCGGCCTTCACCACTCCGTCTTCGGCCGACAAAATTGGAGTGCCGATGGAAGCTTTAAGGTCAATGCCGTTATGATTCTTCTCGCCGTAGACATCGGTATTGAGCGCGAAATCCGTGCGCCCGAAGCCCTGGGTAATTTTCGGCGCGGCGAGCGGCCAGGCCAGAACTCCGGGACGCGGCGCCGGCAAAGAAGAGGGGTCAATCAAAAGTCTAAGTTCATCTTCAATCTCCCGAATTTCTTCGATGATTGAGGCTCGCTGTTTCTCGCGCTCCCGCAAAAGTTTTTGATATTCCGCCTCCTTATTTTTTGTAATTTTCAAAAGCTGGTTTTTATTCTGGCGGCCTGCCTCTTCGATGGCGCGGCGGTCTTTCAGCTCCAAAGACAAATCATCCAGTTTTTTCTTTGCCGCGAGCTCCTGGGCCTCGCGTTCTTCCAGCTCTTTTTTAAGCGTTTTTAAAACTTCCAAATCTTTTCCCACGGCCGCTTCCAGATTCTCAATCTGCCGGAGGTTGCCGAAAAAATCAGAAAGGGCGCGATGCTTCAGAAGTATCTCTACCAAGGATTCGCTCTCGGATTCGTAGATACTGCGCAGAATCTCTCCCAGGGCCTCCTTTTGCTCTTCAATCTCTTCGGATTTATCGCCGATTTCGATGTTCAACTTCTCCAGAGTCAATTGGGAGGCTTGGATTTTGCTTTGGGTCAGCCGGATCTCGGCGTTTAATTTTTTTAAAAGCGCTTCCAGGCGTAAAATTTCATTCTTAAGCGTACCCACTTCGGCCACCTTGACGTCAATCTGACGCTGATACTCTTCAATCTCCGCCTCTATTTCGCTGATTTGACCCTCCCGCTCCTGGATAGATTCCTTCAGCTCGTCAACGGTAGCCGCACCAGAAATCCCAAATAACAAAATCCAAATGCCAAACAAACTAATCCAGAACCTCGAGCGCATGTTTTATACGTTTTATACTTTCTTCTTTTCCTAAAACTTCCATAATTTCGAAAGGTCCGGGAGAGTTTTTCCGGCCGGAAAGCGCCACCCGGAGCGGCCATAAAACCTCTCCCCTGCCCTCTTTCTCGGCGTAGGACATAATTTTATCTGAATCCGGCAGGAGTTCCGTTATCTTTTTCAGATGCTTTTTTATCAATTGATAATCTTCAGTTCCCTTCCAGCCTGCCCGCGCAGGCGGGCTCAAAAGTTCTTTGGAGTATTCAGGCTCTTTGAAAAAATATAGCGCGGCTTCCCTCAAATCAGAAAGTTTGTTCAATCTCGTTTTCTCCAGGGCGAGAATTTTCTTCAGCTTTTCATCATCAGTCTGGCCCAAATAAGGACGGCTGAGCTCCAAAAGATCTTCCAGAGATTTTTCGCGGATATATTCGCCGTTTAGCCATTCCAGTTTCTTGATATCAAAGACCGCGCCTCCTTTCTGTGCTCGCTCGAGCGAAAATTCTTTGATTAATTCTTCTTTGGAAAATATTTCCTTTTCGTCTTTAGGATGCCAGCCCAAAAGCGAAAGAAAATTGACCAGCGCTTCCGGCAAATATCCCGCCTCCTTATATTCGCGGACTGATTCGGCTCCGTGGCGCTTGGAAAGTTTTGTTCGGTCCGGCCCGAGAATCAGAGGAAGATGCGCGTATTGCGGCCTGGGGAAACCCAACGCCTCCTGGATCAAAATCTGCCGCGGAGTGTTTGAAATATGGTCCTCCCCTCTGATGACGTGGCTTATTTTCATCTCAAAGTCATCAACGACAACGGCAAAATGGTACAAAACCTCCTCTTCACTTTTCGCGATGATAAAATCACCGAGTTCTTTCGTGTCGAATTCTATCTCCCCCCTAATCGAGTCGTGAAAACGAACCTTTCTGCCCGGGTTTTTGAAGTGAACTACGTCCGAAAAATAAGCCTGGCCGGAATCAAGGAGTTTTTTCAAATATTTTTTATAAATCTCAATTCGCTCCGATTGGCGATGGAACTCATCCCAATCCGCCCCAAGCCACCTTAAGCCTTCCACGATGTCCTTTTCAAATTCCGGGCGCGAGCGTTCTTTATCGGTGTCCTCGATTCTTAAAATAAATTTTCCTTGATGTTGTCTGGCAAAAAGCCAGTTGAAAAGCGCGGTGCGAGCCGTGCCTAAATGCAAGAAACCAGTAGGAGAGGGCGCGATCCGGGTCCGAACTTCCATGGCTAAGAATGTTCTAAGGCTAGCTTAAGAATCTCCAGGGCGATTTTCTCGGCCGCGTCCGGTTTGGCGAAGGCTTTGGCGGCCTGGCTCATTTTTTCCCGCCGGGCTTTATCGCCCAATAATTTTTGAATCCGGTCCAAAAGAACGTGCGGGGTCAGGTTTTCTTCTTCCAAGACCTCGGCCGCGCCTTCCCGGGCGTAAGCGTAAGCATTCTGACGCTGGTGGTCTTGGGCCGCGTGCGGCAAAGGAACTAAAATAGAAGGAAGCCCCCAGGCCGCAATTTCGAAAATACTCCCACCCCCGGCCCGGGCTACCACCAAGCTGGCGGCCCTGGAGGCGCTCCGCAATTCTTCTTCGTCCAGAAAACCATAAGGATTGTAGCGCTTGGCCAAGGAGGAATTTTCCAAAATCAACCCGGCCCGCAGCCGGACGGCTTCGAAATTGCCTCGACCAGCCTGGTGCGCCACTTGGGAAAATTTCACCAGTTCCGGCAAAATGTCGAGGACGATGTCATTCAGTTTTTGGGCGCCTTGCGAGCCGCCCAGTGCCAGAATCAAAGGCAGGTCAGGCTCCAGTCCAAAAAGTTCTCGGGCTTCTTCCGCAGTACCTCCCAAGACCTCGCGCCGGATGGGGTTTCCGGTCAAAGCCACTTTGTCCGCGGGAAAATACTTCACCGACTGGGGAAAAGAAATCGCGACGCGTCTGGCAAAACCGGAAGCCCAAAGCGTGACCTTCCCGGGGACGGTATCGGTCTCATGGACCAGAAGCGGAATCCGCAAAATTTTCGCGGCCGCCAGCGCCGGAAAACTGGCGTAGCCGCCCTTGGCGAAGATAACGTCCGGAAAATTGAGATAAATGGCGAAGAGGGCTTTCAAAATCCCCCAGAAAGTCTTAAAGGGGTCGATAAAATTCAAAATAGAAAAATAGCGCCGGAATTTTCCTGCTGGAATTTTAAGAAAAGTTATCTCCTCCTCCCTTAGAAGATTGGCGTCGTACGGCTCGTCCGAGGCGAAAATCAGCTCCAGTTTCACGATTTTTTCCCGCTCGGCAATATCCTTCAGCGAGCGCGCCACCGCGATCAATGGATAAAAATGTCCTCCCGTCCCGCCTCCGGCCAAAAGAATTTTCATATAGATTATTATAACAAAAAAGCTCTAACTCGTTTTGGAAATGTTAAGCAGGATGCCGACTTCCAAAAGAGTCATCGCGAGCGCCGAGCCGCCTTGGGAAATGAAAATCAAAGGAATACCGGCCAAAGGCAGGAGGCCGGAAAGGGCGGCAATGTTAACCAGCGATGGCAGGACGATTAAAATCACGAGACCGGATGAGAAAAGTTTTCCAAAGGTGTCCGGGGCGTGACGCGAGACATAAAAACCCCGCCAAGCAAAAGCCAGAAACAGAAAAATCAAAATCAGACTGCCGACAAAACCGAACTCCTCCGCGGCCACGGCAAAAATCGAATCCCCCATCGGTTCAGGCAAATACTGAAATTTTTGTCTCGACATCCCGAAGCCCCGCCCGAACACCCCTCCGGAGCCGATGGCGATTAAAGATTGTTTTATCTGGTAGCCTGCCCCCTGTGGCTCATAACCGGGATCCACAAAAACCCGAATTCTTGAAAGCCGATAAGGCTCGAAGTAAACCAGAGCCGCGAAAAGAACCCCTCCCAATAAAACTAAAATCAAAATATGCCGAAGTTTCCCTCCGGCTACCCAAAAAAGAAAAAGACCGGAGAGGGCCATGACGACCAAAGTCCCGAGGTCCTTCTGAAAAATTAATAAAATTCCGGCCAGGCCGACTGCGACCAGAAAGGGCGCGAGGCCTTGGGAGAGAGAGCTTACTTTGCGGCCGGAAGAGCTGAAGTAAGCGGCCAAGTACAAAATGAAACCGAACTTCAAAAATTCGGCTGGCTGGAAAGTGAGCGAGCCGAGCGCGAGCCAGCGCTTGGCTCCGCCGGCTTCCAAGCCGACTCGCGGCAGAAAAACCGCGGCCGTCAAACCCAGCCCGAGGATAAAAATAAAAAGCGAGAAGGAACGCCAGCGTTTGTAAGGGACGCGGCCAGCCATAAAAAATAAAATAAGTCCGGTAATACCTCCGGTGGCGAGCTGGCGCAGGAGAAAGTAATTGGAGGGAAGCTTCTGGGCGGTGGTTATGCCGATTGAAGCCGAGGCCAGGATGAAAAATCCCGCGAGCAGTAAAATTATTATGATTCCCTTGAGAATCGGGTCTGACTTCATTTTAACCTCCGCACCAGCTCCTTAAATCTTCGGCCGCGCTCTTCGTAATTTTTAAATTCGTCGAAACTCGCGGCCGCCGGAGAAAGAATAACCGCCTCTCCCCATCTGGCATACCTTGCCGCAAGCTCTACGGCGCGAGAAAGCTTGGGAGCTAACGAAAATCTGGAAAAGCCTAGACTTTCCGCAATCTTCCGAAGCTCTTTTCTCGCTGCGCCGAAGAAAATCGCGCGGCGAACATCCGGCTTTGCCAAGCGCCTGACGAGCGGTCTTAAATTTAAATTCTTATTATACCCGCCGGCCAGAACCACTTTCTTGCCATCCAAAGCCTCGATTCCAGCCATGGCCGAACCCACATTGGTTGCCTTGGAATTATTATAGAATTTGACTCCTGCAAACTCTCTCACGAACTCCAAGCGATGCGGCAGGCCCCGAAAACTATCGATTGTTTTTTGAATGATATTTTCCCTGACGCCGAAAAGCCGCGCGGCCAGAGCCGCGGCCATTATATTTTTATATTGAACTTTTTCGCCGGCCGGAAGGGAAAAAGGTATTTTCTTACCTGGCGAGAGCTTGGCGAGTCTATTTGAAAATTTGTTATCCTCGGCGTAAATCACGGCATCGGATTTCTTTTGGAAGCGAGTTATATTGCGTTTCGCCTCCAGGTATTCTTTGAAGCTCTTGTGTTTATCCAAGTGCTCCTCGTAGATATCGAGGATAATCGCGATTTTGGGAGAACGTTTTAAATCCTGGAGCTGAAAGCTGGAGAGTTCGAAGACCACGATGGAATTTTTTTGAAGCTTGGGCAAAATCGCCAGAGGATTTTTGCCGATATTGCCCGCCAGATAAACCGGACGTCCGGAATTTTTCAAAATCTTATACAAAAGAGTGGCGGCGGTGGTTTTTCCGGCAGAACCCGTGATGCCGACAATTGTCCCACTAGCCTTATCAAAAAATAACTTGGTAAGACTCGAGAGTTTACGCCTCACCGGTTTTAATTCCGGCAGATTATAAGGAACGCCGGGACTGCGAAAAATCAAATCGTAGCGCGAAAGATTTTTTAAATAATTCTTGTCCTTTTTTTGGTCGAGAATCGAAATCTCCAAGCGCTTATCTTTTTTTAAATAAGAAAGGAGGGCCCGCCCCTCCAGCCCAAACCCCAAAATCGCGACTCTCTTTTTCATCAGAGTTATTTTCGCCGCAAAACCCGCCCGCTAAGCTCCGGGCTCAAAAAACCTTCTTTGACAGCCACGCCGCCGTTGACCAGCACCCACTCAATGCCTTTGGTTTTTGGCATAACTCCGCTGTAATCCGGCGGGCTCTCAATCGCGCTCGGGTCCAAAACCACGAGGTCGGCATAAGCTCCTTTCTCAACGCGGCCGCGGTCTTTAAGCCCCAAAAGCTCGGCCGGAAAAGTGCTCATTTTATACAAAAGCTCCGGCCAGGGAAGGATTTCTTTCTGACGGCAGAAAATTTCAAGGGCTCGCGGAAAAGCGCCGAAGGAGCGCGGATGCGGCAGGTCGAAAGCCGGCTTTTCCTTTAAATTGTAGCCAACGCCGTCCGAAGCCAAGCCAGCGTATTCTTTGGCGATAAGTTTTTCCAGATGCGGCAGGGAAATAACCTCGTTGAAGATGGAAACTTTAAGCTCGTTTACCTCCAGAAGCTTCAAGATTAATTCTTCCGGTTCCAAACCGGAGTTCTGGGCCGCGGCTTCAATCGTCTTTCCCAAAATGTTTTTATCCCGCAGGGAAGAAGCGATTGTCATCTGGTCGTAGTGGAGCGTAAGAGATTTCAAATATTCCAGAATAGCTTGACGGCGAGACGGCTCCCGGAGGCTTTGGAGAATTTTATCCAGGCCGCCTTCCAAAACCCAGGGCGGAAGAAGCAGATACAAAAGCGAGCCGGTCCGGGCGTAAGGGAAAACGTCCAGAGTCAAATGAAGTTCCTCCTCGCGGGCAGATTCAATCAGAGCTAAAGTTTCTGGAAAAAGTTCCCAGGCCTGGCGGCCCAAAAGTTTGAAATGCGAGAAGTGAATTTTGGCCTGGCTCTGCCGGCCGAGGGAGATTAACTCCACGATGGCTGGCAGAATATTTTTTCCTTCATCGCGCAGGTGGTGCTTGGTGAGCCCGCCCGCGCGGCCGACTTCCCGAAACAATGACAAAAGTTCCTCGGCAGTGGTATTCCGGGCGTGAGCCGCGGCCAGCGAAGTCGAAAGCCCGAAAGCGCCTTCCTCCAAAGATTTTTCAAGAAGGAAAGTGAGCTTGGAAATCTCTTCTCGGCTCGCCTTACGGCTTTCATGGCCTAAAACCCCGCGGCGCAAAGTGCCGTGCCCGACCAAGGCGGCAAAATTAACTCCCAGGGAGTGTTTTTCAAGCTCCCGCAAAAATTCCGCAGTACTTTGCCAATTTATATTAATTTCACGAACGTCCGCCCATTTAGAAATACCCCCGATATCTTCGGCTTTGACCAAAGGAGCAAGCGAGGCGCCGCAATTTCCGCCGAGAATGGTGGTAATGCCTTGAGCCAGAAGACTTTCCTGTCCGGGAAAAGCGAACAAAGTCCAATGGGTGTCGGAATGACTGGTGAGGTCAATGAAACCAGGCGCGACGTATTTTCCGGAAGCGTCAATCAAGAGCTCCGCCTTCGCTCCGGACAAGTCCCCAACCTCTTGAATTTTATCGTCCTTAATCCCGACATCCAGCCTTTCGAATTTTCTCCCCCGCAAAACCTCCCCGCCTTTGATTAAAATAGAATAACTCGCCATAAGATTATTCTATCTTCCCAAAAGCGCGATGACCATTCCGACGATGGCCGAAACCGCCGAGAGAACCCAGGCGCGCATGGTGACTTTGTAAGACGGCCAGCCGATGGCCTCAAAGTGGTGATGCAGGGGGGCGACCAGAAAAACTTTCCGGCCGAAAAATTTTTTTGAGAAAAGCTGGATTATCACCGAGGCTGAATCCAAAACCAGGGGCAGGGCGATAAGCGGCAAGACCAAAACCGCGTCCGTCAGAAAGGCCACGACCGTAAGCGTCGTGGTCAGCCCCAGAATTCCGGTTTCGCCCATATAGAATCTGGCCGGCGGAATGTTAAACCACAAAAAAGCCGCGATGGCGCCCGCGATAACGGCCGAGAAGGCCGCCAAGTCAATCTGGTTTTGAAAAAAGGCGATTCCGGCATAAGCCGCGAATGCCGTCGCCATCACTCCGCCGGCGAGCCCGTCGAGCCCGTCAATCACGCTTCCGGAAAAAGTGGCAAGCATCACCAAAACGAAGAAAATCGGAAAAAGCCGGCCCAGCTCGAACTCGCCGAAAAACGGGACGTAAATCGCCTGGGTCTCAAGCGGGATATAAAACCACCAGGCGCCGACCGCCGCTATCAAAATTATCAAAGAAAGTCTCCAGGAAAAACGCATCCCTCCCGCGATATAATTCCCCTTTCCCAAAACCTGCCATAAATCATCCGCCAAACCCAATAAAGAAGCGGCCACCAAAGTAAAAAGCGGAAGCCAGCTCTGGCTCCTCGAGAAAAAATTCAATTTTTGAAAAAGCGGCTTGCCGGTGAAAGACAAAAACCAGAAAAGAAAGATTATCAAAAGCGGCACCAGCCAGATTAAAATTCCGCCCAGGCGCGGAACTTTCGTTTCCCGCTCCCGGTGCAGCTCTGAAAAAATCGGAGTGCCCGCCCCGTCCGGCGCTTGGGTCCGTACTTCTTTTCTCCAAAGTTTATATTTGTAAAGATAGTGCGTGAGGACGGGCGTAAGCAAAACACCCACTCCGAAAGCGAGCGCCGAGAGCCCGAAAACTTTTAGAACGTTCAAAACCATAATATTAGCTACAGCGCATAATATGCCAATACCGCATTGACTATTTTTTTGGCGTCTAAGAAGCGGCCTTCTTCGGAGGAACCAAGAATCGAAACCAAAACCGGGCGCGAAAAGCCGGCGTCGAAAATAAAAACCAAATTGCCGCCCGCCAAATCCGTAAAGCCGGTTTTGGCCGCGATCAGTTGAGGGATGTCGGCCAAGGCCTGGTTGGTGTTTTTGGCTTTGAGCCGCCGGCCTTGGTCGGAGACAATTTCAAACTCTTCGCTGCGGGCCCGCTCGATAAGTTCGGGTTGATTTTTGAAAATAAATTCCAAAAGACGCGCGATTTCAAAAGCGGTTCCGTTCGCTCCGGGAATTTTTTTAAAATTAATCTCGGTATCGAGCCCGTTGGCGTTTAGAAAAGAAGTTTTCAAAAGCCCGAGTTCGCGAGCCCGCTCGTTCATCAAAGCCACGAAACGCGAAACGCTCGCCTCCTCGCCCCCTTCGAGCCCCGCGCCGACAAATTCAGCGGCCGCGTACGCGGCGTCGTTGGAAGAAGCCACCAAAATTATATCTATCAAATCTTCTTTTCGAAATTTTTCTCCGGCCCGAAAACCATCGTCCCCCTCCTGGCGAATCGCTTCCCTGGACACGGGTATAAAAAATCCGGCCGGCACCTTTTCTTCCAAAAGAAGCGCGGTCATGAGTTTAGTGAGGCTTGCCAAAGGACGAACTTCCAAGGCATTTTTCTCGTAAAGGGTTTTATTCTCCGTAAGGTCTAGAATATAGACGCTTTCGGCCTCGAGTCCGAGATCGCCCAGTCCAGTTTCGCTCGGAATCTTTTGCTCTGCGGCGCCGAGAGACCTAAAAGAAAGAGCGGCCGCCGGAGGCAGAGATGGGGCTGGCCCAGGAAAACGAAAAATCAGAAGGGAGACAAAAAATATGACGCTTAGCGCGATTTGAGCAATCATGCTTGTGCTGGTTCTGATTCTCGCTTTAATAACTCTTCCATCTCTTTCATGAATTCATTATACCCCGCAAGCTCGCCTAATTTCGTAATGCCCATAAATTTCAAAAAATCAAAACTCGGGCGGTAAAGCCAGATTCTGGAGTCGTGGGGATGAGCCTTGCGCTCAATCAAACCCCGAATCATCAAATTTCTCACCGTGAAGCTGGAATTGACCCCCCGGATATAATCAATCTCGGAACGCGAGAGCGGTCCTTTATAAACAATGACCGCCAAAGTTTCAAGGGTGGCGCGCGACAGCTCCTCGCCGAGCTCTTCTTTCATAAAATCTTCCACGAATTTTCCAAGCTCCGGCGCCGTGACCAGAAGGTATTCGTCGTCTTTTTCCGAAAGACGCAGTCCCCGCTCGGAAAGCGTTTTCGCCAGTTCCGAGAGCGCCTCGCCGAGAGTAGCTTTATCTTTTTTCAGAATTTTAGAAAGACGCTCCAGGCTCAATGGTTCTCCGGCGATAAACAAAATAGCCTCCAGTTTTTTTGAAAGCTCGCTCATTTTTTCTCAAGTTCAATCCGTCCGAAACGCTCCTCCTGCTTAACCAATAAAGCGCCTTGCTTCACGAGTTCCAATATGGCCAAAAATCCCACGATCACCTCCAGCTTATTCTTAGAGCCGACTAATTCGTGAAAGCTCGCTTTAAGCTTGGTGGAGATGCGTTGGACTAATTCCAGCATTTTCTCTTCAATCGAAATGACTTTCTCCAAAGTCTTGGAGGGCAGTTCTGATATTTTCGGGAAAGTCTGGACCAGGGCTTCCAGGGCCTTTGCCAAAGAATTAATGCTGACGCTTTTCGGCTCGATGAAGCCGAACTCAAAACCCTGAAGAGCTTCGCGCGAAAAAGCTGGACGGGCGAGCCATCCGGTTTTTATATTTTTGGAAAATTCTCGAATCCGGGCCAGAATTTTAAGCCTCCGCTCCAAATCCTGAATATCCTTCTCTTCTTCCTCTAAAAGTTCAAGTCCGGGCAGGAGGGAGCGCGATTTTATCAGCATCAGCGTGGCAGCCACCACTAGAAAATCGGAAACTTCTTCCAACGGCAAATCTTCAAGATCTTTGATATGCTTGGCGTATTCGCCCGTGATTTTAGCGAGTGAAACGGTCGAGATGGAAAGTTTTCGCGCCTCAATCAAATCCAGCAGTAAATCCAGCGGCCCTTCGAATTGTTCGAGCTTCACCTTGTAAGTCATTTCTTATTTTTCGATTTTTTAATCTGTATTCCGAGTTCATCCAACTGCGATTTTTCGACTTCGGCCGGAGCGCCCATCATCAAATCTCGGCCGTCCCCGGTTTTTGGAAAAGCGATTACCTCGCGGATATTCGGCTCGCCCTGAAGAATCATAACCAGCCTGTCTAATCCGGGAGCGATGCCTCCGTGGGGAGGGACTCCGTACGTGAACGCCTCCAACAAATGCCCGAAATCTTTTTGAGCTTTTTCTTCACTCATCCCCAAAAGCTTGAAAACTTTCATCTGCAGTTTCGGATCCGTAATTCTGATGCTGCCGCTTGCCAGCTCATAGCCATTGCAGACCCAATCATACTGCGTGCTGACCATTTTCGATGGGTCAGAATCAATAAGGGCGATGCTCTCCTCTCTCGGCTGCACGAACATATGATGCACCGGCTGTATTTTTTTTGTATTGACATCGGTCTCAAAACTTGGGAAATCGACAATCCAAGCAAAAGCGATTTCATCTGGATCATTTTTATTATCTCTGGTGTCGGGTTTGTCGCTGCCATACTTCGTCATCGCCTCCGCATAGGGAATCCTCGGCCACGGCACTTTCATTTTTTTATCCGGATAGAGTCCTCGCATCATAGCGATAATCATATCCTCAACCAGAGTCATAACCTCGCTCGGCTTTACAAACGACATTTCTATATCCAGCTGAGTGTGCTCCGGCTGGCGGTCGCCGCGGGTGTCTTCGTCCCGCAAAGCTCTGGCAATCTGGAAATATTTCTCCACCCCGGCCACCATCAAAAGCTGTTTGTACTGCTGGGGAGATTGCGGAAGGGCGTAAAAATTTCCTGGCTGGAGACGGGACGGAACAATATAATCTCTTGCCCCTTCCGGAGTTGACTTTGTGAGAAGCGGCGTTTCTATTTCAATAAAATCCTTTTTGTGAAGATAATCGCGAATGAAAATAATGACCTTGTCGCGCCGGAGCAAATTTTTAAGAAGTCTGGGGCGGCGCAAATCTAAATAACGATGCTTCATTCGAATCTCCTCATCTATCTCGTAACCGTCTCCAGAAATGTCGAACGGAGGCGTTTTTGATTTGGCTAAAATTTCGAGCTCTGAAACTTTGACCTCAACTTCCCCGGTCGGCTCTTTGGGGTTTTTCATGGCCTCCGGCCGCTTGGCGACCAGCCCTTTCACGCGAATCACCCATTCCGGACGCAACGTTTCGGCGAGAGAGTGAATTTCTTTCGGCTCCGGAGCAATCACAAGCTGGACTTTGCCGCTCCTGTCCCGGAGGTCAAAAAAAATAAGCTTGCCGTGGTCTCGCCTCACGTCAATCCATCCGAAAAGTTCAAGTTCTTTTCCCAGATGTTTTGGGATATCGGCAATATCAATTTTCATAATTTATATTTTCTCCACAAATTCCTTAAACTGCTCGGCGCGCTTGACTTCGGCGGTTAGCGCCGGAATTTTGATATAAAAAGTAGAACCTCGGCCGCGGCCTTTGGATTCGGCCCAAATCTCGCCGCCGTGGTCTTGAACAATGCGCTTCGCCAGATACAGGCCCAAACCCATCCCCTCTGTATATACTTTAGTCGCTCCCTCCCCTCTTGAAAAGCGCTTGAAAATTAGGTCGAGTTCTTCAGGCGCCATGCCAATGCCGGTGTCCTGGGTGGAAATTAAAATTGAATCTTTGTCAGAGCTTATTTCAATTTTGATTGAACCCCGCCGAGTGTACTTGATGGCATTATCAATAAGATTGACAATTACCTGCCGGAATTTATCGCGGTCGATTCTGGCCAGGGGCAAAGTTTCTTTCGGCTCTTGGCATGAAAGCTCGATTCCTTTGTCTTTGGCAAAATCTTTGAACTCCCCAACCACGCTCCGGATTAAGTCCGCGATAATGCTGGGTTCAAAAACATAATGCAGGCGCCCGGATTCGATTCTGGAAATATTCAGAAAATCTCCCACCAGATTTATCAGGCGCTCGTTTGAAAAATAAACTCGGCGCAGGGCTTCGCGAAGTTTTTCCGGAATCTCTCCGTAATTCCCCTCCTGAATCATGGAGATATATCCTTTGACCACCGTCAACGGCGCGCGAAGCTGGTGCGACGCCAGCGACAAAAATTCGGATTTCAACTGGTCGAGTTTTTTCAATTCCTGATTCGCTTTATTCAACCCCTCCGCTAGGCGCGAAATCTCTTCGCGCGCTTGAATTTCGTTTATCACCCCCCGAATCAGAAAATAACCGAAAACAACACCTCCCAAAAGAATTATCCCATTAAAAAGATAGGCAGTTATGCCGGCTGAAACGAAGAAATTGACAAACAAAACTATAATAAGAAGGGCAACGAAAATCTCGGCCGAAATGAGCCGAATATTAAAAAGGCGATATTTAAATATGGCTGTTGCCAACAAGGTCACGAGAAACATGGAAAAATAAGGGCCTAGCCAAAAAAGGTCAAAAATGCCCACTGTCGGCAGCCAGAGATTCATAAGGGTTCCGAACGCGGCAAGAATGAAAGAACCAACCAGGACATAGCCTATTTGCAAACGTTCTACTCCGCCAGCGCGAAAATACCTTCGCGCGAGAATAATAAAGGCACTTGAAAGAAACACAAGAAAATAAAGCCAATACAAAAAATATAAACTTCCGAAAAGGATGGCGCGAGTGCCGTTCGGAAATATTAGAACCTCTTTTATAATTAGGTTGGAGAAAAATAGCGCTGTGACAAAAAATATGTTTGGCAGATACAAAAAAGCGGTGCGCCAAAAACCGCGCCCCCACTCTTCTTTCGGGAAAATAAGTGAAAATGCGAAAAAATTGCCCACGATCAGACTCCCAGCCAGGTAAGTAAAATTGCTCCAAAAGCGCAACGTTGAAGCTTCGCTAAAGAAAAACATAAAGACTCCCAGACTCCAGAGCCCTACGGAAAGAACAGCGAGGCCGTAAAAGATATTAATTGGACTTCTCTTGTTGCTCAAATAAACAAAAAGTCCAAAAAATAAGTCAACGGCCGCGAGAAACAAAAGAGCTGCGATTTTAATTTCCATCTTCAGAAGGAAAGTCAATTTTGTAATAATGCGGCTTGAATCCAAGCGCCGGAGCCGTAATTCTTAGCAAATTAATATAATCCGGATGACCTTCCACCACGTCTTCTTTTTCAAAACCTGCAGCCGCAATGACTGTCGTTTCCGCGAGGCAGGAAAAAATAACATGGGGAGGGAGCCTGAAATTAAAATTATAAACAATATTCTCCGGAGAGTGCACAAGCCCGCCCTCAAAGAAAGCGCAGTCGGGGCGGGAAAGTATCACTTCGCGCGAAACGTTTTTAGGCTGGGAAATATCGTAAACTATCGCTCCCTTTTTCAGGTGCTCGGAACGAATAAGGGAGGAGGGGGCGTTGGTCGCGGCGACGATCAAGTCTGACTTTACGAGCGATGAAATATCAATAGAGTATTCAATGCGCAATACCGTATTTTTTGATTCAAGATCGTCAGAAAAAATTTTTAGGCGTTCCGATGTTTTACTTACTAGAATTAAATTCTTAATACCCCATTCAGAAAGAAGCCGAGCAACCATTTTCCCTACTGACCCCGTCGCTCCCAAAATGGCGACCTTCGCGCTGGCTGGCTTCAAGCCGAAGCGAGAAAAAATGTCCTTTATGTTCTCAATGCTTGAAACCGCGGTTAGGGTATTGCCGCTTGTCACTATTATATCGCGGCCCGTTCCGAGCTCCGCTGCATTACCGATGACGGAAGAGGTATAGCCTCCGAGACCCATAACGTCAGCACCATACTTTTCTGCAAGTCTCACCGCGAGCTTAATTTTTCGCCGCGCAAGTTCCTTATCTTCCAGCATTTGTTCGGGGGTAAGGGAAATAGTAAAAACGTGGCCAGGAAGAGCATTCCCGTTCTCAATAAGTTTGACGCCTGTTATCTCGGAAAGCGCAACCGGCCAAAACCACTTTAAAAAAAGCTTCAAAACATATGGCGAGAGAACGCTGAAAAAGGGATACTTATTGTAAACATCCTGCATATCGCGCGGGTGTACCAAGAAAACAAAAACGGGTTTTAAGAAAAAATGCGCAAACAGACGCGCGGGCAATATAAGGGACAACAAATCCCGAATGGCATCCGAAAAAAGTTTTACCATCCTTTAATTATAGCGGAAAAAGTGATAAAAAAATAAGGCCGAACTCTTCTGTTGAGCCAACCCTAATTTTATGTCGCCCCCTTTATTTTTTCGCTATTGCCAGCCTTTGTTTCCCAAAGGCCTGAGAGGAGCTGATTTGGCCTGGGAACATCTGTTGGGACATACCAGCTCTATCTTTTGTTCAGAGCACCACCCTCCCGTAACCGGGAGCTGTTCGAGTTTTGTTCCGCACTCCAGACATTTCTTTTCATTGGCATCAATCTGATTCGGCATGTTTCCTCCAATAAAGAACTATTCTGACATAGATGATGTAGCTTATTAAAAATAGTTTTGCCTGTCAAGCGTAATAAAGCTCTGAAAGTTTTGAACGCAGATATTCCGTGCTTTCCGGGACGGTGTGGGGATTTAATTTAAAAGACGGGCCGAAGGAAACAAAAATTTTCGGCGATGATAATCTAATCGAGGCCGGAAGAATCAAGGCGCCGGATTTTATGGCGAGAGCAGAGGTCCCGTGATAAAAAGCCCCGAGGCCGTCTCCCCGGGCCAACCTCCCTTCCGGAAACATTAAAACTGTGCCTCCCTTCTCCAGAAGCTTCGCGGGATATTCAATCGCTTTTTCAACTCCTTCTCCGCGATAAGAAGGAAAGCCGCCGGTTAAAAAATAGAAAAATTTCAGAAGTTTCGCCTTCCTTAAAAATTCCAGCGCCGCACCGCGAAAATGGAGTTCCTCGGTCATAAACCGAAGCGGGAAAAAACGCGAGGCGAACGGCAAAGCGATGCCTATAAGCCAGCCGTCAAAAAGAGTTTTGTGGTTAGAGGCTATGATGAGCGGGCCGGAAATGTTTTTTAAATTCTCGCGCCCCTTAATTTCCATACGGTAAAAAATCCGGATTAAAACCCAGGCGAGAGGCCACATCAAGGCCTGAACAAACCAGTAAAAATACCTCATTTGATTACCTTTTCAGCATACCAGAAAAAATTTGACAATTCTGTGAAAATTTGCCTATACTAAAAACAAAGCTATTTAACTCGGAGGGAGGGATTTCAGATGAGAAAAATCGGTTTTTGGTGTTTGATTTTGGTGGCAGGGTTTTCCCTGAGCGGTTGCGCCGCCGCAATGACGGCCATCCGGTACAAGGACCTCAAGGTCCAGAGTAAGCCGGATGAAACCATCTTTTTAAGGCCAGTCCCGCAGGCACAAAAAACCGTGTGGGTAGAGGTAAAAGATACTTCCGGAGAGAATATTAATCTCTCGTCCTTGCATGGGCTTTTGAGCTCCAAGGGATACCGCGTCATCTCTGACCCCCAAGCGGCTTATTACTGGTATCAGGTCAACGTCCGCTACTTGGGAGAGGCGAATACGCCAGCCATTCAGGAAGCAATGCACGCGGGCTACGGCGGAGGTATCATCGGAGGAGTAGGGGGAGCGGTCATCGGAGGAATGGCGTCGAACCAGAGATATGGCACGGCGGCCGGAGCATTAGTAGGCGGAATCTTGGGTCAAGCCGCTGAATTTATCGCCGGGGAGCTGGTGAAAAAGGTTGAGTTCGCGGTCATAGTTGACGCGCAACTCTCCGAGAGGTCAGACCGACCGATAACAGAAAGACAAACCGTGAGCGTCGCGCAGGGCACGGCAAGCCGAGTCCAACAGGATACGGGAAGTTATCAAGCCGACCGCATCTTGTATCGGAACCGGCTCTACGCCACTGCTATCCAGGTTAACTTAGACCTGGAAACGGCGAAGCCAGCCTTGGTCGACAAAATAACAAAAAGTCTTGCCGGAATACTTTAACTTCATAACGGCAAGCAGAGCGAGAAAGGGCTTAGACCTTCAGGTCAGCCCTTTTTCTATTGTCCGCCCACCAGGAATCGAACCTGGAACCTTCTCCTTAAAAGGGAGCTGCTCTGCCAATTGAGCTATGGGCGGAACGCGTATATTTTAATTCAAATCCCCTCTTTTTTCAATTCTTCAATTAGTTCCCGGGCTTTTTTGGAAAGGCGCTTGGGAGTTTTAACCAAAATTCTGACAACCAAATCGCCGCGCCGGCCGTCCTCGGTCACCACGCCGCGGCCGCGAATTTTCAAAAATTCTCCGGAATCAACTCCGGCCGGAATCTTTACTTTAATATTGCCGTCAAGCGCGCCTATGGTCCGTTCCGAACCCAAAATCGCCTCCGAGAGCGGAATCGCCAAGTCCATCAGCAAATCATCACCCCCTCGGGTAAAAACTGGGTGGCGAGCCACATTTATTTTCACATAGAGGTCCCCGGCCACGCCGAAGGCCGCCGCCTCGCCCTTGGAAGATAATTTAATCATCTCACCGGCTCGTATCCCGGGCGGAATCGAAATCACCACCTCCTCTCTCCTGGAACGAACCCCTTTGCCCGAACAAAGTTCGCAATGTTTCTCGGGCAAGGTTCCCTGGCCCGAGCAGTTTTTGCATTCAACCGCGCGAGTGATGGAACCTAGAAAAGAGCGCCGGGATTCGCGAACCGTGCCTGCTCCCGCGCAACTTGGACAGGTTTTAGTTTTGGAACCGGGAGCGGCTCCGGAACCCTGACAATTCTCGCAGAACGAGGCTTTGGTCAGGAGTACTTTTCGCTCCGTTCCGAAAACCGCCTCTTCAAAACTTATTTCAAGGTCAATGGAAATGTCTCGGCCGCGCCTGACGCGCCGTCCCCTTTCCCGAAAGCCGAAAAGATCTTCCCAGCCCGGGGCTGTACTGCCTTGGGCGGAAAAAATATCTTCAAATATGTCGCCCAAATCAAAGCCGGAAAAATCCCAAGCCGGGCCGGCGCCGCCTTCAGAAAAAACCCGGCCGTAGCGGTCGTACTCGGCCCGTTTTCGCTCGTCAGACAAAACCTGATAGGCTTCGTTAAGCTCCTTAAATTTCGCTTCCTCGCCGCCTTTATCCGGATGATGTTTGTGAGCGAGGTGACGAAACGCTTTTTTAATATCGTCTTTGGAGGCGTTTCTTGATACTCCCAAAATCTGGTAGTAATCTTTGGACATATTATTTTTGAGAGACCTTGGAGAGACTCTGCGCTAAATCTTCAATGCGCTTTTTAATCTCTCCGGCCTCTTGGGCAGTATCTTTTATTTTTTTCAACTCGTCAATTTTGGCTTCAATGTCTTTTTTAATCTCTTCGGAAACTTTTTCTCCGCCTTCCCGCAAAGACTTCTCGGCGGCGTAAACCAGCTGGTCGGCTTGATTCTTAAGTTCAACCAGCTCTCTTTTCTTATGGTCTTCGGCGGCGTGCGCCTCGGCCTCGAGTTTCATCTTCGCGATTTCTTCTTTGGAAAGACCGGTGGAGGCCTCAATCCGAACCGACTGCTCTTTGCCGGTGGTTTTTTCCCGCGCCTTTACGTTGAGAAGGCCGTTGGCGTCGATATCAAATGAAACCTCAACCTGCGGCAGGCCGCGAGGCGCGGGCGGAATGCCGTCCAAGATAAAGCGGCCGAGAGTTTTATTGTCGCCTGCCATCTCCCGCTCCCCCTGTAAAATATGAACTTCCACCGAAGTTTGATTGTCGGCCGCGGTGGAAAAAATTTGGGCCTTGGAAACCGGAATCGTGGTGTTCCTCTCAATAATTTTAGTGAAAATTCCTCCCAGAGTTTCGATTCCGAAAGAAAGCGGAGTTACGTCCAAAAGCAAAACGTCTTTAACGTCGCCCTGCAGAATTCCGGCTTGAACCGCAGCGCCGATTGCCACCACTTCGTCCGGATTGATGGAGCGGTTGGGTTCTTTGCCGAAAAGTTTTTTAACTTCTTCCTGAATCAAGGGCATTCTGGTCTGGCCCCCGACCAAAATCACTTCATCAATCTCGTTGAGATTAAATCCGGCGCCCTTGGGAGAAGCGGCCGTGACTGCTTCTCTGGTAAGGACAATGGAACGCTCCACCAAATCCCGCACCAAATCTTCAAGTTTGGCCCGCGCCAATTTCATCAAGAAATGTTTAGGTCCGGAGGCGTCGGCGGTAATGAAAGGAATATTAATCTCCGTTTCCATCGTGGTCGAAAGTTCGTGTTTGGCTTTCTCGGCGGCTTCTTTCAGACGCTGGAGCGCCAACGGGTCTTTGGACAAATCAATTCCTTGGGATTTTTTAAATTCGGCCGCCAGATGGTTTATAAGTATTTGGTCGAAATCATCGCCGCCCAAATGCGTATCGCCGCCAATCGCCCTGACTTCCACGGTGTCCGCGCTTACCTCCAGGACCGAAACGTCGAAAGTGCCGCCCCCGAAATCGTAGACCGCGATTTTCTCATCTTTTCTGCCAGGGGCAGACCCTCCTTTGGCGGGCCTTCCAATCCCGTAAGCCAAGGCGGCCGCGGTCGGCTCCGGCAAGATTCTTTTCACGTTAAAGCCGGCGATTTCGCCCGCGGCTTTGGTGGCGGCCCTCTGGGCATCGTCAAAATAAGCTGGAACAGTTATCACCGCCTCGGTGATTTTCTCGCCGAGCTTGGCTTCGGCGTCGCGCTTCAACTTTCCGAGCACCATGGCGGAGAGCTCTTCCGGCCGGTACCAGCCATCGGTTGGCGGGTCACCCATTTTCATCTCCACCCCCTTGTTTTGCGACTCTTGGATTTTATAAGGCAGCCATTTAAGGTCGCGCCCGACTTCCTGGTCCGTAAACTTGCGTCCGATAAGCCGTTTCACCGAAAAAATAGTATTCTCGGGGTTGGTAACGGCCTGGCGCTTTGCCAAAAGCCCCACCACCCGCTCTCCGGCCTTGGAAATAGCGACCATGGAAGGCGTGGTCCTAGCCCCTTCCTCATTTTCCAAAATGCGAGGCTCGCCGCCTTCCACGATGGCCATGGCGGAGTTAGTCGTTCCCAAATCAATTCCCAAAATTTTTGGCATAATTTTTATTTGATTAGCCCCTTAATATAATTTATTGGTCTGCATATTCCGAGATTCGCTGGTATATCTGCCAATTTTCTGTCTGGTAAATCAACCTTCTGAGAGATTCTACCACTAACAATACCGATAATCTCCCCTGTAGATTTTAGAAATACTGGTGAACCACTAGAACCGTTATTAGTATGTGTATCAATCAGAAAGAAGTGCAACGATCCATCTATCCCACGTCTCTTAACAGAACTTATAATACAACTATTTGTTGTCATAGTTATACCAAAACCTAACGCAAGCAATTCGGTAGCCAACGGGTAACCAAGAAATATAACTTCATCTCCTTCCGAAACGCTTTCGGAATTACCTAATTTACTTATGACAGAAAAGGTACCTGAATTCTTATCTACAATCTTCATTAATGCAACGTCATTTTCATTATCAAGTTTCAACAACTCGACGCCGTATCTCTTATAGTGAGTAATGCCTTTTGAATCCATTTCATGAGGAACATTTACTCTGAGATGTTTTTTTTCATTTTCACTAAGCTGATTATATACATGGGCACAAGTAATGAACTGACCATCTGGAGAAATTATAAATCCTGTCCCGCGCACACTTAATTTACCTTTTTCACTCTCTGGAACTTCGGGAATGAACACCTCAATTAAAATTATCGAATTTTTATTTTTTTCTATGATTTTCGAATTTTCCATATTATTTTATTTCTTTCGCCATGTTAAAAATTTTTTTTCTAAATTTTTCTTTGGCTCTTTCTTCGTACTGAAATGAATAATTTTTTTCTTCTTCAGAAAGTCTATAAATAAATTGCGCATTTTTATAAACTCCGTTAGCCACACCTGGCTGCCTTCTCTTTCTATATTCGAAGTTTCGCCCGGGGCGCGCTAGGCGCGCTTCGGGCTCATTTTTTAAGAACTCCTACTTTGACCTTTGCTGGCCTTAGAACTTTCTCATGAAGCCGCCAGCCCCTTTGCAACTCTTCTAAAACCACATCTTCCCTCTCCGCCTCCGAAACTTCGACTTTTTCAATGGCTTCATGTTCCAAAGGATCAAACTTTTTTCCCAAACTCTCGATCGGACTAACCCCGTATTTTTTCAAAAGCCCTCTCAACTGCGAGTAGATTTGCTCCACCCCTTCAGAAGGCCTCAATTTAATAGCGAGTTCCAGCGAATCCGCAATCGCCAGAAACTCCCGCAGTAAATTTTCCTCGGCGAACTTCAGAAAATTTTCCCGCAATTTCTCTTCATCTTTCCGGGCGTTGATAAAATCCGCCTTGGCCCTCTGCCACCCCGCCAGATATTCTTCTTTTTCTTTCCGGCAGACCTTCAGTTCTTCGCGAATCTTTTTTATCTTTTCGCGAAAGTCCCCTTCTCCTTCTTCTTCAATAATCTCTTCAATCTCTTCTTCCATAATTATATCCGTTCCATTATATCCCGGGTCGCGAAATCCAAAACGGAAGAAATCCGTTCATAGTCCATGCGCTTGGGGCCCATCGCGAAGACCACGCACTTTCCAATCTTGCCGTCAGAAAAACGAAAAGCCACGGTGCTGAAAGAGCGCGCCGCCTTAAGCGGGTTTTCCTCGCCGATGAACACCTCCGGCTTTTCTTCCGAAGAGCTCTCGAGGTACTGCCGGGCGGCCTCGTCCAGATGGTCCACGACTCTCGCGAATTCCACGGACAGGTCATGGTTTTCAAACTCCGGTTCTCTCAAAAGCTCTTCAAACCCAAAACCGCGAACTCTTTTTTTGGCGCCGAAATTAGCCACGGAAGCAAAAAGGCCCAGCTCCTCCGCCATCATCTTCCCGAAGTTCTCGAACAAAAGCTCATGGCGTTTCGTTATCCGGCGGGCGAGCTCGTCAAAAATTTCCCGCTCGTGCCTGGCCGGTTCGTGATATGCCATCAAATTATCCACGAAATACCGGTAAGCCTTGTCCGTGGGGACCCGGCCGGCCGAAGTATGCGGCTGTTCCAAAAATCCCTCGTCGTCCAATTCCAGCATGGCGTTCCTAATCGTGGCTGGAGAGGCCTTAAAAAGCCCGGCGTCAAAAACCCGTCCGGAAGAAACCGGAACGGCGCTCTCAACATAATCCCGAATAATAAAATCTAGGATATTTTCCTCCCGCTCGGCTAACCTTGGCATAAAACCATTATATCAACTAGCACTCTCCAGTCAAGAGTGCTAATCAATAAAATCTTACCTCTTTGCCCATTGCGGGGCTTTTCTTGCCTTTTTCAAGCCGAATTTGCGGCGTTCTTTCATCCGAGGGTCGCGTTTCAGAAAACCCAGAGGCTTTAAAATTTTTCGGAGCCCGGGCTCGCGTTTTTCGAGCATCCGGGAAATCCCGTGCCGAACCGCCTCAGCCTGGGAGTGAATCCCTCCCCCGTTGACTTTCACGCTGATTGAAAAATCTCGAGTCAAGTTCGTTTTCGAGAGCGGCTCTTCGACAATATGCCGAAGTTCGTAGGTTGGGAAATAATTTTCAAACGGCTTTTGATTTATGAAAATGGAAAATTTCTCGCCCTCGTAAAGGCGCACCCTGGCCACCGATGTTTTTCTGCGGCCCACGGCTTCCAGATACCTCTCTGACTTCTTCACCCCGTTAGAAGTCCGCTCCGCCACCAGCGGGGCGGCAGCCCCGACATCAGGTCGGGGCTTACTTCTAACGGGGCGAGCCTTCTTTATAATCTTCTTGGTTGGGGCTTTCTTCTTCATTCAAATTTTAAATTTTTTATAATATGCTTTCTCGAGCGGTTTTTGGGAAGCATGCCCCAAACCGCCTTGCGGAAAACTTCTTTCGGATTTTTGGCCCATAATTTTTCAAGCGTGATTTCTTTAAGCCCTCCTGGGTAGCCGGAATAACGAGTGTAAACTTTGGTTCTCATTTTCGCGGGATGAATTCCAAGCTCAAGCACATTTTTAATCGCGACTTCGTGGCTGGGACGAATTCTCGGCTCGAAATCCGGCCGGTTTTTCCCGCGCAAAAGTAAAACCGCCTGGGAAGCGGCGCGTCCCAGCGATTTTCCTTTGACGTCTAGAATAATCTTCTCGCTCATGCTCAAACAAATTCTATTATGGCCATGGGGGCGTTATCGGATTTCCGCCGCCCGAGTTTGATTATTCTAGTATAACCGCCGGGGCGGTCAAGATAACGGGGCCCCAAAACCGAAAAAAGTTTTTTGGCCAGAGATTTATCGGAAACTTTCTTCAAAACTTCGCGCCGGGAGGAGGCGGTATTTCTCTTGGCTTGGGTGACCAAACGTTCCGCTTCCGGCCGGATTTCTTTCGCCTTGGCTGTGGTCGTTCGAATTTTTTCCTTCAAAACCAGCGAATGAATCAGCGAATGAATCAAAGCCCGCCTGACTTTTCTGACTCTACCGAATTTTCGGCCGCGCTTACGGTGCCGCATCGTTATTCTTTCAGCGAAAGATTTAAATCCGCGAGGGCCTTTTCAATCTCCGCGACCGCCTTGGCCCCTACTCCGGAGAGTTCCAGCAAATCCCCCTTCGATTTTTTGACGAGTCCGCCCACGGTTCTGATTCCGGCGGTAGTGAGAGCATTCTGGGTCCGGGCCGAAAGTTCCAAATCCTCCACCCTGATTTTCAAAGGCGTTTCGGCGTCTTCGCCCTCGGCTTCAATCGGGAGTTCCTCTGAAACTCGTTCCGGCGCCAAAGCTCCGGCGCCGGCTTCAACTTTAGGAAAAACTTCCGGCTCGGAAAAACTCAAAGCCTGAAGCTGTTTCATTAAAATCGAGAGGCTCTCCTCCAGGGCTTGGCGCGGCGTTATCGTGCCGTCGGTCTCAATGGAAAAACGCAGGCGGTTGTAGTCCGTGCGGTCGCCCACCCGCATATTCTCCACCTCGTAATTCACCTTGCGGATGGGCGTGAAAATCGCGTCCAGCGTCAGGGTGCCGACCTCAACCTTTTCTTGTTCTAAAACTTCGCGCGGCACGTAGCCCAAACCTCTTTCCACGGTCGCTTCCAGCTCCAATTTGGCTTCTTTGGAAGTCAGGGTGGCCACGGGCAAATCCTTGCTGATGACTTCCACCTGCGTCGGCACTTCAAAATCCTCCGCCTTAACTTTTTTGACGCCGTGCGCTGAAAGTTTTATGACCTGCGGCTCGTCGGTGTGCATCAAAAGCCGCAGGCGCTTGAGATTCAGAAGAATCGAAATAACGTCTTCCTTAACGTCCGGGATGGTCGAGAATTCATGCGAAACGCCTTGAATTTTAACTCTGGTAATCGCCGTGCCGGGCAAAGACGAAAGCAAAACCCGCCGGAGGCTGTTGCCGAGAGTGTGGCCGTAGCCGGGATGCAGGGCATCCACTTCGTAAACTCCTTTATCGCCCTCTTCCAGAACGGCGCGAATCCGAGAAGGAAGAGAAATGGTGTAAATCATAACTCAATCATTTTTACTTAACGCGAATAAAATTCGACGATGGCTTTTAAATTTATATTGCTGGCGAGAGCGGGGTCCGCGGCGAGACTCGGGGCGCCGAGAACTTCGCCTTCTTTCTTATCTTTATCCAAGGAAAGCCAGGCGGGCGGGTTGTATTTTTTGAGATAGATATCGAGGTCCCGGAAAATCCCTTTGCCGAGGCTTTGCGGCCGGATGGAAATTTTATCGCCCCGGCGTATCCGAAGAGAGGGAATCGTCACCTTCCGGCCATTCACCAAAAAATGTCCGTGCGAAACGGCTTGGCGCGCCTGGGCGCGGGAGGGGAAAAATCCCAGCCGAAAAACCGCGTTGTCGAGGCGCGCTTCCAAAAGCGAAATCAGATTCTCCGCGCTCTCCCCGCTCCGGCGCTCCGCCTCCTCGACGTAATTTCGGAACTGGACTTCCCGAAGATTATAAAGAAACTTCAGCTTCTGCTTCTCCCGAAGCTGCTGGCCGTACTCGGAGGGCCTTTTCGCGAACTTAGCGCTACGGCCGTGCTCGCCCGGCGGATAGGGCTTGCGTCTAAAAGCACATTTCTCTCTGCCGCAGACCGACAGGCCCAGCCGCCGGCAAATTTTGCAAGTGACCCTCATGGTTAGACCCGGCGGGGCTTAGGGGGTTTAGGACCGTTATGCGGAGTCGGCGTCAGGTCTCTGATAGATTGAATATCGAAACCGCGGGCGGCGAAAGTGCGGATGGCTGATTCCCGGCCGGCGCCGATGCCTTTGACCTTTATGCCGACCTCTTTCAAGCCGATAAGTTTGGCCCGTTCCGCCATGAAATCCGCCACTTTAGAAGCGGCGTAAGGAGTTCCTTTTCTCGCTCCTTTAAATCCCATGGCCCCGGAGGAAGAAGACAGCACCACCCGCCCTTCCGGGTCGCTCAAGGAAATAATCGTGTTGTTATAGGTGGAGAGAATGTTTAAAATCCCGGACTCCAGCTTTTTTTTGGGGAGCCGGACCAAGGCGCGGGCTTTTGAAGCCTCAACGCTTCCTCCAGCTTTTTGAATAATGCGCTTCTTGCCCATTTTATTTCTTTTCCAGCTTGCGCTTGCCCGAACCCATGGTCTTACGGACGTTGCCGCGCCGGGTCCGAGAATTTGTTTTGGTTCTCTGCCCGCGGACTGGCAGGCCCCGCAGGTGACGAGTCCCGCGGTAAGAGCCAATGTCCTTCAAGCGCTTAATGTTAAACAAGGTTTCCCGCCGCAGCTCACCCTCAACTTTGTATTTTTTTTCAAGCTCTTCGCGAATTCTTCCGATTTCTTCGCTTTTCAGTTCTTTTGGAAGTTTGGACGGAGGAACTTGGGCACGGGACAGAATATCCAGCGCCGCCCAGCGGCCGATGCCGTAAATATAAGTAAGCGCGATCTCCAAGCGCTTTTGGTCCGGAATATTTGTACCCGCGATTCTCATATAAGGGTCATCCTTGTCTTTGCTTATGTTTAGGATTAGAGCAAATCACCCAGAGCCGTCCGCGCCGGCGCACAACTTTGCAGGAATTGCAAATCTTTTTAACGGAAGCTCTAACCTTCATAGTCTTTTAATAATGCGGCCCTTGGTCGCGTCGTAGGGAGAAATTTCAATTCTAACCCGGTCCCCCACCAGGACCCTGATGTAAAAAAGACGCATCTTGCCTGCGAGATGCGCGAGGATTGCTCTGCCATCCTCCAGAATAACCCTAAAAGTTGCGTTGGGCAAGGCCTCTTCGACCCGCCCCTCCACGATTATCTTCCCTTTATTTTCAGGCATTAAAAGTCAGTTTTTCCATTATTACACAACCTCCCGTAGATAGCAAGCCTCGCAGTAAACAATCTCCGGCCTCTCTGGCGCGTAAGTAGTTTCGAATTCATTGGGGCAGGGTTCTTCTTTTTTGTGATGAATATGGTCAGCGGTATTCCGGTAGGAATATCCTGAGCTTGTCGAAG
>MFIU01000001.1 GCA_001778985.1 Candidatus Giovannonibacteria bacterium RIFOXYD1_FULL_48_21 | reverse complement strand
CCTTCGGTGACGTAGTCGGGCTGGGCGAGAACAGAAACATTGTAGTTAGCCGAGGCGGCGTTGTCGGTTTCATTGGATTCGGATATAGCGCAATCTGAATCCACCATGGCACGAGCGGTGTGGGTTCCGGCTGAAGGATATGTGAAAGGAATGGTGAGGGTGCGGGAAGCCCCGGCGCCAAGCGCGGCGGTGGCAACGCCAGTTTCTTCATTGGAGCAGGAGATGCTCGCTATCGAGGGAGAGCCGTCGTGAAATCCGACCTCAAAGCCAGCTGGTGTGGCTGCGCTGCCAGCGTTCTGAATGGTGACCGAAGCATTTCCAGAGGCGCCGGGAGTGCCGTTTGGCACAGAGAAGCTTGTAATAGTTAGGTTGGGCAGGGGCGCTGCTCCCACCGTAAACGTCTGGGTCGTGCAATTGTTCGACTCATTCGATTCCGTGATAACAGAAGAGCTGTCAGCGCAGACCTCGAAACGATGCGTGCCAGTCTGGGCGGTCCAGGCGTTAGTCCAGTTTTCGACTTCGGTGGCGCCGGGGGCGAGAGCATTGGTGGTCTGGTTCGCGGGCGTCACGTCAAAGCTGCCGTTGTTGCTGATGTCGAGTCGCAATCTGGTTTGAGAAGAGACCGCGGCCGCTCCGCTGCCAGAGTTCCTGACGGTCGCGGCAAATGTGACGAGCTGGCCGGCAGTGAGGCCGCCGGGAGCGGTGGCCAGGCCTTCGGTGACGTAGTCGGGCTGGGCGAGAACAGAAATTGTAAATGTCTGCGTAACGCAATTGTCGGTCTCGTTTTCTTCGGAAATTAAAGAGGTGGCGTCAGAGCAGATTTCATATTTGTGAGTCCCTGACGTTGCCGTCCAGACACCAGACCAATTCACGCCAACAGCTGCTCCAGGAGCAAGCCCTGCGGTTGCGGCATTGGCCGGAAGAACATCCCAAGTGCCATTGTTACCAATATCTATCCTTAAACGGGTCTGGGATGGGCCGGCCGAGCCGCTGCCGTTATTGCTAACGTCCGCGTAAAAGTTCATGAGACTGCCAGGCACGGGGCTCGCGGGAGCGAAACTGGAAGAAAGAATTCTTAGGTTGGGCAGGGGCGCGGCTCCCACGGTAATGTCAGAGGTTGCCGAAAGGCCGCTGTAGGCGGCGGTGATGACTGCCGAGCCAACGGCGTTGGCGCTGACCAATCCTTTTTGGGTGGAGTTGTTCACGCTCGCGATACCAGACGCCGAAGAAGACCAGTTAGAAGAAGCGGTTACATTACTCTCGCCGGAAGGGCCGGAAGGGCCGTCCGGGTCATAGAGTGCCTGAAGCAAGGTTGTCTGACCCACCTGAAGACTGGCCGAAGGAGGCACGATAACGAGGGTGGGCTCTCCTTGACAGGCATTACCGCTTCCGTTTACTCCATAATTTGAACCCCTAAAATGAACCCAGCCAACCACATCCGAGCCCCAAGCCCAGCCATCCCAACTACAACCGGAAACGCTTACGCCGTAATTTGAACCTCGTAAATGAATCCAGCCGTCCCAGCCGCCCAAAGTCTGACCTTCGGTCGCAACAGCGCGATAAGCCCGCGCCCAGCCGGAGACTTGACCAGTTCCTCTATCAAGTTTCGGGGAGCAAGGAGATGAAGGACAGCCGGAAAAATCATTAAAACTTATCCAGCCGATGTGTTCTGACCAAGCGTAGCCGGAAATATTTCCGTTTGAATCAACATTAACGCCGTAATTGGCGCCATTAAAATTTATCCACCCGATCGTCTCCGACCACGTCCATCCGGAAAGATTATCCCCGGAGCCGGCCTGGATTTTAATAACAGACAGACCCCAAACCAAAGCAAGCCCCAAAGCGGCCAGCGCGATTAACGTTATTTTTGTCCTAAACTTAGTTTGGGTCATTATTTGGTTCTGGTCGCTATCTCACACAAATGGCCGTGCCAGATATCGTATTCCCGTAATAATCGGACTGTGCTTCGCAAACCCAGCCGTTGTTTTCAGCATTTGGAACCGATTGATACAAATCTCGGCTCACCTGTTCACCTCTGCATCCCCCCCCAACGAGTGTATAGCCACTGGAGCAAAATGCCGTGCAACTAACTTCATTTGTGCTACTGGAACCCTCGCACGTTTTATACTCAACTTGGGAAAAGCCGTCTGGCGGCCAACTCGTTCTACAATCCCCTCCGATGCAAAGACCTGTTGCTCCGCGGACATAACCGATGACATCAAGTTTTTGGGAGGGGTTTATCGTTCCGATGCCGACGTTGCCGGAATTAGTAGCCAAAAACGCGCTGCCCAAGGAAGCCAAGCTGCCTACCGTAAGGCCACCGGATTTGGTTTGTTGAGCTGATCCAACGTTAATGGGCGCGGGAACATTTCCTCCGGGAGGAGTTTGAGTTGGCTCGCTAAAAGCAACGACTTGAAGGGCCAGGAGCACCCCTCCCAAAACTGCGACTTTAAAAACTTCTTTTAAAATATTTTTTATGGTTTTGACTATATTTTCTCTTCTACCAAGTAATTATAACCGCGCCAGGCGCGCCGTTGCCACCTCTAAGATGATCAGATCCTCTGCCGCCACCTCCGAAAATTGCGCCTAAAGTCCAATTGCCGCCAGCGAGCGCGTTGTGCTTATCCCATGGTTAACCCAGCAATCGCTGCCCCCGGCACAACTGGTGACGGTGCTATACCACTGGACTTTTATATTATGAGATCCTTCCGATACGTTCTCGATCCAGCTAAAGCTCACGCTTGACTGATAACCGCCAAAAACCCTAAAAGCGCCTTTAGGAGTGCCGTCAATCACAAAACGGAAATAGGTAAAATCATTAGAATAGTGTCCGCCGATCTCAGCTTGAATAAACAAAGGAGAACTGTTGGTGGAAATGCTCAGCGACAGATCAGGCATATCCTGCCAGCTGGCGGAAGATATCGAAACTTTGCTGCTGGCGCTAACAAAAGCGGCTTTCGATCCCGGCCAGCTTGTCCTACAATCTCCTCCGATGCAAAGACCGGTTGCTCCTCTGACATAGCCCGCAACATCCAGTTTCTGGCTGGGGCTCACCGTTCCAACTCCCACATTGCCTGAATTGGTTGCCAAAAACGCGCTGCCCAAGGAAGCCAAGCTGCCTACCGTAAGGCCACCGGATTTGGTTTGTTGAGCTGATCCAACGTTAATGGGCGCGGGAACATTTCCTCCGGGAGGAGTTTGAGTTGGCTCGCTAAAAGCAACGACTTGAAGGGCCAGGAGCACCCCTCCCAAAACTGCGACTTTAAAAACTTCTTTTAAAATATTTTTCATGGTTTATCGAGGCGTTAGGCTTTTAATAATATCTTCTTCGGCTTTTTTAATTTGAGAAGAAGTAACCTGGCTCTCTTTTACGCTCCGGTCCACGTCTTCTTCCGCTTTTTTAACTTCCGCATCTCTTTGCAAAAACGTATCCAGCTGTCGTTGCAAATTTCGCGACTTGGACCAGTTGGTATAGAAACCCAAAATATATCCGCCAATCAAAGCAACCACGAAAGTCAGTATTAAAGAAACATTAAAAGTTTTATTTTCCATAAATTACGCCTTAAGCACTGTTTTTATTTTACCAACAATCTCGCCAGGGGTGAAGTGGACATCTAGGCTGGGCGTTCCTTGGTTATGTCGTGAATAATTTTACAGGCTTTTATAGCAGCTTGATAAATTCGTCCACCCCTAAATCAGCCTGTTTGATAATAGACTTTAATGTTTTGGGCGTAAGCTCTTTTCTATGAAATGGGATGGTAACCTTCAGCCCGATTTTTGCCGGGTGACGCAATTGGATGTGGCTACCGCTTTGATGATATTCATAAAAACCGGCTCTTTTGAGAGCCTTAATAACTAATGCGGAGGGGACGCGCGGTAATTAAAGTTAGAGATGATGGTCTATCTTTAAGAATGGCTTCCAAATAGCACTTGATAGCGTCTTGCGCCATTTCTCGCGCTTCTTTCAAGTTATCACCTTCGGTAACCAGACCAGGAAGTTTGGGAACCGTAACTGTGTATCCATCGCCATTCGGCTCAAAAAAAACTTCATATTGCAATATATTTTCTTTGCGCTTTTTCATGAAATCATTGTAGCGATTACCTTGCTAAAAATCAACATCCGCAAAGGGATAAAGTGGACTTCTAGGCTGGGCGTTCCTTGGTTATGTCGTGAATAATTTTGAGATAGTGCTGGTCGGCAAGAGCGCCCGTGCCTTTGATGTAAACGGTTATGACCTGCAGAACTATTCTCTCGGGCGTCTGAAAAGTGATTTCAAAAATATTCCCCTGCCCCCCTTCTCTGGCCGCGAAAGGGGGAGAAAATACGCCCCAGAGCCTTTCAAATCCCGGCAGAAAAACCGAACTTTCCGTAACGTAAAGCTCGTCAGGGATGGGAACGGCGATATTAAGATATTTCTTGGCCGCCGGATTCATGGTTAAAATCTGATTCTCGCCGGTATATTCAATGATGCCGTCCGGAAGATAAGCGATGACCCGGTCCCTTTCCTCGCGTTCCCTCTGGACGGCTATCAGGGCCTTTATCAATCTGACCGTGCTGATAACGAGCATGATTATTAAAATTAAACTCACCCCGGAAAAAGCCGAGGCTACCAAAAAAGCCTGCGAACGCTGTTCCAGGGCTTCCGCTTCCTCTTGTTCCACGACTATCCCCCAATTGGTCGAAGGCATGCTAAGGCCGTAAGCAATCACATCCTTTTTCTCGTCGTTAACATACCGGCTCTGCGTCACTTCTTTATTCCCGCGAACCAAAGACTCGACCACGTTCAAATATCTCAAATTTTCGCCGCTCCTGGAGCGCGCGGCGTCAGGATGAGCGATCAGGGTTCCTCGCTCATCAACCAGATAAATTTTCCCGCTCTGGACGGAAATTCTGCTGACGACACCCCAAAGAAGCGTAAAATCAATGTCACTCGTGATTACGCCCGTGACTTTGCCTTCCTTGCTGATAGGAACGGAAATCTGAAGCGCCGGCCCTTCGGGAGTAAAAAATACCGGGCTAATATACTTTTTGCCCGACAATACGGATTCTTTGAAAAAAACGGCTTCCGTGACGGACGCGGGAAACAAGGAGGTTGTGCCGTCACGCTTTAAGGTTGGGAACAAGACCTGGCCGGAAACATCGGCCGCCAGCAGACTTAAAACATCGCCGCGGCTTTCAAAAATCCGGTTAGCTGTTTCCTTATAATTCGTTTGATTGTCGCTCAATCTATTTCCGAAATCCGCCAGGTCCTCAAAAGTGAGGTCTAAAAAAAGCAGCAAAAGGTCTTGGGCGCGAAGCGCGGCACTCCGCTGCAAAAGCACGTTTTGTTCTTCGGCGCGCTCCAACAGCGGGAAAAACCAATAATAGTTGGCCAAGCCCAGTAAAACGGCAATAAAAATAAGGACGGCCAGATTTTGTAATATCAACGGATGGGCAAACCGGGCCATGGCAAAGCGCTTGGTCTAGGGCACGACCACGCGATCGGCGTTGAATTCCGGCAAAAGGCCGTTTAGGGTCGCTTCATTATACAAATATCTAATGTTATCAATGTCGCCGGGGTCCCAGGACGTGCCGATAACATATTGGGCGTATTGCTTTTTAAACTCTTCCAACTCGGCGCTGTCTTCTATCTTTAAATAACTCTTTTCAGCCTCCCAGATTCCGGGATTTTGCTCCACATATTTGGCGGCATCCGTCAAAGCCGCTCTGACTTTTTTATCCAGCCCGGGATTGGCGTCAAGCCATTCTTGGGTGGTGGTGAGGGCGATGAAAGGAAACTTCCTTCCGGTGGCTTTCTCCCACAGCTCCTCCAAAGAAGCGACATGTCTGACTTTTTTTTCTTTGAAAAGCTCCCAAACCTGACCCAGATGGACGGCGATAAAATCCACGGTCCCCTCAAGCAGAAATTGTTTCAATTCGGGATAATTGGAAAAGGTTACTTTAAAATCTTGCTCGGGGTCCAAACCCATCTTCCGCATCTGGAGCACCGTAAGGTCGAATGACGCCGCCGTCTTCGGCAAAGAGCCGAATTTCGCGCTTCTCAAATCTTCGAAGGATTGAAAAGGAGAATCGGCTCTCACCGCATACACTATAAAAGCGTTCTCCAGCGGCCCAATGATTCTGGCATCCAAAACGCCGTCAACCACGTATCGGGCGGCGGTTAAAAGCGGAGTCCAGGCCAGGTCCACTTCTTTTTCTCTGAATAATCTCTGATTCTCAATTGGGTCGGTAAAGACAAATTCGAGGTCGACTCCGTTTCTTTCGTCGAATTTATACTTCTCCACGACATGGGCGAGAAAACCGTTGGGCGCGAGAGGTTCGCCGGCGCCAATTTTGACTTGCGGCAAGCGCGTCACCCCAAAAAAATAAACGCCAATGATAACCGCCGCGACCGCGAATAAGAACAGGAGATTTCTTCGCCAAAACATATTCAATCAATAAAAAGTTTTTCGGGGGGCAATTCCTTAAGCAGTCCCAACTCAAAAGCTCTTCTTAAAAGAGCGTCGTGTATGGCGGTATTCCATTGGGCGGGATAAATAGCTGGCAGGCGCTCCTCGGCCAGTTTGACTTCGCTCGCGCTTTGAATGCCCAAAAGGCCTTTATACTCTCCTATCAAACCAGGGTTCTGGCGAATAAAAGCCACGGCTTCTAAAATGGCTTTCCGGAGTCTCTGGACTTTTTTTGGATTTTGCAAAATCCAATCTTCGTGCGCGGCCAAATCCACGAACGGCATAGGAGAGCCCACGACTTTGCTCCATTTTTCATCCAAGTTGACTATTTCTCTATAATTGCCTGTGGCCAAAAGACGAGCCGTGGCCACGGCGTTCAAAAACGACCCGTCCACTTCTCCATCGGCCAGGCGCTGGGCGTTTTGGGCAAACGAACCAAAAATAAGCTTGAAGTCGCGCTCCAAATCCAGTCCCGCCACTTTCATTCCCACGGCATACGCGGTGTAAGACGCGCTCCCCTTGGGATGGATGGCGAGTTTGGCCCCAATGAGGTCCTCCACCTTATAAAAAGGCGACGCGGCCTTTACCATGATGGTTTGGTCCGTATTATAAACAGAGGCGAACGCCCGCAGTTTTATGTTTTGGGCCTGGTTGGTTGAGGACATGGCGATAGGATTTATAGTTCCCACTTCAATCCCTTCCGCCCGGCTGATAAGCTTTCGTTCCGCTTCGCCGGGGTCAGAAAACACGACCTCCAGTTTTATCCTGTTATTATCCGCGAACCCTTTATCCTGCGTCACCGCCAATAAAAATTTCATATTCTCCGCGTTGGCGGAACTGATTTTAATAGTTTCAACTCTATTGGCGGGCAAGTAATAAAAGTAGTAATAAGCTCCCCCGCCGACCAGAACCGCCAGAATAACGATTGAAATAATTTTGCTCTGCATATTTTTTAGATATTAATGAATAAATATATCTTCATGCGGGATACTTTTTATGATACCGAACTCCATTGCTTTTGTAATGGCGAAATGATGAGCTTCGTCGTTCCAAGAAGCGGGATATGAAAGCGGGAGACTTTCTTTCATGAGTTTTAGCGTTGCGTCGGTTTGAATATTGAGCAAGTCTTTATATTCCTCGACAACTTGCGGGTTTTCACGAATGAAAGTTGCCGCGTCTAAAATTGTTTTCCGCAGCCTCTTTACTTTTCGGGGATTTTGCTCTATCCAGCTTTTGTGCGCGGTCAAACTGACTAACGGCATCGACGCCCCAGCCGCCTTCTCCCATATATTTTCCAGCTCCGCAATCTGCCTATACTTACCGGTCACTAAAAGCCCTACTGACTCCGGCGGAGACATCAAGGTCGCGTCAGCCTCCCCAGTAGTCAAGGCCTTAACATTTTCAGGGATTGACCCGAAGGTTAGCTTAAAATCGTTTTCCAAATCCATCCCTGCTATTTTAAGCGCTATAGCCAGCGATTTGTACGCGGCGCTTAATTTAGGTCTGGTGGCAATTTTCGCGCCCCTCAAGTCTTCTAATGTATGAAAGGGGGAATCCGCCTTAACAATAAAATGATAATAAGTGTAGAGAATTGGGGCGAAGGACCGAAGTTGCTGTTCTCCCTTAAGGTTCGTCTCGGCCAACGAAATGGGATTATACGGACCAACTTCAACCCCTTCCTCTTTCGCGACAAGCTTTCTTTCCACTTCCCCCGGATTAGACCAGACAAATTCGAGGTTTAAGTTATTCTTTTTATCAAACTTTTTATCCTTTATGACGGAAAAAAGAAACTTAAAATTAGCCGCTTCCGCTCCGCTTACTCTCACGGTCTCTATCCTGGTCGCGCTCCGATAGAAATATACCCCCACGACTGCGGCAACTATAATTAATATTATTAATTTGTATTTTTTCGTCATCTAAAAATATTTCTTCTTGAGCGTTGCTTTTATTTTAGCCACAATTTCGCCCGGCGTAAAATGGGCCTTGACCATGAAAGCCTCGGCGCCGGCGGCCATAGCCCGATCCATGTCCTCTTTCTGCCCCAGGTTGGAAAGAACTATCACCGGGATATCCTTGCTTGCGGCGTCGGCCTTAAGACGTTTCAAAACTTCAAAGCCGTCTAGCCCCGGCAGGATTAAATCAAGCAAGATGAGGTCTGGACGCTCCTCCCGGACCATTTTCAACCCCTCCTCTCCGTCCACCGCTTCTTTCATCTTAAAACCTTCCCGGATAAGTTTCTGTACGATTAAATCCCGCAAAAACTTATCGTCTTCCACCATCAGAAGATGATTGCGGCTTCCGACGTAAATTTCCGAATTGGAGGGGCTTTGGGAAGAAGTTTTGACTTTGGGCACAACCTTCTCCCCTAGAACCTTTTGGACCTTCTCGAGAACTTCCGCCGGGCTGAATTCCGCTTTCACCAGACAATCTTTCGCACCCAGCTTCAAAGCCTTGTCTATCTCCACCGGCTGGCCGGAGTTCGAAACAATAATAATCGGCACGCTAATTTTTTCCTTTTGGGCGCGCTCCAAAAATTGAAACCCGTCGAGTTTCGGCAAAATAACGTCCAGAAGCACCAAATCCGGCGGGGCGGTCTTCAGCTTGCGCCAGCCCTCCTCCCCGTCCAAGGCGGCGTCAACCTCGTAACCCTCGCTCTCGAGCTTCGATTTCATCACGGCCAGATGCACCGGCTCGTCTTCGACAATCAATATCTTCATATTATATTATTCATGATACCACGCTAAATTTTTTCCAAAAACTCTTCCAAAACCGGGCGTTCCTCCTTGGGGACCTGCTCGCGCCTTAGAGGCAAGGTGAAGGTAAAAACCGTTCCCTCCCGCTCCTTGGACTGCATCTGAATCGCGCCGCCGTGGCGCCGGATGATGTTCTGGGCTATGAACAAGCCGAGGCCCGTGCCGGAGGTTTCCATTCGAATGACGTTGGAGGCGCGAAAAAATTTAGAGAAAACTCGGCGCTTGTCGGTTTCCGGGATGCCCACCCCGGTGTCGGCCACGCTAATTTCGGCCCAGTCCCCCTTCCGTTTCAGGCGAAGCGTGACACTGCCGCCGGCGGACGTGTATTTTATGGCGTTGTCTAAAAGATTCGAGAGGGCCAGATTGAGTTTTTCAGGGTCGGCATAGATTTTCGGCAGAGTCTCGGGAAGCTTTTCAAATTTCAAGCTAACCTTTCTGGCTTCGGCCAAAGACGCGAAACTTTCCGCGATTGACCCCAAGAGGGCTTTTAAATCCACTTCCGAAAAATCATAACCGAATCTTCCCTCCTCAATGCGGGCCGCGTTCAGCAAGTCGTTGACGAGCTTAATCATCCGCTCATTTATAATGTAGCCCTTCCCTAAAAATTCCTGCTGGGAAGCGGTAAGCTCGCCCGCGTCCCCGTCGAGCAAAAGACGGATGGTCCATTTAAGGGCCGAGAGAGGAGTTCGCAGCTGATGGGCGGCGATGGATACGAACTCGGATTTAAGCCGCCCAATCAGCTCTTCTCTGGAGATATCGTGAATAATTTTCAAAAAACCTATCATCTCCCCTTCGCGGTTCTGCACCTGGGTAAGAGTTACCCAAAATTTCATTTTGGGCTGGGAAAGATTAAGCTCCATCGCCTTGGCCGCTAAGCCCGGGATTTCTTTGGCCGCTGAAGCATAGGGCGCCAAGGCCGGATACATCAGCTCCACGATTCCCCGCAAATCAGGCCTGGCATTCGCAAGCTCTGGGGTGACGGCAAATCCTTTAATGGCGTTAAACTTTACCCCCAGAAGCTCTTCGGCTCTGGGATTCATCAAGGTTACGCGAAGCTTGCTGTCGTATTCGATAACTCCGTCCGAAAGAGACGCCAAAATGGCTTCGCGCTGATTTCGTTCGCCTTCAAAAAGGGCGGCGGTTTTTATCAAGGCGAAGTAGTTCCAAATAAACAGGACGGCCAGCAAAACTTCAAGTCCAAAAGATACCAAAGCCACGTTCAAAATCCGCTGGGAGGAAGCCAAGGCAAGTTTCTTAGGATTCTCCACCACCACCGCCCAGCCGGTAAAATCGAACGGAAGCCCCACCGCGAAAATCTCTTCGCCTTTTTCGTTCTGATAAGAAAAGCTTTCGTCGCGGGTATCGGCTTCTTTCCCCTCCAGAACTTCTCGGACGAGAGCCCGCTCAAAGACGTTCGTGCGGCCGAAAACCTGCGAAGAGTTGGGATGGGCGATTATAAATCCTTCCTGGTCCACGATATAGACCTCGCCTACTTCGTCCGCGTTCACATTCCTGACTACATCCAGCAGGAACTTTAGATTGACGTCAGCCACCAGGGCAAAAAAACCCTGCCCGTCCGGCCCGCCTGCCGGACGGGCAGGCAGGCGGGCGCTCTCCGGCCGGAGCGGCACCGCGACGGTTATAAGCGGTTCGGAAACGCCGGAAACCACGACCGGACTCAAATAAACTTTTCCCTCGCGCATAAATCTGAAAAGCGCGCTCCCGGACTGGTCCTTAAGGTCAGCGCTCGTAATCAAAAGAAGGCGGTGAGTTTTGAAAATCTCTTGACCCGTCAGGTCCAAAAGCGTTAAAGATTCCAGGGGAGGATTCTCTTTCAAAAGTCTCGCCAAAACTTCATTGTGAAACCCCCGCCTCTGGTTCAAAATGTCCGCCGCGTCGAGAAGAGAGCGCTCTTGACGGTTCAAAAAACCAGACAATTGATTTCGGATATCCAGCGCGATGGCCCGGTGCAAAAGCCAGGCATCGGTTTCGATTTCCTCCAGGGTCGGCAGAAGCCAGGCCAAATTGGCCACGACCAAAGCAAAGACGGCGACTGAACCCAGAAGCCAAAGCTGTATCGGGCGCTGTCTGGGGTTCATGAAGATTAATCAGTATAAATTCTGTTACCTATAAATTTTGTTGGCCTGTAATAGAATGGCGTCCGGAATTTTTAGGCCCGTCTCTTTAGCCAAAATTTCGCTGACCTCAAAGGTGATTTGAGAAGCAAATTCCACGGGGATATTGCCTGGGCTTTCTCCCTTTAGAACCTTATCAATTATTCGCGCCCCTTGTTTGCCGACGTCGAAGCGGGCAATGCCGTAGACCATAAGATATCCCGAACTCACTCCTCGTTCCACATTGAAATCAATCGAGGGAATTTTTGCTTGGCGCAAAACCGGCGCGATTAAAGCGGCGTTTCCCGAGATCACCGCTTCGGAAGTGGTCATAAAAGCATCCGGATGATCTTTGGCGAGGCGCTCCATGGCCGGAGAAACTTCTTCTTTTTTGGTTACGGGATACCACAAAAGTTTTAGGCCGAGCTTTTTCGCGCCTTCTTCGTGCGTTTTCAAAATTTCATCATAGCTTACGTGCTTATTGTTAACCAAAAGCGCGATGGTCTTAAGGCCGGGGAGCAGAGTTTTCAAAATCTCCATGCGCTTCGGCGCCGCCGGCACATTGTCCACCACCACGCCGGACATAAAGCCGCCCGGACGCTGGATGTTTTGAATGCCGAGCTCCTCGAAATTTCCGACATCGACGAAAACCACCGGGAGCTTGGCGTCTTGATTGGCGTCCTTGACCGCCCGCGAGGCGGACGTGGATACCGACACAATGAGGTCGGGCCGGGAGGCAACCATTTGGACGGCGAGATTTTTAGTGAGCTCCATGTCTCCTTTGGGATTAAAAAGTTCTAAAATTATGTCTCCGCCTTCGCGGTATCCCAGCTCTTTTAACCCAGCCTTTATGCCTTCGACTGAATTAAGCTGCAAATCAGAAGCCGTAAGAATGAAAACCCGTTTGGGCGCTTCAGCTTTTCTGACGTCGAAAAGAGAAAAGAAAAGGGCGATAACTCCAATCACCGCTAAGAGCAGTATTACAAAAATGACTTGGCGGCGGGGCATAATTTATTTATATCACGGATAAGCCTCTCTGGTGTATCTATTGGCCGGGTCCCAAGAAAGCCAGGAAGAAAGCCCGGCGTCGTAAACCGCCTGCTGCTCCAGTTTCACCATGGCCGCGTCGTAATTCGCTCCGAGGTCAAAATCCTGCAGCCATGGACGAAGTTTGGTCGAGGTAGTCGAGGCCATCGCGAACTCCCGCTCGCGCGCTCTAACTAGAGCGGTTTTTATAATTTCATAAGGATGTTCGGCCGGATTTTTATAGCCCTGAAAAGTTGGCGGATAGTGCGAAGGGTAGACCATGGGCGAAACATAATCAAAGTAGCGGAGCGCGTCTTCCAAAACTTGTCCGATATTCAGGTCGTCCGTATTCCAGGTGGTGAGTCCGAAAATGTCTCCGGAGATGGGGACTTTCAGGACGTCGAATTTCGCGTCGAGGTGGGCGAAAAAATTTTTCATTATTTCGGCTTTAGGAGTCTTCCCGTCCCAGAAAGGATAGACAATATCGTCAATGTTCCCGTCTGACGGAAAACGAATATAGTCGAAATTAAGTTCGTCGAAACCCGCGGCCTCGGCCTCTTTCCCGATCCGGACCGTAAGCTCCCAAACCTCCAGACTCGCCGGGTCCACCCAAGAGAGGCCCTTTCTGTCTTTCCAGACTTCGCCATTTTTTTTCTTAAGCGCGAGGTCCGGCCGCTTCTTCGCCAGATGCGGGTCCTGAAAAACCGCGATGCGGCCGATGACGTAGATATTTTTGCGGTGCAGCTCGGAGATAAAAGTTTTAACATCCGGGATTCTTTTCTCGGAATACTCAAGCGCCTTCAGCTTTTCGTCTCCAACTTCAAAAGAGATTCGACCGGTGTAATCCTTGACGTCTATCACCACGGCGTTAAGTTCGCTTTTTTCGATGAAATCAATCAGCTCCGCCCTCCAATCTTTGGTTCCTGCCACCCAGCTCGTCATATAAATTCCCCGGACCACATCGGGCGGCGCGATATGCTCGACCGGCGGAGGAGCATCTACTTCGAACTTGGAAGAGATATATTCAATCGGGCTTATGAAGCGAGCGGTGAAAGCGTGCGCCAAGAAAGTTGCGCCAGCGAAAAAAAATATAAGACCGAAATAATAGCCCTTCTTCACATGGCGCCTCCGGCTTTCGTTCCGGAAGCTGACCAAAAACCCAGGACCGCGACCACAATGCCGGTCACAATCGTGAGCGTTCTAGCCAGTCCCGACGGAAGAGATAAAAAAGGCATCAAGATGACCCAAAGTCCCAAGATGCCTACGAGCCAATTCTGCCACATATTAAACATTTAAATATAAACATTAATGCTTCGACCTTTTTATTTTGTCCGCTCGATAATTGCTTTTTTAAGCTCACTGGCCGCTTTGGGATTCTCCTCTAAAAATTTTCTGGAATTTTCAAATCCCTGTCCCAAGCGCACTTCGCCGAAAGAAAAAGAGGCTCCGGATTTTTTGATAAGTTCGTATTTCAATCCCAGATTCAGCAAATCGCCTTCGTAAGAAATTCCTTCGCCGTATATAATATCGAACTCGGCGGCTCGGAAAGGCGGAGCGACTTTGTTTTTGACCACTTTGGCGCGAACCCGGTGCCCGATAATCTCCTCGCCTCTTTTAATCTGGGCCGTCCTGCGCACTTCAATTCGGACCGAGGCGTAAAATTTCAGCGCTTTCCCGCCCGGAGTAGTTTCCGGATTACCGAACATGATACCGATCTGCATCCTAATCTGGTTTATGAAAATCACGATAGTCTTTGTTTTGGCGACAATCGCGGTCAGTTTTCTAAGCGCTTGCGACATAAGACGCGCCTGCAAACCAACGTGCGCTTGCCCCATCTCGCCCTCAATCTCCGCCCGCGGGGTTAAGGCCGCCACGGAATCCACCACGATCACATCCACCGAAGCGGAACGGACCAAAGATTCAACAATTTCCAGAGCTTGTTCTCCGGTATCGGGTTGGGAGATTAAAAGGTCATCAATTTTCACCCCGATTTTTTTGGCAAACTCCGGATCAAGCGCGTGCTCGGCGTCAACGAACGCGCAAAGCCCGCCTCTTTTCTGCGCCTCGCGAACAATATGCAAAGAGAGCATAGTTTTACCGGAAGACTCCGGCCCAAAAATTTCAACCACCCGGCCGCGGGGAACTCCGCCCACGCCGAGCGCCAAATCCAGCCCGAAAGAACCCGTAGGGATAACATCCACGTCCATTCTCCGCGCCTCGCCGAGTTTCATAATCGCGCCCTCGCCGTATTTTTGCTGAATCTCTTTAATGGCCGCCTCTACGCCAGCGCGCTTTGTTTCCTTTTCTTCAGAGCGTTTCGCCATAACCAGATTATACCACTTCCCTCAAATAGCATTGTTCACAATATACAATCTCCGGCCTCTCCGGAGCGTAAGTAGTTTCGAATTCATTGGGGCAGGGTTCTTCTTTTTTGTGATGAATATGGTCAGCGGTATTCCGGTAGGAATATCCTGAGCTTGTCGAAGGATGGCTCTTCTCGCCTCCGCACATGCATTTCCTGTGCCATAGTTTAAGGGGGTTTCTTTGTTTAATTCTCTGGTAATGGCGGCAGTTGGGGCAGAGACGTGGTAAGGGAAGGTTCATCTTTCTTAGGAATTGGAGTTCTTGAGGAATTATCTTGTAGGCTTCAGTGCATTGTTCATTGCATTTGGACATCGCATGTCCAAAATGAGCGCATTGGATTATTTCATTCAGTATGGAATCAGGGGGCGTCTTTGATGTGATTGGGGATTTGGTCATTGGTAATAGTTACTTGGTAGTTCCTGGGTTCGGGGTCTTTCCAGGAGTAGCCCTTCGCAAGGGCTTCGTCCTTGCTCAGGGGAAAGTATTCCTGGGCGATGGTTTCGTTGTATGAGAAGGGAGAGAGTTCAGGGGGAAAGAATTCTCCGTACTTATATACCCTGCCTTTCTTGTCTATGTAGGGCATCTGATTCATGTGCTCTATTATCTTTGGCACTAACTTCTCATATTCTTCCTTGGTGTATTGCTTGTTTAAGATGCAGTAGGATTTGTTGCGGAGGCCGATGCAGGCGAAGAGGTTGAAAGACGAAAAGCAATATCGACAGTACTGCAAATCATGAACATCTGACCAGCAAGCCGCGCAGAACTTGATATTATTAGTGCCTAGTCCACATTCATAACACTCGTAAGTGAAAGCGTTGCCTTCGCCAAAGAGCGTCTGGTCATAGCAATTCTTGTTTGGCGAATCTACAAGAAACTGGCAATATCGCAAATCTTCACCGCCTTGGATATTATATGAATTCAAAACATTTTTTGAATTATAAATATAATCCCCTCTTGAATTGACACTATTGCGTCCCTCCATAAATTTACGAGGAAAACGTAGGCTAAACGTTTTTATCTTTTCTTTGAGCTTTTCGACAGCCTCACTTGAGCCAACCGCAAACTCTTCGAGTTTCTTTTTATATTCTTCTCTCGAGTAAGGCTCGTTAAAAATATAGTATTGTTTGTTCCGAAGATTAACGCAGCCGAAACAATTACTGCATCCCCGTAGATTTTTTGAAAACCAAATATCATGAGAATCTTCGACATTGCTTGAAAAAAAAATCCTACTCGATTTTTGAACCCAAAAATTATCATAGACGAGCTCGGCCTGTCGCAATGATAAGCCATCCATACAATCTTTCGAGTCGTAAACAATATCGCCGTAAGCCGAGTTTTCGACGCGAGCGGCGTTGAAAATTAAATAGCAGTTCTTGAGATCATTCGCATTGTTGCAATAATCACTATTTATTAATGTGCTCTCTGAAACCGAACGAGAAGGATGGGGAACTTCCTTAATTAACTCAATAAGTTGTGTTAAAAATGGCCGAGAGAAATCAACCTCTTTTCCATAGGACGTCGGATCCCAAGCGTCTGAATACCAGATTTTACTTTCGTAAACATTGGGATATGAATCAGCAGGAAACATTGAAAAAATTTCCTCTCCGGAAAATGCGCTCTTTTTCTTGAAGAGCAATTTTTCATTTCTAAACATCATCCTCCTCACCATCCGGCACTCCGGGCACCAGGTGGGCGGAGGGACTTTTATTTTTTCGTAAAACTTAAAATCCTCGGACTCGATCCAGAATTCACTTTTACAGTTCTGACAAGCTCGTTTTTCTCGACTCATGATTGGAGCTCACTTTTATATTTTTTCAAAAACTCTCCAGGAGATAAAACTTCAAATTTTACCTTATTTTTAATCATAGTTTCAAATTTTTTATCAAGAGTTACCAAGACATCAACACGTCCTTTAAGCGCCCCAGCTAAAATAGGGGCGTCTTCTGTGAAAAGTAATGAGCTCGCTCTCCTTAGTTCCGTGCTATTTATTTTCTTGGTTATAACTGGGTGGGATACTAGGAAATCCAAAAGGGCGGTGCGCAGAAGAGGAAATTTATTTTTGAGTGCTCTTTCTGCCTCTTCGATCACATCTTGAGAGATTACTATTTGAATTTTTTCGAGTTTGAAGAAAGAAAGAATCAAGCCAGAAGCGCCGAGGGGAGAATTCAGGCCCGATAGGAGGGCAGAAGTATCAAGAAAAACTTTAAGCAGTTTTTCGGTAGCGCTCATTCCAGATATCTTTTCTTATCTTTCTTACTTCCTTCAAAATTTCTTCCGTCTTATACATCCCCTTCTCGCGCCCCTGCGGCATACGAAACAGAAAATCAACTTTCAGTTCTTGAAGCCCTTTTTCTATTTTTTCAATTTTATCCAAAAGAGGAGCGCTTTTCATAAAATAACTATATCAGGTATTCAGATTAATTACCAGCCATCCGGCACTCCGGGCACCAGACCTGCCTGCCGGCAGGCAGGTGGGCATTTACTTCACATACACCATTCTTTGGATGGTTTTTTTATGGCCGAATTTGTCTTCGGCGTAAAGTTCCAAAATATTTACTCCCGGCGCCAGAAGCGTTTCTTCATAAAAATTTCTGTTCTCGTCGGTGAAAATGCCGCGGCCGTTAAACATAAGTTTCGAAACGTCATAGGCCCGGCCCTTAACCGCAAGCAAATTCTCTCTCAAAATCTCGCCTTCTTGCGGACTCTCCAGATAAATTCGGGGGCCCCTAAGAAAATCTCGGGCCTGCCAAATTCCGTACGCCAAAACCAAAACTCCCGCCAGAATCAAAAAAAACTTCTTATTCGAAACTCTCATAAAAATCGCCGCCTTCTTTCTTCTCTTCTTTCAGTAGCACCTCCCGCGGTTTCGCGCCGTCCGCCGGCCCAATCACTCCCCGCTCCTCCATCATATCCAAAAGCCTCGCGGCCCGGGCGTAGCCGACTTTCAGGCGGCGCTGAAGGTAAGAGGCCGAAGCTTTGCCGGCTTCAAGAGCCAGGCGCTTGGCGTCTTCGTAGAGCTCGTCGTCGGTTTCATCCGCGAGAGTCTCGCCCTCAAATATTTCCTTCCCCGAATCCGAAGTTCCGTTCGGAAGTCCGGTTTCCAAGGTCGCGCTCTCTTCAGACGCCTCTACGTTTTCCGAAAGCCATGAAGTAACCCCTTTTACTTCTTTCTCGGAGACAAAAGCGCCCTGAATCCGGCGAGGCTTGGCCACGTCTCCAGCCAAAAAAAGCATATCTCCGTTCCCCAGAAGTTTCTCCGCGCCCGAGGCGTCCAGGATAGTTCGCGAATCCACCTGCGAGGCCACCTGAAAAGCGATTCTGGAGGTAATGTTGGCCTTAATGAGGCCGGTGATAACTTCCACCGAGGGCCGCTGGGTGGAAAGCACGAGGTGGATTCCCACGGCGCGGGACATCTGGGCGAGCCGCACGATGGAGGCCTCCAGTTCTCTGGGATAAGTCGCCATAATATCCGCTAGCTCATCCACTACAATCACGATATAAGGCATGGCCTCGGCTCCTTTATAAGAACTGATGTCCCGGACGGAATTTTTAGACAAAATTTCATATCTTTGCTCCATCTCCTTCGCGGCCCAGCGCAGAGCCAGAATGGTTTTTTTGGCGTCGGTTATGACCGGACCCAAAAGATGCGGTATTTCGGAGTAAGCGGAGAGCTCCACCCTTTTCGGGTCAATCACAATCAGACGCAAAGATTCCGGCGAGTTTCGACACAAAAGGCTCATCAAAAGCGAGTGAATCTGAACCGATTTGCCCGTGCCCGTGGCTCCGGCTATCAAAAGATGCGGCATCCGGGCAAGGTCGGCCCAAGCCGCTTTTCCGGAAACGTCGCGCCCCAGCGCGAATAAAAGCGGCCGCTCGGATTTTTGGAATTCTTCGGAGGACAAGAGACTCCTCAAGCCGACGAGGGCGATGGAGCGGTTCGGGATTTCAATCCCGACGAGCGAACGCCCCGGAATCGGCGCTTCAATCCTCAAGGGATGGGCCGCCAAAGCCAAAGCCAGATCGTTCGCGAGCGCGGTGATCTTTGAAAGCTTGACGCCTTCCGCCGGCTTCAGAGTATACTGCGTCACCGACGGCCCGATGTTCACCTCCATCATCTCCACCTCGATTCCGAAATTTTGAAGCGTTCGCTTAATGATGTTGGCGTTTGCTTTGATGTCGCCGGAGGAAGGAACCCCGCGATCGTCTTCCAATAAATCCAAAGGAGGCAAAAGACCCTTAAACTCTTTTCTAGCTGACGCCCTCTTTGGTTTAAATTCAAAAAGACTCGGCTCCTCGCTGGCTTTCGGAACTGAAACCGGCTTGGGAGTATCCGGAGGAAACGAGACGGGGATGGAAAGATTCGCTTGAGGCGCTAGAACTTCTGGCTCTGCCTTCTTTTCTCGCTCGGCTTCTTTTTCCTCTTTTTTTGAAAAGCTCAAAAGCGGCAGATTAAGCATTATCAAAACTCCTGCCAGACCCAGGGCGCTTAAAAGAACCAAAGAAGCCCAGAAATCAAAAAGCTTCGCGAAGGGCAGACTCGCGAAATATCCGACATAGCCGGCGGCTTTTCCCTCAAAGACCAAATCCGAAATTCCGAGCGAAGCGAGCAGAAATAAAATTCCGCCGATAAAAGTAGCCAGGACAAAGTGTTTTCGCAGGGATAAAAGGAAAGAAAAACCGGCCAAAAGAAAAACTAAAGGCACCAGAAAAAAAGCTTTCCCGAAAAGAAGTTCAAAAATTCTCTGCAGAGTGTCACCGACGAATCCGGCCTTGCCGAAAGCCGCGAGCGTAAAAAGCAAGGCAAGCGCGAAAGAAAAAATTGCAAAGACCGACTGCTTCGTCTCCGGAGCGATACCGTCGTGCCATGTTGTTTTTTCCCGTCTGTTTTTCTTTCTGGCCACACGCCCAGTATACCAAATTTCCGGGTTTAGTCTTCGGAAATTTCCTTCATTTCAAAATCTTTGCGAAAGGCGGTGCCGGCTGGAATCAGGCGACCAATTATCACATTCTCTTTGAGCCCGTGGAGTTTATCTTCTCTGGCTTCGAGGGCCGCGGTAATCAAAACCCTGGTCGTCTCCTGGAAAGAAGCCGCGGATAGAAAAGAGGAAGTGGAGAGCGCGGTCTTGGTAATACCCATCACGAGGCCGCCTCCTTCGGCCAGCCGCTGGCCCTTGCCTTCGACTCTTTTATTCTCCTCAATAAATTCTGACTTCTCCACGATATCGCCGATGGCAAAGTGGGTGTCGCCCGGCTCTTTTATCTTCAACCTGGCAAACATTTGCCGCACCATCACTTCCACGTGTTTGTCGTTGATGGAAGCGCCCTGCAAAGTGTAGATTCGGCCGACCTCGCGGATGATGTAATCCTGGGCAACCGTCTGGCCGCAGAGCAGAAAAAGCTCCCGAATATCAACCGGACCCTCTGAGAGAGCCACCCCGCGCCTGATTTGGCTTCCTTTCGAAACCAGGAGGGTGCGTCCGAAAGGAATCGTAAATTCGCGAACCTCCTCGCCTTGCCCGACTTTATTCTTGATTTTTTTACTCGTCCCGCCTTGGGCCAAAATTTTTATGACTTTTTCCCGGCCGCTCTCGACTATTTCCAAAACTTCGCCCTCAACGTCCGAGAGCACCGCGGCGTTTTTCGGCGCGCGCAATTCGAAAATCTCCTCGACTCTCGGCAAACCCATGGTGATGTCCGCGGCTCCGGCCACGCCTCCGACATGAAAAGTTCGCATGGTGAGCTGAGTTCCCGGCTCGCCGATCGCCTGCGCCGCCACGATTCCGACCGCCTCGCCGCTTCGCACCAGCGCGTTTGAGCCCAAATCATAGCCATAACACTTGGCGCAGATTCCCCGAAGAGTGAGACAGGTTATCGGAGAGCGCAGCACTATGGACTGGACTCCTTCCTTTTCCGCCTTCTCCGCGTCTTCCTGGCTCAAAAGATGCCCCTTTTTGAAAAGCACTTTGCCTGCATCTTTAAGGTCCTGTGCCAGCACCCGGCCGAAAATTCTCGAAGTGAAATTCTTGCCGTATTCTTCCGCCTCTTTCTTTAAAATTTTAATTCCTTCGCTGGTCTTGCAGTCATCCTCGCGGATAATCAATTCCTGGGCCACGTCCACCAAGCGGCGCGTCAGATAGCCGGCGTGCGCGGTCTTCAAAGCCGTATCCGCCGTTCCCTTTCTGGCTCCGTGGGTCGAGATGAAATATTCCAAGACGTTAAGCCCCTCCTTATATGAAGAAAGGATCGGAAGCTCAATCGTCCTTCCGGCCGGATTTCTAACCAGCCCCTTCATTCCGCTCATCTGCGTAACCTGGGTCCAGGTGCCGCGGGCCGCCGAGGAAACCATCAGATGGATCGGGCCGCTTTCATCAAGAAGCTTCGGCACCAGCTCGTCAACCCTCCTTTTGACTTCCGCCCAGATCGCGATAACTTTCTCGTAACGCTCCTCTTCGGTCAGAAGCCCTTCATTGTATTGTTCTTCCACTTTCCGGGCTTCGGCTTCGGCTTCTTTTATAATCTGTTTCTTCTCTTGGGGCACCACCAAATCATCCATGCCCCAGGAAATACCCGAAACCGTGGCGTAGCGGAAGCCGAAAGCTTTAATTTTGTCCAAAATCGGCGCCACCTCGCCGAGGCCGTATTCCACAATCAGGCGTGAGACGATTTTCTCCAGACTTTTTTTCTTGATGTCTTCATTTATGAATTCGAAATCGTCCGGAAGAACCGAGTTGAAAAGAAGCCGCCCGACCGAGGTTTCAAAAATACCGCCCTCGAACTTTCTGTATTTCGACGTCATGGTGGCGCGCACCTTGATTCTGGCTTTGAGGTCTGTCACGCCGAAGTCATGGGCTAAAATTGCCTCGTTAGGGTTCGAAAAAATCTTCCCTTCGCCCTTGACCCCCTCCCTGATTTTGGTAAGCCAGTAACAGCCGATGACCATATCCTGGGAAGGTGTTACGGTTGGGTCACCCGTGCCGGGCTTCAAGAGATTTTTTCGGGAAGCCATAATCTCCCTCGCTTCCCACTGTCCTTCGTCGGTCAAAGGCACGTGCACCGCCATTTGGTCGCCATCAAAGTCGGCGTTGAAGGCTTGACAGACCAGAGGATGAATCTGGATGGCGTTGCCTTCTATTAAAACCGGCTGAAAAGCCTGGATGCCTAAACGATGCAAAGTCGGCGCGCGGTTTAAAAGCACGTATTTATCTCGGATGACCTCTTCCAAAATAGCCCAGACATCCGAGGTAGCCTCATCCACCAGGCGGTTGGCGGAGCGAATATTGTGAGCGAGGTCCACCTGAATCAATTTATTAATCACAAACGGCCGAAAAAGCTCTAGCGCCATATGTTTGGGAAGACCGCACTGATTTAACCTTAGTTCCGGACCAACCACAATCACGGAGCGTCCGGAATAATCCACGCGCTTTCCTAAAAGGTTTTGCCGAAATCTGCCCTGCTTGCCCTTCAGCATATCCGCCAAGGAGCGAAGCGGCCGCTTCTGAGCCGCAGAAGTTGCGGCTCCCGGGCCGCGGCGAATCGAATTGTCCAAAAGCGCGTCCACCGCTTCCTGCAGCATCCGCTTCTCGTTGCGGACTATTACTTCCGGGGCTTTCAATTCCAAAAGTTTCTTCAGGCGATTGTTGCGGTTGATGACCCGCCGGTAAAGGTCATTAACGTCCGAGGTCGCATGCCGGCCGCCTTCCAGCTGCACCATGGGCCGGAGCGCCGGGGGCGAAACCGGAATTAAACTTAAAAACATCCATTCCGGCCGAACGCCGGAACGCTCCAGGGCCTTGGCCAGGGAAAGACGCTTGACGATTTTCTTTACGGCCTGCGGGTTCTCGGTTTCTGAGAGTTCTTTTTCCAACTCTTTTCTAAGCTGGGGCATGTTTACCTCTTTGCATAGTTTATGCAGGGCCTCCGCTCCGATGCCCGCCTCAAAAACTTCGCCCCAACGGAGCGAGAGCCGATGGAATTCCACCTCGGAAAGAACCCGGCGCAATCTTATGCTTTCGAGCTCACGGCGAACCAAATCCCAGGCCTCCTTCAGCAAAGCTTTGTCTTTGACCGAAGCTTTTTTGGATTTAGATTTGAATTCTTTCTCAAGCTCTTTCAGGGCCTCCTCTTTGGCTTTCGCGTCCACTTTGACGATGATGTAGCCGGCGAAATAAATCACCCGTTCCAGCTCCGGAATTGAAAGGTCCAAAACCAGGCCAATCCTGGAAGGAACGCCCCGCATAAACCATATGTGCGAAACCGGCGCCGCCAGTTTGATATGCCCCATCCGTTCTCTCCGAACCACCGAGCGCGTTACTTCCACTCCGCATTTGTCGCAGACGATTCCTTTGTAGCGAATCCGGCGATATTTGCCGCAATAGCACTCGTAGTCCCGCTCCGGTCCGAAAATCCGCTCATCAAAAAGTCCGTCTTTCTCGGCGCGCTGGGTGCGGTAGTTAATCGTTTCGGGCTTGGTTACCTCTCCCCTGGACCAAGATAAAATTTTCTCCGGCGAGGCGAGCTTGATTGAAATGGATTTGAAATCTGTTACTTTAGTATCCATATTTTATATTCTTATCACCACTTCGTCTTTGCCGGCTCGGTCCGGCCGGGCGGCAGACTCAAGTTTAGAAATTTTCTCACTGACCCCTTCTTTGATTCCTTTCAATTCGACATCAAGCGCCAGGGCTTTCAGCTCATTCACCAAGACGTGGAAGGAGGCGGGCAGATTCGGATTTTTGAATTTCTCGCCGCGGACAATGGCGTCGTAAGCCGCGGCCCGGCCCAAAACGTCGTCGGATTTTATCGTGAGCATCTCCTGAAGAGTGTGAGCCGCTCCGTAGCCTTCGAGCGCCCAAACCTCCATCTCGCCGAACCTCTGTCCCCCGCCTTGAGCTTTGCCGCCCAACGGCTGCTGGGTGATAAGAGAGTAAGGACCGATGGAGCGCATGTGAATCTTGTCCTCCACCATATGCACGAGCTTCATCATATAGATTTGCCCGACGGTTACTTCCTGGTCGAAAGCTTCGCCGGTCCGGCCATCATGCAATTTCACCTTGCCGTGCTGGGGCAGTCCGGCTTTTTTAAGCTCGGTTTTTATCTCTTCTTCCGTGGCGCCGTTTAAGGCCGGGGTGATGGCCTGATACCCCAAACGATGGGCGGCCCAGCCGAGATGCGTTTCCAAAATCTGACCGAGGTTCATCCGCGAGGCGACCCCAAGCGGATTTAAAATCATGTCAACCGGGGTTCCGTCCGGAAGATAAGGCATTTCTTCCACCGGCAAAATTTTGGAAATGACTCCTTTATTGCCGTGCCGTCCCGCCAACTTGTCGCCCACGGAAACTTTTCGAAGCTGGGCCACTTCCGCCTGCACCCGTTTGATGACGCCGGTGTCGAGTTTGTCCCCGCGCTCGCGCGAAAAAACTTTAATCCCCACCACCCGGCCTTCTTTGCCGTGCGGCAGTCTTAAAGAAGTGTCTTTCACGTCCCGGGCTTTTTCGCCAAAAATCGCGCGCAAAAGACGCTCCTCTGGAGTCAGCTCCACTTCGCCCTTAGGCGTGATTTTACCGACCAAGATGTCTCCGGACCGAACCTCCGCGCCAATGCGGATTATTCCCTCTTCGTCCAAATCCTTCAGCTTCTCTTCTGAAACATTGGGAATGTCGTGAGTCGTAATCTCCGGCCCCAGTTTCGTGTCGCGGACATCCACGGTGAAATCTTCGATGTGAATCGAAGTGAAGGCGTCGTCTTTAACCAGGCGCTCGGAAAGAATAATCGCGTCCTCAAAATTGGCCCCGCCCCAGGACAGAAAAGCCACCAATAGATTCTGGCCTAAAGCCAGAATGCCGTTATCAGTCGAAGAGGTGTCGGCAATAACCTGCCCTCGTCCGACTTTTTCGCCGAGTTCCACGATCGGCCGCTGGTTGATTACGGTAAAATCATTGGAACGAAGAAAATTAACCAAAGGATAAGTTTTCTCGCTCCGGCCGGATTTGATGACGATTCGCGAAGCGTCAACATGGCTTACCACTCCTTCTTCCTCGGCGATGGTCAGACGTCCGGAGTCGCGCGCGGCACGCTCCTCAATACCGGTCGCCACCAAGGGCGCTTGGGGCCGCACCGAGGGCACGGCTTGCCGCTGCATATTCGAACCCATCATGGCGCGGTTGGCGTCGTCATGCGCCAGAAAAGGAATCAGCGCGGTGGCGATGGAGAAAGCCTGCTCCGGAGCGACTTCGATAAATTCCACTGCGGAACGCGACATCATTCCCGGGGCGCCCTTGGTTCTTCCTTCCACCTCTTCCTCCAAAATTTTTCCATCGGAGTCCAGGCGCGTCCCGGCTTGAGTGATATTAAATTTGGCGTCTTCAAAGGCGGTCATATAGCGAATTTCGTCCGTGACTTGTCCGTCTTTCACGCGGCGATACGGAGTTTCCAAAATTCCGTATTCATTCACGCGAGCGTAGCCAGCCAAGTGCACCACCAGACCAATGTTCGGGCCCTCCGGAGTTTCAATAGGACAGATTCTGCCGTAGTGCGAAGGATGGACGTCCCGCACCTCGAAGCCGGCCCGTTCGCGCGTCAATCCCCCGGGTCCGAGAGCCGAGAAGCGGCGCAGGTGCTCGAGCTCGGACAAGAGATTCACTTGGTTCATAAATTGAGAGAGCTGGTTGGTGGTGAAAAATTCCTTCAAAATCGCGGCAAAAGGCCGGGCGTTTATCAGCTGGGCCGGGGTGAGGGTGGCGAGATCGAGCGTGGACATGCGGTCCTGAATCGTCCGCTTCATTCTGGTCATACCCACCCGCAGTCTTTGCTGTAAAAGTTCGCCGACGGAGCGGATGCGCCGGTTCCCAACGTGGTCCACGTCATCCGCTTCGGCGTTCGGAGTATTGTTGAGAGTGATGATGTGCGTAATGATGTTCAGAAGATCCTCTCCGGAAAGAATGCGCAAATTTCTTTGGGCGTTATCGGCCAGATAACCCAAACGCTGATTCAACTTATAGCGGCCGACCAACGAAAGGTCGTAGCGCTCCTCGGAAAACATGGCCGAGAGAAGTTCTTTAGCGCTTTCAAGCGTGGCCGGCTCGCCCGGCCGGAGGCGTTTATAAAGCTCGACATAGGCTTCGGCCGTGTTCTTGGTCGGGTCTTTCTCAAGGGTTTTAGTGATGAGTGAATCAGCCTCGCCGCCCTTTCCGAAATTCTTCAAAATATCCTCGTTCGACTCGATTCCGAAAATCCTCAAAAGACAGGTCGCGGGAATCTTCCGCTTGCGGTCAATCCGGGCGTACAAAGCGCCGTCGGAATCCGATTCCAGCTCTATCCAGGCGCCGCGAGACGGAATGATTTTGGCTCCGAAATACGTCTTGCCGCGGAGAAAATTCGCCGTGAAATAAACGCCGAAAGAGCGCGCCAACTGCGAGACCACCACCCGCTCCACTCCGTTCACGATGAAAGTTCCGCGCGGAGTCATAAGCGGCATATCCGCCAGAAAAATTTCCTGCTCCTTCATCTCTCCGGTCTTTTTGTTGGTAAGTTTCGCTTTCACGCGGAGCGTGGCGTCAAAAGAAGAATTCAATGCCTTGGCCTGGTACTCATCATACTTCGACTCGTCTAAAGCGTAATCCACGAACTCTAATTCCAAATCTTCTCCGCCGTAATCCTTGATGGGCGAGAATTCCTTAAATAATTCCTTCACCCCTTGGTCCAAAAACCAGCGCCAGGATTCCAGCTGGATTTCGGCGAGGTACGGCAGGGGCGCCAGGGGCTCGCGATAATTCGAAAAGTATTTTTTATTCATAAATAAAACTAAAAACGCTAAAAATCCCTTTGGTCTTAAGGGTTTTACGCTAAAATATAGTTATTATTTTTTATGGATTTTCACCTCGCTCCGTGGTTTGCGAGTAACTCATCCAAAACTCAATCGTATCTTCATTATATTCGTCTAGATAAATTTGTCAAATCTCTGTGGATAAACTATCTATTGCGCCAGTTGTTCCAAGTCACCAAAAGCGGAGCGGCGATGAAAATCGAAGAATAAGTTCCGGCGATGATGCCGATAATCAGAGCCAGAGAGAAATATCTCGTGGATTCGGCACCGAAGAAATAGAGCGAAACAAGAACAATTAAAACCGTGAGCGAGGTGTTAATGGAGCGGACCAGGGTCTGGGAGAGGGAGCGGTCCACCGTTTCTTCGAAATCTTCATTTTTAATCTGATTTTTTAAATTCTCCCGAACCCGGTCAAAAACAACAATGGTGTCGTGAACTGAAAAACCCAGCACGGTCAAAAGGGCGGTGACGAAAAGCGTGTCCACCTCAACGCCTTTGAACTTTCCCAAAAGCGAGAAGACTCCCAGCGGAATCAAAATATCGTGGAAAAGCGCGGCCACGGCAAAAAGTCCGTAAAACCAGGAGGAGACGGGCTTTGAAACTTTGCGAAAAGCAAAAGCGATGTAGAGAACGATGGCCAGAAGCACCAGGGCGATGGACCAGAGAGAACGGATCGCGACCTCCCTGCCCAGGCTGGAACTTAGAGCGTAGAAGTTCGAGTCCTGAATGTCGCCCAACTGGGAAAATGCGGCGAGCACTTGGCTCACCTCTATAGCGGAAAGTTCGCGACTCCGCACTGAAAAACCTCGTTCGCCCAAGGGCTGTAAAATAATTTGTCCGAGATTCAGCGCTTCCAGCTTGGCGCTGACCAGCGCTATTTCGGGCCGCTCCAAAGAGTAATTAATCTCTAAGAACGAGCCTCCAGTAAAATCAATCCCCAAACGCAACCCGTAAGTCCAAAGCGAAATCACGCTGGCGAGAACAAACAAGGCCGACAAAGTGTAGCTAAATTTCCGTATTCTAACGAGCCCCATAGAGAATTCTCATTATTTTTTCTTTCCCGCCCGAGGCGGGTCCGCCTCCGGCGGATAATTCAAGCGCTCGCAAAAAAGTTCGCGTCACGGTAATCGCCGAAAACATGCTCAAGAGGACGCCGATGGACAAAGTCAGCGCGAAGCCTGAAACGCTTCTGGTCGGGGCAAGCCAGAAAAGAATCAGGGCCGTAATCAAGCTGGAAACGTTCGAGTCGCGGATGGAAAGCCAGGCCCGGGAAAAACCTTCCTCCACCGCCGCGGCCAAACTCTTCCCCTGCCGCAACTCTTCTTTGGTCCTCTCAAATATTAAAATGTTGGCGTCAACCGCCATGCCGATGGAGAGGATGAAGCCGGCAATGCCCGCGGCCGAAAGATAGACCGGCACTAATTTAAAAATAGCGAGTGCTAGCGCGGTATAAATCAAAAGCGCCGCTATGGCCAGAAGTCCCGGAAGCCGATAGAAAAGAACCAGAAAAATCGCCACGGCAATCGTGCCGTAAAGCCCGGCCCGGAGCATGCGCCAAAGCGTGTCCGCGCCAAGATAAGCGCCGCGGGTTTCCTGCTTCAAAAGCGTAATCGCGACCGGCAGGGCCCCGGAATTAAGACGTCTAACCAAAGTTACGGCTTCTTCGCGCGTAAATCGTCCGGAAATCTGCGCGCTGCCTTGGGAAATCTCTTCCCTGACAATCGGCACGGAGATGGGGAGCCCATCCAAGAAAATCGCGAGGGGTTTTCCCACGTTATCGCGCGTGAGCTCGGCAAAAATCTTCTGTCCTTCGTCGTTAAAGTCCAGAAGCACATTCGGCTCAAGGGTAGTCTGGTCAAAATCCAGACTGGCTTTTTGCAAAAAGCGACCGGTGAGCGAGGTCGGAGAGAAAGCGTCCAAAACCGCCAAGAGGTCGTTTTCAGACTGGCGGCGAGCCAGCTCCTCCAAAGTCATCCCCGGAGCGAGCACCCGAAATTCCAGATACGGCGTCTCTCCAATCACTTGAATCGCCTCTTCAATGTTAAAAACACCGGCCAGCTCCACAATCAGCCTATTTTCTTCTCCCCGTTTTTTGGCCTGAATAATCGGCTCGGACACGCCAAAAATATTGACCCTTCTTTCAATCACGTCCCGAAGCCCGGCCATGGCTTCTGAAACTTCTGACGAAGGCAGCTGGGAAGTATCGGCTTTATACTCCAAACTTATCCCGCCCTGCAAATCCGGGCCGAGGCTGAATGAGCGCTTCAGAAATTCTGGCGAGAAAGAAAAAAAATTGGCGGCGTCAAAATACCCCGCGAGAAGACCAATTAGTAAGAATAAAACCGCTAAAATTCTCGTCCGCCACATAAAAATTATTCTAAACTCAAAATCCCATCTTTTCAATGAGCCGCTCTTCTTTTTTCTGAATCTTCTCTTCGAGCCCGCGCCTCGCAAAATCGTACTCGCTCATATCCGCCTTGATAAAAGGAGCGATGATAGGATAGACCTTCTCGATGAGCTTAAACTTCTGCTGCTCAATATGTCGATAGTCCAGATGCCCTTGCGGCCCGGTGCGGAGCTCAATTTCCCAAAAGGCCTGCCGGACGTTTTGGTACTGATAGAAACGCACCCGATGGAAAAGAGTTGTCGCGTACTGCGCGTGTTCCTCACCCAACTTCGCGGCAATTTTTTGATAAAGCTCCTCAACTTTTGCCATCGCTTGATGCACTTTATCCGTCATTCCCGCTTCTTCGATTTCCGGCGGCACATCGTATCCGTGAACTACCGTGAAAAGCTGGCGTTCCTGGGTATGCATGCGGTGCCGGTGCAAGTCGCGATAGGCCCCGGCGTTCATCGCAATCTCAAAACGCAGATACGCGTTTTCAAAAGCTCTCCCCACCTTATGCCAGCGCTCCGTTCTTCCCTCGAGGTATTTCGCAATGATCAGTTTTTTCTCCTCTGCACTCATTTTTTTGCTGGCCGCTATAAGTTCTGCCCAACTCGATTTCGACGCCGGAAACAATATTCCCGCCACGATTTGAGCTTCGCCGTCCGGGGTATAATCCACGAGGTCTACCTGCGTTTTGCTTAAATTCACGGGCAATGATTCCGTCTCGGGCTTTATCCTTCCTTTTTTCCCAGCCAAATATTTCTGATAATTTTTCGATTTCTCGTCATCCAGCCGCAGGAGGAGCGAGCCGATTTCTTGACTGAGTTCATTTTTGGACGCTTCGGCAATCCAGCGCAGTTCTCCCAATTTCTGCTGGAGCGCGTTTGAAATCATGTATTCAAACGCCTGTCCGTTTCCGAAAAAGGCGACTTGGCCTAAGGTGGACATAGGCAGTAATCCGCGCGCGGTATCGAACGCTTTTTTTTCGATAACGCCGTCTTTTTCTTCCGGGAATTTTTCTTTCAGCCAGACTTTCAGGCGCGACACGAAATCGGCGTTGGTCTCAAACAAAAAATCCATCACCGACGTATATTCTTTCTCGAGACCCGCTTCTTTGATATCGGGGTCGGTGTAGTAGAGATATTTGCTTCCCGTTTTTTTTGAAAAATCGACGTAGCGCGTGGATTTTTCGATTGGGGCAAGGCCAATCCGAAAATCCTCGATGAACTTCATGCTCACCTGCGAGATACCCCACATGACCAAATAACTTCCGGCCATCTGCGCGATGGAATCATCGCCGTAGGCCGCGAGCCACTTCGCGTAGAATTGCTGGGCTTTTTTGTTGTTAAGGACGGATTTTAGGCCATGGGCGTGAAAAAAGGCAACCACCTCCTCCAATTCGGCCGCGAGCTCTTTGTCTTCCCCTTCCAGCACCGGATAGATGTACTCTTTCAGCAATACCCGCAGAAGCGAATCTGAGGCGCGGCTCGCGCGCGAACAAAGCGCGCCTGCCAACTCCGGCGGCAGATTTCTCAAGACCGAAACCAAACCGTCCATACTGGTGACAAAGGGCGCCAAATAGTAGCGGTCCCGCTCTGACCATTCTTCCGGACTTGAAAAATTCGGCGCGTAGCGTAAGTTATCCATAATCCATTATCCTCCTCTTAATTTGTTTAAAGACCTCGCCAATGCTCTTTTCTCCATTTATCATATAAACATTTTTGAATTTTTTTGGAAAGCTCCGGTAAACTTCGCGCACCTTGGAAAGTTTTTCTATTTTCTCAAAAAGTTCCTTGGGTTTGCCCCTTTTCTCGATTCTGAAAATAGATGTTTGGGGCTTTACATCCAAAATAAAAGTTATGTCAGGGTGCAGAAATTTTTTATTCTGCCGAATAAGATAAGGGAGATTCACGCCGCTCGCGGCTCCAAAGGCGAAAGTAGAGAAGAAATATCGGTCGGAGATAACAAATTGACCGCGTTTCAGCGCCGGAAGAATTGTTTTTTTGAGGTGCTGAGCCCGGTCTTTGGTGAAGAGATCCTGCAGCTCTTTTGGATTTAATTTTATTTTATGCTCTAGGGTTTTTCTGATTTTTCTTCCGGCCGCGCTATCCAAAGTCGGCTCTTTGGTCAAAAGAATTTTTCGACCTCTCTTTTCCAAAAAATTTTTAAGCAAGTCCGCCTGGGTGGAATGACCCGACCCGTCCAAGCCCTCAAAAACAATGAACGGCGGCTTTCGGTTCATACCGCGACTTTGAAATGCTTGGAAAGACGCGGCAGAATCTCTTCGCGTTGAGAATTATAGGAAGAATCGGGAAGGGAGTCGTAACTTGCGGTGGGAGCTTCGATCATTTTCTCAAATCTAAATTTCGCCACCGGCTGGTTATCGCGAAGAATGACGTCTGAAAAGGGGCGAATTTCCAAAACCGCTACCCGGCCCTTGCCCTCTCCGGACGCACCCCAGCCCCAGCCCGGATCGAAAAATCCCGCGTAGTGGGTGCGAAATTCCCCGGAACGCTCGTCCATCGGAACAATTTCCGAAGAAAAATGCAGAGGAACCCTCACGGCTTCCCGCGTGCGGAGAATATAGAAACTGTCCTTTTTCAGAAGGGCGGTTTTGCCAGAAATTCTTAAAGGTTCGAAAAACTCTTCCGGCAGGTATCTATCCTTGGCCGTAAAATCTAAAACTTTGCTTGAGCCGCGGCATTCATAGCCAGCCATCTCCCCGCTTAAATCTATCGTGAGAATCAGAGAGCCGTCGTAATCCTTGATTTTTATTTCCTCATAGGAAAGAGGACTGCCTTTATACCAGAGCAGTTTATCCCTTTCACAAAAGAATTCCAATTCTTTTTCATCAAAACGAGTATCGTGGTTGAAAAAACGGATTTGGCTCAAAGACACTCCAGGTTTAAGTTTGATGGGAAAAGAACGCGGTTCAACGGCCATCCAAAGTTCACCCGCATATCCCGCCGGTGCTACCGTATCATAGCGCGAAATGCGGTCGGCAATCACCCGCACGTGAATATCGTTTCTCCCTGTGCTGGATTTTGGATTGCAGTAAGCATAGATATCCGGAGGAAGTTTTAAACTCTCTTCCAGGCGAGCCAAGTAGGTCGTGCCTCTTTCTAGGGGATAATTTAAATCATGAAGAGAAGCGCCCATTTTAGAGATAATTTCCCGTACGGATTCTCCGGGCCGGGGCAGAAAAACTCCGTCCACGCGATAAAATTCCTCGGAAAGACGTAAATCCACCGAAGCCGGACGTATGTTTTGTTCTAAGACATTCTGGATATGGCCGGCTTTGACCATTTCATTTATCATCTGGCACGGAAGGGTGCCAAGTTTCGCCATATCCTAATCTTATCTAAAGATTTAGCTTAATCAACTACCTCAATTCCCATGGAACGGGCAGAGCCCTCCACTATCTTTATGGCGGCTTCAATGTCGTTCGCGTTCAGGTCTTCCATTTTTTTCTCGGCAATCTCGCGAATTTGAGAACGCGTAACTTTGCCTACCTTTTCCTTGAGCGGCGAGCCGGAACCTTTCTCGACTCCGGCCGCCCTTCGGAGCAAATCCGAAGCCGGCGGAGTTTTCAGGACAAAAGTGAAGGTCCGGTCTTCATAAATCGTAATTTCAGCCGGAATAATCTCGCCGCCCTTGTCGGCGGTCGCGTCGTTGAATTTTTTGACAAACTCACCGATATTAATCCCGTGCGGACCGAGGGCCGTCCCCACCGGAGGGGCCGGCGTAGCTTTTCCAGCCGGAAGCTGCAGCTTCAAAATTGTTTTTATTGCTTTTGCCATGATTAGAGCTTTTTCACCTGGAGGAAATCGAGCTCCACCGGGGTTTCCCGGCCGAACATCGAAACCAAAACTTTAATCTTGCCACGCTCTTCATCCACTTCGCTCACTTTGCCCTCAAATTCTTTGAAAGGGCCGTCGGTAATCCTGACCACGTCTCCCACCGAAACATCCACTCTGAATTTCGGCTCGGCCTCGCCCATCCGCCGGAAAAGATTATCCACTTCTTCCCGGGATAGAGGAGTGGGCGTGGTTCCGGAGCCGACAAAGCCCGTCACCCGCGGAGTGTTTCGAACCACGTACCAGGAATCGTCAGTAACCGTCATCTCCACCAAAACATAGCCGGGATAAATTTTTTCCTCCACGGTCCGGCGCTTGCCGCCCTTGATTTTTATTTTCTTCTCAATCGGGACCAGAACGTTAAAAATTTTATCTTCCATGCCCAAAGATTCAATTCTTTGCCTCAAATTTCTGGCTACGGCGTCCTCGTATCCTGAATAAGTATGCACCGCGTACCAGTTTTTTCCGAATTCCGCAGTCTGCTTCGCCATAATTACAAAACAAACCTATTCAATAAAAATTGGAAAAGAATGTCCAGAAGGCCCAGAAGGGCCGCCACCGCGACCGAAACGCCTACGACCAAAAGCGTGAAGCGAATCGTGTTTTGGCGCGTGGGCCAATTGACGTGGCGCATCTCCTGCCGGGTTTCCTTGAAATAATTGATAAGTTTTTGAAATAGATTCATTTTTGGGCTTGCCCGCCTTTGGCGGGGATTTTTAAAAGCCCCAGAGGGCTTAAATTAAGGGTAGCAAAGTAAAAAGAAAAGTCAAATAAAAAAAGGGGTGATATCAAGTACCACTCCCTTTTTTCTTGGACCTGCAGAGCCCTAGGCAGCCTTTAGGGCATCAATTGTTGGCCCCATGCCATGGATGGTCTCCCCCGTCCAGTCCCCAATATCCAGAGCCACTGACACTAAATACCGCCTCACGCCTTCGCTGAACTTTTTGAAGGTTATGCGATAGGCGCAATATCCTTCGTCCCGACATGGCGTGACCTTGCAGTCCTTGGGAGGAGTGGGGATTATCCTTCCAAGCTGGAACTGAACTGCCGGCGCGAGGCGCCTCTCCAATCTTATAAGCACCTCGCCGTCGCCCACGATCTTCATCTCGGCCATCTTTCCTCTCCTTTCTCCGCTCTGATTTTACATAGTGTATTCGTACCGAAATCCGTTCTCCAGATTCTGTATAGCCCTTGACAGCTTGTTAATTGCCGAGGCCAGAATAAGGCGGGCGCGGCGTCGGTCCTCTTCCGATATCCCCTTGAAACCCTTTAAATCGGGGAGGCGTATGTTGACCTCTTTCAGATTAGGAGAAACCTCGATGTGAATATCACCGAGTTCATTCCGGTTTCGCAACCATCCCAAGAAAAACATGAAGGCGATGCCCAGGAAAAGCCCCACCGCGAGGCTCTGCAGGTTAAAAATGTCAAACATCTTTGAACCCTCCTTTCTTTAAATTAAAGATTAATCTATAAAAACAAAAAAGTCAAGTTTACACATCCAAATTCTGAACGGCTCTGGCGTGGGTCTGGATAAACAACTTTCTCGGGGCGACTTCGTCGCCCATTAAAATCTCGAACGTTTTGGAAGCTTCGGCCGCATCGCCGATCGTAACCTGTTTTAAAATCCGAACGGCCGGATCCATAGTGGTTTCCCAAAGCTGGGAAGGATTCATCTCGCCGAGCCCCTTGTAGCGCTGGATGGAAACGTTCTCTTTCATTTCTTTCACCACCCGCGCTTTCTCTTCATCGGAATAGGCATAGCGAACCTCTTTGCCTTTGGCAATTCGGTATAAAGGCGGCTGGGCTATGTATAAATATCCCGCCTCGATGACCGGAAGATAATAACGGTAAAACAAAGTCAGCAAAAGCGTCCGGATGTGCGCTCCGTCCACGTCCGCGTCCGTCATAATCACCACTTTGTGGTAGCGGATTTTGGAGATGTCGAGCTCATCCGCGATCGCCGCCCCGAGCGCGATGATAAGCGCTTTGATTTCCTTGGAAGCAAGCATTTTGTCCAAACGCGCCCGCTCCACGTTCAAAATTTTTCCGCGCAAAGGCAAAATGGCCTGGAACCTCCGGTCGCGCGCCTGCTTGGCCGAGCCACCCGCGCTGTCCCCCTCCACCACGAAAATCTCCGACTCCTCGGGTTTTCGCGACTGGCAGTCCGCGAGTTTGCCCGGCAGAGTCAATCCTTCTAAAATCCCTTTTCTCAAAACCGTGTCCTTCGCGGCCTTAGCGGCTTTTCGCGCCTCCAGAGCTAAAATGACTTTCTCCAAAATCGCGCGGGCTTGAGAAGGATTTTGTTCAAGAAAATCCGCGAAAGCTTCGCCGAAAACGCTTTCCACCGCGGTCCGCGCTTCCGGATTTCCGAGCTTGGCCTTGGTTTGGCCTTCAAACTGAAGCTGGGCGGTAACGATTTTCACTGAAATCACGGCGGTCAGGCCTTCGCGGACATCTTCTCCGGTCAAGCTGTCTTTTTCTTTAAGATAGCTGTTTTTGCGGGCGTAGTCGTTAAGAACGCGCGTCAGAGCTGAACGAAAACCGGTAAGATGCGTTCCGCCCTCGGGATTGTAGATGTTGTTCGCGAACGCGAGCTCCCGCGTTGAAAGGTCATCAATATATTGAAGTGCAACCTCCACCTGAATCTTCTCGTACTCTTTCCCAACATAGAAAATATCATCGTGCTTGGCTTTATGGTCGCGGTTCAAATACGTAACATAGGAGCGAATGCCGGATTCGAAATAAAAAGTATAGAATTGGTGCAAATGTTCTTCTTTTTCGCGCTCATCTTTGATTTGGATTTTTACTCCCGGAGTCAAATAGGCTTGCTGTCGCAGATGCTCCAGAATAGTATCCAAATCAAAGCGGATTTCTCGAAAAATTTCAGAATCAGGCTCAAAAGTAATCGCCGTACCTGAACCTTTACAGCTTCCGATTTTCTTGACTTTGGCCAAGGGTTCGCCCCGTTCATATTCCTGTTGCCATCTCTCTCCGTCGCGGCAGACCTCTGCGACCAAATATTTCGAAAGGGCGTTGACCACCGAAACCCCCACGCCGTGAAGACCTCCGGAAACTTTGTAACTCTCACCGCCGAATTTCCCTCCGGCGTGGAGAGTCGTCATCACGGTTTCGAGCGCGGATTTTTTTGTCTGCTTGTGGGTCTCAACCGGAATCCCGCGGCCGTCATCCACGACCCGCACTCGATTTTTTGGCAAAAGGGTTACGAGAATACTTTTCGCGTACCCGGACATGGCCTCGTCGAGCGAGTTGTCTACGACTTCCCAAATCAAATGATGCAGGCCGTCAATTCCTGTCGTCCCGATGTACATCCCGGGCCGCTTGCGGACAGGCTCAAGTCCCTCCAAAACATAGATGTCTTTGGCGGTGTAATTATTGGAATTGTTCCCCCCTTGCCCCCCTGCCCGGGCGGCCTTATTTTTCTTCGCTTTTTTTGCCATTATTTATGCCAAAAGTAATCCACAGCTATGCTCAAATTTTAGCACAAAACCTCGCCGAAACCTAACCCCAAAACTTGACAAAAAATCTAATTTAACTCCTCGAAAAAAGCGCGTGGGTGGGCGAGAACATCGCTCCCCACGCCTTTTTTATTAGAGACTCGCTAACTCGCTCCTGGAATAAGTAAACGGGACTAGGGAAAAGCTCCCTAAATCTTTTTTGCTCCTCTTAAAGCGTTTGCTCGCATCTAAAATCTCTAAGTAAAGCGGCGTATCATTTTTATCCACGTCCAAAAGTACTCCCCTGCTCACTTCTTTCGTTCTCGCAACTTTTCCTCTCTTGAAAATTATACTAACTGCGTCTGCTAATGGATCATAAGTTGCTTTCATTTTATTTTCTCCACGAAATGTTGCGTAATTATAATTATTGATCTCCCCATCCTTTTAAAAATTACCTTCAAGTATAATCGACCAAATCTTCGATAAGAGAGATACTTGCCTCCATCAAGAATCAACTTCTCTGGACTGAAAACAGCTCTAATAACCGTTGAACGACTTATGCCTCTCTGTTTAAGTTTTCTCAGAGCGTGTTTAGTGAATATAATCTCGCTCACCTATAAAAATCATACCACAAAATCTGTTCAAGTCCTAACCCCAAAACTTGACAGAAAATCCGATTCCAGTCATCGCTGGTAAACAGCGCTGATTTTTGCTAATTTTAAGAAATGCAAATTAAAATTGAATCCGAAGAAGAAAAAGACATCCTGAAAGTTTTGGCGAAAAAACAGGACCCGGAATCGAAGAGAATGGCGCGTTTTTTGAAGATGCCCGACTTGTCGCGAACGCCCGGGAGTCCCCTCCGCGAGCTTGCCGAGCGCATTATTAATCTCCAAGATTTCAAAGATTTTGACATCATTGAAGTGCCTGAAGTTGTCCCGGCCGATATAAGTTTCGACCTCTTTGATTTTCCGAAAGACCATCCGGTCCGTTCAAAATCGGACACTTACTATACAGATGAAAATAATGTTCTGCGAACGCACACGACCGTAATGTGGTATTACTATTTGCGGGACGAGCGCATAAAAGAAAAAATTAAAAACAGCGAAGCCGTCGGCTCGCTTTCCTACGGCAAGGTTTACCGCAAAGACGAAATCGACCGCAATCACATGAACGTTTTTCATCAGATGGACGGCTGGTATCTGGCGCCAAAGAGCAAAAAAATCATCACCATCAAGGACCTCGAAGATATTTTAATTAAAATCGCCCAGGCGATTTTCGGCAAAAAAATCAAATACCGCTTTAACGAAGACAAATTCCCCTACACCGACCCTTCGATAGAAATGGAGATACAACTCCCTGGCGGAGAAAAATGGATAGAAGTTCTTGGGTCGGGCGTCGTGAGCGGCAATGTTTTGAAAAAATTAGGGGTGGACTCGGACAACTACACCGGCTGGGCCTTTGGCTTCGGCCTCGAAAGGTTAGCGATTTTGAGCATGGACTTGCCGGATATCCGGTTATTCTGGTCCGAAGACCCGCGCGTAAAAAAGCAGCTCAAGCTCGGAAATAAATTTAAAGAGGTGTCGAAATACCCGCCCATAACGCGCGATATTTCCTTCATCGTAAAAAATGATTTTATCTCGAACAATTATTTTGATTTAATCAGGGACTTGGGCGGAGATTTGGTTGAAGAAGTTCAATTGCTGGATAAATACGAAAACGTGGAAAAATTCGGGCCGGAGAAAACGAGCTATACCTATAGAATTGTCTATCGCTCGAATTCAAGAACTTTGACCAGCGAAGAAGTAGACAAAATCCAAGCCAAACTTTATCGCGAAACCGCCGAACAATTCGCGGCTGAATTAAGGTAAACTGTAACCTTTTTGATATAAAGTTACATATTATTGGAGTAGCCGGCATTAACTTGGAAACGTTAGTTCAAAAAGCGAAAACCGGAGACGTCCAAGCTTTTCGGGAAATCTTTGAGAGTTTTTCGTCGAAGCTCTTTTTATACCTTCTTTCCAGAACGTCCGCCCGCGAAGACGCCCTCGACCTCGCGCAGGAAATCTTCATCGACCTCTGGAAGGAACTCGGAACGTTCGAGTTCCGCTCCGACGAGGCCTTTTCCGGATTTATCTTTTCCATCGCGAAGCGGAAGCTCTACCATTATTATCAATCCAAACGCGAAACCATCCCCTTGGACGAAAATCTCCCCGGCGCGAGCTATGAAATGGAGACAAACGACTACCGTTATCTGACAAAACACATAAATATGCTGGCGGAAAAGTATCAAGAACTTCTAAAATTGCGCTACTGGTCCGGACTCACTTTCGCCGAAATCGCCTCGGTGCTCAACATCCGGGAAGGCCGAGCCAAGGTCTGGCACCACCGCGCCATAAAAAAATTACAAACGTTAATGGAACAACATGGAGAAGCAATTTAATCAATTCGATATTGAGACCAAGCTTAAAAATATGAGCCCGAAACCGCTAACCCCAGAAGAAAAAACGAAGGCGTGGTCGTTCATCCGGCAAAGAATCGCTCTCGAAAAGCAAAAAGAGTTTAGCGGCTATAGCTTTCCCCTCTTCGATATTTTCGCGAAGCGAAGGGCCATGGCGCTTGCCGCCGTGGTTATTCTTCTGGGAAGTTCTCTGGCCACGGCGGCGGCGGCGGCGGCTGACAGCGCGAAACCCGGCGATTTTCTCTTTCCGCTCGACCTCGCCTCCGAGCGAATTCGGATTGTTCTCGCCAGCGATACCAAAAAGGACGAACTCCGTTTGAGGTTCGCCCAGGAGCGCGTCGATGAAGCCAGGGTTGCGGTGAGTATTTTTGTAAGCGCGAATGCTGGCGTCAGTGCGACATCAAGCCCGCCGACAAACGGAGCCACTTCAACACATCCAACCTCAACTTCCACTCCCAGCGCAGTGAACGGCAAAATAAGCGCAAGGGGCATCGAACAGGCACGACAAGCTCTGGAAGTTGCGCTGGAAAAACTTCGCGCGACCAGAGCCGAGCTCGAAGCGAAAGGAAACGCTTCGGCCGTTCGCGCGATTGACTCCCTTATCGCAGAGCTCACCGAACTTGCGGAAAATCATATTGCCCGGCTCGACAAGTTCAGGGCGAACATCAAACAAAACGATAATGGCTTGAAAATCGCAATCGAAGCTTCGGGCAAAGAGCTAAAGGGCAAATTTAAATTTGAAATCAAGCACGAGAATAATGCGACCACGACTCCCCCAGACAGAGATGACGACCACGAGGAAGATTTGGAAAAGCGTTTTGAAGAAAAATTTGAGCGCAAAGAGGAAGAGCTGAAAGAACGTTTTGACCGACTCGAGGAACGGCTTGAAGAACAGAAAGAGAGGATTCGCGAAAGAGAAGAATCTCTTCGCGAACGTCTGCGGGAACGCTTCGATAGAATCTTTAACCGTGACGATGACGATGATGATGACGCGCCCATTATCTCCAATCTCAGCGTGAACGCTTCTTCAACCTCGGCTGTGGTCACATGGAGCACTAACGAGGCCGCAGACTCTCAAGTATGGTACTCAACCGCGACTCCTCTCGCGATCGCAAGCACAACGCCGCATACCGGTTCAACAAGTCTAGTGACGAGCCACAGCGTCGCGCTATCGGGATTGACCGCGAGCACTACTTATTACTTCCTCGTGACCTCTGCTGACGCCGCCGGAAACACCGCTACTTCCAGCGAATCATCCTTTGTAAGTTTATACATGGAATAGGGTTTGAATCTTGGCGCGGGCGATGGGATTTGAACCCACGATCTCCTCCGTGACAGGGAGGCGTGTTAACCAGGCTACACCACGCCCGCAAATAAAACTTGTTGCCCTTCGACAGGCTCAGGGCACTTCGACTCTCTTATTTAAAAGTTTACACTGAGCGAACACAGTGAGTCGAAGTGTGCCGGCGGCAGGGATTGAACCTGCGGCCTAGGGCTTATGAGTCCCTCGCTCTGCCACTGAGCTACGCCGGCCAATTTTGTTGCGGGGGCCGGAATTGCACCGGCGCCTGGGGGTTATGAGCCCCCCGAGGTACTACTCCTCCACCCCGCGATATATTGCATTGTAAACTCAAAATAAATAAAATCAAGTTGTATGTGCTACAACTGCGGAGCTTCTGAAACAAGTCCTCGAGGAAGAAAAATAATTATACTTTTTATTAGGGGTCTTTATCTTTTATAAAATATGCTACTATAGAAAAAATTCTTTAACTTGGAAGGAGAGAGCGATGAAAAACTTGAAGCTGGAAGAACTGATACCTCTGGATTTGCGAAAGCATCAAACCGTCGGCGAAATCGTCGTGGAAGGCATGCGTTTTTGCTCCTTCGGCGCAAGAATGCTCGGCGAGGTGGCGCATACGCTCACGGGAGAATGCCGAAAATCGCTTAAACCGTTTTTGATCTATGACGGCAAGCCGGAAAGTCCCCTGGGCAGACTTTTACAGGAAATGGTTGATAAAAAATGGTTTTGCGACCTAATTACTCCGGAAAGATACGCCGTGGCCCCCTATCAAGGCGGGACCGCGGTAGTGGTGGGATATTTCTCGGAGCGGTACGAAGACGCCATCTTCAAGAAACCGGACCGGGCAATCTTCATCAACCAGTTTGAAAAAGCAAAGCCGAAGCAAACGCAGACCGGATACTACCCTGACGTGATTTTCGCAGACCCATATTTGGTCATTCCCATTCTTTACCTGACTTTGAAAGAATACCTAGATGGGGAAACTTCGGGCGTCGCCTCTCTGATAAAATTTTTAGGAAGTTTCGGAGAAATCGGCGCCTCGATGAAAGAAGGCGCGCGGCTTGCCGGAATTATGTTCCGCGATCCGGAATATAAAACAATCCTTACTCTATCGGGAGCGATGACTCCGGCCAAAATGGGGTTAGTAATCTGCGACATGATTGATTTTGGCATGGTCGATTTTATCTCATCGACCGGGGCCATCCAGGCGCACGGCTTAGTTGAAGGTATGGGGCTTAAGCATTTTAAGCACGACCCAAAAATGTCCGACAAACTTCTGGCCGCGCTTAAGCTCAACCGCATTACTGATCTCATCGAACCGGAAACCAATCTCGACCACGTCGAGAAAATTTTCCGGGAAGTTATAATAAACCTCGATGGTTTAAAACACATCGGCTGGATTGAGCTCAATCGCATGATCGGAGAATATTTAACGGAGCATTTTAAGGAACAGCGCGCCATTCTTAAATCCGCCTATGAAAAGGGTATCCCAGTAGATATCCCCGACATGACCAACTCGGAGATGTTCAATGATTTCTTCGTTCACAATCAAAACAGAGAGGAAAAAGGACTCGAGCGGCTGATTATGAACGCGGAGCACTCCACGCTTTTTCTCCGAAACTTCGTTCTCGAGGCAAAAAGGAACGGGAAGAAGCTGGCGATCTTCACGATCGGCGGAGGCGGGCCCAGAAATAATGTCCAAAACATAGCGCCGCTGATAGAAATCGAGAAAATCCATACAGGGAGAAGCCTGCCGGAGGTGATGTACTCGATGGGTGTGCGGATATGTCCGGACCCTGAACATATCGGTAGCCTGGGGGGATGCAAATATTCAGAAAACATCTCCTGGAGAAAATTCGAGCCGGATGCCAAAACCGCTGAAATAAAGGCGGACGCGACCATAGCTTGGCCGTTTCTGGTGAAGTATGTAATGGAGACAATATAAAAGGAGGCAAGAAACAAAAGGCCCCGACGGTCAGGTGTGACCATCGGGGTTCCCTTTTTTAGAACAAGAAGCGCAACGGCCTATCCAAGCTGGCGCTACGCTACGGGCTGCTGCATCGCGGAGCAATGGATTGTCCCCATACCCCAGAGAAGGTCGCGGCAGTCAATGCCGACAACCCTGCGGCGAGGGAAAAACTCCTCAATCAACTTCAGCGCTTTCTCGTCCCGACTGCAGTTAAAAGTAGGAACAAGCACCGCGCGGTTCGCGATGTAAAAATTCGCGTAGCTCGCGGGCAGACGCTCCTTTTCGTAATACACAGGCTCGGGCATGGGCAGCGGCAAAACCACTAAACGTTCCCCTTTCGCGTCGCGAGCACGTTCAAGCGCCAGAAAATTCTCCCGAAGCGCTTCGTAATTCTCATCGCGGCGGTCATCCTCCAGAGCGCAAAGAATGACGTTTGTATAAACGAACCGGGCGATATTATCCACGTGCCCAGTGTGATCAGACGCGATTTTACGGGGAAGCCAGATAACGTTGGTGACACCAAGCTCATCCCTAAAGAGATATTCCAGATTCTCTTTTTCTAACCGGGGGTTTCGCTTTTTATGATTTAGGCAACCCTCCACAGTAAGAAGAGTGCCCTCGCCATTGACTTCAATAGCGCCCCCTTCAAGGCAAATGTCGCTAATATCAAGGCAGGGGATTTTTAAATCCTCGGCTATTTTTGTCGGCGCTGCATCGTCCTTTTCCCACGGCGGGTATTCTCCGCCCCACCCGTTAAACCTCCAATCTGTGGCCCAAATTCCATGGATGGTTCTAACAAAAATCGGGCCCCAGTCACGGACCCACGAGGAGTTCGTGGGAATGTGGACGAACTGGATTATCTCGCTGTCAATCGGCACATCCCTCTTCCAGAGGAATGACCTAGCCTGTTCCTGCATCAAGGCGTCATCCGCCAGAACGCCCACTTTCTCTCCCGACGAGATTAAAAGCTGAATTATTCTGACATAAGTGAGCCAAATCCGTTCCAAATCCATCCCTGGCCAGTGCTCCTTGTTGTGCGGCCAGGCGAGCCATGTCGCCCTGTGTTCCTCCCACTCCGCAGGCATATATCTCATTTTTTAATACCTCCTTCCGAGTTTTTGATTCGGGATTACTATAGCACGTTCTCCAAAACTTTTCCAACTTCAAAAAGCCGCCGCTCTTCAAACCACGGGGCAATGAGCTGAATGCCGACGGGCAGGCCTCTTGCTTCACCGAACGGCACGGACATTGCCGGAACTCCGGCAAGGTTCGCGGGAACGGTGAAAATATCTTCAAGATACATTGAAAGGGGGTCTTTTGTTTTTTCTCCGATTTTGAAAGGTAAAGTTGGAGCGGTGGGCGTTAAAATCACATCCACGTTTTTAAATTCATTTTCAAAATCTTTGCGGATTAAATATCTCACTTTCTGCGCGCGTCCGTAATAAGCGTCGTAATATCCGGCGGACAAAACATAAGTCCCCAGAACAATCCGGCGCCTCACTTCCGGACCAAATCCCTTCTCGCGTGTTTTCGCGTAAACCCCGAAAAGATTTTTTTCTTCCGCGCGAGGCCCGTAGCGCATCCCGTCAAAACGAGCGAGGTTCGCCGAAACTTCGGCCGGCATCACTATGTAATAGGCCGCGAGGGCGTATTGGGTATAGGGCAAAGAAACTTCTTTGATTTCAAATCCTTTTTCTTTCAGAAATTCAATGGCTTCTTCAACTTTCTTTAAAACTTCGGCGTCCATTCCTTCTTTCAAAAAATACTCTTTGGGTATTCCTATTACTTTTGGAACTTGGGACTTGGATTTTGGATTTTGGACAGAAGTAGCGTCGCGAAGGTCACTTCCTTTTATTGCTTCGAAAACCACCTCGGCATCAGCTACGGTCTTGGCAATCGGTCCGATCTGGTCCAAAGATGAAGCCATGGCAATCAGTCCGGAGCGCGAAACCGCGCCGTAAGTCGGCTTTAAGCCGACCACGCCGCAAAAAGCCGCGGGCTGGCGGATAGAGCCGCCGGTGTCAGAACCTAAAGCGGCCATGGCCATATCCGCCGCCACAGCCACAGCCGAGCCGCCCGAAGAGCCGCCCGGAACGCGAGATTCATCGTGAGGATTTTTGGTCGCGCCGTAGGCGGAGTTTTCAGTGGAAGAGCCCATCGCGAATTCATCCATGTTTGTTCTGCCGAGAAAAATCGCGCCAGCCTCGCGAAGTTTCTTTATGCAAGCCGCGTCGTAACTCGCGGTATATCCTTCCAGAATTTTCGAGGCCGCCCCAGCCATTTTACCTTTGATTAAGATATTGTCCTTAATCGCGAAAGGAATGCCCTCGAGCGGACGAGGCGTATCGCCGTGTTTTATCTTCAAATCAATTTTTTCAGCTTCTTCCATCGCGTCGTCAAATACTTCCCGATAGGCGTTCAAACTCGGGTCTTTTTTCTTGATTGTGTCTAAATATCCCGAAACTAATTCTCTTGCGGAAATTTCTCCCTTCTCAAGTTTTGCTATCGTCTCTTTAATCACGTTCGAAAACTCCTTTAACTTTTAAATAACCCCTCTCTTCTTCCGGAAATTGTTCGGTAAGCAAAGTTCCATCGTCCTCTTCCCCTGGTTCGTCCCCGCGAAACACATTTTTAGCCGCGACCGCGTGCGTCATTTCGTGAACCCCGGAAACATCCACCTCCTTCAACTTCTCCACATAGCTCAAGATGCTCTTGAGGTCTTTCTCCAAACTTTTTTCTTCTTTTTCCGTCAAATGAATCCTCGCCAATTCGGCTAATTTTTTTATGTCTTCTGGGGTAATCATACAAATTCCTCTTGATAACATTTCGCGCAATAAATCTTTTCGGGACGCTCGGGAGCATAACTGGTTTTAATATCAGCGCCGCAACGGTCGCATTTTCTGTCCCATAAACGTGGCGGGTTTATCCTAGTTAAGCGTTCCTTGTGGCGGCAGTTCGGGCATTTTCTGGGAATTGGCAGGCCAAAGCGCCTCAGCAAAGCTAGTTCCCTATCAATAATGCGATATGGCCTCTGGCACTCCGCGCATTCTATAACTTCGTCCACAATGCTATCTTGAACATCATTAATGCTGTCCGGAATATCCTCTTTCTTCATCGTAATTTTATACTCCCCCGGCTTCCCCTCATACCACCGCCATCCTCTTTCCAAAACCTTCTCTTTGGACAAGGGATAGAAATATTGATCGGCGCTAGACTCGTTATAATCAAATAAACTTAAATCATACGGAAAAAATTCTCCGTATTTGAATACTCGCCCCTTTGAATCTACATAAGGTCTCTCGTCCATATCTTTAATAATCCGTTCACGCAATTTTATATAACCCTCCTTCGTATACTGCTTATTTAAAATACAGTACTGCTTTTTCCGAACTCCAATACACCCAAATATATCAGAAGATGAAATACAACCGCTTGAATATTCCACATTCATAGAATGTTTAAAGGCGCCGAAGTAGGAAAACTTCACATTATCAACAAATTCCCCAACCGTTATGCATTCATAAATCCTTTGGGCATTATTCCCCCATTCTGTATAATCATAAACATCTTTCACTGGTTGCGTAGTAATCCATTGGCAGTACTTGCCATCTTCTATGCCGCGGACCTGATACATATCCTTCGCATTTTTGGAAACAAAAACATAATCTCCCGAAACATTCACGTTGTGACGCTCATGCATAAATTTATGAGGGATGGACTGCCAGAACTTAATTGCTTCCTTTTTCAGATTCTCGATACCCGTATGAGAATCGAGCAGAAATTCTTTCAGTTTTTGTTCATATTCTTCTTTAGTGTAGGGCTTGTTAAAAATATGGTATTGCTTGTTCCTTAAGTTGATGCAGCCAAAACATTTACTACATCCAATGCAGGCCTTTGAAAAATACACTTCTACACAATCGTTGCAGTCTTCCGAGAAAAAAGTTTTATAACAATGTCCGCAATTTATATTTTGATAGCAGAGTTCGGACTCGCCAAGCATGGTCGAATCCATACTATCTTTATCATTTGCTAAAATCTCTGCATAATGAACATTTTCACAGATATCTGCGTTATAGATTAAATAACAATTCTTCAGATGGCCACTATGATTGGTATATTCGCTATTTATCAAGGTGGGATGATCCATTATAAGATTTGGATAGGGCACCTTAAACTGAAGGGCGCGAAATTGTTCGAAAAAAGTTCTAGAGGGGTTATACTCCTGCCCATATCCTAAAACGTCCCAATTATCAGACCACCAGCAGGGATTGCAATAAACTTTGTAGGGTTTATCCGGAGAATAAGCGGTTATAATTTCTTTCCCGCACAAATCACATTTTCGTTTGTATAAACTCCGTTCGTTTCTAAACATCAACCTCCGCTGAAACCTGCACTCCGGACAAAATGTCGGCGGAGGCACCTGCATTTTTTCGTAGAACTTGAAATCCTCGGGTTCTATTACGAATTCGCTTTTACAATTTTGACAAATTTTAGTCTCTTGATTCATAAACTCAACCACTATGATATATCATAGCGATATTTCTTCGCCAGTTTCGAGGCCGCGAAAATCAATGTCTTTTTCTGACAGATATTGGCTCGCCATATCGTACATTCTCCGGCGGGCGGCGTCCTTCCAATGCCAGTCGTGAATTGGAATGACGATTTTCGGCTTTAAAAGAGCCGCTTTTTCCACCGAGGCGACAAAGCTTCCCCACGGCGCCTGAATGGGAAGCGCCAAAATCTCGCAGGTCTTATCAAATTTAAGAGAGTCCCCGGGATGAGTTAATTTTTGCGAGATATTAAACAAGGTATTTTCCGCCGTGCGGCCTCCGAGCAAAAGCTCGTGCGGTGCTTTCAAAATGTTGAACATTGAATGTTCAACATTTTCGGTTGCGTTTATCCCTCTTTCTTCTAAAATTTTTTTGACGGAATTGTTGCTTATAATTTGGGCTTGTGGAAATTTCTCCAATATTTCTTTAATCAAAGGCATGTGCATGTGGTCGGGATGCTCATGGGTTATCAAAAGAAAGTCCAGCTTTTCTAATTTCCCAATATCAAGCCCCTTCTCTTCAAAAGTATAATTCCCCGGGTCAATCAAAATCGTTTTGCTCTCGTCCTCTACCAGTAAACACGAATGAATATGCTTTGAGATTTTCATGCCTTCTTTTTGTGCTGCCAATCGCCACTATTAAAACGGTTCTTTGGTGATTTAGAATGCCAATCATGCGGATTTGTTTTTTGAATCTCTTTCCATAATATTTTGGCTGATTTGGTAAATAATTTGTAGTAGAGTTTTTTATCGCGATTAGGACGGAGTGCTTTTGTTATGCCATGTCCTCGACACTCTTGGTCGCGTAGCTCAAGCTCAACGTCCAAGTTGTCGGCATCTTTCACAATCCAGGCTTCTGGCGTTTTTTTATCTTCGAATTCTTTCCACAAACTCAAAATTTCGTTTTGGTGAACCGTCCCCTCAAACATATCCTTAATTGCTTCATCTTCTTTCCGAACAACATATTGTCGCGAAAGATAATCAACATCCCCGCAACGACTTTCCGGCAAATCATGCAAAAGAGCAATTTTTAAAATTTTTTCATGATTCGTAATGTCTTCCATCTTTGCAAGCGTAAGAGCAATCCAAGCAACATTAAAAGTATGTTCCGCATTGTTTGCAACATCCGGATTGTAAAAACGTTTCCAGACACGTTCTATATTCCTAAAAGCTTCAATTTCAAATAAAAATTCTACATTTCTTTTGTTATTTTTCGAAATCATAAAAGTTTTAAAAATTCTTTCTCATCAATGATTTTAATTCCTAATTTTTTGGCTTTGTCGTATTTCGAGCCGGGCTCCGCGCCGACTATGACGTAATCGGTATCCTTGGTCACTCTCTCCGAAGTATCACCGCCCAGTTTTTTGATTCTGGCTTTCGCCTCCTCGCGAGTCAATGCCTCCAAGCCGCCGGTTATCACAAAAACGAGCCCCTTCAGCTTTCCGGTCGGCGCGTGGTATTTTTCGATACTAACGCGCCGCAAAAGCTTTTCCAAGAAACGTTTATTGTAAGCGTCCCGAAACCACTCGCAAAGGCTTCGCGCCACGACCTCTCCTATGTTCGGGACAGATTCAAGTTCTTCCAGAGAAGCCTCCTTCAATTTTTCCAGAGAACCGAAATTATCCGCCAAATCCTGCGCGGTCTCCTCGCCCACATGCAAAATGCCCAAAGCTATGAGAAAACGCGGCAGAGAGATTTTGCTCTTGGCTTTAATGGCGGCCACGATATTTTGGGCGGACTTCTCGCCGAAGCGTTCGAGCGGCTGAATATCCCCCTCTTCCAAGTCAAAAATATCCGCCGCATCCTGAATCAAATTTTGGTCCAGTAAAACATCCACGATTTTCGGTCCGAGCCCATCAATATCAAACGCGCTTTTTGAAACAAAATGATAAATATTTTCGCGGTGCTTGGCCGGACAATTTTTGTTAGTACAGAACGTCAGCGGTCCCTCCTTTGAAACTCGGAGGGCGCAGACCGGGCAGGTCTTTGGCATATGAAATTCTTTTTCTTTGCCGCGTCGAAGCTCTTTTAAAACTTTCCGAACGTCAGGAATTACATCCCCGGCCCGGCCCACAATGACGGTATCACCGATTTTGAGCCCCAGCCTCCGAATTTCGTCTTCGTTGTGAAGCGAGGCGCGAGAAATTGTGACTCCCCCAACCTGAACGGGCTCAAGCATGGCAACCGGAGTCAATTTCCCCGTCCTCCCAACCTGAATGATTATTTCTCTGACTTTAGTGGTGGCTTCTTTGGGAGAAAACTTGAAAGCAATCGAACCGCGCGGAGCCTTTCCGGCCACGCCTAATTTCTGAAAAGTTTTATTATCGTTCACCTGCACCACCAAGCCGTCAATTTCATAAGGAAGTTTTTCGCGCCCCCGTTCAATTCTCTCCTTGAATTTAAAAAGCTCATTTGGCTCGGTTATAACCCTGGCTTCGCGGTCAGTCTTAAATCCGAGCTTCTCAAGAAGTTTATGTTCTTCAGAATGTTTTTTTTGCCCAAGCTCGGTGACCAAATCGTAGGCGTGAAAATCCAAGCGGCGCGAAGCAGTAATTTTCGGGTCGAGCTGACGCAAAGACCCGGCGGCGAGATTTCTGGGGTTCGCATATATCTGCGCGTTCTCCTTTTTCTGCTCGCGGTTTATTTTTTCAAAATTTTTTTTGGTGATAATAACTTCGCCCCGAATCTCCACTTCTCCTTTCAAATCATTCTCAAGCCGCAAGGGGATGGCCTCAATGGTTTTTATGTTCTGCGTTATATCTTCGCCGATTTTCCCGTCCCCGCGCGTCGCGGCCTTCTCCAAAATTCCGTTTTCATAAATTATCGAGACCGCGAGGCCGTCGAATTTCAGTTCCGCGAAAAGTTCCGGCGGGTGCGAAACGCGAAGAAGTTTCATGACGCGGTCCTGCCATTGAGAAAATTCCTCTTCGTAAAAAACGTCTTCCAGGGACAGCATGGGAAATTTATGGATAATTTTCTGAAAACCCTTCAGCGGTTTCCCGGCGACCCGCTGGGTTGGAGAATCTTTGGTTATGAGGTCGGGGAATTCGTCTTCCAGTTTTTTAAGCTCGTGCTTCAAAGAATCCAACGCCTCGGGCGAGATGGAGGATTTATTTAAAACGTGATATTCGTAGCGATACTTATTTATCGCTTTTTTAAGTTTGGCAATTCTTTGCCGCGCCTGGGCTTTATCCATATCTATTCAAAAACGCGCGTTTCAATCGACCTCTGAAAGGTCCGGGGAGTATTCGCGCAGGTGTTCTGGCCGTCCGAATGGATGAAAGCTTCAATGGCCGGCGAGAAAGGATCTGAAAAATTATTACGCTTGGTAACGCCGACTTTGGCGCAGGAACCGTTCGAGAAATTCAGAGTAAAAGAAGAGAGTCCGGACTTTTTCTCTCCGGCTGACGTGCAGGGAGTAGGAATACAGGAAGCCCAGCCGCCGACTGAAAAATTCTGCCCGCCGCAGGAAATCGTGCTTGGGGCTGGAGTAGAGGTAGCAAAGGCGCTTTGCGACAATCCGCTATGAAGCGAGTCCCAATAGGTGGCGCACTCCACGCCGGCATCCGCGGCGTAAAAAGCAATCTGAGATTGCCTGCCGGTGTTGGAGAGAAAAATCTCAGTGGTGATAATATTGGAAACTCCCAGACTCACCGCGAGCACGATGGAAATAATCAGAACCGACAGCAAAAGGGTTATGCCGCGAGAATTTTTCATGGCTGGTCGACTAAACTTCTTTTGGAAACCGTAGTCTGAAGATTAAGCTCGGCGGTGCCTATCCCCCGCGGATCCCGCACCTGGCCTTCCAGCACAATCGTTACCCTATCCTGCTTGCCATCAAAAGCGGCCGAACCGTCAACGTAAAAAGCAACTCGATCCACTATCACCACTTCCGGCGCCGTGATTTTCTGGCAGTCCGCGAGCGTAGGCGGACTATTGTCGCAGGGCCGGGAGGCGGTGGAGGATTTTACCAGCTGATTGGAAATAACTTGATAAGTCACGGTCTGGCCGACGTCATTTTTAAAACTGAAAGAAGAAGGAGTTGAACCGTTGGGGCAATCTTGAGGCTGGGTCAGCGTGCCGGAAATGCCGCAGTGAAAAACGCGGCCGACCCGAATCTCCTTGGTCATATGTTCAAAAGCGAAACGCAGATTGTCTTGGGCGTTTTGAATCGCGATGGCTTTTCGCTGGGCGTTAAAGACGGAAAAAAGAGTAACCATAATTATTAAAAGCGCGACTGAAAAAACCGCCAAAGATACCAGCATTTCCAACAACGTAAAACCTGCTTCGCGTTTCATATCATCTCTTCTTAAAAATATTATGTTCCAAGGTAAAAGAGCGGTTCCCGAAGCGTTCCGCCCAAGAAACGCTCACCTTGACTTTGCGTTCGTCCTGGTTTGAGCCCACATTTTCAAGCACCGTTCTTCTCCGGAAAATAGTATCAGGACCGGAAGCATAGTTGTACAACCCGGAAGATGAATTGCGTTTCAGAAAAGGGCAATTCGCAGAACATCTCTGCACTGAATTATTGGTAACATCAACAAAACAGCCGTTGGCAGACTGGCAGTTGGTCAGGCCCTCGAGCCAGTTTCCGGCGCCAGCGAAAATGTTGGAATCCCTTTTATTTATGACAAACTCCATCCCCTCTTCCGCCAAATTAAAAGCGATGACTTGATTTTCAGACAAGCTGGCGGAGCGGAGCGCGAAAGCGGCCAGCGCCAGCGGCCCCAAAAGGGCGAGCGTCAGTATCGAGATGGCGACAATTGTTTCCAGAAGAGAAAAACCCTTCATAATCACTCTACGGATATCTGGCCGGTTGACCAAACCACGATGGTCCTCTGGAGCCCGTCCGGGGACCGAATAATTATCTCCAAATCCGAATACACGCTGCCGTTGCCTTTCAGGATGGTATCCGGGTTGGGGCGCTGATAAATTATATCGAGCCGGTTGAGACTGCAGGTGTCCGGGATCGCGGTTTTAAGCCCGGCGCAAAGGCTTACGATTTTGGAAGTTCCGGCAACTTGAAATTTTTTGACAAGTTCGTTCGGCGCGGCCGGCGGCGGGTCATACTCAAAATCCCCATTGGCATCCACGAACAAAGTATATTCTTTGTCCGAAACGCTTTTGTTGAAATTAATCCCCCAGGATTTGAAAATCGTCTGCCCGCCGCTCTGAAATCCCCTCACCGCGAAAGCCGAGAATTGAGCCTCGCGGATCGAGAGCGCAATCTCCTGGGCGGAGCGGCGGAGGTTGATCCGGGCGGCGAAACGCGGATAATCGGCCAATAAAATGCCGGCCACAATCGTGAAAATGGCGAGGGTGATTATAAGTTCGAGTAAGGTGAACCCGCGCACTATTCAAATCTAAAACGAATTATCTCTCCGCTGGAAAGATCGGTCTGGATAGGACTGGCTTCCTGTCGCCGGCCGTTTTTATATAAAACCCAATGTTTGCCTCCGGTGCCGTTTTTAAACTCGCCGATAGCCTTCGGACGAAAATCTGTCTCCGGTTCAAGAACAATCTGATAGTTTGCATTCGCCTGCTGAAGCATATCCCAGGCCGTGAGGCCGTCCTGATAACTCGTCTTGAAAGTTCTTATGTCGCCTCCACCGTAATCAATAATCAGCGTTAACCCTTTCCTGGAAGGATAGAAAGAAAAAATAAATATGGCGGCTAGAAGAATACCCACTCCCGCCCAAAAAATAGTCGTTTTTCCCAGCCTGGAATTCACTTTTTTAGCCATAGGGAGAAAAGAAAAAAGCCAAGATTATTCCGAGCGCGAGAAACGGCCCGAAAGGAATCTCACTTTTAAGTTTAATATTCGGGTTCAGGAAAAGCAAGAAAATCCCAACGGCCGCCCCAATCCAGAAACTCAAGACCAGAGCAACCAAACTTTGAATGTGACCCAAAAAAATGCCGCCCGCCGCCATAAGCTTGGCGTCGCCCAAACCCATCCAGCGGCCCCTTGAAATGAACCACAGCAAAAACAGGAAAAAAGCCGGCCCAAGACTTAAAAGGAAAGTTAGGGCGGCGAAATCATTAAAGATATTAAAAAAGCTTAAAGCTAGAAAGGCGTAATTGAATCTATCCGGAAGAATTTTATGCTTGAGGTCATAGACGGTGAGCAGGACCAAAAGCGCCGCAATCGAAAACCACCAGAGTAGAATTATCAAATCCTGCCCGGCGCCTGCCTCGCCGGCAGGCAGGCTATACGCTATACGCCACTTAAGATAAAAAAACAAAAAGAGAAGTCCAGTCAGAATTTCCACGGCCGGGTACTGCCAGGAAATTTTACTGCGGCAGTCCCGGCAACGTCCCTTCTGGATGCAAAAACTTAAAACCGGAATAAGCTCATGCCAACGAAGCGTCTTCCCGCAGGCGAAACATCTAGAACGTCCGGCAATAACTTTCTCGCCAGTATTATGCCGAAAAATTATTACGTTAAGAAAACTACCGACGGCAAGCCCAAAAAAGAAAACTAGAAGTCCGATTTCGATAGAATCCACTTATTTATTCTATAAAGAAAAGTCCCAACAAGCATTTGGAAGTCCGACTTCGATAGAATAGAATTAAAGATATGCCAAGAGAAAAACCTGCCACCGGTAAAATTTATCACGTTTATAATCGTGGTGTGGAAAAAAGGAACATTTTTCTTAACGATCGTGACCGCTTAAGATTTGTTTATAGCTTAACTCTTTTCAATGATTCAAGCTCAGCCACCAATATAGGCTATTTTTTCGATATAAAATCTATCGAAATCCGACTTCAATATCCGCGTAAGAAATTAGTTAGGGTGTTGGCGTTTGCGCTGATGTCAAATCACTACCACTTGCTGCTTGAACAGATAGCAGGAAATGGAATCACGGAGTTTATGAGAAAGGTTGGGGCCGGATACACAAATTATTTTAATAAAAAGTATCAGAGGGTGGGGCCGCTTTTTCAAGGAAAATATAAAGCCGCGAGATTAAAAAATGAGCGACATTTTATTTATCTCCCCTACTATATTCATCTAAACCCGCTCGAGGCGATTGAGCCAGAGTGGAAAATAAACGGCATTAAAAATCCAGAAAAAGCTTTAGACTTTTTAGCATCATACCGATGGTCAAGTCACCAGGATTACCTTGGAAAAATGAATTTCCCAGAATTATTGGATATGGGTCTGCTTGATGAATCTTTTGGAGGCCCCAAACAATATCAAGCCAATATTACCGAATGGCTCCGTTCAGAAAATTATAAGGAGATGGACAAAGAGGTGATAATAGAATAACTATCGAAGTCGGACTTCGATAACTCATCTGGCGTCGAGTTCGGAGCAGGTGTCATCAGAGGTGACTACGCTCGCGGGGTTAGAAATCGTGATTTTGCCTGGGTTGCCGCTGGAGTCCGCGCACCAGTACTCGCCGGAAATTGAAAGAGAGGCCGCGAAGGCAAAAGCGCTGGAATTCTGAACGCAGACCAACCCGGCTCCTCCGGGATAATTATCAGAGTCAGCGTACGCGGCCATGCTGGAATTTGCGTCCGTGAACATAGCGCCGGCGCAGGATGCTCCTCCCGAAACGACGGAAACATTGGCGGCGCCGTAGCCGCCCGAGGAATTGAAATAAATTTCAGCCGCGTTTTTGGCTCCGGACACCTGAACCTTGACCTTGGCGTCTTGAGAGCGATTTCTGGCGCCGCCAAGCGCGACAACTATAATGGCGGCAATAATTCCAATAACGGCAATTACCACCAGGAGTTCAATTAAAGTAAAACCCTTTCTCACTAGCAGGTAACGTCTCCGGCGGTGGTTAGACGATCACCGATAGCTTTGGAGGCGCCGGTTGAATCCACGCACCAGACGTCGGCTGTAGCCGGGTTAGCATCACTCAAAGTAGCTGAAACAGCGTAGGCGGCAGACGGGGAAGTGACTGCGTGGCAGTCTATTGTAGTCCCAGCAGGATAGTTCGCCGTGTCAACATAGGTGGCCATGTTCGACGCGGTATCTGGGAACATTCCAACACTGCAAACATCGGTGGTGGCGCCATAGCCGCCGTTGGAATCAAAATACAATTCCGCGGCCACGCGAAGTCCAGAGAGCTGGGCCTTGACTTTGGCGTCGTTCCCGCGCTTTCGGGCCGTATTCAGCGAAGCTAAAACCACGGAGGCCAGAATGCCAATAATCGCGATAACCACCAGAAGTTCAATAAGGGTAAAACCTGCTTTCTTCCTAAAAATATTCATAAAAACATTAATGTCTAAGAGTAAAACGACCTTCTTTTTCTAATACTATTATTATACCCCGTTGCCGGACGGAATAATTTTTCAGTGTGGATAAGAGTTTAGTTGCAGGTGGTGTCTCCGCTTGCCAGGTAACTAGCGATAGCTTTGGAAACGCCGGTCGAGTCCACGCACCAGTTGTCAACCGCGGCCGCGTTGGCATCGCTTAAATTAGCGGAAACCGCGTAGGAAGCTGGAGCAGCTATGGCGCGGCAAGTTATCGTGGTCCCAGCAGGGTAGTTGGCGCCATCGACATATGTTGCCATGTTCGACGCAGTATCGGCAAACATATTTCCAACACCGCCACTGCAGGCATTAGTTGTGATTCCGTAATTGCCTGCGGAATCCCAATAGAGCTCCGCCGCGACCCGCAGGCCCGAGAGCTGGGCTTTGACTTTGGCATCGTTGCCTTTTTTCCTAGCCGTATTCAGCGAAGCTAAAACCACGGAGGCCAGAATGCCTATAATCGCGATAACCACCAGAAGTTCAATTAAAGTAAAACCGGCTTTTTTCATAATTCAATTATAAAACAATTAAAAGGTTGAGGAAATATTGTAGATGGGCAAAAGTACGGATACCACCAAAATCCCGACCCCCAGGCCCAAAATAATTATCATCACAGGTTCAATGAGGCCCACCAAGTTGTCCACCGTGTTCTCTACCTCCCGGCGGTAAAAACGGGCCATAGTTTTCAGCATAAAGTCGAGTTTGCCCGTCTCCTCGCCTATCTTTATCATCTGCGTCACCAAAGGCGGGATGTCTTCCCAGCGCGAGAGGGCCTCGGAGATGGGGGCGCCGCCTTTGACCGCCTCGGCCGCCTCCCGGATGATTTTTGAAAAAATTTCGTTACCGACCACTTCGGCCGAAAGCTCCAGCGCCCGCAAAACGCTCACCCCTCCCACAATTAGAGTTTCGAGGTTGTCCACGAAACGCGCGACGTAGAATTTTCTAACCAAATTCCCAACCCAGGGCAAATCCAGCACCAAGCGCGAAAGAGACAAGCGCCCGGCCTCGGTCTGGGAGTAACGCCAGAGAAAAATGCCGCCAAGCCCCGCGGCGATCAAAATCAAAACTCCAAAACGCCGCAAAAAATCAGAAAGCGCGATGATAATTTGGGTGTAAATCGGCACATCGGCCCCGGCCTCGATGAGAATCACGGAAATCTGCGGAATTACACCCACCAGCATTCCGGCCATCACTCCCACAAAAACAACCAGCACGAAAGCGGGGTAAATCAAGGCGTTTCGAGCTTTGGACAAAAGTTCATAACTTCGCTCCAGATAATCGGCGAGATACAAAAACACTTCTTCCAGCTTGCCGGACTCTTCGCCGGAGCGCACCATATTGACGTAGAATTCTGAAAAAATATCGGGGCGTTTCGCGAGGGCCTGGGTGATGGAAAAACCGCCTTGAATGTCCGTGGAAATCTCGCCCAGAGCCTGACGAAGTTTAGGTTTCAAACTCTCGGCGGCTAAAATTTTAAGAGAATCAACGATAGGAACTTTGGCTTCGAAGAGAATGGCAAGCTGTCTTGAAAGAATCACGATGTCCCGCAACTTAATGCCGCCGAAACGTAAAACCTCCCGGCGGTACCACGGAACTTTTTCCTCGGCCGGAGTCAGAGAAACAATGACTAAAGAACGGCGCTGGAGCGCGGAGACCGCCAGGTCCAAACTCGGGGATTCGATCGTGCCGGCCCTCACCTCGCCCTCAGGAGTTCTGGCTTGATAGTTATAAAGAGACATTTTTCATCTTCGGCCCAATAAAGTTTCTAAATTCTTAGGGTCGATGGAGTAAGCGAGCGCGGTCTCAAAAGTTATCTCGTCCTGCTGGACCAAGTTGAGGAGGGATTGATTCAAAGTTATCATGCCGAGCTCGGCCGAAGTCTCAATCACCAAATCAAGTTCGTGATTTTTCCCCTCCCGAATCAAATTCCGAACGGCCGTGGTCGCGATTAAAAGCTCGTAGGCCGGCACCAAGCCCCCGGAAATACGGGGTAAAAGCCTTTGGGAGAAAATACCCAAGAGAGTGGAGGCGAGCTGGGAGCGAATCTGATTTTGCTGACCCGGCGGGAAAGAATCAATAATCCGGTCAATGGTTTGGGCGGCGTTATTGGTGTGCAGGGAAGAAAGAATAAGATGCCCGGTTTCGGCCGCGGTCACCGCCGTGGACATGGTCTCCTGGTCCCGCATCTCGCCGATCATGGCCACGTTGACGTCCTGCCGAAACATGGAGCGAAGAGAGCGGTGAAAATCTTTGGTGTCAAAACCGACCTCGCGCTGGTCGATAATAGATTTGTCCGGAGTGAAAAGAAACTCGATCGGATCCTCAATCGTAAGCAGGTGTTCAAATCTTTCCTGATTGACGGCGTTGAGAAGCGAGGCCAGGGTGGTGGATTTGCCGTGTCCGGTCGGACCCGCTACCAGAAAAAATCCCTGTTTTTTTCTTACGAAGTTCAAAAGAATATCCGGCAGGTTCAAATCCTTTAAGCTCTTAATCTCCACTGGCACAAACCGAAGCGCCACGGCCAGAAAGCCGCGCTCAAAATAGGCGTTCACCCGAAAGCGGGCCTTCGTTTCAAAATTGTAAGAAAAATCCAGCTCCCGTTCAGAGATGAGCTTAGAGCGTTTTTGGTCATCCAGCATGGCGAAGATGAAACCCTCGGTGTCTTGGGGAGTCAAAACCTGCGTTTTCACCAAGGGCGTCAAGCGGCCGGCAATCCGTAAAGTGGGGTGGCGTCCAGCCGAGATATGGAGGTCGGAGGCCTGCTCGCGGAGCACGGCTCCAATAAGCTCTTTCAGCTCCGCTTCGTAATCCTTGAGAGGACTCATGCTTTCTTCTCTAAGAGGGTTTCAATTTTTCGAAGCACTTCGGAGGGGGTGGAGTGAGCTTTCACGATATAGTCGTTAGCTCCCAAAGCCAAGCCTTTCTCGATATCTTCCCGCTGGCCCAAGTTGGACAAAATCACCACCAGCGCTCCTTGCAGGAGATTTTCTTTTTTCACGAGCCGCAGAAATTCAAAGCCGTCAATCGTGGGCATCACGATGTCCAGCAAAACCACTTCCGGCTTCAAGCCCTGGCGCACCAGATTCAGCGCCTCTTCTCCGCTCCGGCCCACTTCCACTTGAAAACCGGCTTCCCGAAACTTCAAAGAGTACATATCCAGCAAAAATTCGTCGTCGTCAATTATCAAAATCTTTTTGTTCATATTCGCGTTCGCATCAAGTTACTTCAGAGAGCTCCTCCAGGCCGACCCGGCCGGAGAGCACTTTTAAAATCCCGTCCTCCCTCATGGTTATCATACCCTGGCGCCGGGCCTCCGCGCTAATTTCCGTCTCGGTCGGAACTTTCAAAATAATCTTCTCAAGCTGGGGCGTCATGGATAAAACTTCGAAAACGCCGATGCGGCCGGAGGTGCCCTTGGGACAAGAGGCCGAGGGCAAGGCTTGATAAATTTCTTTCGGAAATTTAACCTGTCTTTTTTCCGATTCCGACATGTCTTTAAACTCCTCGTCTATTTTTTCCCTAACACTACCGACCAGGGACACTTTTTTCTTGGAATCCGGGCAGAGGGTTCGCACCAGACGCTGACCGATGGCAAGGGTAAGGGTAGGAGCAATCAGGAAGGGGTCAACTCCCATATCGATAAGCCTCGGAATGACCCCGATGGCGGAATTGGTGTGCAGGGTGGAAAGAACAATATGGCCGGTCAAGGCCGCGTGAATCGCGAGGCCGGCGGTTTCGCGGTCGCGAATCTCGCCTACCATAATTATATCAGGGTCCTGCCTTAGGATGGAACGGAGCCCTGAAGCAAAATCGTAATTTATCTCTGGCCGGACCTGCGATTGGTTGACGCCTTCTATATTGTATTCAATGGGGTCCTCCAAGCTGACGATATTGTAGCGCTCTTTATTCAAAGTCTGGAGCATGGCGTAAAGGGTGGTGGTTTTTCCGGAGCCGGTCGGACCAGTGAGCAAAATCATGCCGTAGGGACGCTTCAGGCCCGCTTGGATGGCCTCGAGATTCCGGCCATCGAGCCCCAGCGCTTCCAGGCTTTTCACTCCGGTTTCCGGATCCAAAATCCTAATCGCCATCTTCTCGCCGAAAGTGGTCGGGAAGCTGGAAACGCGAAAGTCTATTTCCCGGCTTTCAATCCGGGCGGAAAATCTGCCGTCCTGCGGCTTTCTCTTTTCGTCTAACTGCATGTTTGTCAAAATCTTGATGCGGGAAATTATGGCCTCGTGCACTTTCAGAGGCAAAATCAAACTCGTGTGTAAAATTCCATCCACCCTAAACCTCACCCGGAGTTTGTCGCGGGAAGGCTCGATATGGACGTCCGAAGCCTTGCCTTCGGTGGCGTGTTTCAAAATAACCGCGACCATCTTGGTAATGGGAGCTTCCTCGACGAGCTTTGATTCAACGGCCAATTCTTCCGGAACAGGACCTCCCTCGCTTAGCGCCATTTCCAGCTCGCCCAGAACCCGGGTAACCTCTCCGCCCAAACCTTTGTATTCTTCCAAAACACGTTTAAAATCCGCCGCGGAAATAAGATAAACCCGGAAAGGCAGGTTCAAGCGCGAGGCGATGAATTGGAGAGCTTCGCGGGCGTCCAAGTCCGAAGGGTCAAGCATGCCGATTTCCAAAACCCCTTCTTTCATGCCAAGCGGCACAAATCTGTAGTTGCGGGCGGAATCCTCCGGAACGTAGCGCAGGATATCGAAAGGCACCCGGCCGCCCTCGAGACTTTTGGCCGGGATGCCGGTCGCCTTGGTTTTGGCTTCGAGAATCTGGGCCGAACTTAGCCCCTGGTTTTCTAAAATTTCTTCAAGGAGAAGGCCGGTGCGTTCGGCTTCCCCTCGGGCGCTCTCAAACTTATCCCTGGTGATAAGACCTTTTTGCAAAAGCAAATCCGCAAAACGCGTGTCGGACATGCCAGTTTTAAAAAGGTGCGAAAGGATTTACCCGTCCCCGCTCGGCTGGCAGAGGCGGCAGCTTAATCCCGCCCTTAAGTTCTTTAAAACTCTCGCTCTGAAAAAATTCCAGGTCGATTTTTGTCTGTTCCAAAAGAAACAAAAGTGCGAGAAATTCATCGGGGGTTGAAAGTGTTGCGGCTGGAGTGGACTGACTTTCCTCTTCCTCCTGAGGCTTGGAAAAGAAAGAAGTGTACCAAATATAGGCGATGCCGAACAAAGCCAAAAACAGGATTACGGTAAGAATGTTTTGTTTGGAAATACCCATGCCATTTATTTTCTCCAATAAGTGTGAGCCTGAATCGTAAACTCGTAAGACTCTTTTGTTCCGGCCTTGCCGGAGTCGAAGGAAATTTGGTCGAGCTCAATAAGGCGGCGCGAAGACTCCAAGGCGGCCAGAAAAGAACGAAAAGCGGCGTACGAACCGGAAACTGAAATCTGAAAAGGCAAGCTCGAAACTTTCTCCTGGGGCTGGTCCGCCGGCTGAACTTGAAGCTCTCCGCCTTCGCTCACGGCGATGGTTTTGAGCAAAAGCCCCGAGCCCCGGGCGAGACTCTCGAGGTTAACCAAGAGCAGTCCGGCCTCCGGACTGCTCGGAAAAAATTCTTCCAAACTTTCCAAATCCTGGCGGGGAATGGAATTGTAACTGGCCAAAAGATCGTCCCGCCGACGCGCCAAGTCTTTAACTTGGTTCACGGTTCGAGTCAGCTCCTCTTTCGTCCCGCCCAATTCGCCTACCTCCAGCCATAAGGGATAAGCCCAGAAAGCGCTCACCCCGGCCGCCGCCACAATCAGAACCAGGCCTAAAAAATTCCGTCCCATCAGCGTGCGAGAACCAAAGCGGGATTAAAAGTAAGGTCGACCTCATAATCAACGCCTCCGGCAGGAGTCAGGGAAAAACTCGACAAAGATGTTTTTGATACGCCGGAGGATTTCTTAAAAATTTCGGTCTGGTGGGCGAGGGCCGTGTAACTTTTGGCTTCGGCCGCGAGGGTAAGCTGGTTGGAAGCCGCGTCGAAAGAAAACTTTGAAAACCTGACCTCCGGCAGGGTGCTTGACTCCAGAAGCATGAACACGTTGGAAACGCGGCGGTGACTGAACAGGACCTCTTGGGCGGTCTGGATTGACTCTGAAACGCGGGCGAGTTCGTTTATGGAGTCCGCGTCAAAGTCGGCCTTCAGACGCTCCAGCGATTTTACGAGGTCCGTAATCTGGCTGGAAAGCAAGCGCTCGTAGAAAAATAAGCCGCCGAGCGCCAAAAGCGAAATCACGAAAACCAAAACTCCCAAAAACAGAAAAGTTCCCAAGGGTTCCCGCGCTTGGGCGAGGCGTTGGGGAAGACTTTTTGGTATAAAGGATGGTTCTGCCATGATAATTAAATTTTAATCTATTCTTGCAAAGCTCTAAGCGCACTTCCCAGGGCCGTGGCGAAAATCGGTCCGATCTCTTTCAAATTTTCTTCCAAAAAGGCCGGATATTCGGTTTTTGAAAACGGTTCGGCGAGCCTGGCCTCGAGTCCAAACTTGTTTATGGAAAAATCAACCAGTCCCTTCAAGAGCGAGCCGCCTCCAGTGAGCCAAACTTTTTTAATCGGCCGCTCGGAACGGCGGTGATATTCTGTCACCACTCTCAGCCCTTCCGAAAAAATATGGTCCAAGAGCGGCTCAATCACGTTCGCGGTCTCTTTATGCTCCGGCCGCGGCGAGAAACCGATGTCCTGTTTTAAGCGCTCGGCTCTTTCGAAATCCACCCCCAGAGAACGCGAGAGGGCGTCGGTCAGCTCCAGAGAACCGCGCTCCACGGTGTGCGCCAAGCGCACGATGCCGTAATCCACCACCACGAACCGGGTAGCCTGCGCGCCGAAATCCACCATCAAAACCGGCTGAATCTCGCGGCCAAGAATCGAGCGCACTTGGCTGAAAACTTCGATTTCAAAAGAATTCACTTCGAGCTTAGCTTCCTGAAAAATGCGCTTATATTTCTCGATGGCTTCGCGGTGAATCGCCACCAGCAAGACTTCCGCAAACTTCCGCTCTTTGATAAAGCCTTCGCTGTCTTTTCCTTCGGAGCTTATCCCTTCCGGCAAAAGCCACCAGTCGATGACCACTTCGCTGGCCGGAACCGGAATATATTTTCTGGCCTCGAAGGGGATGGCTTCCGCCAGCTCTTTCTCGGACATCAGAGGCATCGAAATCATTCGGATGAAACTCGAACGGAGCGGAATGGAAACCACGGCTTGGACGGCCTTGGCATTGGCCTCGCGGAGCAAGTCCGTCAGCATCTCCACAACTTTCTTGTCCAAGAGACGCACGCTTTTTCCCACGGGCGAACCAGCGTAAGGTCCGGTGGAAATCTCGCCGTAGGTTTCGAGTACTGCTCGCTCTTTCTCCTTGCGAAGCTGAACAATCTTCAGGCTCGACGAACCCAAATCAATGCCGACGACGCTCGTCTGTCTTTTGAAAAGAGCTAATCCCTTTTCGCTGTACTTTTTAAACAAAGGTAAATCCATGCCCTAGAGCTTCCTTTATATTATATCATAATAATAACATATGCGGCGGCTTATCCACACGGTTTTAAATAGATTCCTCGAGGTTTTATTCCCCCAACGCTGCTTGGGCTGCCGCCAGGAAGGCGAACTCTTGTGCAAAAACTGCCTGGCGAAATCTAGAAAAAATTTCAGAGAAAAATCTTCCCTGCCCTTTTTGGACCGGCTTTTCAGCTGGGGTTCATACGAGGATAAAATTTTAAGAGAGGCACTTCGCCGCTTCAAATACCACGGCACTTACGGGCTCGCGAGTCCCCTTACCAAGATTCTTCATGATTTGATAAAGCCCTATCTTTCTTCTTTTTCTGAAAAAACCGTAATACTGCCCATTCCCCTCCATCTCAGAAAAGAATTGGACCGCGGCTACAACCAAGCCGCGCTTCTCGCGGAAAAATTGTCCGCCGAAACGAAAATCCCCTTTGACGCCGGCCTTCTGAAAAAAATAAAAGCCACGCCCTCGCAGACCGCGCTCTCCGGCCGGGAAAGAGTCTTGAACGTTTACGATTCCTTCGGGGTAAAGTTTCCGGAACGCGTCAAAAACAAAACCGTGCTTTTGGTGGACGACATCTCTACCACCGGCGCCACGCTTTCCGAAGCGGCGCGCGTTCTAAAATCCTCCGGAGCCAAAGCGGTCATCGGTCTGGTGGTAGCGAGAGGATAAAAAAGAAAGCCGGTTCGTAAAACGAACCGGCCCCTTCAAAACAGTGAGTAAGCACTTGCCGAAATCTAGCCGAACTTTTCCAAAAATTCCGAAAGAATTCCGGCTAAATCATCCTCATCGCGGTAAGAACGAAACCAGATGAACGACTTTTCTTCCTCTCTAATTCCATCGACATAGGCGGAAACCTTGGTGTCTGCCAGGGAAATGCCGAGCATGGGGGTCAAAAACGAGCCCAGCTCCGGCTTCAAGCGGCAGTTTTCCCACTCTCCTCCCACGCCGTGGCTCGGGTCGGTGAGGTCTGCTATAAATAACCCGCACTTTTTAATCCACGTGTTGTCGGTGTCGCGGAAGAGGTTATGATTGTATGTTTCCGGATTGCCGACTTGTTCGAGAAAAGTTTTAAGCGGATGGTCGGCCCCGTTGTGCTCCGAGAGCACGCGGTATCCCTGTCCGCGGACAAACTTGATGGCGAACTTGACGTAAGGAAGAGTGCTCCGCGCGCGAGTGAGGCTTGCGGCCACAAAAACTTCCTTCCGCGCCTCGTGGCGTTGGAGCGCCATCTTCCAAGCCGCGTCTATGATATGATACACGACCCCTTCCGAAACGTCGGCCAAGAGGCAAGTCTTTATCGCCTTTTCAACTTCGTCGGGCAATCCTGTTTTTAAAAAACTATGATAGGCCTGACGATGTCTCTGCTGTAAAAACGCGCATTCCGCGGCGACCCTCAATTTCTGCTTAACTCCAAAGAGCTCGTCATTGCTTTTCATCTCCCGCTCCTTTCTTTTGATGAATTATTCAAAACGAGTTTAACATGAATATGAAAATAAGCAATAGGATGGTTATTCCAGCGAAAATACCGAGGGTTTTTAGAAAAAGATTTGCGGCGTTTTTCTTCTCTCCGTCAAAATAAAGCTGGAACGGCTGGTAGAAAAAAATAGCCCATCACGGGCGCCGCGAAAGCATTGATGAATGGGTTTCTGGTCATGGATATCAGTATAACGCCGCGGAAGCTAAATTTGATTCAAATCTATAAAAGAGAGAGGCCTTACTTATTCTCGATTTCGGGAAGAAAACCGGAACAAAGTAAATCAATGCCAATAAGTGCCTCGGCTCCTCCGTCACAAAACAGTTGCTGCTCGATGACATGCCACCCCGAGCCGGGTTTAAACGGATGGGGACGGAGCCGAAACTTGTATGCGAGTCGCAGACGGCCATTTACTTCTTCAATTTGAGAGTCAAGCACTTCAAAATCCTCCGCGGATCCAAACCAACTGGAAAGATTCTCGATTACAGCGGCGGGGCCGTTCCACTCAAATGAGCCTGGCGGGAGAAGGGCGCGGAACTTTACATCCGGGACCAAGAAAGTCCCCATTCGTTTAAAATCACGAGCGGTCAGCGCCTTCAAGAATGCTTCTCCAGTTGTTAGTAAGTTTCTCATATTTTAAATCATCTTTTATTAGTAATAATGTTAAGTTTCTCTTTGGCGGCAGATTCTATACTACACACGATAATTTTAGAACTGATTTTTTGTGTATTTTTAGGCAGCATCAAACCGCGCCTTGTTTTCAGCCATCCATTTCTCCATTTCTTTCTTTCCGTTTTTTGGATTGTTCATCACATCTGCGTGCGCTTGCATATAATGTGGCTTCAGTGCCTCCATCCATTCTTCGAATGTTTCGCCCTTCGCCGTTACTTCGCACAGGTCACATTTAAGAGTTTTCATAAGTATTTTTCATCTCCCTTTAGACTTAATTACTATCAACCTTGCGAGTATTACATCTTTTTTCTCTGGCGGCTAATTCTTCCAATCCTTTTATTTACTTAATTTCTTCTTTCATAGTTTTGTTTTGATATTTCCTAACCAGATTAAAATAGGTATTAAAATTATCCCAATAGTAAACAAAATAAGTAATTCCCCCTCTAAAGAAAGCGCTATGACCAAAAAAATAAGAATCTCTACAACTACCAATGTTCCAAAAACAATAAATTTAATGTTGTTAATAATGTTTTCTTTCATCAATTCAATTCTTCTTGTGCTATTAATAAATTATTTCGTATCTCCTTGCTTCATCTTAACAAAAAACCGTTTTTAAATATATTTATAAACAATAAGTTTGTCTTATCAAATCTACTATTGAACTCTGGCTTTACTGAATTCAAAACGGCTTGTCATGCCATAGGCAGATCCGCCTATGGCGGAAAATTTCCCCGAAAAACGCCTGCCTGCCGCAGGCAGGGCTGGCGAGCCCGCGCCCGCCTGCCGGACGGGCAGGTAGCGGGCGAGCCAATGACTTTATTTCCTAACTGGCGGTGGGTAGAGGATTCGAACCTCTGTGGGGCTTTCGCCCCCACGGATTAGCAATCCGTTGCCTTAAGCCGCTCGGCCAACCCACCGTCATTCCGACGAGCCACTCCTCCAAATTAATCAAATAAAGTATAAACAATAAATATGTTAAACTCAAGGTATGGACGAAAAAATTAAAGAGCTTTTGGAGAAAAATTTAGAGGCTTCGCAAAAATCGCTTGAGATTTTGCAAAAACTGCGCCGCGATTTAACCTGGCGGAGAATTTATTCAATTTCAAAAATACTTCTCGTGGTCGCCATTCTGGTAATCGGCTTTCTCCAGCTCCAGCCTTATCTGAATTCTCTTTTCGTGACCCTGGAAAATATTTCAGAAATCAAAAAACTTCTTGCCCCGTAGTATGGAACTTCCGAACAACAAAGAACTGCATCGCATCGTCGCGACTTGCATCATACATAAAGATAGCAAGTTTTTAATCACGCGCCGCGCCTTAAACAAAAAAGCCTGGCCGGGTTTCTGGACCGTGCCCGGAGGCGGGATGACGGTGGACGATTACGCAGGCGAAAAGGCCAATGAGCACGGCGTTTGGTATAACGCTCTGGAGAAGACGCTTCGCAGAGAGCTTAAAGAGGAAGTCGGATTAGAAGTCGGAAAGATAGATTATCTCTTGGATATGACTTTCATTCGTCCCGACAAAACTCCCGTTGTGACTTTGAGCTTTTACGCGCCGTTCAAATCCGGAGAGGTTACGTTAAACCCCGAAAGTATTGACCATGCCTGGATAGGCTCCGACGAAGTTCAAAATTACGAATTGATAGACGGCATTGACGAAGAAATTAAAATGGTGGATTCACGCCTGAACAATAATAAAAAATAATTCACGGAAGGCGTGACCCCGCTTACCTTGATTAAAATATTTAAAGTAGCAAGCGGGGAAAATACTTAAAAAATGTATGAGGTCTATATCCTAAAAAGTATAAATTTCCAGCGCCACTACATTGGATACACGGGAAACCTGGATAAAAGACTAAGGTCTCACAATGCTGGGAAGGTTCGTTCCACAAAAGCTTACCGCCAGTGGCAACTAATTTATAAAGAATTCATGACCGACAAAACGTCTGCCAGAAAAAGAGAGATCGAGATCAAATCTTATAAATCTGGAGAGGCCTTTAAGAAATTAATCCGATTGCCTTTTATTAAGAAATAACTAAAATAACAACATGGGACTGTTTGACGAAAAAAGTCATATCAAATCAAGTAAAGAACTTAAGGGTTTAGTCAAGGGATTGAAGTTAGGCCCAAAAGAAAAGAAAGAGCTTTTTAAGATGGCCAAGCCAGAAACTTTGCGACCATCTGGTTTGTCAAAAAAAGAGCTAAACAAAATAATAGACAGAGCCGATAAAGAAAACCTGATAGACCACTCGGACGCTTACCGCCTAAAAAAATACGGCCGATGAAGGTGGGGTGGCAGCCTCGCCCGTAGGCCGGGCTACGGCCGAGGGAGTGGTTGAATAAAATGCATTACGTCTATCTCCTTAAAAGCAGTATCACAGGTACAAAATATATAGGTTGTACCGGTGATCTCAAAAAAAGATTAGTAGAACATAACAGTGGAGGCGTAAGTTCAACTAAAAGGGGGAGGCCTTGGAAGCTTATATATTACGAAGCATTTACAAGTAAATATGATGCTTTCAAAAGAGAAAAAGAATTGAAAGAAAAATATACCGAAAAAAGACATTTATTATCGAGATTAACAGACTCGTTAAAAGAGTAACGGTAGGGTGGCCGAGTGGTTTAAGGCGGCAGTCTTGAAAACTGCTGTGTCAGAAATGGCACCGTGAGTTCGAATCTCACCCCTACCGCAGACAGCATTTTTTATCGAGGGACCGAAAACTGTTAAAATCGAATAATAAATCTTATGAAACTATATTTTGTGCGCCACGGAGAAACAAATAGCAATCTACAAAAAAGCGTAGTAAGTTTTAATGACCAACTAACCGAACTGGGACGCAAGCAAGCCCAGGAACTAGCCGAGCGAATCGCCCATGTTTCAATTGACGTAATGATCGCCAGTCCGCATAAGCGAACAAAAGAAACCGCAGAAATAATTGCTAGGAAAATTAATAAAGACGTTCAAGAAACCACTCTTCTGGGAGAAAAGAAGTGGCCGAGTGAAATCGAGGGCAAATTATTAAAAGATCCGGAAGTTGAAAAAGTTTTCGATCTACTAAAAGAGAGAAATAATACCGATCCGAATTGGCATTACAGCGATGAAGAAAACTTTCTTGATATAAAAAAACGTGCCAAACTTTTTATAAAATACGTTTCCGAGCTTCCTGCCAAAAATATTTTGGCGGTATCTCATGAATATCTTATAAAAATGGTTATTGCGACCATGATGCTCGACGATCAGCTATCCTATGAGATTTTTAGAAACTTTTTTTATTTCACCCTTCTCAACAATACCTCGCTGACATTATGCGAAAAAGAAATGGATGCTTGGAAGCTTATTACATTAAACGATCAACAACGATTAGGATAGAAGCAAGCCCCGATCCCCACCTCAAAAGGTTAATTTTCAAAAAACGCTGTAACGGTTTGCTCAAAGTTGGTTCTAGACCGACCTACACCGTTCTGGGTCGATAGAGCCTCAAATTGAAACGTGACAAAACCGCCAGAGAAGCCTTACAATGCTTGTATTGTCCGAGCATTTAACTCGGGCGGCCCGCAAAAATGAAACCCGCCATAATTTTAATTTTTGCTCTCCTGCTCTTTCTTCTGGTCGCGGGATTTCTTTATAATTATCCGAAAGGGTCTGAAACGAAATTCATAAAAATCAACGAAGCCGAGTTTTTGGTCGAGGTCGCGGACGAACCTCATGAATATACCAGAGGTCTTTCCGGCAGAAACTCGCTCGGAGAAAATGAAGGGATGCTTTTTGTTTTTGAAAAGCCGGATTTTTATTCTTTCTGGATGAAGGACATGAAATTCGCGATTGACATCGTCTGGATTGACGAAAACCTGAAAGTCATCGGGGTCGAGCCGGAACTTTCCCCCCAATCTTTTCCGAAAACTTTCTCTCCGCCCGGCCCAGTCCGCTATGTTCTCGAAATCAGCGGCGGCAGGGCCCGGGAAAAAGGAATTCAAGTCGGCAATCTGATATACTTTAAGTAATGGCTGAATTTTTGGTTTTAATGTCCTGGGAGGCGCCGGAGCACGAATTGCGGGAAAAAACGCCGGACTGGTACTGGGCCGTGGGAATTATCGCTTTCGGCTTTCTAATCCTGGCGATTTTGCTTAAAAATTTTCTTTTCGCGATTCTGGTTCTCTTGGGCGGTTTCACGGTCGCGATGTACGGGGTGAAACAGCCGAAAATCGTAAACTTCGCCATAACCTCGCGCGGGATTAAAGTCGAAGACAAACTTTACCCTTACGATAATTTGCAATTTTTCTGGATTAACTACGACCCGCCGCACGTTCGCGAATTATATCTGATTTCAAAAAAAACTTTTCAGCCGCAGATTTCGATTCCGCTCGGCCAAGCCGACCCCAACGAAGTCCGCGAGCATTTGATAAAATTCCTGGAGGAGAAGGAAATTGAAGAATCGCTCTTCGACACGATTGCGCGATTTTTCAGGTTTTGATAGAGTATATCTATGCCAATAATTACCATTCCTAGAGGAGTTAATCAGAACGAAAAACTCATAGCTATTTCCAGAAAGACCTACGAGGAGTTTTTGGAATGGCAGAGAAAGATAAAATCTGCCAGAACCTTCAAGTCGACCACGGCAGAAAAAAAAGCCGTTGAAAGAGGACGCCGTGAAATTGCACGAGGCGAATATGTAACTCTTGAGGAACTGCAGCGTGAGTTGGAAATTAATAATAAGTAAGTCTTCCAGAAAATTCCTCAGAAAGATTCCGAAAAAAGACGCGGAACGGGTTTTCCTTGCTTTTCAAGAACTGGCCGTAAATCCTTATTCTGGAGATATCGCCAAGATGAAAGATAAAGAAAACGAGTGGCGCCGTCGGGTAGGAGCTTATCGAATTTTCTATGAAATGGATGAAAATCGAAAAATTATTGATATAAATTACATCAAACGCGCACTTCCAAAACTTATTAATTTGCCCTCGTAGTTCAACGGACAGAATGCAAGCTTGCGGAGCTTGTGATAGAGGTTCAATTCCTCTCGAGGGCGCAAAAGTGTAAAATAATCTCATGCTCGACTCCCCGCTCTCGAATTATTTTCGCCTGACCGAGAGACAAATTCTAATTTTAAAAAAGTTCGGACTCCAAATAGTCCGTGATTTATTGTGGCATTTTCCCGTAAGATACGAAGGGTTTGCCGGCAGAAAAGCTGTCGCGGATTTAGTCGCGGGCGAACGGGCCTCGGTGCACGGCCGTGTGATTAAAACCGAAGCCAAAAAAACCTTTCGCAAAAAAATCAGCCTTGCCCAGACTTTGATTTCTGACGGCACCGGCTCTTTAAAAATTGTCTGGTTCAACCAGCCATATATGGTTAATATCTTAAAACCCAATACCGACTACACTTTCACTGGAACCATAAAACGAGATAAAAACGGGCTTTCCATGATGAATCCCGTGTTTGAAGCAGGAGAGATAACCGCGAATGAGTCTGGAATACTTGTACCAATTTACCCGGAGACGCGGGGCCTCACTTCGCGCTGGCTCCGCTTTGCAATAAAACGAATTTTGGACCACTTGGAAGTCGGACTTCCAAGTGGAAGTCCGACTTCCCTAAAAGACTCCATTCCGGAAGAAATTTTAAAAAAATACAATCTCCCCTCCTTAAAATCGGCCATAAAAGAAATTCACTTCCCGCGGAATTTGAAATGGGCCGAGGCCGCCAGAAAGCGCTTCGCCTTTGAAGAAATTTTCATAATCCAGCTAATCCGGCAAGCCTGGCGCAAAAAACGCGATGAACATCCTTCGTATCAGATAGCCATTGAGCCGGAAAAAATTAAAGATTTCGTAAAAGCCTTCCCTTTCGAACTGACCGGCGCCCAAAAACGAGCCAGCGAACATATTCTCGAAGATCTGGGCCGAGCGAAGCCGATGTCCAGACTCTTGGAAGGAGATGTCGGTTCCGGAAAAACCGCGGTCGCGGCCGTGGCGAGTTTTGCCGCCGTCCAGAACAATTTTCAGGTGGCCTACATGGCGCCGACCGAGGTTTTGGCGCGCCAGCATTTTGAAGAATTCATCCGCCGTTTTAAGCAGTTGAATATAAAAATAGGCTTGGCTACCTCTTCAGAATTTTTAAAATATCCCTCCAAAGCTTTCGCCGGGAAACCGACTCACATTGCGCGCGCTCCCCTCTTGAAATGGTTAGCATCGGGTGAGATTCAAATTTTAATCGGCACCCATTCTTTGATTCAGGAAAAAATAAAATTCAAAAAACTGGCGCTGGTGATCGTGGACGAACAGCATCGCTTTGGCATAAATCAGCGCTTGAAATTGACGCAAAAAGGTCACGAAGAAAACCTGCCTGCCGGCGGGCAGATTCCCCATCTTTTGTCCATGACTGCGACCCCAATCCCTCGAACTTTGGCGCTTACAATTTACGGAGATTTGGATTTAACGCTTTTGGACGAGATGCCAGCTGGAAGAAAAAAAATAATTACCGAGATTATCGCCCCCGAGAAACGAAAACATGCCTACGAGCACGTCCGGAAAAAAATTTCATTCGGGCGCCAGGCCTACGTTCTCTGCCCGCGGATTGAATCCGAGGAAGTCCGACTTCTCCGGGAAGTCGGACTTCCAGAGATGCGCGCCGTAAAAAAAGAATATAAAACTCTTTCGGAAAATATTTTCCCGGAGTTTAAGGTCGCGATGCTCCACGGAAAGCTCAAACCCAAAGAAAAAGAAAAAATAATGAAAGAATTTCGGGAGGGAAAAATCCAGCTTTTGGTGGCGACTTCCGTCATCGAGGTCGGCGTGGATGTCCCGAACGCAACAATTATTTTGATTGAAGGCGCCGAACGCTTCGGTCTCGCGCAACTGCACCAGCTTCGGGGACGCGTGATGCGCTCGGAACATCAGCCCTATTGCTTCTTGTTCACGGAATCAAATTCGCAAAAAACAAAGGCGCGGCTTCAAGCGCTTTTGGAAGCCAAGTCCGGATTCGAGCTTGCGGAATATGACCTAGAGCTTCGCGGCCCAGGCGAACTAACCGGCCAAAAACAATGGGGCATCTCTGACGTCGGCATGGAAGCTTTAAAAAATATCAAAATGGTGGAAGCCGCCAGAGAAGAAGCCAGGAAAATAATTGAAGCGAATTCGATTCAAAAATATCCCGAGTTGGCACGGCGCGTCAGCGCGCAGTCCGCATCGCTTCATTTCGAATAAACTCCGGAGTCTTTCTATATTTAGGCGTCACCCAGAAACCCATGTACTTGCCGAGCATTAAGCGGGTTTGGGCGTCGAGCGCCGGAATCGCGCCGAAGAAAATTAGAGTCACGGGCATCAAAAGCCACTGCAAAATCATGTAAAGATATTTTCGGCGAGGCGTCTTCTCCGGACGGGGCGGCAGAAGCGAAGTCGAAATTACGATGGAAGTTATAATCCCGACCATGGCTAAGGTCATAATCAGTCTCGTCGCGCGCGGCAGATTGTAGGAGAGAATAGTTGAGTTAAAAGCTTCGCCCCCAAGAATCAAAGGAAGCCAGCCCAAGAAAAACATCAAAATCGCGTTCGTGGACCAAGACCAAAGCCCCTCAAACATAATCAGGGTGAAATAAAGTTTTTTTCGCAAGGGAATTTCAGGAATTTTCAAAAATCCGAAAAGAGTGTACGGAAAATTCTCCACGCCCCAGGCCCAGCGCCTCTGCTGTTTATAGACACTTTGCGCGGTTTCCCAGAGATTTCTGCCAATGGGCGCGTCCATCCAGACCGGATAAGCGATAGGTTGAGATTTGTAATCGCCTTTATAATAGAGAAATCCCTGCCAGAAAATTCTTGAATCTTCGGAAACCATGTTTCTCTGCCAAAAATCGAGCTCGACGAGCGCCTTAAAACTCATGGAGTGCGAAGAGAAAGTTGCCAGCCTTTCCGGACGCTCCTGCTGCATCATTTGCCAGAAAGTTCCGGAGTTCGCGACCACGCGCGAGAAAGATGGCGCTTCCCAAATATTATTGTTGTAGACCGGAACCGGCTGGTAAGCGGTCCGATGCGGATTTTCCACCGTCAGAAAATGATAGGCCAAGACCAAAAAATATTGCTCAGGAACCTGGGTGTCGATATCCAGGGACGAAACAAGAATATCGCCGTAAGGAACATTGAGTTTATCAATATATTTTTTTACTTCGCGTCCGGCCCAAGCGGCATTGGAGCCTTTGCCGGGAATCTCGCCTTCGAGGTTTACGGGATGTTTGGTTTCCAGAAAATGCGGAAACTGATTTTTGTATTTTTCGCGGATTTTCCAAATTGTCTCGCGCGTTCCCTCGCCTCCTTTCTCTTCCCTGGCCAGAACTAAAATCATCCGCTCTTTGGGCCAATCTGATTTAACGAGAGCTTGGAATGAACTTTCTATCACTTCATAAGACTCTTTATAAAAGGGCAGAATGACCACCTGCCAGACGTGCTCCCAGCATAATTTTTGGACGCGCTCTTTCCAATCAATCTTTAAATTATGCCGCAATCTCTTCCAATTTCCGCGAAGATGAATTGAAAGATAGATGGTTTTTATAAGCCAATATAAATCAAAAAGAATTATAAAAATCGCCCCCGCGACCGGAGCGAGCCACGAAACTAAAACCATCCCCACAAGCGTCAGCCACGCGATTCCTCCGGGAAAAATTTCTAGAAACCTAAAAATTATCCAGTCTTTTCCTTTCAATTCCGGCGCATGCGCCAAGTGGAGATAGGGGTAGGCCATAGTGTAATTATACAACCGCGCCCTCGCGGGAGGCCAAAATTTTTTCGCCATCAAATTTAAAACCAATCATTATTCCTTTCAAAACTTTTAGGATAATTTTACTTCCTCCAGATTCTCGCCTTTTGCTAAAACTTTTAACATGTACATCAACCATAATCCTACTCCCCACATTTTTTCGTCATCATGTTTTATATAAACCCGCATGATACTTTTACCACAATACGCGTTTTTTATATCCTCCGGCCAATCTTCTGCTAATTTAATAAAAACCCCTTGTCCCGCCTCACTGATATTCCAATTACAACTACGCATATCAATTTCCACACGATTAAACCCCTCTGCCCTCTCCACTCTAGCTGTCAGACGGGTCGATTCATTATGCGGGGTAACAACTGATATATAAGTGCACCCATTTTTATACACCACCTGAACCAATCTATTCAAATCCTCCTCTTCTATATCTGGTTTTACTATAAGACCTTGTTGCATAAATTTTACTAATTATTAAAGTTTCCCCGCTCGAATTTCTTTTCTAACGAGCGCGTTGAAAGTAGTTGCTTTCTCAATTTCTGCTTTATAATTTCCAGAACTCTCTTTTGCCCTCTTTTCAATATAGATATTGATCCTGTCTTTTAGTTCATAAGGCAATGGTCGATCTTCGCCTTTAGTATGGGCGGTATCTTTGGGGTCGCCGTAGATAGGATGAAATTTCCGCACCTTTATAGTTGCGGTGTCGAATGCCTTTTCTTTAGATGGCTCGGTACTATTTTCGAGTTCGTGGAGAATTAGTGTCATGCGAGCGGCGTCATCTTGTTTCAGCATCATTCGACGCTCAATATCATTCAAATTCCACCACCACCGAACATCTTGATCTCGAACACCCTCTTCTTTTTTGTAAGGTAATTTCTGTCGAATACTCTCTGCAATTTTTTTGATAGTTAGATTATCTGTACCCACGTCTCCAAAAATGATATCGCCCAAATTTTGAGGGAGATTGTAAGTCCCATCTTTTTTAGATTCCTCGATTGCCTGATCGAGCATATCCTCTGTTAGCTTTTTCGCCTCAGAAGATGGAATGCCCCGCATACTCAACATTTGGGAATACATATCGAGCATGGCCTTTTCCATATCGTTATATTTCGAAAAATTGAAAAATCCCATAAAATTATTTGATTAAATCATCAACACTTATCTCGAGGGCTTTCGCAATTTTTTGAGCGTGTCTAAAGTCAAGTTTTGGTGCGCCTGCTAGGATTTGAACCTAGAACCGCGGAGGTATAAGCTCCGTGCTCTACCGTTGAGCTACAGGCGCGAGCAGGATTTGCTTCAGACCGAAAGAGCTCAAAATCGCTTCGAACTCCTCGCGCTCGATGGTCTCGTTTTCAATCAAACGTCCGGCGAGAGCGTTGAGCACCTTTCGGTATTTTCTCAAGATTCCCAGGGCGCGCGAAAACGCGTTTTTCATGAAGCGCTTCATTTCAGAATCAATCAGCCGGCCCGTTTCTTCGGAATAATTTTTCTCGATTCCGAGCTCCTTACCCAGAAACACAAGTTCATCTCTCTCGCCGAGGGTTATGGGCCCGATTTTCTCAGACATGCCGTATCTTGTTACCAAATCCCGCACAATCATTGTGGCCTTGCGAATATCATCGGCCGAGCCGGTGGTAAGTTCTCCGAAAACCAGTTTCTCCGAAGCGTAACCGCCGAGCGCGGCGGCCAGCTCATCCAAAAAATTCGGCCGAGAGTAGAGATGGCGGTCTTCAGAGGGAAGTTTCAGAGTGTAGCCGGCCGCCCGGCCGCGGGCCACAATTGTAATTTTGTGGACGGGGTCAGCATTAGGTAAAACTGCGGCCACCAGGGCGTGCCCGGCCTCGTGATAAGCTGAAATTTCTTTTTCTTTCTGCGAAAGGATGTGGCTTTTCCGCTCAGGACCCAGGAGGACTTTCTCGATAGAGCGGGTTAAATCCAGCTGGCTTACTGTTTTCCGGTTTTCTCTCGCCGCCAGAATCGCGGCCTCATTCATCAAGTTCGCCAAATCCGCTCCGGAAAAACCCGGGGTGCGCTCGGCAATGAGCCTAAGGCTTATTTCCTTGCCTAAAGGTTTTTTCAAAGCGTGAAGTTTTAAAATCTCTTCGCGGTCGTTAATATCCGGAAGGTCGAGAATCACCCTGCGGTCAAATCTTCCGGGACGCAGAAGCGCGGGGTCCAGAACATCCGGACGATTGGTGCCAGCCATCACAATCACGGACTCGTGCGGCTCAAAGCCGTCCATCTCAACCAGAATTTGGTTCAAGGTCTGCTCCCGCTCGTCATGTCCGCCGCCAAGTCCCGCGCCGCGATGACGCCCGACCGCGTCAATCTCATCGATGAATACAATCGCCGGCGCGGAGCGCTTAGCCATTTTGAACAAATCGCGGACTCGCGAAGCCCCGACTCCCACGAACATCTCCACGAATTCAGAACCCGAGATATGAAAGAACGGAACGTTGGCCTCCCCCGCCACCGCTCGCGCTAAAAGCGTTTTTCCCGTGCCCGGAGCTCCCATCAATAAAACCCCTTTGGGAATCCTGGCGCCGATATCTAAAAATTTCTTTGGGGCGCGCAGAAATTCCACAATCTCAACGAGCTCTTCTTTGGCTTCTTTAACTCCGGCCACGTCCCGAAAAGTAACCCTTTCTTTTTTGGAATCAGGCTGAACCACGCGGGCTCTGGATTGCCCGAAGGTGAAAGCTTGAATATTCGCCCTCTGTACCTGCCGGGCCGCTAGCCAGAAAAAAAGCGCGATCAGCAGAAACGGAAGCAGAAACGGCAGGAGGGCCGCGAGCCAGAATAAAAAGCCCGAGGGATTTTTTACTTCAACTGAAACCTGGCCCAGCGCTTCTTTGGAAACGCTGTAGTTGGCCAAGGTTTCAGAAAGCGAACTCTCGGCTTCCTTTTTAGCAAGGAAAACCGCGTCGTTTTTCAAGGTTACCTCAAGCTCGTCTCCCCTGACGACAATGCTCCCAACCTCGCCGGCGTTAATCTTTTTGACGAGTTCGGAAAGGGATAATTCGTCCTGGGAGCGGAGGTTTTCCTGCAAAACCGAATACGCCCCGGCCAGGAGCATCAAAATAAGAAAAGCTACAATGATATTCTTTGAAATAAGCTTCATGTTTCTACATTATATATATTTCCCAAAAAAAGAAAAGGGGTTCACTCTAAAAATTATCTTCTCCGTTCTTTCAGCTCTATTTCCTCCTTAGTAAGATCAAATTTTACAACAAAGATATCAAAGAATCCCTTCTGGCCAACTATGCCATAAGTCATAATATGACCGGCCACATTCTGCATAAATCCGGCTTCAATATCATATTCATGACCACCGATTTCTACTTGTACCCTGTGAAGATAATACGCCGAGGTTTTACCTCCAACGCCAAAAACTTCTTGCGCCCTTCCGCTTCGCACATCGATGCCCAAAGTTTGCCCGATCTCCTCGTCAAACAAACATAGATCCGCTCCTGAATCTACGAGAACGTGATAACCAATTTCATTACCGCCATTCTTAACTTTTATCGGTATGACCGGTCGAAGTATCGAACCATATCGGGCATATCTGAACTTCATAGAACGCCGACATAAGCGACGAGCTTTTCTGGCATCCGAGTTAAATAAGGCGTTTTGTCAGTCTTTTTCTTTGCTTCCTCCAAGGCCTCACGCACGGTCTTCCCTGCCCCCAATACCGTTTCCTCATCCTCATCCAAAGCCACCCAAAGCCCTTTGTATTTTTCCCAAATCTTTGTCCAGTCCTTTGCCATTTTTTAAGTTTAGCAAAATTCTTTCACAAAATCAACTCCGCTTATTCCAATCCATTTCATGCCCAAAATTTTACCTTAAATTTTAATTGAAGTATAGTTAAAAAATATGGAAGCGAGGGAAGAAATTTATTTTGTGAAGAAAGACACAGAGAATTTTCCGAAAGAGCTTCTCGAAACTCCTTGGCCGCCCAAGGGTCTTTATATAAGAGGAAATCTTCAGTCGAGTGCTCCCAAAGTGGCGATCGTGGGAACGAGGCGCGCGACTTCCTACGGCAAAGAAACGGCTTTCAAAATAGCCGAAACTCTGGCTCGGGAAGGAGTTTTGGTGGTGTCGGGTCTCGCGCTCGGAATAGATTCGAGCGCGCACGAAGGAGCGCTGGCGGGCGAAGGCGTAACCTGGGCGGTTTTGGGTTCGGGCTTGGATAATGTTTGGCCTAAAATAAACTTACCTCTCGCGAATTCCATTGTCCAAAAGGGCGGCGCTTTGATAACGGAATATCCTCCGGAAACCAAGGGGCAATATTTCACTTTTCCGGAAAGAAATCGGATAATCGCCGGGCTCTCGCAGCTAATTATTGTAATAGAAGCTCCGGAGAAATCAGGCGCCTTGATTACGGCGCGATTGGCCCTCGAGGCCGGACGCGAAGTGGCGGTTGTGCCGGCGGACATCTCGCGTTCGAATTTCATAGGCTCAAACCGCCTCTTGAGAGAAGGAGCGCACCCGATTTTAAGCCCCGAGGACGCGCTCTATCTTATAGGGAAAGTACCCAAAGAAAAAAACGCCGGGCTTGACAAGCTGGACGAATTCGCCCAAACTTTGCTTCAATATCTCGAGGAACCTAAAAGCGCGGATGAAATTATTCTCGAGCTCAAATTAAAACCTTCGCTTTTGAGTCAAAAATTGATGGAACTCGAACTAAAAAATTTAGTAAAACAAAAGGGCGGACTTTGGCACAAATCTATATGAACCCCGTTAGAATTTCAACCGAGATTGTGTCCATTATATTTTTTAAGAAGCGAACTCGCCTCGCGGCTTTCGGCTATGATCAAGGGGAAAATTTATGAAAAATTCTAACGGGGTGAAATTAATAATCGTAGAGTCGCCCACCAAAGCGCGCACCATCTCCAGTTTTGTTCCTGGAGATTTTAAGGTTCTTTCTTCCTACGGACACATCCGCGATCTTCCCAAATCTTCGCTGGGCATCGACGAAAATAAAGATTTTAAGCCGAAGTACGTCATTCCCACCCGGGCCCGAAAAAACGTAAACACCCTAAAGAAAGAAGTCCAGAAGGCGGACAAAATCATTCTCGCCACGGATGAAGACCGGGAAGGCGAGGCCATCGCCTGGCACCTGACCGAGGCCCTGGACCTGGAGAAACCAAATTCCAAAAACCAAATTCCAAAAACGGAGAGAATTGTTTTTCACGAAATCACCAAGCGGGCCATTGAGGAAGCGCTTAAGAATCCGCGAGAGATGGACATGAAATTGGTGGATGCCCAGCAGGCACGAAGAATCCTTGACCGCCTGGTCGGCTACAAGCTTTCTCCTTTTTTGTGGAAAAAAATCTACCGCGGCCTCTCGGCCGGCCGAGTCCAATCCGTGGCGGTTCGGCTGATTGTCGAGCGCGAGCGGGAAATTCAGAGCTTCCAGCCCCAAGAGTATTGGACCATCTTGGCTAAACTCGAAACTGAAAAAAAGACCGGAAAAGAATTTGAAGCTGTCTTGATAAAAAAAGACGGCGAAACGCTAGACAAATTTGCCATCAAAAATAAGCAGGCGGCGGAAGAAATTCTGGCCCGACTCGCGGGAAAAGACTGGCTGGTGGAAAACTCTGAAAAAAAAGAAATGGTCAAAAACCCCCCGGCGCCTTTCACCACCTCCACCCTGCAGCAAGAAGCTTTCCGGCGCCTTGGCTTCACCGCTAAACAAACCATGCTCTTAGCCCAACAGCTCTATGAGGGAATTGAACTTGGCGAAGGTCCGGTGGGACTCATCACCTACATGCGTACGGACTCTTTGAATCTTTCCCAGGATGCTCTCGCGGCCGCCAGAGAATTTCTGATTAAAGAACAAGGAGAAAAATACGCCTTAAAAACGCCCCGCATTTTCAAAACCAAAACTAAAGGCGCCCAAGAGGCCCACGAAGCAATCCGTCCCACCGATCCAGCGAGAACCCCGGAATCAATAAAAAATTTCTTGAACCGGCGGCAGCTGAAACTCTACGAGCTGATTTGGCGGAGATTTTCAGCTTCCCAGATGCCGCCATCGCTTTTCGACACCACCACGGCGGACATTAAAGCCGGCAATTATACCTTTCGGGCTACCGGGCAGGCGATGAAATTCGACGGTTTTCTTAAAATCTATCCATCAAAATTTTTGGAAGTCCAGCTGCCCAAGCTCGAACCCGGGACAAAATTGAATCTGCGGGAAATAACGCCCCTCGAGCATTTTACCGAGCCGCCGCCCCGCTGGACCGAAGCGAGCCTGGTAAAAATACTTGAGAAATACGGAATCGGCCGGCCTTCCACTTATGCTCCGATTATCGCCACGATTCAGGAACGGGGCTACGTCCAGCGCAACGATAAAAAGCGCCTGGTTCCGACGGAAATCGGCTTCATCGTCAACGACATGCTGGTCGAACATTTTCCGGAAATCGTGGACATCCAGTTTACGGCCAAAATGGAGGAGGAGCTGGACGAAGTGGCTTCCGGCGAAATTTCCTGGCAGAAAATCATCAGAGAATTCTACGGCCCCTTCTCCCGGCATCTCGCGGAAAAATATGAAAGCGTCGAGAAGCGGGATTTCCAAGAAGCCACCGATGAGCTCTGCGAGAAATGCGGAAAACCGATGGTGATAAAGCGGGGGCGTTTCGGACGATTTTTAGCCTGCTCCGGATTTCCGGAATGCAAAAACACCAAGCCCCTGCCGCCGGTGTCGTTAAACTTAACTTGCCTAAAATGCCATGAGGGCGAAATCGTGGAGCGCTCTACCCGGCGCGGAAAAATTTTCTACGGCTGTTCCCGCTGGCCCAAGTGCGACTTTGCCTCTTGGCCCAAACCAAACGGTCAGACCTGCCCCCAATGCTCCTCACCCCTCGTTGAGGTTAAGAACGGAATAAAATGTTCCTCCAAATCCTGCGACTTTCAAGCCAAAGAATTACCCCCCAAGCCCGCACCATGACTATGGGTTGGGAGAATTACGAACGCGAACTAAGTTCCCTAAATCTCGCCGTCAAAGACAGAGAATTTTTGAAAAAGGTTTTTGATTTCGCCGCCCAAATCCACGCGGGCGAAAAAAGACTCTCCGGCGAGGATTACCTCACTCATTCCGCCGCCGTCTCGCTAAAACTGGCTAAGTTAAAAATGGATCGGGCCACAATCGCGGCCGGGCTTCTGCACGACGTGGCCGAAACTACCCCGACCTCCCTCGCAGAGATTAGAAAAAAATTCGGAGAAGAAATCGCCTTTTTGGTGGACGCGGTCACCAAGGTGGAGAAAGTTAAAGCCTCCGGCACCGACCGCGCCTTGGAGTCGGTCAGAAAAATGTTCATGGCGGTAGCCGAAGATATCCGGGTGGTAATCATCAAGCTCGCGGACCGCCTCCATAATATGGAAACTGCCGACTGGCTTGCTCCGGAAAAGCGGGAACGGATTGCCGGAGAAACGCTCTCGCTCTACGCCCCGCTGGCCGAACGCTTGGGGATGTGGAATGTCAAAGCCCAGCTGGAAGATTTATCGATGAAATACCTCTACCCCCAGGAGTACGAAAGGATTTCCTCCGAAGTTAAAAAAATCGCGCCGGAGCGGGAACGCTACCTCAAGAAAATCGCGCCGCAGGTCGAAGCAGAACTTTTAAAAGAAAATATCAGACCGCTCGAACTCTCTTACCGCGCCAAGCACCTTTATTCCATCTGGCAAAAATTGAAGCGATACGACGGCGACTGGACGCATCTGGCAGACTTGATAGCTTTAAGAATCATCGTACCCGACATTAAGGACTGCTACGCCGCGGTGGGCATAATCCACAAACTATGGAAACCGGTCCCTGGAAAATTCAAGGATTACATCGCTCTCCCCAAGCCGAACGGCTACCAATCGCTCCACACCAGCGTTTTTACCAAAGCCAGGACCATGGTGGAATTCCAGATTCGGACTCCCCAGATGCACCGCGAGGCCGAAGCGGGCATTGCGGCCCATTGGGCCTGGAGCGAGGCCGGAAAACCGAAAGAAGGTTTAAAAATCCTGGGCCAGAAATTTAATTGGATTCGCCAACTTCACGACTGGCACAAGGAATTCAAAAAAGAGCGCTCTTCTTCCGAAGAACTTCTCGAAGCGTTCAAGATAGATTTTTTCCAAGACCGAATTTTCGTCTTAACGCCGAAGGGCGACGTAATCGACCTGCCCAAGGGCGCCACTCCTCTGGACTTCGCTTATCATATCCATTCGGAGATCGGCAACCGCGCGTCTGGCGCCAAAGTAGACGGACGGATGGTCGCTTTCGAGCGGGAACTCCAGTCGGGAGAAGTGGTAGAAATAATCACCCAAAAAAACAAAAGGCCTTCGCCGGAATGGCTCTCGTTGGTTAAAACCAATCTGGCTAAAAACAGAATTCGAAGGGCGCTCCGGATTTCGCCAAAGAGAACTTTTCTGGAACCTGAAGAAAAACTGGTGGAAGTAAAAATTTACGGAAAAAGTCGGGTGGGCTTTATCAAAGACATCACTTCAATCTTCGCCAAGAACCGCATCAACATTCAGACTTTAATATCGGCCCGCTCCGGCAACGAAGAAGCGCCCATCCGTGTAAGGTTCATCCCTAAAAACAAGGCTGAGATTGAAAAAATCAAGCCGAAGCTCGAAAAAATAGCGGGGGTTAAAAAAGTTACCACCGAGGTCAGATCGTAAACTCTTCCAAGTCTTCCGGCCGAACCTCGGCCAAAACCACTTGTCCTTCTGGGCTCATAGGTTCGGGCTCGAAGCGTTCCACAAAAGCCCTTAATTCTTCCGGCGAAAAAAATTCAATCGAAACCCGGCCGCCTGATTCATTTTTTGAAATATAGACGCGAGCCCCCAGGGCCGCGGCGAGCTTTTCTTCCAAAGTCTTTGTTTCCGGGTCAAGATTTTTGATTTCTTTTTTAACTCCGGCGGTAAGCTCTTTGGTGAGGCGTTCGGTTTCGCGAACGTTAAGCCCTCTGAAAATAATATCGTCCATGAGCGCTTTTTGTTCCTGGGGTTGAGACTGCAAAGTCAGCAACAGCCGGGCGTGGCTTTCGGTTATGCGTCCGTCCCGCAACGAGGCCTGGAGTTCGGAAGGAAGGGACAAAAGACGCAGCGAGTTTGAAACGTATTCGCGCGATTTTCCGATTCTCGCGCCGATATCCCTGTGACCAAGACCGAATTCTTCATTCAACCGGCGGAAGGCCTGGGCGCGGTCAACCACGTTTAAATCCTCCCGCTGGACGTTTTCCACCAAGGCGAGCTCAAGTTTAATTTTGTCCGCGGACTCCTGCCGGATGATAACCGGCACCTCGCGAAGGCCCGCTAAGCGGGCCGCGCGCAAACGGCGCTCGCCGGCAATAAGCTCATATTCAGCGACAACGCCGGTGGGTGTGGCCTTCTCCTGGCGGAGAACCACCAGCGGCTGCAGCACCCCATACTGCCGGATTGATTCCGCGAGTTCAGAAAGCCGCCCCTCATCGAATTCGGTGCGGGGCTGCATGGAATTGGGCTTGATGCGGTCAAGTTCGATAAAGAAAATACTTGAACTTCTTCTGGGTTCTCCAAATTCCGCCATATATAAAATCGTATAAAAAATTAATCAAATTGACAATAAGCTAAAAAACTTTTAAATTCGAGGTATTGCTTGTCTCGACGAGGCGAGACGAGACGGGCCGCGGTGCCCGCCTCTGGCGGGTAAAGCGGAACTGGCAGATTTAGTCGCCTCTGGCGACCGCGCACGACCCGCCTAAGGCGGGCAAGCTCAAAATCCTATGGTGCATGTATATGTAATTAAAAGTATGAAACACAACTACAGATATGTAGGAATTACCAATAATTTCGCGAGAAGATTAAAACAGCACAACGAAGGATATAATTTGACTACGAAACCGTACGCAACATTTGAAACTGTACTTGTTGAAAATTGTGCTTCATACGAGGAAGCACGCAAAAGAGAAAAATTTCTTAAAAGTGGGCAAGGAAGAAAATTTCTAGATCAATTAAAATAAATAATATGCCGCGGTGGCGGAACTGGCAGACGCACAGGACTCAAAATCCTGCGAGCGAAAGCTCATGAGGGTTCGACCCCCTCCCGCGGCACCAACAGCAATTTAAAAAATTTAAAGATTAAAGGAGGATAAAATGACTTTTTTATGGTGGAGACGTTTTGCGCTATACCTGCATCTCGGCGGCCGCAGAAAAAAGTCGGTTGACGTGCGGGCCATGCTCGAAGAAATTCTCGCGGAATTCAATAAAGCGCGTCAAGGTGGAAATGACAGAAAGTCATATCTGGTGCGGCTCTCCGGAGAAGCCATTGGACACATTGAGGCACTACTTAGGAGGGAACTTGAAGAAATAAAATATAATGAATTTATAAAATCTATACCGGATGTTCCTTACCAACCTCAAGGCCCGCGGTCAGACACTTGACCCGGGCCTTTGAAATTTTCTGACAAGAAAATTAACTAAAATACTCGTCAAAATACCGACAATCGCGCCTCCTAAAATGTCCGAGTACCAATGAACGCCAGCCCAAACGCGGCCGAGGCTGATTAAAATAGCGCCGATGAAAAACACCGCGCCCCAGCGGCGGTTGTATAAAAATATCGCAGTCGCGAGCGCGAAGAAAAAAGCGGCGTGCCCAGATGGAAAAGAATAGCCGTATTCATGCGAAATCAAAGGAGTGAAATCTCCAACTTCAAATGGCCGCGGCCTATTGTAAAAATAGCGGATAAGGTCCGTAATCCCGAAACGCGCAACCGCGGCCGAGAGGAAGGATTCCAAAAGAAGACGCCTATTTTTTAAAAAAATAAAAACCGCCAGAATTCCAAGCGCCCAGCCGAGATATTTCGCGAGAAAAATAATCAACAAATCCAGATAATTCATTTTGACAGCTCAACTAGATTTTTAAACAGCATCGCGACCGTAACCGGGCCGACCCCGCCCGGAACCGGCGCGAAAAGAGAAGCTTTCTCTGAAACTCCAGGGTCAATATCTCCGACCACCTGCCTGGAGGCCTGCCCCGCCCCAGGCGGGGACTCCGAAGTGCCGCAATCAATCGCCACCACCCCGTCTTTCACCATCACAGGAGTTATCAATTTCGGTTTTCCAACTCCGGAAATAATAATATCGGCTTTTCGAGTATATTCTTCCGGATTCTTGGTGCCCCTGTGAATCACGGAAACCGTGGCCCCGGCGTTCAAAAGCCAGGTCGCGAGGGGCTTGCCCACCAGGCGGCCGGCGCCTATCACTACTGCGTTTCTATCGCGAATCTCGACTTTATGCTCATCAAATACGGCTTTAACCGCTCCCGCAACCGGCGGCAGAATCTTTGTCCGCCGGCGGGCGGATCCGGCCGCAAACGCTCCCCAGCTTTTAGAAGAAAGCATGTCCGGGTCTTTTTCCGGAACTATCGCGTCCAGAATATATTGCGTGTTTATCTGCGGCGGCAAAGGAAGCTGAACTATGACCCCGTTGTTTTCTTTGATATGCACAATCTCTGAAACTTTCTCGCGGAGTTTATTCGTGGAGATATCCGGATGTATTTCATAAATTCTGACATCCACTCCAATCGCCTCTGCGAATTTCCTTTTCTGCTCCAAAAATTTTTCAGTCGCGGCATCCGAGCTGATTTTAACCACCGCCAGTCGAATTTTTTTGTTTAGCTTCGAAACATCCGCTTTCAATTCGGCTTTTATTTTCTCCGCAAGCGCTTTGCCGTCAACAATCATCGCGACAAAATCTTATGAATTCTTTCGGCGATTTTTTTCATGTCGCGTTCTTTCATTCCTTGCGTGGTCACGGCCGGGGTGCCGAGGCGAATGCCGGATGGGTCAAGCGGGCTTCGCTGGTCTCCGGGAATCGTATTTTTATTTACGATAATATCGGCTTTTTCAAGAGCGGCTTCGGCATCCTTGCCTGAAATTCCCTTGCCGTCCATCCAGGTGTCTACCAGAAGCAGATGCGAATCCGTGCCCCCCGAAATAACCCGCCAGCCACACTTCGACAAGCTCAGTGCCAATACTTTCGCGTTTTTTATAATTTGCTTAACATACTTTTTAAACGCGGGATTCATGGCTTCCTTGAGACAAACCGCGACCGCCGCGATTTGGTTTTCATGCGGCCCACCCTGGAGCCCGGGGATAATCGCTTTGTCGATTTTTTTATCAAATTCTCGCGCGTCCTTTTTCGCAAAAATAATCGCGGCGCGCGGGCCGCGGAGAGTTTTATGCGTTGTGGTAGTCACCACATCCGCGTACGGAAACGGACTCGGATATACTCCGCCGGCAATGAGCCCCGCCATATGAGACATGTCGACCATAAGTATGGCGCCGGAAGCATTTGCTATCTCTTTGAATTTTTTCCAATCAACAAATCGCGGGTAAGCCGTATAGCCAGCCACGACTATATTTGGTTTTTCTTGTATCGCGAGTTTCTGGAGAGCATCGTAATCAAGCGTCTCTGTTTTGGGGTCAACCGCGTAGGGCACCTGCGTCCAAATTTTTCCGGTTACAGAACCTTTCTGTCCGTGGGTAAGATGCCCGCCCGAGGAGAGCGTCAAGCCCATGATTTTTCCGCCCAGCGGCACCAAGGCCGCGTAGACCGCGAGATTCGCCGGGCTCCCCGAAAGCGGCTGCACGTTTACGTGCCATTCCTCCGGTTTTAATTTGAAAAGTTTAAGAGCTCGCTTGCGGCAAAGGTTTTCTACTTTGTCGATAATGACATTTCCGCCGTAATAACGCTTCCCGGGATACCCTTCGGAATATTTATTATTCAGCACCGAGCCCAGCGCCCGAAGCACGTCTTGAGAAACATAATTTTCCGAGGGAATTAAATTAATCACCCGCTTCTGGCGTTTCTCTTCCGCTTTAATTAATTTTTCTATTTCCCGGTCTTTCATATCACTCAATATAGCTCATTTAATTCCTTTTCTGAAACTGCGCCTTGGCGGAGGATTTTGAATGGCCACTTAGTCAAATCCACGACGGTTGACGGCGTTCCTCCGGCAGGCGGTTCGCCTGAAATATTGGCCGAGGTCTGCAATAAAGGCCCGCCGAATTTTTTCAAAACCTCGAGGACAAATTCATCATTTGGAATCCTAAACCCGCCGACATCTTTTTTAAGAACTGCCGTAACCTTACCTGGCCAGATCTTTCTTAAAAATTTTTCCTGATTCTCGCTCACCGGAACAATTTTTTTAACCTCATCAATCGAACTCACAAAAATCGAAAGAATTTTTTCTCTCGGGCGCTTCTTAAGCCGGAATATCTCTTCCTCGGCGGCTTTGTTGTAGTAATCGCAAACCAAACCATCTACCGTGTCTGTCGGAATCTCAACCACGCCGCCTTTTTTCAAAACTCGGACAGCCTCTTCAATATTTTTCGCTGAAAATTTTAAAACTTTCATTAACTTTTTTTAAATCCTCCGGGGTGGCGATGGAAAACCAAAACTTGGCATGCTCCACAAAAATATCATGGTTTTTTATGAGTTGTGCCAAGGAATCAGTTATATAATACTCGCCATTCGGGTGCTGGCGCGCGGGATAGTCAAAAATCCTGCCGTCCAGTACTTTAACTCCCGTGGAAGCCAAACTGGAAAGAGGGACTTCCGGCTTTTCTACAATATCAATCACTCTGCCTCTTTCATCCGCCACCACCACGCCGAACCTCCGAGGGTCACCAACTTCTTTAACCAAGAGCGCCAAGTCGTGAGTCAAACATCTCTCAATGCTTTCTTTATCCAAAATATCGTCGCCGTAGAGCATCAAAAAGCGCTCCTCGCCCAAAATATCGCGGCAGCTCCAAAGCGCGTCAGCCGTTCCGAGTTTTTCTTTTTGCTCCACGTAGCGAATTTTTCTTCCTAGGAATTTGTCTCCAAAATAATCCCGGATTTTATCGCCCATATATCCAACGACTAAAACCACCTCGCCAATTTCATCGGGAAGATTTTCAAAAATACGAACTAAAATCGGCCTGCCGGCGATTTCCAAAAGCTGTTTGGGCTTTTCCAAAGTAAGCGGGCGCATCCGTACCCCCTCCCCGGCACAGGGAATTATGGCTTTCATCCCGTTAGAAATTTAACCAATAAACATTCACCGCGACTAATGATCCCCGCTGAATTTCTAACGGGATTCATACTACAAAATTTATCAATTTATCCGGAACAAAAATGGTTTTACGCAGACCGGGCAACAAATATTTTTTCACGTTTTCGTTCGCAAGCGCAATCCGTTCCGCGTCCTTCTCCGAAATTCCGACCGGCGCCTGAATCGTCGCGCGGACCTTGCCGTTAACCTGCACCACTAGTAAAAATACATCTTCCTTTATTTTCTTCGCGTTATATTTCGGCCAAGATTGAAGATGAACCGAATTTTGTTTGCGAAAACTCTTATTCTTGCCGAATTTCTGATAAAGCTCTTCTGAAATATAAGGCGCGAAGGGCGCGAGAAGTTTCAGAAAAACTTCCCAAGCCGCCCAAGGCACTTTGGGAAGTTCTTCCAGCTTATTCGAAAGAATCATCAGCTGTGAAACCGCGGTATTATAGCGAAGACTTTCGATATCTTCGGTTATTTTTTTAATGCTTTGGTGCACTATCCGTTCGGAATTCTCGGCCAGCCCTTCTTTGGAAGTACTCGCAAGTTTTTTCTCAAATTTTTGCACGCGCGCCAAAAATCGAGTTATCCCGAGTATACCGGAATCGCGAAAATCCCCACCCTGGTCAAAGGGCCCCAAAAACATCAAATACATCCGTAAAGCATCCGCGCCGAATTTTTTAATGTAAGTATCGGGACTCACCACATTGCCGCGGGACTTTGACATCTTCGCCCCATCTTTGATCAAAAGCCCGTGCGCGCGGAATTTCTTGGAAGGCTCGCGAAAACCAACTAAACCCAAATCCGCAAAAACTTTGGTGATAAACCGCACATACAAAAGATGCAAAACCGCGTGCTCTGCCCCGCCGATGTACATATCCACCGGAAGCCACTTCCTTGCAAGCGCTTTTGAAAAAATCTCTTTTTTATTTTTCACGTCAAGATATCTGAAAAAATACCACGCCGAGTCCAAAAAAGTATCGGAAACATCGGTTTCCCTCCGAGCTTCGCCATTACATTTTGGGCACTTAACCTTGTAAAACTTGGACTCTGACGCCAAAGGCGAAACACCTGTCCCCTTCGGCCGCCAGTCCTTTAAATAAGGAAGCTTCACCGGCAAATCTTGCTCCGGCACCGGCTGCCAATTACATTTTTCGCAAAAAATCATCGGAATCGGCGGGCCCCAATATCTCTGCCTCGAAATCAGCCAGTCCCGCAGGCGATATTGAACTTTTCTCTCGCCGCCTACAAATTTCGTGATTTCCCATTTCGCTTCCTCGGAATCCATGCCGCTAAATTTAGCAGAGTTAATTAATATACCTCGTTCAGTGTGAATAAAAAGCTCTTTATAAAAAGGTACATCTGGTAGCCAATTCCAAACGCTCCCTTTGGGCTCCGGCTCATTATTATAAATAGCGGAGAGGCGATTAATTTTATTGTCAGTTCCTGGTGTTAGTTCCAAACGTTCCACCAGGCCGTTTTTATCCTTGAAAATAAAAATTACACGTTGATGGGTAATATATTCATTCCAAAATCCTGGCGTCATTTTCTCTCGAATTAATTTCTCAAAGGCAGGCAAAGAATTTTCTGGAATCTCAATATACTTATGATTTTTGTCCGCCGGCCAAACTTCCTTAATCCCCAAAGAGACCAACTCTTCGCTGTGAATATTATCAAATCCCATAAGAACGCTGCGTATGGGTATATCTGCCCGCCGAATCACTGGTTTAATCGGTAGTTTGAACTTCTTCGCGAACTCAAAATCGCGCTCATCGTGCGCCGGAACGGCCATAATGGCGCCGGTGCCCACGCCGCCCAAAACATAATCAGCGACCCAGATTGGGATTTCCTCTTTGTTTGCCGGATTTACAGCTTTAATTCCTTTCAACTCCACTCCAGTTTTTTCTTTGTCCTCCGCAGGTGTTCTCGCTTTTTGAATATATTTTTTGACTTCTTGGTAATTTTTAATTCTTGATTCCAGCTTTCCTATCAGCTCGTGCTCCGGCGACAGAACCATATAAGTCGCACCAAAAAGCGTATCCGGTCGAGTAGTAAATACCTTAATTTTGAGATTTGAATTTTGAATTTTGAATTCTATTTCCACTCCTTCCGAGCGTCCAATCCAATTTCTCTGGGCGATTTTCACCTTTTCCGACCAGTCGATTTTTTCCAAATCCTTCAAAAGCCGCTCGGCGTAATTCGTGATTCTGAAAAACCACTGCTCGAGTTCTTTTTTAATTACCTTCGATTCGCAACGTTCGCACTCTCCCGAAACGACTTGTTCATCCGCCAAAACGGTTTTGCAGTCAGGACACCAGTTGACCGCCTGTTTCTTGCGATACGCTAATCCCTTTTTAAACATCTGGACAAAAATCCACTGGGTCCATTTGTAGTATTCGGGGTCATAGGTTTCGAGTTTCTCCTTCCAGGCAAAGCCGTTACCAATCATCCCGAGTTGGCGGTAAAAATTTTTCTCGGAAATTTTCGCCTGCTTGGCGGGATGCCTTTTTACTTTCAAAGCATAGTTTTCAGAATGAATCCCAAAGCCGTCCAAGCCAATCGGCTCAAAAACGTCATTGCCACGCATCCGCTGAAAGCGCCCATAAATATCCGAGCCCACAAAAGCGTACATATTCCCGACATGGAGCCCCTCGGCCGAAGGGTACGGAAACATCATCAAGTTATAAAAGGGCTTTTTCGCACGCCCTAACTCTGGCTCAAAAACCCCGGTCTTTCTCCAGAGAGCGTTCCATTTTTTCTCAATTCTCGAAAAACCCGCCATTCCAAAATTTTACGATTTTCCTAGCTTTTTTTCAAGAAAATCCTTTCGGCGTTTTGAAAAGTAATTCGGGCAACTTCTTCTAAATTTATCTTTTTCAGCTCGGCGATTTTTTTGGCGACTTCAACGATATAGCTCGGCTCGTTGCGTTTGCCGCGATACGGCACCGGCGCGACGTAAGGCGCGTCAGTTTCAAGCAAAATTCTATCGAGTGCCGTATATCGAACCACTTCGTCGTAGTCATGCGTAAAAGTCAAAACCCCGCCGAAAGAGAAAGAAAATCCCAAGTCCATCAATTTTTTGGCGTCTTCTTTCGTGCCGGAGAAAAAATGGACCACGCCAGGAGATTCAAGATTCAAGATTTTGGATTCAAGAATTGAAACCAAGTCATCAAATGCGTTGCGGCAGTGAATCATGAGCGGCTTTCCAATCTCTTCGGCAAGCTGAATTTGTTTTTCAAAAGCTCCTCTCTGTTTCTTTTTCGTTTCTTCGCCGAAGCGATAATAATCCAACCCGCACTCGCCGACGGCAACAACGTTAGGATGTTGAGCGAGTTTTTTATAGTATTCATAATCGAAATCCTCTCGGCGGCTTTCGAAACCTCCAGTGCCGCCGAGCTCTTGTTTGTCATGATATGATTTTTCGGTATGAATGGGGTGGAGCCCTACCGTGGCATATATTCCCTCGGAGTAATGTTTCGAAATTTCGATTGCCTCGGCCGACGTGTTTTTCTGCGTTCCGACGTTAATCAGCCAGACCTTATCGTCGAGCGCGCGCTTTATAACCTCGTGCCAATCATCCTTAAAAGCCGCGAACTGGACATGGGTATGAACATCGAACAATTTCACAATTTGCGAGGAAAGAGCGCCTTATGCTCTTTCACGACAAAAGTGTTCCACTCGCTCTGCGGCTTTCCGACGACCCCGAAAATATCAAAAATTTTATCGGAGGTTTGGGGAAGAAACGGAGCCAGAAACCAGGCCAGCGAAACCGCGCCATAAGCCAGGTTCCATAGAACTACTCTGGTTTTTTCTTTGTCGGTTTCGATCAGATGGAAGGGCTCGTAATGTTGGACATAGCCGTCTAGTTCTTTCAAAAGTCCGAAGACGGCGTCGCTCGCCCGATTCAACTCCAGATTATCCATAGTTTTTTTGTATTCAGGAAAAACTATCTTCTCGATGAAATACGGAACGGAAACATACTCAACTTCGCCCTTCTTCAGAGGCGCTTTCAAAATTTCTTCCTCGGCCGGCTTCTCTAAGCGCGAATCGAAATAATTCCGAACCATGGTCGAAATTCTCTGCACATAATTGCCGAGTCCGTTCACGAGATTTCCTTCGTAGGCTTGAGAAAATTTTTCTTGGGTAAAATCGCCGTCGTCGAAAACCGGCACCTCGCGCGATAAATAGTAACGAACCGCGTCGGCGCCGAAATGCTCCACCAGCTCGAAAGGGTCAGCCACATTCCCCAAGGTCTTGGACATCTTGCGGCCGCCAACCTGAATCATTCCCGTGACCACCAGTTCTCTCGGTAAAAGAAGCCCGGCAGATAACAGCATTCCGGGCCAGATGGCGGCATGAAAACGCAAGATATCTTTACCAATGAAATGAATATCTGCCGGCCAGAATTTCAAAAATTTAGTTTCGTCTTCGCTTCCATAACCAAGAGCTGAAATATAGTTAGAAAGCGCGTCGCACCAGACATACATGGTCTGACTTTCGTCTCCCGGAACCGGAATGCCCCACGAAATATCCTGGCTAGGCCTGGAAAAACTTACATCTTTCAGCCCCTCTCCCATTAAAGCCAAAACTTCGTTTCGGCGGCTTTCTGGCAAGATTAAAAGTTCCTTGGATTCGATTCGCCTCTTAATCTCGGCTGTATATTTAGAAAGTCTAAAAAAATAGTTCTCCTCTTCAATCAATTGCGGTTTTTCATCATGGTCGGCGCATTTTCCGCCCACCAAATCTTTCTCGGTAACAAAAGCTTCGTGCCCTACGCAGTAAAGTCCTTTATATTTTCCTTTATAGATATCACCTGCTTCTTTAAGTTTTTGCCAAAGCTTCTGGGCTCCGGGCCAGTGGCGTTTCTTGTCGGGGGTATAAATAAAATCATCGTTGGAAAGATTGAGCGCTGGAGATAAATTTCTAAAACTTTCTCTTATCTCGACAACGAACGATGAAACTTCGCGCCCGGCCTTTTCGGAAGCGCGTAAAATTTTAGCACCGTGCTCATCGGTTCCGGTCAGAAAAAAAACCTCTTTTCCTGAAAGACGATGGTAGCGGGCGACGATGTCAGCCAGAACGCTCGTAATAGCATGCCCCAGGTGAGGTGGGGCATTCACATAATAGATGGGAGTGGTTATATAGAATTTTGACATCCCTCAAAGCTGAATCTCTTTTTTGCGGGCGAGGTCGTTTATAAATTCCATCAAAACCGTGGCCACTGGAACCGCCAATAAGAGACCGAAAAAACCAGCGAGGGTTCCGCCGATGACGAGCGACAAAATCACCAGAAGCGGCGGGATGCCGATAGTCTTGCTGACCACCAAAGGATAAATCAGATGGTTTTCAAACTGCTGGACGATTACGTAAAGAATTAAAACCGCCAAGCCTAAAATCGGCTTTTGCAAAAGAGCGATCCCGACCGCGGGAATCGCGGCGATCACCGGCCCGAAGACCGGAATAACCTCGAAAATCGCGGTCAGAATCGCGAGCAGAAGCGCGTAGTTGACTCCCAGAATCGTGAGGCCCAAAAACACCAAGACCCCGACCAAAATTCCCAAAAGAAATTGCCCCTGGAGCCACCAGCCTATCTTCCGGCGGCTTCTCGTCCAGAGATCCAAAATGTAGCCTTCGTACTCGCGCGGCGTCACGATTCTCAAAAAATTCTCGATGCCATGCTCCTGCACAGAAAGATAAAAGGAGATGACGATAATCAAGAAAAAAGAAAGGGCGCCTCCGAAAATCGCGGCGGCGGTGCTGAATAAGTCGGCGGCCGTGCCCGGCGAAATAAGCTCCAGATTCAAGACAGCCTCGCGCAAGACCGCGGAAAAACCGGTCGGAAGCTGGGGCAGAAAAAACAAAATATTGGTGGGCTCAAAACTTTTTTCAAGGTAGCTGGGCAAATCTGAAAGAAATCCGGCCAAATCCGAAACCAGGGGCGGCAGTACCAGGTAAAAAACCAAACCCAGAACGGCAAAAGCCACCAAATATACAAATAACACTCCCAACAAGCGTGGAATTTTATAGCTCGAAAACCAATGGGCCGCTGGCTCTACCGCCGAAGCGATCACCACCGAGGCTAATAGAATGGCGATCACTTCCCGCAGCTGATAAAACAGCCAAAACAAGACGGCCAGCAGTAAAAAGCGTAGGAGCGTCGAGGTCGAAATGTCAATGGTTATTTTTTGCTGGTCCATTATGCTTATAATTTAGCTAAAATTTTCTCATATGCCTGGATATTGTCATGCGGACCGATGGCCGCGAGATTGACTTTCTCCGGCCGGAAAATGTCGCGAGCTATCTTCATGATATCATCTCTTTGAACCCGCTCAATCTTGGCCAAGACCTCCGGAGGGGTGAGAATTTTTTTATAGAAAAGCTCCTGGGAAGCGAGGAAAGTCGCCACCTCATCCGTGGATTCGAAGGCGAGCGCCATGGAGCCGCGGATGTACTCTTTTGCAAATTTAATCTCCTTTTCCGAAACGCCTTTCGTCCGAAACAAACGCAAAATCTCCACAATTTTTCGGGCCGTTTCCGGCAGTTTTTCGTGGGGAACGCCAGCCGCGGCCATAAGATAGCCCGTATCGGTGTACTGCTCCTGAAAAGCCCTGACGTAATAAGTGAGTCCGAGCTTCTCCCGCAGTTCCATGAACAAGCGCGAGGACCAATTCCCGCCCAAAATCGTTTGCAAAACCGTGAGGGCGTACCTTCGCTCGTCAAACATATCATAAGAGCGAACGCCCAGGCGGATATGGGTCTGGTCCACGTCTTTCTTTTTGAATTTAACCTGGGGCCGCGATTGTTTTTCTTTGACTTTAGATTTTTGAAGTTTATTCCCGCGGGGCATTTTTGAAAAAGCTTTTTCGACTTTGTGAAAAGCCGCTCCCGGTTCAATATTCCCAGCCACGGTCACGACCGCGTTCGAAGTTAAATAATGGCTCTCTTTATACTTCACGATGTCTTCTCGCGCGATGTTCTTAACCGTTCCCGGATATCCCGCCGTGTCCCATCCGGCCGGCTGGTCCCCGTATAAAAGCTCTTCAAAAATTTCTGCCGCCTGCCTTCTGGGGTCGTCTTCGTACATGGAAATTTCCTGCAAAATCACGCCGCGTTCTTTTTCAACTTCCTCTTTTTTGAATAAGGGCTCGATTAAAATATCAGAAACTATGTCGAGCGCTATATCAAAATGCTTGGAGGCGGCTTTAACGTAATATCCGGTAAATTCCTTGGAAGTAAAGGCGTTCGACTGCGCGCCCAAGCGGTCGAGTTCCTGATTGATTTGCCCGGGCTTGGGCCGATGCTTCGTGCCCTTGAAAAAAAGATGCTCCAGGAAATGCGAAATTCCGTTGAGTTTTTTTATCTCATATTTCGAGCCCGTTCCGAACAAAACCCAAAGCGTAACCGCCTGGGTATCCTTCATCTGAGCGACGACGGCCCGGAGTCCGTTTTTAAAAGTTTTTTTCTCGAATTTCATCGTTTGTCAATTCTATACGACTAAAGCAATTTTGTAAATTCGTCCGGCGTAAGTTCTGCATCGCGCAATATCTTTCGCAAAAGCCCCCTCCCAACCATTTTATAGTCTGGGACGGTTACGGATTTTCTGGAAGGACATTGCAAACGAATATGGCTACCGCGCTGACGAGCTTTGCGGTAGCCAATCTGCTCCAATGCTTTGATAATTTCTTTCCCGGAAAGAAACGGTAAGCGCGTCATTAGCTAGAGCGTGATGGTATGAAGACTCAATTCCTTAGGACGATAGGATTTCAGAACCTCACGGCTTTCTGTTTCCCGCAATATCAATTGAATGACCTCGCGAATGTTCTTCAAAGCCTCGTCCAAAGTTTTGCCTTGCGCATAACACCCCTCCAAAACCGGGCATTCTACAATATAAAAACCATCTTCGTCTTTTTCTACGAAAAGGGGTAATTGTTTAGCCATGTAAAAATAGTATCAAATCTCCAAACAAAAATCAATCAAAAAAATCGGCCCAGCCGCCTCAAGAAAGTTTCTCGGAAAAGTACTTGTCAAGCTCTGCGGCAGGGTGGCGAACTTGGGAGCCGGAATCGCGGTCCCTCACCGTTACCGTGCCGTCTTCCAAAGTTTGGTAATCAATCGTCACGCACCAAGGGGTGCCGATTTCGTCCTGGGAATAGTAGCGTTTGCCGATATTGCCGCGGTCGTCAAAAGCCGCGGTGAAATGCTTGCGAAGTTCGTTATAAATCTCGCGGGCTTTGGAAACAAGATTTTCTTTATTCGAAACGAGCGGAAAAACAGCGACTTTATAAGGTGCGATTTTTGGCGGGAGAGAAAGAATAACTCTCTCGCCGTCTTCGCGATAGACTGAAAGTAGAACCGCGAGCACGGTGCGGCCCAAGCCAAAGGTCGGTTCCACCACGTGCGGAATAAACTTTTCTCTCGAGGCAGAATCGGTATAACGCAAATCAACCCCGGAATGCTTCATATGCTGAGTCAAATCGTAATCTCCGCGATAAGCAAGGCCGTAGAGTTCCTTCTTGCCGAAAGGAAAGTCAAATTCAAAATCAATCGTGCGCCTGGAATAATGCGCCCGCTCTTCTTTTGGAACTTCGAGCTCGTGCACGCTTTTCTTATCAATGCCGACTTTCTCGAGCCAGGCCCAAATTTCTTCTCTCCATTTTTCAAAATATTTTTCCCATTCTGACTCTTTGACAAAATATTCAAATTCCATCAAGTCAAACTCGCGGACCCTAAAAAGAAAATCTCTCGGGGCGATTTCATTTCTGAAGGCGCGCCCTATCTGGGCGATGCCGAACGGCAAAGTCGGGCGCATGGTATCCAAAACATTTTTAAAATTCACGAACATCCCCTGGGCGATTTCAGGACGGAGATAGGAATTTTCGGTTTTGAACATTAGATTAAATTGCTTCGGCTCTGAAAGAGCGCCGGCGCATTCAGGGCATTTCTTGCCGGAGAACTCATCCGCCCGGAATCTTTTTTTGCATTTTTTGCATTCCGCCAACGGGTCCGCGAAGCCCTCCAGATGCCCCGAGGCTTTCCAAACCGCCTCCGGCATTAAAATACTCGACGCCAATCCGTACATTTCTTCGCGGCTCTTCACAAAATGCTCCCACCAAAGTTCCTTGATGTTGTGAGCGAGTTCGGCGCCGAGCGGCCCAAAGTCCCAGGTGCCGGCAAGACCGCCGTAGAGCTCCGAGCTCGGAAATACAAAACCCCGGCGTTTCGCCAAAGCAACAATTGTCTCCAAATCAGGCATAAATTTCTATGGTACCACTCTGGTCTGGCCGATTTCAATCTTGGGGTCATCCTCGAGTTCCAAGGTCAAGGCCGGCGCTTCGACTGAAAGCAAAGAATCAATGAAAGTATCCTTGCCTTCGGCCGTAACCTTCGGGATCAAGTCCGGAGCCTGGCCCACCTGGTTGGAAGAAGGGACAAAACCGATTTGAAAAGTAAGCTCTCGGGCTGGAGAAAGATAACCTACCCCGGCTTTTAATTCCCCCACTCGCCACAAAATCTCGCCGGAATTAGGGTCGTAGTTTACGGCGGCATCGCCCGGTATCAAAATTCCCTTCCAATTCATATAAGACGGGAGGCTTGAACGCACTAAAACATTTTCCAGATCGTTGGTGGAATTAATCAAGGACCAGGTCACGCTAAAGGTCGTCTCCTGGCCAACCTTGGGCGGCATGGGACCGGAGTTCGAAACGAGCGGAGAGAAGTAAAAACCGCGCCGGACGAGCTGCAGGCGCGTCGCGAGCTTCATTTCCAAAATATCCTCGCCGGTCACATCCGTTCCAAAAAATCCCGAAGGCAGGATGCCGGGCGTAATTTTCAGACTCAAAACCACCTTGAATTCCCGGTCGGCCGAAGTCCTAACCGAAATATCCTCCAGGAAAGCGAACTGCAGCCGAAAAGAACTTTCTTTGCCGGGCTCCAACTGCCGGAGAGAATCGGCCGAAGAAGCGTTCCAGATAATTTTTTTGTCCGCGCTGCGATAATTTCCGTCCCGAACCCGAATCTGCCGTTCGTCCAGCCCGCGGCCGAGAAAAGTCCCCTCAATCACCACGTTCTGCACCGGAACTGATAAATTATTTTTAAAAAATATCTCCGCTTCTAAACTCTCGCCTGGCCTAGCCACATAACTGTCCGCGCCGTTTACTTTTGCGTCCACCTCCAAAAAGGGGCGCCGCAGAGTTAATGTGCCCACCCCTTGGCCGTAAACGCTGAAGTCGCCCAAATTATCTTTTACGCCCGTACGGGCTTTAAAACTTTTCTCCTCGAGCTCGCCGCCGGACAAGACGCCGCCCACGATGATGGAACCTTTCTCGCCCGGCTCCAGACTGCCTATCTTCCAGGAGCGTCCGCCCGCCTCGGGCAACGGGGTGCTCTTTTTGAAAGCGAAGCCCGGCGGCGTTTCCAGTTCCAACATCAGATTCTCCAGCGTGCTTTCAGAGTTAGAAACATAATTGATTTTAACCTCGAGCTCCTGACCCGCCCGAATTTCAGACGGAAGTTCAAAAGAAATTCCTACCGGAGCGCGCGAAATAAAAGTGGAGAGTTCCCCTTCTTTCACCAAAATAGCGCTCGAATCTTCGGGCCGGTACTCCAAAGAAGCCCTAACCCTTTTTTCTTCGCCTTCGAAACCAAAGAGAAAAGCGCTGAAAGAAATTTTCACAATTTCTCCGGCCCCAATCCGGCCCAAGCTTTTTCTAAGCCTCAACCCCCGCGCTCCTGATTCTAAAATTTTGGAACCGGGGGGATACTCAAAAACGAGTTCGGAGGATTCCAGAGCTTTTTTATTATTATTGGCGAGCGCCACCTCCCAAACTATCCGCTCCCCGCCCACGGCCGAGTCCGGAGCCAAAATGACCAAATCGATTTTCCGGCTGGAAACCGCCTGAGAGAAGATAAAAAAATAAAAAATTCCTCCGGCCGCCGCCAGAAAAATCAGCGAGAAAAAAATTATCCAAAGCCTTTTTCGCGAGTAAGGCGGGGGTGATTTGGGCATGGTTTCTTCTTTCCAAGAAAGAGGCGCTTTTTCGGGGTGGGGAGTCAGTTCCGGACGCCGCAGGCGGGCCTCAAAAGACCCCTCTTTTTTGTAAAGACGTTTTCTTAATTCCTCTAAGGGGTCAGCCACAATTCTATTCTAACACTTAGAGCTGGCTTCGGGCGATGGCGTCTTTAGTCAGTCTGGCTAAATCTTCTCTGGAGTTTTTTGCAATTTCTTTTTCATCAAGATAGCCCAAAGCGGCCAAACCTCGAGCGTAAAACAAAAGCTCGTCTCCGGATTTGATAAAAGTCAAAAACGCCTCCCATAATTTTTCCTCCTGGCCTTCGCCGCGGCAGAAGCGTCCGATAAAATTGGACGCGCGGCCAAGAGTTTCGAATTTGTCCTCGCCAAAGCGCTCCAAATCCTCGGCGTCAATGAGATGCCAAGTTTCTTTTCCGGAAACGAAACTGAAGCGGCCGTACGAAAAAAGATTTAAAAATTTATTGAGCTTCGAGCTAACCCTCCTAGTCCCGCGGCCGAAAAGCCGCAAAAGCCCGAAGTCCTTGGTGAAAACCGTCAAAATCCGGTCCGCCTCCCCGACATCGAGCCGGTTCAAAATTATCCCCTCGGTTTGATATAGTCCGTTAGACATATTCAGATTTAAGAGATGTAGACTTCAACCACAGAGTCACCTAATTTAAGCTCTTTTTTGCGGCCTTTTCCTTTTCCGATTTCAAATTCCGAAAGTGCTATTTCTTTTTTAATAAGTTTCTCGTGTTTTTGTAGAATTTTTTCAAGAGATTTTTCGCCCGAGGCGGAGAGCTCCACTTTCTCCTGCGGTTTCAGCTTGAGTTCTTTTCGGAAATCCTGCACTTGGCGGATGAATTCACGAACAAGTCCTTCTTCTTTCAAATCTTCGGTAAGTTTCGTGTCCAGTTCAAATTTATCGCTAAAAGCAATTTCTTTCACGTTCACCTCTCCTTTAACTAACTCCAGAAACTCTGCTGGTAATTTGTCTGTGATTTGTAATTTTTGCAGGGGCTGTCGGATTTTTATTCCGGCTTTCTGTCGAAGTTCGAGCGCTTTGGAAACAATCTCCCGCACTTTTTCCATATCTTTAATCAGTTTATAGCCTCCAGCTTTTAGTTTTTTAGCTTCCGGCCAATCTTCCAAATGCACGCTCTCCTTTTTGCCGTCAGTACCTTTATAAATCCCCTCCGCTATAAACGGCGCGAAAGGCGCGAGCGATTTGGAAAGCTCCAAAAGAATATTGCCCAACACTCGAGAACACTCTTTATCTTCAGACTTCATATATTTCCGGATTCGGCGGATATACCAGTGCGAGATATCTTCCACCACGAAATTTTCTAAAATTCGCGCCGCGGAAACAATATCATATTTTTCAAGTTTTTCGGTAACTTCCTTCAAAATCACGTTCCATTTCGCAAGAATCCATTTGTTTATGATTAGTTTCGGCTTGGAAGTCCAACTTCCAATTGGAAGTTGGACTTCTTTGTAAGTTTGCCAGTAGACGAATGAATTCCACAAAATCATCAAAAATCTGCGTCTGGCATCCTGAATGTCTCTCTCTCGGAAAAGCTTGTCGTCCCAAGGCTGATTTACGGTATAAAAATACCACCGGACCGCGTCCGCCCCGTATTTTTCAATGAGTTTAACCGGGTCCACCACGTTTCCTTTGGACTTGGACATCTTCTCTCCCTTCTCATCCAAGACGAGCCCCAGCGAGAGAACGCGTTTATAGGAAGATTCCAAACCCAATAAAGACGAGACCGCCAAAAGCGTGTAAAACCAGCCGCGGGTTTGGTCAATCGCCTCCGAAATATAATCGGCGGGATAGAGGAAGTCCGACTTCCCCTTGGAAGTCGGACTTCCAAAACCCTGCGCGGCAAAAGGCATCGCGCCCGAATCAAACCAGACATCAATCACTTCTTTAACGCGCCCCATCTCGCTCCCGCAATCACAGCGAAATTTTATGGAATCAACATAGGGTTTGTGCAAATCCAGTTCGCCTTCGGCATTGTAAGGCCAGTTATGAAGCCGGATTTTTCTGAATGTTCCTGTCTGGGGATACGGTATTTTTTTGTAATCCTTCTCCGCCAGTCCCTCCAGCGCCGCCAGCATAACCCACAAAGGGTCGCCGTGCCCCACCAGCAAAATTTTCTTGCCTCGGTATTTCTCGCAAAGCTTCTTCACTCCCGCCATAACGCGCCTTCGAAGCTCCCGCCAGTTCTCCGACCCCTCTGGCTTCTTCCAAAATCTCTCTTCCCAGATTTCAAATTCTTTATTAAATTCTTCTTCTTGCTTCCCTTCAAAAGCGGCGCCTATAAGAATGTCGTAAAATTCCGGAATGGTTTCAAAGTCAGAGAGGCCCAGCTCTCGCGCTAAAATTTCGGCTGTTTCTTTTGTCCTGGTCGCTGGCGAAGCAACAATGACGTCAATCTTCTCTTTCTTAAGCTCTCTTGCGGCTTTCAACACGTCATCTCTCCCTTTCCCCGTGATATGGATTTTTCTGTCATCATCAGGCGAAAGAGCATAGAGAGATTTTTTGACGTTAATCGAGGTTTCGCCGTGGCGCATCACTATAAGCTCAGTCGGATGGGGGTCCAACTCGTCCAGTTCCTTAAGCGAACCGATGACTTTTACCTTCTTACATTCCTGCCCGTCCGGCAGGCGGGTTTCGCATCTCCACACCGGCAAAGGAGTTCCCCAATAGCGCTCGCGAGAAATGGACCAGTCCACGTTTTCCTTGAGCCACTCGCCGAAACGCCCATCTTTCAAATAACCCGGATGCCAGTCGATTTTAGAATTCTCCGAAAGCATTTTGTCTTTGACGGCCGTGGTTTTGAAAAACCACGAGTTTTTAGCGTAATACATTAAGGGCGTTTCGCATCTCCAGCAAAACGGGTAGTCGTGCTCGTAAAATTCGGTTTTATACAAAAGTCCGCGTTCTTTCAAGTCCGCGACTATCAGGGGGTCGGCCGTTTTTACGAATTTCCCGTCCCACGGCTTGCCGGGCGACACCATTTTCCCGTCCTCTCCAGCCGTCATGAATATCGGAAGACTGTGTTTTTTGCCGACTTCCAAGTCTTCAGCCCCGAAAGCAGGCGCGATGTGCACAATGCCCGTGCCGTCTTCAGTCAAAACAAAATCCGCCGCGACCACCTTCCCCGGCTCATCCCTGTACAAACTTTCGTACGCCGTCCCGACCAGATTTTTTCCTTTCTCGCGGTTTATTATTTTATATTTTCCGGCGAGGACGCCCAACCTCTCCTCCGCCAAAATCAGCCACTCGCCCGGAGAAGTCTCCGTCTCCACAGTGACATAATCCGCTTTGGGATTGACGGCCAAGGCGACATTGCCCGGCAAAGTCCACGGGGTTGTTGTCCAGACGAGAAAACTTGAAAGTTGTTTTACTCCCGGCTTTTGCTTCAGCGGGAATTTTACGTAAATCGACTCCTCTTTCACGAATTTATACCCGAGCGCAAGTTCATGGGATGAAAGCGAAGTGCCGCAACGAGAACACCAAGGTAAAATTCGATAATCTTCGTACAAAAGCCCTTTTTGGGAAATCTGCGAAACGACCTGCCACAAAGATTCAATGTAATCGTTCGTCATCGTGACGTAGGCATTGGCCAAATCCAGCCAGTAGGCCATCCGCTCGGTCAGTTTTTCCCAAGCTTCTTTATAAAAGAAAACATTTTTCTTCGCGGCCTGGATGAATTTTTCTACGCCGATTTTTTCTTCAATCTCGCGCTTGGAATTGATGCCTAGTTCTTTTTCCACGGCCATTTCCGTGGGAAGCCCGTGCGTGTCCCAGCCGGCCTTGCGAGGAACGTAAAAACCTTGCATGGTCTTATAGCGCAAAATTATATCTTTAAAAGAGCGCGATTCAACGTGATGAATCCCGGGCAAACCGTTAGCATATGGCGGCCCTTCAAAAAAGACAAACGTCTTACTTTTGTCTTTTTTGCCCTGAGCTTGTCGAAGGGCTACACTCTTCTTAAAAATCCCGTTTTCCTTCCAAAATGAAAGAATCTCCTCTTCGGCCCGAGGAGACACGGAATCGTATATAGGGTGACCTTTCTCATCGGCCATAGCTCTATTCTACTGAAAATAAAGATATAATCAAGCCATGATTGGGGTTTTTGATTCGGGATACGGAGGGCTGACGGTTTTTCGGGAATTGGACAAAAAATTTCCAAAATATGATTTTATATACTTTGGCGACAACGCCAGAGCACCTTACGGCTCGCGCTCGTCCGAGACGATTTACCAATATACCGAAGAATGCGTGGATTGGCTTTTTCGCGAAAGGTGTAGGCTTGTGATTCTCGCCTGCAACACGGCGGCAGCTGCCGCCCTTCGCAGGATTCAAAAGGGTCCGCCAGCTGGCGGACCCGAAAGAAAGGTTTTGGGGGTTCTGATTCCCGTAGCGGAAGCTGTCGCGGCCAGCAAAGCACATACGGTAGGCATTCTCGCGACAGAAGCCACCGTCAAATCAGAAGCATACATCCGCGAGATTCATAAAATATCTCCAGACATAAAGATAATCCAACAGGCTGCTCCCCTGCTTGTTCCGTTAATCGAAGCCGCTATGATATATCATAGCGATATGTCGCGTGCGCTTAAAAAATATCTCAATCCTTTCAAAACAGAATCCATCCAAAATATCGTCCTCGGCTGTACCCACTATCCTTTTATAAAACACCTGATTCAGGCCGAGATGCCCGACGCCAAAATTTTCGACTCCCCTTCAACAATCCCGGCCGCGCTTGAAAATTATTTCTCGCGCCATCCGGAAATCGAGCAAAAACTCTCTAAAAACGGCGCGCGCCGCTATATTACAACGGGCAACCCAGAAAACTTCGAGAAATTCGTCAGAGAGAACGATCTTTTTCCAACCGCTACATCTCCTCGGGTTGAGAAATGCCCATTAATTTGAGCAAATCCGCTAAAGTTTCTTTAGCTTTGGAAACCAGATACAAAAGTTCCGCTTCGCGCTCAGAGCCAGCCTCGCCGAGTCTAGGCGGGCCAATAACTTTCACATCTCTATAAAACGCGGAGAACGTCTGCGCAAGCTCGTAGGCGTAAGTTGTAAGGCGGTGCACTTGGTAATCTTTGGAAATATCTTCCAGAATTTCGGGACAGCGAAGAACTTTCATAACCAAAGCTCTCTCTGCTGGATGTTCAAATGATTTTATTTCGGATTTCTGATTTCGGATTTCTGATTTACGCAGAATGCTCTGCATTCTTGTGTGAGCGTATTGCACATAATAGACCGGATTTTTCTCGCTCCGCTCTTTTGCCAAATCCAAGTCAAAATCCATGTGGGTCTCGGGCGCATGCGAAAGAAAAAACCACCGCGCGGCATCAAGCCCAACTTCGTCCAAAAGCTCATCCATAGTTACGAATTCGCCTGTTCTTTTCCCCATCCGCACCTCTTTGCCGTCTCTCGTCAAACGCACCAACTGCATAATAATTATTTTAAGGCATTCTGGATTCACGCCCAGCATCACCGTTCCCCTTTTCATCCGTGCGACATATCCGTGATGGTCAGCCCCCCAAATATCTATCGCGACGTCGAATTTTCTTTTTATAAATTTATCGTAGTGATACGCCAAATCCGACAAAAAATACGTGAACTCCTGGTTTGACTTAACCAAAACGTTATCATCAAGCCACAGGGCGCCCGCGCCCTCTTTAATCACTCCTTCTTTATTTAAAAGTTCGAGGACTTTTTTTAATTCGCCGGTTTTTCGCAGATTTTTTTCTTCCGAAAACCAAACATCAAATTTTATGCCTGCTTTCTTGAGCGAATTTTTTATTTCTTTCAACAGAATCGACGCGGCCTCCGCAGCGCTCTTTCCTTTGAGTTTTTTTATATACTCACCCTTGTAATACTCCTCTTTCTCCGGAATTTTTCCTTCGGCCGCCTGAATGGACTCGCCTAAAAGCTTTATTTGATTCCCAGCGTCATTAATATAGTATTCGCGCGTAACGTCGTAGCCGGTTTTTTTTAAAACATTAGATAAAACATCGCCGTAAAACCCGCCGCGGCCGTTGGCCATGGTCAAAGGCCCGGTGGGATTTGCCGAGACAAATTCAACATTGATTTTCTCTTTTTTCTTGGGAAATTTTTCTTTTTCTCCGAGCGCTTTTAGCAAAACCTCGTCTTTTAAAAAGATGTTCACGAATCCATTTTTGGCAGCAACTCGCTCTGCGAATTGCCCTGAGCTCAATCGAAGGGCGAGCTCCTTCGCCACCTCCTGTAGTTTCCTCCCCTCTTTCTTCGCCAGCAAAAAGGCGACGTTGGTTGAATAGTCGCCATTCTCCGACCGCTCCGGCTCGGAGATTTTAATCTCCAAGTCGTCATTTATTATTTTGGCGAGTTCTCCTCTAATAATTTCACGAAGCATAGCTTAAGTTTAGCCAAGAGCTTCAAAAAGAACAAAGGCACCCGCGCAGGATGCCTTTGATCATTCATTACTGACCTTACATTAATGTAAGAGTGGGGCCTCTGGCCTGACAATGTTTATCGCGTTGATAAGGTCCCTGTACATAAATGGTTTGACAAGCACGTAGTCGGCCCCAATAGACCTCAGATAATCCAAGTGCCCCAGCCTCGGATTGGTAGTCACCAGAATTATCTTGACGTTGGGATTCTTTTTTCGCGCCATCTCCAATGTCCCCTCGCCGAGAGTCAGGCGCATATTCCTCGATTGCTCCCAGCAAGCGACAATCAAACTTATGAGCTCCCCCTGCTCTTCGAGAAAAAAGCAGGCCTGAAGCCCATCCTCTACGGCCTTCACATCGGCGTTCCCCATTCTTGCGAATTGAAGCTTCAAGATGTCAACCAAATCGCGAAAATCTTCCACTATAAGAACTTTCATAATTCCCCCTCAACTGGATTTTTAAAAACTATAGCAAATCCAAAAATAAAAGTCAAATTATGATAAAATGGAACCATGCCCGCGCTTTTGGAAAACAAAAAAGCATATTTCAATTATGAAATCCTTGAGAAATACGAGGCCGGGTTGGAATTGAAGGGATTTGAAGTGAAATCTTTGAAATCAAAGCGCGGAAATATCATGGGCGCGCGCGTCATCATCCGGGGCAATGAAGCCCATATTGTCGGGATGGATATCCCGCCCTATCAGCCGAAAAACACGCCTCCAGATTACGAGCCGCAAAGAACGCGAAAACTTTTGTTGCATAAAAAAGAAATCTCGCGCCTGGCTGGAAAGGCAGAGGAAAGGGGCTTGACTGTAATCCCCACCAAGGTGTATACTACGCACTGCAGAATCAAGATAGAAATCGCTGTCGTCCGAGGCAAAAAGAGATTCGAGAAGAGGGAAAAGATAAAGAAACGCGACATTGAAAGAGAAATCAGTAGAACTTTAAAACGGGGATGATCGGCCTCGAGGAGGAAAAGTTTGAGCAGGCGCTCAGGCAGAGGACGAGAGTTAGCTCTTAAAAATCTCTCAATGTAGTAAGTGCAAACTTATTCCAACCTTCTTACGCAGTTGCTTAATTAAGTCTGTGTAAGCATCCGTCCTTGATTCTCGCTAGAGGGTCGCGGGTGTTATAAGCGAGAAAAACCTTCAAAAGTTTTAAGCCTGTCAACCGCGGTTCAAAATTTCTTCTGACGCGGGTTCAATTCCCGCCATCTCCACAACAAAATTCAATTACTCTATAATTAAACTATCTGGCTCAAGAGCGCGTTAGAATAAATAATCAGATAATCGCGAACCCCGTCAGGGTTATCGGCGATGATGGCACCAACTATGGTGTCATTGAAATTTCCGAGGCCCTTAGAATTGCCCAGGAAAAAGGGCTGGACGCAATCGAAATCTCTCCCACGGCCAAGCCTCCGGTGGTCAAAATAATGGACTTCGGCAAGTGGTCCTACCAGCAGGATAGAAAGCGCCGGGAGGCGGGCAAAAAGGCCCACCTCGCCGAGGTGCGCGAAGTACGGGTGGGGCTAAACACCTCGGAGCACGACCTGGAGATGAAAGCGAAGAAAATCGGCGAGTTTCTGGACGAAGGCGACAAGGTAAAAATAGGGCTCGCGTTAAGAGGCCGGGCAAAATATCTTGACAAAAATTTCATAAAAGAGAGAATGGAGCGAATACTGCATTTCATTCCGCGGGACTACAAAGTCTCCGAAGGGCCGAAACAGGGGCCGCGCGGAATCCATCTTATCATCGAGAAAAAATGAATAAAACTAATAAATCATTTCTAAAGCGCCTGAAAGTGACGCCGACGGGCAAGGTGTTCGCCCGGATTCCGGGCCAGAATCATTTCAACGCCAAAACGAGAAGGCTTAAACAGCTCCACCTGAAAGGCTGGAAAAATTTTAGCATTGATAGGCAAACTCTTAAGCATTATTTGCCTTATATTTAAATTATGGCGCGGGTAAAAAGAGGAAAAATTTCGTTAAAGAAGAGGCGCAACATTTTGCGCCGCACCAAAGGTTTTCGCTGGGGCGGAAAATCCAAAGAAAGATTGGCGAGGGAGCGGTTACTGCACGCCGCCGTTCATTCTTTTCAGGACCGCCGCAAAAAGAAAAGAAACTTCAGGAAACTCTGGCAAATAAAAATAAACGCCGCGGCGCGCGAGTCTGGCCTTTCTTACAGCGTTTTTACGCACAAATTAAAAAGGGCCGGTATTGAACTTGACCGGAAAATTCTGGCAGAGCTCGCCCAAAATTATCCCCAGGCCTTCCTAGCCCTGGTTGAAAAAGTAAAAGGAGCGTGATAAGGTATGTAATTATGGATATGAAAGGACGACTGGCTCTTATCCTCGTAGTCATTAAGGACTCATTGGAGCGCCGGTCTTTGGACATATCCTGACGAAATAAAGATACTTCCAGAAACCGGTTCTCCAAGAACCGGAATTTTGTTCTTTAGGGAGGAAAAATGGAAAAGAAAATAGAGGAGTTACTGAAACGCCAAAAGGAGCGAAGGCTTACGGAGAAAGAAATAAAAGAACTCCGCGAAGCATTCGAAACTCTGCGCTACGCGGGCGGCGACTAGAGCTCGAATTCCAAAATGGGGAGGTTTAGATAGACCTCCCCTTGACTCGTTTTTAGGGCTTGCTAGAATAAAATTGATGACAGATTTAAGCCGATTCAATTTCTTTTTTAGCTTCTTTTTTTACGAGTTTAAGGGTCGGCCTCTGTTATTAGTTGAGTAGTTGAATGGTAAATAGTTAAAAGGACGGAGCCGACCCACAAGGTCGGTAATTTTGTTGTTTAACAAACTGGGGAGGGAAACTCATGAAGGGATATATTTTGTTCCAAGCTCAAATGGGAAGAAAGGAGAGCCAAAAATGAATGCAGTGCAAGAAGCGTGCGAGAAAGAGAAAAGAAAAAAAAGAAAGAAAGAACTTGAGGAGCTTTACTCCCAAGCGCTCAAAAAAGCAGACTACAAGGAGGCGGCGAGATTACTCGAGGAAATACAAACGCTCTGAAGACGTGACCAAGAAAGGCGACCCTGCAGGGCCGCCTTTCATTTTTTAAAAAATAAAATCTGGGGCTATCACCAAAAGCGCTCCCATGGCGATAAAAACGATCTGGATAAGAGCGTGCGAAAATCCTGTCGTTTCGTGAAGCTCCGGCATAAGGTCAACTGCGGCGAGGTAGATAAAGGCGCCCGCAACGAGCGCCAAACCCAAGGGCAAGAACGGCTCGAGTACTGCTCCCAGAGCGTAGGTCAAAACGGCGCCGATAACCACGGAGATCGCAGAAAGAAAATTATACCAGAGCGCTTTTCTGCGTGAAAATCCGCCATGAATCAAAATTCCAAAATCGCCAATCTCCTGCGGAATTTCATGAAGAATCACGGCTACCGTGGTTAGAAGCCCCAGCCGCAAATCAACGAGGAAAGTCAAAGCCAAAATAATTCCGTCCACAAAATTGTGCAGAAAATCGCCCCAGAGAATCAAATAAGAATAAGTATGGATAGGACACTGGCCGTCGTGGCAGTGATACCAAAAGATAAATTTTTCCAGAAGAAAAAACAGCAAAACTCCCAAGAGTACAAAAGACATTACAAGTTTGGTTGAACCAATCTCTAACGCTTCCGGAATAAGGTCCAAAAGAGCCACAGAAAAAAGAGCGCCGATGGCGAAACTCACGATAAAATGCGTTGCCCGCCGCACCTTTTCCTCGTTAAAAATAGCCAAAATGCCGCCGACAAAAGAAACCAGCGCGGCGGCTAAAGAGGACAATAAAATTGCTGCCAGAAGCGTCATAACAAAATTCCCTCTTTTTTTAATAACCGCATTTTAGCACGCCGACCTCGATTATACCCGCCCGGCTTTCCGTCCGAGCGAATAACTCTGTGGCAGGGAATTTTCGGGTCAAAATTTTTCTTCAAAATGTTTCCCACCCCTCGACAAGCTCGGGGCGAGCCTGCCCGGCGCGCCACTTCTTTGTAAGTCAGCGTTTTTCCGCGCGGAATTTTCCGAACAACCTCAAGAACTTTTTTCGAGAAATTCATCGGCTTTTTTTAAAAGCTTTTTTGAAGTGTTGTAAGTAATCTTCTTGTACGCTTCCTCAAAAGGCAGCCAAGCGAAATCCTCGTGCTCATGGGAGAGTTTAACTTTTTTCTCGTTGGTCTTTGCCAAAAAATACGCGACGAATTTCAGCGCCTTCTCGCCGGTGTATTTCACGAAGTAGCGAATCGTCTCTTTGAAACCCGGAATAATTTCGATTTTGGAAATTCCTGTTTCTTCTTCAACTTCGCGCCTGACTGCTTCCTCGGTCTTCTCCCTTTTCTCGATGTGTCCTTTCGGAAAATCCCAATGTCCATAGGGCGGGGCATGTTTAATCAAAAGGTACTCCCGGCCTTTTTTAGTTTCTCTGAAAACAATTGCCCCCGCCGAACGAATCACAGGCATATCAGTAAATTTCTTTCCGAAGTTTATATGTATTTCCGTGTTTCAGAAAACCGAGGTATGAATTCAAGGTCTGGGGATTTAGATTATCTTGTATCCTTTTAATCATCCGCCTTTTGGTCGCCGTTCGCAATACCCTATTGTCCGGAAAATGAACCCAGCCCAAAAAGTCAACGCCGGAAGCAAGAGTTTTGATAAAAACTTTGTCGGGATGGAGTTCGAGACGCAGGGTGTCTTGAAAAAAATCTCTGATTTTTGGAATTAGATTATGGAGTTCGCTTTTATCTTCCGACAAAATCACGAAGTCGTCCGCGTAGCGAATATAATATTTTACTTTCAATTTATGTTTCACAAATTGGTCAAATTCGTTCATATAGATATTAACGAAAAGCTGGGAAGTTAGGTTGCCGAGGGGTAGACCGGGAGAAAAACTCTCAATAACTTTTTTTAGAAGCCAGAGAATATTTTTATCAGGGATATGCTGCGATAAAGTATTCATTAAAACTTCATGGTCAATGTTCTGAAAGAACTTTCGGATGTCGCCTTTCAAAACCCAGCAGATTTTGGTGTTGTTTCGACTTACTTTTTGCCCAAACGCTTTAAACCCGTTTAGTGCCTTATGTGTTCCTCTGTTCTTGCGGCAGGAAAATGAATCGGTAATGAAAGTTCTGTCAAAGAACGTATAGAGCTTCCGGTAAATGGCATGGTGTAATAATCTATCGCGAACACTGGCTTTGTGGATATGCCTCGGCTTGGGGTCAAAGATGTGAAAGGATTTATAGCCGCCGTGCTCGTAAGTTTTAGAGGCAAGTTCTTGGTAAAGTGCTAGAATATTATCCATGAGCCGTATCGAAAATTCTTGGACATCAGGTTTATTGCGTTTCCCTTTCAAAAATTCTTTCCAAGCCGCTAGGAGATTTTCAACCGAAATGATATCTTCAAAACTATGTCCGAATTGAATTCTTCCTTTAAGCCCCCCCCCTTACGGAACCGTGCTCATCATCGGGCGCTTGGTTGCGGTCTACAAATCGTGGCATGGGGTTTTTGAAAATCTCCCAAAAACATTGCGCCTGACGCTCGGCGCTAAAATAGATTTACTCTTCCTGGAAACCCTTGAATCGTTATTCATAGCAAGTTATCTGCCGAGACAAGAGAAATTGCCGTATTTGGATAAAGCCCAAAATAAACTGGACATTCTTAAATTCTTTCTGCAAGTATCTTGGGAAATAAAGATGCTTAACAATAAAAAGTATATTCTGCTTTCCAAGCATCTGAATGAGGTCGGGAAAATGCTCTACGGTTGGAGCAAAAACTCCCGCCAGAGCGCAGCGGGAGAAAACAAATAGTTTCGGAAAGAAACGCGGTTCTCGACGTTCCAGCGATTGGTGTTCGCGAACTCGTTGACATTCATGTTCCAGCCGTCCGAGTTCCGATTGGCGTTGACCGCGAAGACGTTTCGTGCCGCCTGCCGCCCAATCCACTGCCCTTTGAATACTCTCGGGGCTGTATAGTATTTGAAACCTTAATGTTTCCTAGCAGACCGCACCAACTGTTTGTTTTTTGACGGGCGGAAATAAAAATTTCAGACCGGAATTTCGCCACCCCAAGCCTTGACCGGGGATGCCAGCGAAATTCATATTGAGTATAGCATTAAAAAAGATACGCCGGATGTTCAGGATGAACACCCGGCGTTTAGGATGCGGAGGGACAAAGAAACAAAGAATCAGTTGCGGAAAGAAACGCGGTCCTCGACGCGCCAGCGATTGGTGTCCGCGAACTCGTAGACATACATGTCCCAGCCGTCCGAGAACCGATAGGCGCTGACCGCGAAGACGCCGCCGCCAATATCAATAAAGAAGAAATTGGCATAGCCGTCAGTCCGCAGTTTTAAGGGATTGTCGCCATTCTCGCAGTTGCGGATGAGCTTATCTATCTGCTTCGGGCTCCAGCACTTTCCATTCTCGATAAGCGCTTTTTTGAGCTCATCGATTGAGCCTTTGGTGCCGAGGTGCGCCTCTACAATTTCCTGAAAGTTGAGATCTATTTCAAACTCAAACGTCGAGGCGTTGCCCGCGCCCACGGCCGGAACCGTTGCCGGCAACCAGCGGTCAAAATCCTGGTCACGATAAGCGAAGACGCCGTCCCCGACCTTGAAACAGTCATCCGTTTTCGCGGCGGGCGCTGCGGTAATGCTCACTCCGGAAACGACAAGATTTAATAATACTGACGCCGTTCTCTTGACCTTGCCTTTGGCGATGCCGTAGACAAGATTGAAGCCCTCAATCAGCCGTTGCATTTCGTCGTGGTCAAGCTTCGCCTTGAGTTCTACGACATTCCGGTCAAACAAAATCCCTTGTTCAAAACTTGGCTTCATAAAACCTCCTTCGCTTCCCATTGGGAGCATAACCTTCTGCGAATAGCCTTTTTCGCAGAGGTGAGTTAAAGGACCACAGCTTCGAAAATGTAAGACAGCCCTACATTTCCAGCTTTAATGACAATTAAACATCCAAACAATAAAAAAGTCAAGCCCACGGAGAAGTTAAAAAAGCCCTTATTTTCGGACTTTTTTCAGTGCTTTCAAAAACTCCTTCAGGGGGAGGGTATTTATAATATCTTTTTTAGCGCACCAACCGCGCCGCGCTTGGGCGATGCCGTATTCAAGATAATGAAGCTCGGGAACGGAGTGAGCGTCTGTGTCTATAACCATTTTCACTCCGGCTTCGCGCGACATTTTAATATGTTCATCTTTTAAATCCAGGCGCCAGGGATGAGCGTCTATTTCCAGAATAGTCCCGGTGCGCTTCGCGGCTTTAATTACGGCTTCAATATCGACATCATAAGGTTTTCTGCGGTTGATTATCCGGCCGGTAGGATGAAAAAGAATATCCAAATGGGGGTTTCCCATGGCGCGAATAATGCGCGCGGTCTGCTCGTTTCTTGAAAGATTAAAAAGCGAATGCACGGCCGCCCCTACCACGTCCAATTTCGCCAAAACTTCGTTCGCGATATCCAAAGAGCCATTTTTCATAATATTAACTTCTGCACTCTTCAAAATTTTTATTTTTGAAAATTTTTTCTGAATCTTGTCTATTTCCGCCATTTGGCGCAGAAGTTTTTTTTCATCCGAACCGCCGGTCATCGCCAATGATTTGGTATGGTCGGTAATCGCGATATACTCATGGCCCATCTTTTCCGCTTCTCGAGCGAGCTCCTCAATGGAATTCGAGCCATCGGTCCAGTCCGACTGCGTTTGCAAATCCCCCTTCAAATCGTCATAGCCAATTAATTTGGGAAGTTGATGTTTAAGCGCGGCTTCTATTTCTCCGTCGTTTAATCTAATCTCGGGAGGCGGGGTTTCCATTCCGAGTTTTTCGTAAATTTCTTCTTCGCTCCGGGCCGCGATTATTTTTTTACCCTTAAACAATCCGTATTCATTTAACTTGTATCCTTTTTTAATCGCTATTTTCCGGACTTCAACGTTGTGGTCTTTGTTGCCGGTGAAATATTGGAGGGCCGCGCCAAAAGATTCTTTAGGCACCACCCGCAAGTCGGCATCAATTCCCATTTTTAGTCTAACCAGCACCTTGGTATCGCCGTGAGCGTAGACATGTCCAACCTCTGGCATTTTCGCAAAATAATCGCAGGTTTTGGGCGGGTCTTCTGAAATGGCGAGTATATCCACATCCCCAATAGTCTCCTGCCATCTCCTCAAAGAACCTGCAATCTCTACGGCCTCCACGCCCTTCAGCTTTAAGAGTCGAGCTTTAATTTCGCGCGCGAACGGCAAAATTTCCCCCAAGGCGAACCTGCCTCCGCCTTCTTTTTTAAACTCAATTCCTTTCATAATCTTGGCCTCTAGCTTTTCGCCCATCCTGGGAAGGTGGCGCAATTTCCCCTGCTTTACGGCTTTTTCCAAGTCAGATATATTTTTAATCCTTAATCTGGTATATAAAACCTTGATAAGTTTAGGCCCAATCCCCTCAATGGAAGACAATTCGGCGATGTCCACCGGGAAATCTCGCTTGAGACGCTGATATTCTTTGATTCGGCCGGTTTTCAAATATTCTTCAATCCGTTCGGCGATTCCCCTGCCCACGCCCGGAATATTTTCGAGTGCTCGAAGGCCGCCTTTTTTGTAAATGTCCGCTATGTCTTCTTCGAGATTCGCGATAGAACTTGAAGCTTTTTCGAAGGCGCGCGGCTTAAACGGCGCTTCTTTCATGTCGTAAAGCTCGGCCAGCTCAAAAAAGATTTTGGAAATCTCTTGGTTCTTCACACTTCGCTCGAGCCAATATGGGTAATCCCAGGCGGAATGGCTCTGGCCCGCTCTTCATAGAGAAAAGGTTTTATCAAAAAAATGGAAAGGGTGGAAAAAACCGAAAGTATTCCAGCGGCCAGGAAAAGGGTTTGAAACCCGAAAGTATCCACCACTATTCCTCCGACCGCGCCGGCGACAGCAGCCGCTCCGCCGGTGAAGACCGAACGGATAGACCATTCCGTGCCTTCATGTTCTTTATCGAGGTGCCTGGAGAAAACGGCAAGGTAGGCTGGGACGGAGAGCGCATCCGCCACTCCCAACAAAAACTGCAGAGAATAAACGTGAAGGGGGGAGGATGCCAAAAGATAAAGGAAGGGAACTGCGGTCAAAACTATATAACCGGCTAACAAAACCCAGAAGTCGTCCCGCTCGCCGGAATGTTTATCGATATAGCGGCCTACGGGAATTTGGAAAATGGATTTAGCGATAAAATAAATCGCGGTAGCGAAGCCGACCACCGTGGCTGTTCCGCCTTCGATCTGCCCAGTCACGAAAATCGCAAAAACCGGGGACAAAAGCCCAAAAGCCGACAAAATCAAAACATCCACCCAGGTCAGAATCAGAAGTATGGTTGAAATTTTTTTTAGCATAATTTTAAAATAAACTCTCTTGGGGGACTTTTAAATCTTCGGCATTAAAAATGGAAATTTTTCCATACTCGCCGTCATAGCCGGGTGTGACTTTCACCTTGCCTTCGCGGACTTTCAAAATTCCTTCGGAAATTCGTGAATCTGTGGCGGATTTCAAATCAGATTCCCGAACATCAAGCAAAACCGCGAGCTCGTTTCCGAACTTTTGAATCAAACTTTCATATTCTCTCTGCACGGCTTTTGACTTCTCACCCACTCCCAAAGCATCGCCGATAATTTTATCGAGCGTGACCAAACTCTTAAAGGGGACGGCATTGGCCGGTTTTGTTCCGGATGGTCTATCCGCCAACTCTTCCACCCGGTACAAAACTCCGATGGTCATCGGCCGCTTGCAGACTGGACAGATTTTGCCTTTCTCTTTGGTCACGGCCGGGTCTTGTGAAAAATTGCAAAGCCGGTGCCCATCATAGTGATACTTTCCTTCTTCCGGAAAAAATTCGATGGTATAGAGAAACTTTTTGGGATTTTTGGATTTTATCGCCTCGACAATCGCGTCATAAGAAAGCTCGCAATCGAAAACATTGGCTTCCCGTCCGATTCGCTCCAAGGAATGGCTGTCCGAATTTGAAATCAAGGCGATTTTATCTAGCTTCGAAAGCCGCCAGTTCATGGCCGGGTCGGAAGAGAGCCCGGTTTCAATCGCATAAATATATTTTGAATACTCGTCAAAACATTCTTCGATGGAATCAAAACCGGACATGGAGCCGAAAATCGAAAACCAAGGCGTCCAGGCGTGAGCCGGAACAAAAAGCGAACGGGGCTCAATGTCGAGAACAATTTTCAAAAGTTCTTTCGAATCGAGACCCAGAATCGGACGGCCGTCCGAGCGCAAATTCCCCTGCCAGCCCAAACGCTCATTAATTTTCTCCGCCGCTTCGATGGTCGGCACGAAAATTAAGTTATGAACCCTTCGGCCTTTTTTATTCTTGGTGTAGATATTCGAAATTTCCACCGTCAGAATGAATCTCGTTCCAGAATCAGAACCCTTTAATTTGTATAGTCCTGCCTCGCTTGGTTCAAGCTTGGCTTTTATTTCCCTAAACCACTGCGGATGCGTGAAATCCCCTGTACCCAAAACATTGATGCCTTTTTTTCTCGCCCAAGTATCCAAATTCTCCAAAGTCATCTCCTTGGAAACCGCCCGGGAGAATTTGGAATGGATATGAAGGTCCGCCGCTATTTTCATCCCGTTAGAAAATCTACCATAGGCCGACTTGACCATAGCCGACCCTCTAAAACAAGAATGCTTGAATCTAAAATATAAAAGCTCGTAGATTTTCTAACGGGATTCATAGATTAAGTATATCCTGCAAGGCGCCCAGAACAACCAAAATTCCCAAAGGCAAAAGCCACCAGGCCCGCGGGACAAAACCCAGAAAAGACGCGAGTTTTTCGCGCTCCCGCCAGGAAATCAGCAAAATAAAAACCGCGAAAACCCCGAGGCCGACCGAGCCGACGAGGCTCAAAATTTTAATCAGGTCAGTAAAGCCAAAAGCGAAAAGCAAAATAGGCGGTCCGAACGCCAAAATCCAGGAATGAGCCTCTGAAAATTTGTAATCGTAACGGAAAGTCAGTTTTAAATCGACGCCGAAGACGATATACGATGTAAATACGGTTAAAATTCCGATTATAGAACCGATTAAAACCACGCTCCCCGCCGCGACTGGCAGAAGCCCGGAGAAAGAGTCAGGGGAAGTCCGGGCGCCGGAGGCGCCCAGGACCGCGAGAATGAAAATGAGGTAAAAAAGAGCCGAAATCGCGAGGCTCGCAAAAATTATTTTTTTGGAAAGTTTTCTCCGATTGGCGCCCAAAACATCATGCAAATCCGGAAGGGCGGCGTACCCTCCGAAAGCGAAGAGAAAAACTCCGTAAGGCAGGAGAAAGTCCGGGCCGGACGGCAGGGTAAAGTTTTCTCTCGCCACATCCGGAAATAATTGGACCACCAGAATAAGGATGAAGGCCAAAAGCGGGAGGGTGAGATAGAAATTTATTTTTCCAACCACCCGCAGCGACAAAAAAAAGAGCGCTCCCCCGGCGATGAAGAATAAAATTCCGCTCCATAAAAAATCAAGCCCAAAAATAGTCTGGAGAAAAATCGCGCCCAAAAGGCCATAGGCGAGCATAGCTCCGTAGTAAGAGAGAAAGGTGAAAATCGCCGCCAGAGTTTCCGCTCGCTCGCCCAGATGTAATTTAATGTATCCGGGGAAGCGGTGTTTACCGGGAGTGATATAGATTATGGCGGCGTAGAGCGAATGCAAAAGCCAGCTTATCAGAAAAACTAAAACAAAAAGCAAGCCGCCCCACAAAATTCCGGATTTTAAAAAACTATACGGCAGGGCGAAAAGCCCTGCGCCTATAATCATTCCCAACAAGAGCCCCAGCCCCTCAATCGTCTTCATGGTTCGATATTACTCACCATGACCCTGAGTATAAATCGAAGGGTCATATCTCAATCACTTTTTCTTTGCGAATCAGTTCAATCACTTTTTCGACAAGCCGTTTCGGGTCGGAATCATAGACAATTTTGCCCGGGCCGCGATAGGATTTTTCCACTACTTCTTTGAATAAATCCGCGGTTTCCCAAGAGCCGTCCAAAACTCCCATTGGTTTTTGGTCTTCAAACGCAATCGTAAATTCGTTCAAAGTTCCCATCCGGCCGCACCCAAAAATCACAGCATCGGCCGAGCGCGTCAGCAAAAGATTCCTTCCAGCGTAGCCGAAGCCGGTGTAAACAATCATGTCCATATAGTCCACCGGCAGTTTATACTCTTCGATATGCTCTTTCTCGTTTCGGGCCGGCGAAAGTCCGATGGAAAAGCCTCCCTCTTCTTTGGCGCCGATACAAGCCCAGAAAGGAACGCCGGTCGTGGCTCCCGTAACCAAGACGGCTTTATGACGCGCGATTTCTCTCCCAAGCTCTTTGGCCATTTCCAGGGCTTCGGGGCCGCAATGACCAGTTTCGGCCGCGCCAGAAACGCAGATTTTAAATTTTAGATGAGAATGCGGCGAAGGTTTCATAAAATAATTTTATCATGGATTCGACTTAGCTCACCATGACCCTGAGCTTATTGAAGGGTCATATTTCATATGTTTCTCCGTATTTCGGCGCCGAGGCGTCAATCCCCAAATAATCCCGAATCCGCTGCACCATGAAAAGGCACGACGCTGGTTCGCCCTGAATCGCGAAAACCTCCTCCAGCGAATCTTTGCTCTTGGAAACGAACTCCAGAAGCTGCTCCCGATCCGGATGGGCGGAATAACCTTGAAGCGTTTCAACTCTGGCCCTCACTGGGATTTTCTCCCCGAAAATCGTAACCTCGCTGGCTCCGTCTTGAAGTACCCTCCCCAATGAGCCCGCGGCCTGATAGCCCGCCATCAAAAGAGTGCTCTTGGGGTCGGAAAGATAGCGCCGTTCGTGATGCAAAATCCGTCCTCCGGTCGACATCCCCGAACCCGCGATAATGATTTTCGGAGGCGGCACCTCGTTGATTTGTTTTGACTCGGCGGTGGTAAGCGTGAAGCGAAGTCCTGGAAAGCGGAAGAGGTCGTCTCCGGATTTGATTTTAAGGTGCACCTCTTTGTTAAAATAACTTTTGTATTTTTTATAAACGGCGGTGGCTTTAATCGCCAAAGGCGAATCCAGAAAAATCGGAACCTGGGGAATCCGGCCGAACTGCACCAAATCGTCTATCTCGGCCAAAAGCTCTTGAGTGCGCTCGAGAGAAAAAGCCGGAATCATCAGAACCCCTCCGGCTTTAAGAGTGTCCTCGATGACGCGCTCGAGCTTAAGCTTGCGCTCCGGCCGATTCTCATGAACGCGGTTGCCGTAGGTAGACTCAATGAGAAGAACTTGGGCATCCCGCACTTCCTCCGGATCTCGAAGAAGCGGGGTGGGAGGATTTCCCAAGTCTCCGGTGAGTACTATTTTCTTCCCCTGCCCGTCCGACAGGCGGGTGCCGACCTCAAACTCAACCATGGCCGACCCTAAAACATGGCCGGAATCGAGCAGTCTTATTTTGAAATCGCCGATCTCAAGTTTCTGATAATAATCGATTCCCTTCCAAAGCTCGAGCGCGGCGGCGATATCACGTTCTTCATAGAACAAAGGTTCATTATGGCGCTTGGCTTCTTTTTCGAGCACCCCCAAACTATCGGAAAGCATCAGTTCCGCAAGCTCTTTCGTGGGCGGGGTGGAAAAAATCTTCCCGGAAAAACCCGCTTTAATCAGTTTTGGAATCCTTCCGGTATGGTCGATGTGGGCGTGAGTTACAAAAAGCGCGGAAATTTCTTTAGGGTTAAAAGGAAAGGGCTCTTTGGAACGAATATCGCAAAAACGCGGGCACTGGAAAAGCCCGCAATCCACCAAAACCTTGGTTTTGCCTGAATCGAAAAGAAAACAGGAGCCGGTCACTTCTTGCGCTCCTCCGAAAAAAGAAATTTTCACCCCGTTAAAAATTTTACCAATAAACTTTTGTTGCGGTTAAAAAAGCCGAAGGCGAATTTGCTCAATGTAAAATATCTTATGATAGCCTCGTCTGAATTTCTAACGGGGTTCATTACCCCTAATTATAATTTCTTTTCTTCTTTTCGGAAAAGGATAGCGGCCAGCGCTCCGCCGACGAGATCGGACAACAAATCTCCCAAAGTATCTTCCAGCCCTGCTTGAAAAAAAGTCTCGCGGCCCAAGATGCTCCAGAGCGGATCGGTCATAAATTCAAAAAATTCCCACAGCACTCCGACTAAAGCCGCGAAACTCACCACCGTCAAGAAAAATAAAAATTTAGAGAGCGGAGTTTCTCGGAGAAGATAAACGCCCAGACCGCCCGCCCAAAATCCGCCGGCGAGATGCATCAGTAAATCCAGCCACCAGATATAAAAATAGGCCGAGGTGATTAACGCCCAGCCTTGGGTCAAGAGAAGGCCGATTAAAAACCAGGACAAAAATTTCCCGGAAGGTATAAAAGCCGGCATTCCCTAATTGTATCCAAAAAGGCACCGCCGTTGCTAGACTACCTTTACTCCATAATGTGTCCCCGGCGCCTGCCCACGGGCAAGGCTGCACATAGGGAGGTTTCGGAGTGATAACTTGGTGTAGTAGCTCTGGCGATACCTTCAGTTTCACTCTAGCGCTCACAAAAAGCTTGTGAAGTTCCCAGCGTCCAGGAGTTATGTTGTAATTGAATTCGCTGTTGAAAGCGTATCAATAAATTGTTAATAAATTGTTTGCAAGTTGTTTTATAAGCGCGAGGGCCACTGGCTGCGGTAACAAGCTATATGAATCTTTTCCAGAGTCGTCTTTTATGGTCCAGGGTTCTTCTCGAACTAAAACTTTCTTTTGTTTTTCATCCCATTCGTAAAGATAAGCTGGGGTTATTTCATAATCATCAACATATTCTCCGGCTTTATCCGCCGGGACGCTGTTTCGAAGAAATATTTTGTCAACGCCTTCGAGCTCCAAGAGAGTTTTCATAACCATGCGGTCAACCTCAATCCGTTCCCGAATGGCTTCAATGCCGAGTTCGTCTCCTTGTTTCGAAACCATCCGTGCTGTTCCAAACCCCTGGCAGGTTGGGTTGTCGCAAATAAGATAAAACTCTTTTTTGCTCGCATCGTAGCCGACCTCTTTCGTGCGTAAAAGTTTCGTATTGCGCGGGGTTTGGCAAAGCGGACAGATTACGCGGAATTTCAGCCGTTCGTCAATCACCGCTTCGGGAACATCTATGAACACAAAAAAGTCAGGGTCGTCGCGATAGCCGATGAGCGCTCGGAAATAAAGAGAAAGTGAAATTTGGTCAAGATTCCTCGGAAAGCCGTCTATGAAAATAACCTTGCGGCCGATTCGAGAAACTTCCCGCTCCACCAGAGCCAAAATCGCTTCCGTGGGCAAAAGCGGCGTTGAAACTCCCCAGCCGAGAATCAGCTTGCAAATTTCTTGAATGGAAACTACGCCGCGGTATCTTTTTTTCAGAAACTCGACGAGTTCTTTTTTGGAAGCAGCGTGGCTCAAATCCTGGTGAGCGCCACGGACGACATCGCCAATCGAAATATGCGCCACTCGGTCCAAACCCACGGCCTCCATGAATAATTTCGTATATGTCCCCTTGCCTGAATTTTTGGGGCCCAAAAGAAAAGCAACGAAATTATTCCCCGAGAGCCAATCCCTAAGTTTTTCTATCTCCGCCCCGGCCTTGGCTTCAAAGTATTTGCGCCGCCCCACCGGGTCTTCCAGAGAAAATTTTTCCGTAACCCCTTCTGTTTTTGTCTTAAAAATCGGGAAATCAAAATTTTTCATAAAATAAGTATTTCTGATAATACTACTTTTCTGGGCTTACAGTCAAATCTGTCCCGTTGCTTTCAATCTTAATCCGGGAGTCCGCGTCGGTTCGAAAAATTTTTGCGCCGGCGAGCGCGAGGCTATTTAAGACTTCGCTCGCGGGATGGCCGTAGCGGTTTTGGCGGCCAACGGAGATTAAAGCGTATCGCGGCTTAACTTTTTCCAGGAACAAAGGATTGGAAGAAGTTTTGGAGCCGTGATGTCCGACTTTTAAAACTTCGCTCTGAAGGTCGTCGCCATTCTCTATCAATTTTAACTCCTCGCCTTTTTCCGCGTCACCCGTAAGGAGAAAATCAATATCTCCAAAAGAGAGTTGGGTGATGATGCTATTTTGATTCGGTTCGCCCTTGGCCAACTTATCCGGATGAAGAATAACAAGCTCCGCCCCGCGATCTAAAACAATTTTCGTTCCCCGACGAGCTATAACACGAGAAATATTTTTCTCTTCGACAATTTTCTTCAATTCCTCATACTCCGCGAGATAATAAGAATCATCCGTATCGACAAAATATTTGACTTCGTAACTTTTAAGCACGTTCACCAAACCGGCCGCGTGGTCTAAATTTGGATGCGTAAGCAGAACTAAATCAATCGTGCGGTCGTAAAACGGCATGACTTCGCCGAGCTCTTCCAAAACGCTCCGCTCCGGTCCGCCGTCTATTAAAATCTGGTTTTTCGTCGGCGTCTCAATGAAAATCGCGTCCCCTTGGCCCACGTCCAGAACGTAAAACTTCAGCTCTCTCTTCTCTAAATAAAAAACTTGCCGCCAAAGCAGAGCCGTAATCGCGACCAGCCCTAAAATAAAAAGATACTTAAATCTTTTTTTCACTGTCCGGCGAAAATTTTAACCACCCAAAGCTCATAGGCCAAAAGAAAATACGCGGGCCAGGCCAAGAGCCAGGAAAGATAGTAGGAGAAAAAACCGGCCAGGCCTGAAATAAAACCGAAAAACATGGTGGAAGGAATCGCGCTTAAAATCAGAAGATTCGCGGGAATAGTTGCCCAGGAAAATGTCCCGCCTAACGAGAGCAAAAGCGGTAAGACAAAAATTTGCGTGGAGATGGTGGCTAAAAGATGCTCGCGGAATTTCCAGAAATTAGGAAACCACTTAAAATATTTCTCGAGCCTTGGAACCAGAAAAATCAAGCCAGCGGTGGCTAAAAATGACAGCTGAAACGAGGCGTCAAAGCGCAAAACCTTTGGATTCACCAAAGTCATCAAAAAGGCCGCGAAAATCAAAGCCGCGAGTGCCTGATAAATTTTCCCGGTTTCTCTGGCCCAGAGAAGCAAAATACCCATAATCGCGGCTCGGACGACGGTCGCCGAGGCGCCCGTTAAAATCGCGAAGAGTAAAATACCGCCAGTCGCCAGAAGCGTTCTGAAAACCTTGGCAATCGGCAAATATCCGATAAGTTTCAGGGAGCTGTCAGCAATAATTGAAATGTTATATCCGGAAAGAACGATGATATGAACCACTCCCACTTTTCTGAAATTTTCTTCGAGCTCCTCCGGAAGCGAAGTCCGCTCGCCCACCGTAAGTCCGGCCAGAAACGCGCTATGCGGCTCCGGCAAAACCCTTGAAAGATTTTCCAAGAACCGATGCTTGACCGCGAATAAAAATCGCTTCAGCCAAAAACCGCCTCCTTCTTCTCGCACGATTATTTTAGGCAAAAAGATTTCAAAATAAATATTATCTTTGGCTAAATACGACTTCCAGTCGAAATCTGAACCCGGCAGCTGCCGGGCAGGCTCTTCGAGACGGCCTTCGACGGTAAGTTTGTCGCCGTAATTAACTTCGGGATAATGCGGCAAGGTCAAAAGAACTTTCGCACTCTCACTTGTTTCAAATACGGCTCGCGTGAACTTATCGAGTCTCTGGGGGTCGTCGATAATCGTTCCGGAAAGTTTAACTTCCCCGGGTGTTAGGGCGGGGCGGGCGTCTCGAATCTCATAACGGAGAACACCCAAGCTAAAAGATACGAAAAATATCGCTGAAAAAATAATAAAATTTGAAAACAAAAAACGCCAAAAAAGAAACCCCAGAATAGCTCCTAAAAATATAAAAAGTGCCGCAAACTCAAAGCCAAAATCAAAAAAGGAGCGAATGAACACTCCTGAAAAAAATCCAGCCAGGATAACAACGAAAAAATTTCTCATCCGAAAAGCGTCGGCGCCCCTTTCCCGTCCAAAACTTCATTCAAAATCTTATCCGCTTCTTTATTTTGAGTGCGGGGAACATGCGTAAAACTGATTCCCCTAAAATCCATCTTCAAATTCCAAACTTTGATGAAAAGCGGGAAAAGCCGCTCCTCTTCAACTTTGTACGCGCCGTTCAACTGCTTGGCCACAAACTCCGAATCCATCCGCATGTCAATCTGCATTTTTTTTGTTTTTTCTCTGCCGTAAAGCGCTTTTAATTTCTGAAGGGCGAAAATAACCGCCTCATATTCGGCTTCATTGTTAGTTTTAATCCCCAAGCGCTCCCCATATTTTTTAATAGCGCGGCCTTTCGCGTCCTGAATCACAACTCCCAAAGCCGCCGGCCCGGGGTTTCCTCTCGCCCCTCCGTCAGTATAGACAATCAGTTTTTCAGAGGCCGCTTTAAACGTCATCTGGAATAGCCAATCTGCCTGAGCCAGTAATCGTTCTCCCACTCCCAGAGGATTTTGGCGGCGAGAAACGCTTTGATATCTCGGGCGTAGTACGGGAATTCTTTCAGCTCCACGTCGCCGATGACCAGACTCCAATCGTGTTCCTCATCTTTACAGGGCTTAATGCCGTTATTTTTGGCCAAAGTCACCTTGCTCCGGCCGCCCTTCTCCCGAAGTTTTGCGCCGCATTTTTTGCAGACCCGGTGCTGATTTACGCGTAAAATCCAGCGGGTCTGGACTTCTTCCGGAAGGGCCAAGTCGCTTTTCACTTCCTCCTCCCGCAGGGCCTGGAGGTAGGCCGCGGTCTGTAAATTGTATTCCGGATAAAAGCCGGCCGAGGTCTTGATATCTAAAACCCCAAACTTGCCGTCAATGGTGGCCAGGGCGTCGAGGGTTCCGGCGTAACGATTCTCCGCTGACCAGACTCTTTTTTCTATGAACTCGGGATAAAAAACAATATTTTTTTCCTCCTGCATCTCCTGAAAAGCTTCCACCGCGGATTTAATTTCCGGAGGGATATCGGTTTTCTCTCCCACCGCCAATTTTTGAACCACCTCATGAACCAAAGAGCCCTCTTGGGCGGACTTCGAGGAAACCTGCCTGGCGGCTGAAAAATTCTCCATGTCTTTATAAAAAAATTCAAGCGCCGGTTTGGATTTAATATCAATAATCTTCGTGACCCGCGGATACCAAACGCCGTTTATTTCGTAACCGCAGTATTTTTTGAAATTTTCCGCATCCTTGAACCACATACTTCTTAAATTTCTAATTCCTAATTTCTAATGCCCGCATCCCTGGCAAGGTGCCTTTTGCCAGATATTCCAGCATAGCACCGCCGCCAGTGGAAACAAAAATATTCTTCGGGAGAGTCTGGGGCAAGAAATCGAGCGTGTCCCCGCCGCCGATGATAACTTCGGCCCTCGTCTTCTTCAAAATCGAAATCAATTTCTTGGTGCCGCCATTAAACCCTTTCTCGATATATCCCAAAGGGCCGTTCCAGACCACTAGCTTTGATTCTTTGATAACTCTGGCCCACTCCTCAAAACTTCCCGGCCCGACGTCCACGACTTTCTTTCTCAAAACTATGATTTCTTTCGGCAAAATTATTTTTTTGGAAGGGGGCGGCTTTTTTCCTAGGGCAAAAAGGTCCAGCAGTTTGCCGCCGACCAAGACCCGGTCAGCTCTCGGAAGGAGGCTTTTCAAAATTGGGAGTTTGGTTTCAACTTTCCCGCCGCCTAAAATAAAAGTGAAAGGATGGGGCGGCCGAAAAACTTTGGAGAGATTTTTAATTTCGTTTTCGAACAAAAAACCGCAATAAGACGGCAAAAGCCGCGGCAAAAGGACGATCGAGGCGTGCCGGCGGTGCGATGCCGCGAAAGCCTCATTCACGTATAAATCCGCGCCCCGGGCCAGGCGCTTCGCAAACCCCAAAGAACAATTTTCCTCGCCAGGGTTCCAGCGAAGGTTTTCGAGAATTTCTAAATTTTTCTCTCGCCGAAAATAAGTTTTTCTAAGAAATTCAGAAAGCTTTTTGGTGCTGGGGCGAATCCCGTCATTCTTCTCCATATGTGTGGCCAGAACCAGTTTGGCCCCTTTTCCGAGAAGATAGCGCAGGGTCGGCAAAGTTTTTTCTATTCTCCTCTCACCGCGCCCAATCAGGGAAACGTTAAAATCAACCCGTACCAAAACGCGTTTTCCCCGAACTTCGGCCTTTCTCAAATTCCTCATCGTGACGCCGCCTCGAGTATTTTGCTAAACTCCCCGGGGTTCAAACTCGCCTGGCCGACCAGAAGCCCTCCGGAGCTTTTCACTCCCAAAAATCCGGCGGCATTTTTGGAATTGACCGAGCCGCCGTAGAGAATCGGAAGTTTCAGCGCCGCGGACTTGCCCCAGATATCGAGAACAAGGCGCCGGATAAAAATGGACATCTCAAAAAAATTCTGAGAGGTGTCGGCCCTGCCGCCGGAGTGAGAAGAGATGGCCCAAACCGGCTCATAGGCGATGAGGGCTCTGGCGGCAAAACGCCTCGGCACGCCCTTCAGAGCCGACTTTACTTCCTCGCGCACCAGCGCCGGGAAAGCTTCGCGGCTTCGCTCCTTCTCGCCCACGCATAAAACCGCGCGAAGTCCTTTGGAAAGGGCGGCCGCCAGTTTTTGATGCACGGAATTATGGGTTTCGCCGAGCTCTCTTCGTTCCGAATGGCCAACGAGGACATAAGAAACTTTTAAATCCAGGAGCATCTTGGCCGAAATCTCTCCGGTCCAAGCGCCTTCGCTGGCGAAAGAAACATCTTGGGCGCCAAGTTTAAAATGACTCGTCGGCCTAAAAAGCGGCAGATAGACGAAGGGCGGCGCGATTACCGTTTCCACGCCTCTCAACTTCCGGACTTTGTTTTTTATCTGCGCGAAAAGCTGTCGGGCCTCTCGGGCGCTTGTCGGATCCATCTTCCAATTGGCAATAATGGTCTTTTTCACGGCTTAGTCAAAAGTTTCCTGTTTCTGAAAAGATGCACCAGACCGGGGAGGCTGGAAAAAATGATAATCGCCAGAACAATGGGGATAAAGTAACGGTCTACCCCGGGAATGAAATTTCCCAGATAGAAACCCAAAAGCGTCAGGCCGATGGCCCACAAGACCGCGCCCAAAAAATTATAAAAAAGAAAAGCTCGGTAGCGCATTCCCCCCACCCCGGCCAAAATGGGCGCGAAAGTTCTGATGACAGGCAAAAATCTGGCGAGTATCAGAGTTTTCCCGCCGTGCACTTCGTAAAAAATTCGGGCGCGTTCCAAATATTCTTTGCGGAAGAAAAGCGAGTTTTCCTTCCTGAAAATCGCGGGCCCGACTCTCCGCCCGAAGGCATAGCCGAAATTATCTCCCAAGACCGCGGCAATAAAAGTCAACGGGACCAGGAGCCAAACATTCAAAACCCCTTGGGAAGCCAGAAAACCGGCCGTAAACAACAAGCTGTCTCCGGGCAGAAAAAAACCAATCAAAAGCCCGGATTCGGCAAAGATAATCCCGAAAAGCCCGAGGTAGCCCGCGGTTTTAATCAAAGAAACCAAATCGAATCCGAAAAAACTTTCCATCATGTCCTGGCTTCGCGTAAAATTTTGGCGGATTCTTCGGGAGGCATTTTAATCACTTCGGTTCCGGTGCCGAGCTCCACCCCGCCCCAGATGTTGGTCCGCGGCAGAATCTCGAGATGCCAGTGATAATGTTTCACGTGGTCGGCCTTGACCGGGGCAGTATGGATGAAAAAATTATAATCCGGATTATTCATCCCATTTTTAAGTTTGGCGAAGACGGCTCGCATCATATCCGCGAAATTTTCTTTCTCCGCCTGGCTCATCTCTTCGAAATTGGAACCGTGCTTCAAGGGGTAAAGCCTGGTTTCGAAAGAAACATGCGAGGCGTAGGGCGCAATCGCAATGAAGTCTTTATTTTTGTAGATGATTCTTTTTTTATTCCGAAGCTCTTTTTTAAGAATGGCGCAGTGAACACAGCGGGAGTATTTCTTAAAGTAGCTGGCCGAGCCGGAAAGGCTCCTTTCAACATCCAAAGGGATTATGGGCAGAGCTAAAATTTGCGAGTGCGGATGCGGCACGGTGGCGCCGGCCGAGGGTCCGTGGTTGTGAAAAATCAAAATATATTCGATGCATTTCTCCTTTTTCAGCGCCTGGTAGCGCGAGAGATAAGCTTCAAGGACGGAAAGGATTTCCTCTTTCATCATATCTCCCAAAGAGCGCGAATGGTCCGGAGTGATGACGAGTTCCTGAAAACCTACGCCGGCCATTTTTTCGTAAGGAGCTTCGGAAAGAGGAATGGGGCAGACCTTGCGCGGAGTCAAAATAGGAAATTTATTCAAAACCACTTTAGCAAACTCGGAAGATAAAATTAATTTATGTCCCTCTTTCACATTTTCAAAGGGGCATCCCTTTTTTGATATCTTTATTTTTTTCGGGGCTTTCGCGAAAAAATTCGGCTTCTTCTTGAGACCGCCGGCCACCAAAATCCAATCCCCGGAAACAATATCTTTTCGAAATTCGGAACGGGTCATAAATTATATCGGCCCGTCATTAAATTCCATCTTATTTTGACGGTCTCCCACAAAACCTGCAAATACCCGGACAATTTCACGTGGCTTTTGGGGTCGTTTATCCAGTTGGCGGGGATGATGCCGATTTTATAATTCAAAGCGCGGGCCAGCGCCAAAACTTCGATGTCAAAGCCCCAGCGGTTTATTCTGGCGCGCGAGAAAATATTTTGAGCCGCCGCGGAGCGAAAAGCCTTAAAACCGCACTGGGTGTCCCAAATCCCCCGAACCGCAATGAATTGGATAAAAAGGTTTCCCATATTCCCTAAAAGGCGCTTAGGCCACGCTTGAGGAACCGCTTGTTTCGCGCCCGGGGCATCCTTTTCGTCGCGGGAGCAAATGACCACGTCGCAGCCCTTATCAAAAAGAGAGCGCATTTTGTCAAAATGAGAAATATCCGTGGAATTGTCGGCGTCGGCGAAAAGCCGGAGGCGGCCTTGGGCGGCCAGCATCCCTTCCCGGACGGTGTAACCTTTGCCGCGGTTTTGCCTTCGTTCCAAAACCTTAAGATTTTTTATCTCCGCGGCCATATTTTGGGCAATTTCAATCGTATTGTCAGAAGGGCCGTCCGCGGCCACGATAATCTCATAAGAAAAGGGTTTGGATTGAAAATATTCCTGAAATCTTCTTAAAGTTTTAGGCAATCGCTCCGCCTCGTTGTACGCGGGAATTATGACGGAGAGATAGACCCCGTTAGAAGTCCGTTCCGAGAAAGGAACGGCAGTCGCCGACGGCGACTTACTTCTAACGGGGTAGATATCCGGCTGCGGCATTAGATTTATTTTAGCACATAGTCAGCACTTCGGCGCCGGTTTTGGTTATAACCAAAGTATGTTCAAAATGCGCGGCTCGTTTGCCGTCTTTAGTCTTCCAGGTCCAGCCGTCCTTGGCGAGCTTCAAATTATAATCCCCCTCCGTGACCATGGGCTCAATCGCAATCACCATCCCCTCCACCAGCTCTAGGCCCGTGCCTGATTTCCCCCAGTTCGGAATCTGCGGCTCTTCGTGAACCTGATAGCCGACGCCGTGTCCCACCAAATTCCGCACCACGCCGAAACCACGGGATTCAACAAAGTTCTGAATTGCTTCGCCTAAATCCCCAGTTTTAATTCCGGGCCGGACTTTGGAGATGGCAAAATCCAGAGTTTCTTTCGTGACTCTAATCAATCTTTCGCCAGATTCATCGATTTTACCAATCCCAATCGTCTGAGCCATATCCGTAAAAAGATTTTTATATTTCATGCCGATATCCAGACCGATAATATCTCCGTCCTTAATTTTTTTGCCGTCCGGAAGCCCGTGGACCACTTCGTCGTTGATGGAGAAACAGACGGTGGCCGAATAAGGATATTTGTCTTTAGCGCCTTGATAGCCTTTGAAAGACGGCTCGCCCCCGGCCTCGCGGATTAATTTTTCCGCGAGGCGGTCCAGGTCTTCGGCCGAAACTCCGTCAGAGAGCTCTCTTTTTAAGGCGTCCAAAACGACGGCTAGTTTTCTGCCGCCTTCGCGCAAAATTTGAATTTCTTCCTGAGTTTTTACGCTCATCGAAAATATTTTTCCAGCTTTTCTTCCAATTCTTTAAAAACCTCTTCCGGACTAGGCTCGCCGCCAACTTCGATGAGGCGTTTTTCTTCGCTATAGTATTCGACCGCCGGCATAACATCGGTTTCAAACCAAGCCATGCGCTCTGCGATGCCCTTTTTGTTATCATCCGTGCGCCCCCTCGCGAAAAGTCTCTTTGTGGCTTCTGGGGGGCTCACCTCAACCAAAACCGCGACCGCCAGAGGCCTTTCCATAAACGCGAGGGCCTCGTCAATGAGCCTCGCTTCCCGCAAGGAGCGCGGCGAACCGCTGGAAACAAGTATCTCATCGCTTTTTAATTTCTCTCCAACCAAAAAAAGCCAGAGCGAGAACGCAAACCAGTCCGGCTGGCGAGCGCCTCGATCCAAAACGTCTTTAGCTTTTTTCCAAAGCACTGAATCGCGCTGGGCCAGTTCTCGGAAACGCCCGCCGGTGTCGGTTCTAATCGCGCCCGCAAAATCAGGACGCTTGAATAAAAAATCAATCTGGGTATCTTTCCCGCTTCCCGACCGCCCCAGAAAAACCAGAGTGGTGGATTTGGAAATCATCTTTTCCTTCTCTTCTTATAAACTTTATCTCTAAGCTCAATTCTATCGAGTCTGGTTAAATCTTGTTCTCCTTCGGGAGTGAATTTAATTCTCCAGCTATCGCTCACAAAAGCGAAGCAAGCACCTCTCTGAAATCTTTAAGGTGCCCGGCTTTCCTGGAAGCAGCGGATTTCATTAATTTTCTCTCAAATTCGGGGCGCAGTTCCAACCCGAAATCCGGGTCAGCCATCATTGTCTGTAAAACCCTTATTATTGCCTCCTCAATTTTTTTCTCCTGAATGGAAGTTGTCATGTAAAAAATATATCAGAAATATTTAAAAAAATCAAGTAACTCCTTAACTAAACGTAAAAGGTCTACTAAAAGTTCGACTATTTCAAGAGAGGGTGTGAATATCCTTACTCATATTCCCGCATCACGAGCTGGGCTTCAACCTGCTTCACGGTTTCCAGCACCACCGAAACCACAATCAAAAGGCCGGTGCCGCCGATGGTGAGCGCCGCCAATCCGGTCGCGGCCTGCATCACCAGAGGCATAACCGCAATCAAACCCAAAAACAGAGCGCCGATTAAAGTAATCCGAGTCAAAACCCTCGAAAGAAAATCCGCAGTGGGCCGGCCGGGCCGAATTCCGGGCACAAAAGCCCCGCTTTTCTGCAGGTTTGAAGAAATCTGCTCCGGGTCAAAAGTCACCGCGGTATAAAAGTAGGTAAAGAGAAAAACCAGAATAAAATAAGCCAAGCTGTAAAAAAGAGTGCTGCCTAAAAATCCCAAAATGGCGTTGGCGACGCTTCGCAGAATTTCATTCTGGCTCTGGGCGATGAAGTTTATGAGCATCTGCGGAAACAAAAGAATCGAGAGCGCGAAGATAATCGGAATCACTCCGGCCTGATTGACGCGAAGCGGCAGGTGCGTGGAGACGCCTCCGTATATTCTCATGCCGCGAATCCGCTTGGCGTAGGAAACAGGAATCGGCCGCTCTCCCTCGCTTATTATCACCACGCCCGCGATGATGGCGAGCCCGGCCGCCAGAAATCCTAAAATAACCGGAAGCTGGGAGGGTTCGAACGCCAAAAAAGTCTGTTGAATTGAGACAGGAACTCCGGACACGATGCCTGCGAAAATCAGAAGCGAAATTCCGTTCCCGATTCCATACTCCGAGATGAGCTCGCCCAGCCACATCAGAAAAATAGAGCCGGCCGCGACCACGGCGACATTGACCAATCGCTCCGGCAAAGAAAGCGCTCCCAAAACTCCCTGCCGCTCCAAGAGCGTCAAAAGCGCGAAACCCTGCAGAACCGCCAAAGGAACTGTTAAAAAGCGCGAATATTGGTTGAATCTTCTCCGGCCCTCTTCGCCTTCTTCGTGATACATCTCCTTCAAGCGCGGAAAAATCATGGTCAAAAGCTGCATGATAATTGAAGAAGTGATATAGGGGCCGACCCCCAGCATCACCACCGAAAGATTGTCCAAGGCGCCTCCGGAGAAAAGATTCAAAAGCCCCAGAAACTGGTTGCCTTCAAAAAAAGATTTCAGCCGCAAAAGATCGACTCCGGGAATCGGCAGAGCCGCGGCGATTCGGAAAACCGCGAGCGCTCCCAATACGAAAAGAATTTTCTTCCGCAGGTCCTTATCTTTAAAAATCAGCCAGAGTTTTTCCATATTCTGCCTCCTGCTTTCTTTATAGCATCTTCCGCGCTTTTGGAGAAAAAGCAGTCTTTAACCGCGAAACTTTTTGTAATTTTTCCTCGGCCCAATATTTTCACTTGCGGAATTTTTCCGGAAATTTTTCGGACGAGCCCGGCCTCGAATAAAGTCCGGGGAGAAATCTCGGAATTTATCTCAAACTTTTTTTCAAGAAGCTCCAAATTTACCACGGCACTACTTCGCGGCTTAACTTTGACTCGATATCCGCGTTTTTTGGGAAATTTTTTAAGGATATCGCGCAACGCCGGCCGAATCCTGCGTCCGGCCCGGGCCTTCTGCCCTTTGATTCCGCGGCCGGAATAAGTGCCGCGCTTGCCGCCGCGCCCCACCCGTTTTTTCTTTTTCATCTTGTTGTCAGGTTTAAGTTCGTGAAGCTGCATATCTTAAATGTCTTAAGGCCTCCAGCGCCGCCCGAGCGTTGGAAATTTTATTTTTAGTGTGGGAAAGGACCTTGGCCGAGGCGTTGCTCACGCCGGCCAACTCCAGAACAATCCGCGCCGCGCCTCCGGCCGTAAGCCCCCGCCCCGCTTTGGCCGGGCGCATTATAATCCTGGCGGCGCCGTATTTGGCTTGGACTTCAAAAGGAATCGAGCCGTTTTCCGAGAGCGGAACTTCCACCATATTTTTTTTGGCAACCCTAACCGCTTTTTCCATAGCCAGAGCGGTATGCGTCCCTTTGCCGACGCCGACCCCCACCCGACCCTTTCTGTCTCCTATCACAACCGTGGCGCGAAAACTGAAACGTCTGCCGCCAGCCATAACACGGGAAACTCTTCTTAAGTCAATAAGTTTTTCGGAAAATTCTGATTTTTCTCTGCGCCCAGCCATTTACCCCGTTAGAAAATCTCTAATAAGCTGATGCGACCAAGACCAGTTTTTGCGAGAGATATTTATTTTTTGTGAATAGTATTGCATGTAGATTTTCTAACGGGGTGAATCAAAACTCTAAACCACCCTTTCTTAAAGCTTCGGCCAGGACCTTAACGCGGCCTTGATACTGGCAGCGGCCGCGGTCAAAAACAATTTTTTTATAACCCTTGGCTAAAATTCCTTTCGCGGCCTCGCCGCCGAATTTGGCGGCGCGTTCGGTTTTGGTGCCTTTTTTAATCTTTAAATCCTTCGCGCCCCACAGGGTCTTACGCTGGGCATCGTCCACCAGCTGTACCTCGAGGTGCTTCGCAGAACGGAAAACCGCCAGGCGCGGCCGCTCGGCCGTTCCGAAAATTTTTGCCCGAATTCTTCGATGATGGCTTAATCTTTTTGATTTCATCTTATGTGGTGCTGACCGCTTTCTTGCCGGCCTTCCTGCGGATAACCTCGCCCTCGTAGCGGATACCCTTGCCCTTGTAAGGATCGGGCTTCTTAAGAGAGCGGAGCCTCGCCGCCGCAGCCCCGACTTTTTCTTTATCGATTCCAGAAACGGTTATCAAATTTTTTTCAACCTGAAAATTAATGCCGGCTTCAGCCGAAAACTTTACCGGATGCGAAAATCCCAAAAAGAGAACCAAATCTTTGCCGGCGAGCTCGGCCCGGTAACCGATTCCCTCCAAAATAAGTTTTTTGGAAAATTCTTCGCTCGCTCCCTTTAACATGTTCTTAATCAAGGAAACGTAAGTGCCCCAAAGTTTTTTCGAAAGCCGGCTGTGGACGCGGGGCGCAAGCTTAACGATTTGACCGTCAGACTCGATTGAAATCTCATTCCGAAAATCGCGCGAAAGCTCTCCCTTCGGCCCTTGGACGGAAACTTTCGAACCCTGGATTTTAACCACGACCCCGCTCGGAATCAAAATAGGTTTTTTTCCTAATCGCGACATTTACCCCGTTAGAAAATCTCTAATAAGCTGATGCGACCAAGACCAGTTTTTGCGAGAGATATTTATTTTTTGTGAATAGTATTGCATGTAGATTTTCTAACGGGGTGAATTACCAAATTTCGCAAATAACTTCGCCGCCGACCCGCTCGCGCCTAGCGGCGGCGTCGCCTTTGAGTCCTTTCGGGGTGGAAATAATTGCCAGCCCAAAACCTCGCCGGACCGGTCTTATTTCCGCTACTTTGCGGTAAATCCGCCGGGAGGGCTTGGAAACTCTTTTGGCGCCGTGCAGCCGCGGCGAGCCGTCCGGTTCGTAGGCCAGCCCAAGTTCCAAAAACTTTCTGTTCTTGCGCCCCCGCCGCTCCACCAGCGAAATATAGCCTCGCTCTTTCAAAATATTGGCAATCTCAAACTTCATCTGGGAATATGGAACTAAAACCGTCTCCTTTTTAACAAGGGCGGCGTTCTTAATTCGGGTTAACATGTCCGCAATCGGGTCCATATTTACCCCGTTAGAAAATCTCTAATAAGCTGATGCGACCAAGACCAGTTTTTGCGAGAGATATTTATTTTTTGTGAATAGTATTGCATGTAGATTTTCTAACGGGGCTTACCAGCTCGATTTCCTAATTCCGGGAATAACGCCTTCGTTAGCCAACTCCCTAAAGCAGATGCGGCATAATTCAAAATCTCTCATATAGCCTCGTTTCCGGCCGCAGCGAAAACAGCGCCTGACGATGCGGCTAGAAAATTTCGGTTTTTTCTTTGAGCGCGCAATTACGGAAGTCTTCGCCATACTATTTCTTAAAAGGCAGGCCTAATTCCCGGTATAATTCCAAGGCCGCTTCTCGACTTTTGGCGTTCGTGACCAAAGTGGCCTCCAGCCCGAATATGGCCTTAATATCTTCCCCGATAATCTCCGGAAAAGCAATATACTCCCGAATTCCGAGGGTGAGGTTGCCGGATTCGTCCAGGCTCGTCTCGGGAATCCCGCGAAAATCGCGGGAACGCGGCAAGGCCACCTCCACCAGGCGCGAGAGAAAATCATACATCCGCCGGCCGCGAAGCGTGGCCGAAAAACCGATGATCATGCCCTGACGGGTTTTGAAGGAAGCGATGGATTTTTTAGCCGGCCGCTCCTGAACTTTCTGCCCCACAATCAAGGAAAGCTGCTTGGCGATTGTTTCTTTCTCTTTGTCGTCCCGAGCCTTTCCCACGCCGCTGTTAACCACGATTTTAATCAGGCGCGGCACCGCCAAGAAAGACTTATAGCCATGCTGCTTCATGATTTTCGGACGAACTTCTTTGTCGTATTTTTCCTTAAAATTCATAGCCGCATTTCTTACAAATTCGCTTTCTCCCGCCGTCTTCTAAAATTTTTACGCCGACCCGGACCGGCTTTCCGCACCCCGGACACTTCGGCATTACTTTCGCCCAAGGAAAAGGCGTCGGAAGTTCAACCACGCTTCCTTTCTCACCGGCTTTCCTGGGACGGCGGTGACGTTTCCTTAAATTCAAGCCTTCCACAAGCACCCGCTCCTCTTTTGGATAAACTTTGATTACCTTCCCCTCCCGGCCTCTATCTTTGCCGGAAATAATTCTGACCATATCGCCTTTTTTGATGCGAGACGCCATATTACACCACCTCCGGAGCCAAGGAAATAATTTTGACAAAACCTTTATCGCGAAGTTCCCGAGGCACCGGCCCGAAAATCCGGCCGCCCTTGGGCTCTTTGCCGTCCACAATCACCACCGCGTTATCGTCAAACCGGAGGTAGGAGCCATCCTGACGGCGGTAAGAATTTTTCTGGCGCACCACCACCGCTCGCAAGACCTCCTTTTTCTTTACTATTTTCCGCGGCTCCGCCTTCTTCACGCTGACCACGATGATATCTCCGAGCTGGGCCCAGCGCCGCCGGGTTCCGCCCAAAACTTTAATGCACTGGACCAGCACGGCTCCGGTATTATCGGCAACTTTTAACATGGTTCGATGCTGAATCATATCTTTGCAATTATCCTCCACCTTTTTTCTTTTGAGAGCGGGCGCGTCTCCTGAATAATAACCCGGTCGCCCAGTTTATATTCATTATTTTCATCGTGGGCTTTGAAGCGCTTGGAGCGTTTAAGATATTTTCCATACTTGGCCATTTTCACGAAACGGTCCACTTGAACCACCCGCGTTTTAGGCAGTTTTCCCGACACCACCGCTCCTTTAAAAGTTTTCGGGCGCTTAGCTTCTGGCATGTTGCTCCTCATTAAGCAGAGTTAAAATTCTGGCAATCTCTTTCTTAAGATTCCGGCCGACTTTGATATTCTTGGTTTTGCTAAAACTTAGGTCAAACCGAAAAGCGCGAAGCGAAGCTCCCTTATCTTCCAGCAGTTTCAGCAATTCTTCTCTTGATTTTTCGCGAAGTTCTTTCGTCTTCATGGTATTAGCGTCTGGAGACCAGCTTGGTTTTGACCGGAAGCTTGGCTTGGGCCAGTTTCAGCGCTTGGACGGCGGTCTCTTTCGGAAGGCCGTCAATCTCGAAAATAATCCGGCCCGGCTTCACCACCGCCACATAGCCTACCGGGTCGCCTTTGCCCGCGCCCATGGTCACTTCCGGAGGTTTTTGGGTTATAGGCTGGTCCGGGAAAATGCGAATCCAAATCTTGCCGCCTTTGGCCACATAGCGGGTTAAAACTTTACGGCCGGCTTCAATCTGCTGGGAGTTGATGCGTCCGGATTCCAAAGCCTTAATCCCGGCGCTGCCAAAAGCCACCTTGGTCCCGCGGCTTTCTGTGCCCTTGAACTGTCCGCGAAGCCTCTGCCACTTTCTATATTTAACTTTTTTTGGAAAAAGCATGGATTAAGAAAATTTTTCGCCTTTATAAATCCAGACTTTAATCCCGATATCTCCGTACGGAAGGTGCGCTCGCTCTTTCGCAAAATCGATATCCGCCCGCAAAGTAGTCAGCGGCACCTGCCCCCGCTTGGACCATTCATAGCGGGCCATCTCCGCGCCGTCCAATCTTCCGGAGAGGGCGACTTTGGCGCCCTTCACTTCTTTGTTGGCCATAATTTTATCCAAAGACTGGTTCAGGGCCCGCCGGAAATTAACTCTTTTTTCCAAATCCTCCGCTATCATCTGGGCGACAATCTTGGCGTGGGTTTCCGGCGCTTTAATCTCCTGAACCGTGACCTTGAAACTCTTGGGCAGTTCGAGCTTCTGTTTCTGGGCGTAGGTCAAAATCTCTTTTTTCAGTTTTTCAACTCCTTCTCCGCCCCGGCCGATGAGCAGTCCCGGCCGCGAGGTTTTTAGAATCAAATTTAGCTCGTTCCGGCCGCGCTCGATTTCAATCTCGGCCACATATCGGCCGCGAAGCCGCTCTTCCAACCAGGCGCGTAAAATCACATCAGCTTTTAAAGTCCGCTGATAGGAGGCCCGGCCGTGAAACCAGCGAGATTTCCAATCCCTAATGACGCCAATTCGAAATGAATAAGGATGCACGGTATGACTCATATTTTCTCTCCTAAAACCAGGGTGATGTGACTCGAGCGTTTTCGAATGGGAAAAGCTCGGCCAAAAGCCCGCGGCATCTGGCGCTTCAAAGTCGGGCCCCCATCCACCCGAAGCTCTTTGATAAATAATTTCTCCGGTTCGAGTCCGTAATTATGTTTAGCGTTGTGGACGGCCGACTTCAACAGCTTCTCGAGCGGCGCTCGGGGAGATTTGGACAAAAATTTCAGATATTCCTGGGCGGCCTGGACCGGACGCCCTCGAATCACGTCAGCCACCTCGCGCACCTTCCGTGGAGACATCCTTAGATAATTCAATTGAGCTGGGACTTCTTTCATGGAATTCATTTCTTGGCAGGGGGAGCGGCCGCAGGGACTTCGGCGCTTTTCGCTTGGGCTTCGAGCTCCCGCTGCATCTTGCCGCCGTGTCTGACAAATTTTCGAGTGAGCGAAAACTCTCCCAGGCGGTGTCCCACCATTTCTTCAGTGACCGTCACCGGGATAAACTCGCGGCCGTTATGAACTCCAAAGGTAAAACCAACCATCTCCGGAGAAATCTGGGAAGCCCGGGACCAAGTTTTAATCGCACTTCTATCGCCCCGCCCAAGGCGGGAGATTTTTTTTAAAAGTTTGGGGTCAACCCAGGGACCTTTTTTAAGAGAGCGCGCCATATTATTTCGTTCTTCTCGCAACAATCAGACTCGCCGACCACTTCTTTCTGGAACGGGTTTTCACTCCCCGCCCCCCCTTGCCCCACTTGTTTTTAGGGCGCCTGGTGCCTCGGAGCGCCCGGCCTTCGCCGCCCCCATAGGGATGATCCACGGGGTTCATGGCTGAGCCGCGAACCGTGGGCCTGATGCCGAGCCAGCGCGAACGTCCGGCTTTTCCAATCACCACCAAATTCGCGTCCTGATTCGAAACCTGGCCCAAAGACGCCCAAGCGCGATCCTGTAATTTTCGAATCTCCCCGGAAGGAAGTTTAAGCAAAGTTATGGGCGCGTCCTGCGCCAGAATCTGGGCGAAGGTTCCCGCGCCCCTGACCAGTTTGGCTCCGCCGCCGGGATAAACTTCTATATTATAGACCTGACTGCCGACCGGAATATTTTTAAGAGGCAAGCGGTTGCCGCGCTTCAGCGGCGCTTTTTCAGAAGTTAAAATTTCATCGCCGACGCCGACGCCGGAGGGCAAAACCAGGTAGCGCTTCGCACCGTCGCGGTAGGCCGCGAGACCGATGAAGGCGGTGCGGTTGGGGTCATATTCAATCGAAAGCACTTTGGCCGGAATATCTTTTTTCTCCATAGAAAAATCCACCTCGCGCCAAAGCCGTTTCGCGCCCGCGCCCTTATGACGGGTCGTAATCCGTCCCTGGTTCGACCGGCCGAAAGCTCTCTTCCGGCCAAAAGTCAAACTCTTCTCGGGTTCGGAACGAGTTAAAATCTTTTTATATTCAATCCCGGTCATCTGCCGGCGGGATGGAGTGAAGGCGCGATAAGTTTTCATCCCGTTAGAAATTTTACTAATAAGCCTTTGCCGCAATTATAAAAACCAAAGGTGAGTTCGCTCACTGCAAAATATCTTATAATAATCTTGGTTGAATTTCTAACGGGATTCATGTTAAATCAATTTTCTGCCCCGCGGCCAAAAAGACCAGCGCCTTTTTATAGCCGGGACGAAACCCAACCCGGCCCCGCAAGATTCGTTTCTTTGGTAAAACTTTCACTAAATTGACTCTCTCAACCCTCACCTTATAAAGACGCTCCACCGCTTTTTTAATCGTGATCTTATTGGCCTCATTTTCCACCTGAAAAACATAAACGCCTCGGCTGGAGAGTAAGGTATTTTTTTCGCTTACCATCGGCTTCACTAAAATCTGGTCCATATTATCTCAAAAAAGTCTCCTCTAAAACCCGATGGACTTCCTCTGGAAAAATCAAAAATTTATGCGAGAGCAAGTCCGCAATGTTCAAATTTCTGGCCTCGCTTAAAGAAATATGCCCGATGTTCCGAAACGCCCGCCAGACGGCCTCATCCTTCCGGGGAAGAACCACCAAGGTGCTGGCCTTAGGGTCAACTTTTTCGAATCCTGAAATCTTAGAAAGCTTTTTTAAAATTTCCAGGCCTTTTTTGGTTTTAGCTTCGGGAACCTTCAGGTCCTCCAAAAATAAAATTTCCCGATCGCGAAGCTTCTGCGCGAGGACGGTCAAGAGCGCTTTTCTCCGCGCTTTTTTATTTATCTTTCGCGCGTAAACTTTTGCCGTCCGGGGGCCGTGGGTGACGCCGCCGCCGATCCAAAGGGGCGAGCGGATCGAGCCGTGTCTGGCGCGGCCCGTGCCTTTCTGGCGCCAAGGTTTCCGGCCGCCGCCGGAAACTTCGCTCCGGTCCTTGGTATGCGCAGTGCCCCGCCGCCTTCCCGCCTCTTCCATCAGCCACACCTGATGAACAAATTGGGGCTTCCAAGGGGAGCCGAACAGCCGCTCTGACACTTTCAGGGCTTTGACTTCCCTCCCTTCCTGGCTGTAAACTTTCACTTCCATATTTTATTATTCAGAGCCGACTTGGATTAAACTGCCCCGCGCCCCAGGCACCGCCCCCTTCACGTACAAAAGATTTTTATCAGGCTCAATTTTAACGATTTGGGAATTTTTAATTGTAACCCGCTCTCCTCCCATCCGACCGGCCATTTTCTTTCCCTTTAAAACCCGCTGGGGCCAGGTGGCGCCGATTGAGCCGGGTTCGCGCTCGGAGTGTTTCTGGCCGTGGGTTCTGGGGCCGCCGTGAAAACCATGGCGCTTGACCACGCCCTGAAAACCCTTGCCTTTGGAAACGCCGCGTATCTGAACCGGCTCGCCTTCCTTAAAAATAGTGAGCTCGATCTTGTCGCCAAGCTTCAAGTCCGCCGGACTTATCGGAAATTCCCGCAGCCAGCGAAAAGAGCTCGAGCCCTTCTTCTTCTTTTCTCCGAGGCCAACCTGCACGGCTTCGTAGCGGTCCCGTTCCTTGGTTTTGACTTGGGTCACTATAACCGGCTTAGCGCGCAAAATCGTCACCGGAATTACGTTCCCGGCTTCATCAAATATTTGGGACATCTGAATTTTTTGAGCCAGCATATATTTCATATTTCTTAAACAAAATGCCCCTTCCGGGGCAGAACTCTCTCCCGAGAGATAAACCCGCTAAATCATTTTCACTTCAATGTCCACTCCGGCCGGCAGGTTAAGATTGGTCAGAGCGTCAATAATTTTTGGCGTTACCTGAATGATGTCCAAAAGCCGCTTGTGAATCCGCATCTCAAACTGCTCCCGGGCGTTTTTATGAACGAAGGTGGAGCGGTTGACGGTGTATTTCCTGATTTCGGTCGGCAGGGGCACCGGACCGACCACCTCTCCCCCGTAGCGGAGCGCCGTGTCCACAATCTGCTTCACCGAAGAATCCAAAATCTTATGGTCGTATCCGCGGACGCGGATTCTAAGCTTCTGGAGCTCTTCAGTTTCACTTTTGGAAGGCTTGGCCATTATTTATTTATTGTTTTGTCAATCCCGACGCTTCGGTCGGGACCACGACCCAAAGGCGTCGGGGTTACTTATTTGATAATTTTGGTCACCACCCCGGCTCCCACGGTCTTGCCGCCCTCGCGGATCGCGAAGCGCTGTTTCTCTTCGAGCGCCACCGGCGCAATCAGTTTCACTGTGAACTGAATCGTATCGCCGGGCATGACCATTTCAATCCCCTCGGCCAGCGTCACCTCGCCGGTCACGTCCGTGGTGCGGATATAAAACTGGGGTTTATAGCCGGTAAAAAAGGGAGTATGCCTGCCTCCCTCCTCTTTGGTCAGGATGTAAACCTCAGATTCGAAATCCGTATGGGGGGTAATCGAACCTGGTTTGGCTATCACCTGGCCGCGTTCCACGTCCTCTTTTTTAACGCCGCGCAAAAGAATTCCGGCGTTGTCTCCGGCCAGGCCCTCGTCCAGCTGTTTATTGAACATCTCAATGCCGGTTACGATGGTTTTTTGGGTGGGTTTCAGTCCCACAATTTCAACCTCGTCGTTCAGCTTAATTTTGCCACGCTCCGCGCGTCCGGTCACCACCGTGCCTCGGCCTTCAATCGAGAAGACGTCTTCAATCGGCATCAAGAAAGGTTTGTCGATTTCCCGAACCGGCTCCGGAATGTATTCATCCAAAGTTTTCATGAGTTCCAAAATCGGCTTGGCCCATTCGTCCTCGGCCGATTTGGCTTCGAGCGCTTTCATCGCCGAGCCGCGGATAATCGGAGTCTTCTCGCCGGGATATTCATATTTATTGAGAAGTTCCCGCACTTCGGTTTCCACCAAGTCCACCAATTCCTTGTCATCCACCGTGTCAACTTTATTCAAAAAAACGATAATCACCGGAACGCCTACCTGGCGCGCGAGCAAAATGTGCTCTCGAGTCTGGGGCATGGGGCCGTCGGAGGCTGAAACCACCAGAATGGCACCATCCATCTGCGCCGCGCCGGTAATCATATTCTTAATGTAGTCCGCGTGCCCCGGAGCGTCGATGTGGGCGTAATGGCGCTTGTCAGTCTCGTACTCCGAGTGATGAAGGGCAATGGTGATGCCGCGCTGGCGCTCTTCCGGAGCGTTGTCAATCTGGTCCACGGACTCCAGCTTCACCTTTTTTCCGGCCAGGTTCATAACATGCAAAATAGCCGCGGTCAGCGAAGTTTTGCCGTGGTCAACGTGTCCGATAGTGCCCACGTTCAGGTGGGGCTTGGTCCTCTCAAATTTAGCCATAAAAACAAAAAAATTAACCGATAACCACTAAATTGTAAGTGTATTTAATATGGTAATCGAAGCATAAAAAAACGTCAATACCCTTGGAAACCCAACATATCCGTGCTATACTTAAGGCATGAAATACTCCGTTATCCTTCGCAAAACGAAATATGGTTATGATATTCACGTTCCAGCCCTGCCGGGATGCCATAGTCAAGGCGAAACTCAAAAAGAGGCACTCGATAATATAAAAGACGCTATCTTTACCTATCTAGAGATGGGGAAAGCAGAACTCAAAGGAGCCGAAGTGCGAGAGGTGGAAGTCGCCTTGGCATAATGCTTTTCACCGACATCTCCTCTCATCTGGCCGTCAAGGCTTTTACAAAGGCTGGTTTTTGGATTTCAAAAACCCAGGGAAGGAAACATATCGGTATGACAAACGGAACTAGGAAAATTACCATTCCCAGACATAGCAGATTGAATCCTTATACCTTGAAGGGAATAATCCGTGACGCTGGACTCACCGACGGCGAATTTAAAAAACTTCTCTAAAACAAAAAAGGGCCGTTTCCATAAGAAGTGGACGTGCCCTTTCAGCGCTTTACGCGGTAGTGTGTTTGCGTTCGAAACGGTTTACAAAAAACATAAATACGAGAACGGCGCCGCAGAAAAAGAACATGATGACGGCGAAGACCGGGTGAAACGGAAAACCGATACCGTAGAAGTAATCCGTGATGAGAGATACCAGCGAAAGAACGAACACTATCTTGACGAGCAGGAAAACTGGGATGTATCCCGCGGTGGCCTCGTCGGCCTCGAAATACTTCGCTTTCACTTCGCGATCTGGACCGTAGACCACCATACTCGGCTTCACGTCCCACCTACCAGCGGCGATCTTCTTTTTAAACTCTTTCAGGACATCGGTGACGGCCATAATGACGAATCCACCGAGACCCAATATTCCGACCATACCCAACCAGAAATCTTTGGGCGACATTGCCGCAAGATGCGCGAAAAATGATCTAATCATAGAACACCTCTTTTAAAAAAAGCATAGCAAATCCGCTAAAAATAAAAAAGGGCGTTTCTGCCCAGTGAGCTAGTTTCGTTTGAGACCATAGATTGCGAGCGAGCACGGTCTCCGATGGTTATCGGAGTCGCGAGCAATCCCAGAAAATGCCGGCGCTGGCCGGCATTTGTGTCTCAAGCGGAACTAGCGAGCGACTTTTATTTCTTCCCCTCTTTAATCAACTCCGCGATATTGGCCGGGACTTCTTCGTAATGGTCGAATTCCATAGTATAGGAAGCTCGCCCCTCGGTAATGCTCCGAAGTTTAGTCACGTAGCCGAACATTTCGGAAAGGGGCACTTTGGCGTCAATCACTTTCAGATTTGCGCGGTCGGAAATCTGTTCAATCCGGGCGCGCTTGGAATTGAGGTCGCCGGTCACGTCGCCCATGAATTTATCCGGAACTATCACCTCGACTTTCATGACGGGTTCGAGCAAAACCGGCTTGGCTCTTTTAGCGGCCTCCTGCAGAGCGATGGAGGAAGCGATTTTGAACGCGATCTCCGAAGAGTCCACTTCATGGTATGAGCCGTCGTAAAGCGTGACCTTAATGTCAACCAAGGGATAACCCGCGACTACTCCTTTTTCTAAACCTTCTTTAACTCCTTTCTCCGCCGCCGGCACGAACTCCTGCGGAATCACTCCGCCGCGAATCGCGTTTTCGAATTCGTAGCCCGCTCCCCTCTCTTGGGGTTCAACTCTAAGCCAAACGTGGCCGTACTGCCCCCGGCCGCCCGACTGCCGGATATATTTTCCTTCGGCCTCAGCGGTGTTTCTTATGGTCTCTTTATAGGCCACCTGGGGCCGGCCCACGTTGGCCTCCACCTTAAATTCTCTTTTCATCCGGTCCACGATAATCTCCAGGTGCAATTCGCCCATGCCGGAGATGATGGTTTCCAAAGTTTCTTCGTCGGATTTTATTCTAAAGGTCGGGTCTTCTTCGGAAAGCCTCTTCAAGGCCAGGCCCATCCGCTCCTGGTCCTGTTTGGTTTTGGGTTCAATCCGCATCGCGACTACCGGCTCGGGAAATTCAATTTTCTCGAGCCGAATGGGCTCTTCCGGATCAGAAAGCGTATCGCCAGTTTTTGTGTTCTTAAGTCCGACCGCCGCCCCAATCTCCCCCGCAAAAATTTCTTTGACCTCTTCGCGATGGTTGGCGTGCAGTCTTAAAATCCGTCCCACCCGTTCCTGGTCCCCGGTAGCGGAATTAAGAACGTAGGAACCGGCCTTTAGCATTCCGGAATAGACTCTAAAAAAAGTCAGCTGGCCAACGTAAGGGTCAGACTGAAGTTTGAAAGCCAGGGCCGCGAAAGGCGCGGCGTCAGACGGTTCGCGGGAAATTTCTTCCCCGGTTTTTGGATCGAGACCTTTGACCGGCGGCAGGTCAGCCGGACTAGGAAGATAATCAACCACGCCGTCGAGCAAAAGCTGCACGCCCTTGTTCTTGAGGGCCGAGCCGCAGAAAACCGGAACCAACTGATAGGAAAGAGAAGCTTTTCTAAGAGCTTGGCGCAACCTCTCAACCGGAACTTCCCTCCCTTCCAAATACATCTGGGTGAGCTCGTCCTCGGTCTCGGAAATCTTCTCAATTAAATTATGCCGCCACTTTTCAGCTTGGGCTTTCATCTGGTCCGGGATTTCTTTTTCCGCCATTTTCTCGCCGTGCTCGCCTTCGAAATAAATCGCCTTACTTCTGAAAAGGTCGATTATCCCTTCAAAATTGGATTCGAGCCCGATGGGAATAGTCACCGGCACGGCGTTCGGCGTCAATCTTTCTTGAATGGACTTCAATGAATTTTCAAAAGAAGCGCCCAAGCGGTCAAGTTTGTTGATGAAACAGATTCTGGGAACTTTATATTTATCGGCTTGCCGCCAGACGGTTTCCGACTGGGGCTCCACTCCGGCCACCCCGTCAAAAACCACCACCCCGCCGTCCAAAACTCTCAAAGAGCGCTGAACCTCCACCGTGAAATCAATGTGGCCGGGAGTATCGATAATATTGATGCGATGCTCTTCGCTCCCGCCGTGGGTCGGCGTCCAAAAGCAGGTCGTGGCCGCGGCGGTAATAGTAATCCCGCGCTCCCGCTCCTGCTCCATCCAGTCCATAATCGCCTCGCCCTCATGCACCTCACCGATTTTGTGCGAAACCCCGGTGTAAAATAAAATCCGCTCGGAAACCGTGGTTTTTCCGGCGTCAATGTGGGCAATAATGCCGATATCCCGAGTTCGCTCAATAGGATAACCTCTAGGCATAAATTACCAGGCGAAGTGGGCGAAGGCGCGGTTGGCCTCGGCCATCTTATGGGTGTCTTCTTTTTTCTTAATGGCCGCGCCTTCGTTCTTGGAGGCCGCCAAGATTTCTTCTGATAATTTTTCAGCCATAGGCTTTCCTTTTTTGGCGCGCGCCGCTCCGATAATCCAGCGAAAGGCCAAAGTCACTCTCCGCTCCGGCCGAACTTCCCGCGGCACCTGGTAAGTGGCGCCGCCGACCCGTCGGGAGCGAACTTCCAAAACCGGCGAGGCGTTTTTCACCGCTTCTTCCAAAACTCTAAGCGGCTCGCTGTTTTTGGTTTTTGTTTTTAAAATTTCAAAAGCGCCCCAGACCACTTTTCGGGCCGTGGCTTTTTTGCCGTCATGCATCACGTAATTCGTCAGCTGTTCGACCAGCTTGGATTGGTACAACGGGTCAGGACTTCTGGAAAATTTTCTCCTGGCTTTCCTACGCATTTTTCTCTTGCGGCTGTTTGGTGCCGTATTTACTTCTTTGCTGTTTTCTATTTTCCACGCCCCCGGTGTCTAAAACCCCGCGGACAATGTGGTAGCGAACCCCCGGCAAATCTTTCACCCTTCCGCCCCGAATCATGACCACGGAGTGCTCCTGAAGATTGTGGCCTTCGCCGGGGATGTAGGCCGTAACCTCCATGCCGTTCGTAAGCCGGACCCGCGCGACTTTGCGCAAGGCCGAGTTCGGCTTTTTGGGCGTGGTGGTAAAAACTTTTAGGCAAACTCCGCGCTTGAAGGGCGAGGGGTATAAAACCGGGCGGTTTTTCAAAAGATTAAAACCCCTGGCCAGGGCCACGGCTTTGGATTTTTTATGGATGGGCTTTCGCCCCTTTTTTATTAATTGCTGAATCGTAGGCACAATGCAAAAATTTTAGCAGAAATAAAATTAAGAGTCAACCCGCCTTGGCGGGTCAAGCCCCGACGAAAATTCTGAAGATAAAGAACACGAGCGGCAAAAGCCAGCGCCAGAGAAGAAAGATGAATATCAGCAAAAGGAAAAAACCATACTCTTCCAGAAAGCCCTGGAGGCGATAAAAACTGGCGGGCAGAAGAGCGAATAAAACTTTGGAACCGTCCAAGGGCGGAATCGGCACGAGGTTAAAAATCGCGAGCAGGATGTTGATTAGTATAATAGTAGTTAAGATTTCGGCGAGGGAGGCCGGCAGAGCGCCATCTAAACTCCGCACAACCAGAGAGAAGGCGAGAGCAATTAAAATATTCGAACCCGGGCCGGCCGCGCCCACCAAAGCCGGACCCCAGCGCTGGTTGGAAAGATTATAAGGATTATACGGAACGGGTTTGGCCCAGCCGATGATAAAGCCGCCTAAGAGATAAGTAATAAAAGGCAGAAGCACCGAGCCGAAAGGGTCCAGATGTTTTAGAGGATTTAAGGTCAGGCGTCCGGCATCTTTAGCCGTCTGGTCGCCGAGCAGATTGGCCAAGGCGCCGTGAGAGACTTCATGAATCACCACGGACATAATCAGAACCGCGATTGAAAAAATTAAATCAAGCATATATAATGCCCATTATGGCTAAAGTTTGCCCCCTCTGCAAAAAAGGCTCCCAGATGTCGACGACCCGGGTTTTGCTCCGCGGAAAATACAACCCCACCAAAAAAACAAGAAAATATCCCAACCTCCAGTGGGGCCACTTGCCTCAAGGAGGAAGAATAAAAATCTGCACCGATTGCCTGAAGAAAGGAAAACATTTGAATTACAAGCCTAAATAAAATGTTAATAGAAATATTTGCAGTTGTTATGGGGATACTGATGTCATTAGGCTACTATCCTCAAGCCTATAAGATCTTCAAAACAAAATCTGCTGACGATATATCAATCCCCTCTTTCATAATTTTTAGTCTGGGGACGTTGGCTTGGTTTATTTACGGAATTTATCTGAACAATTTCACAATAATGATAAGCTTTATCCTCGGAGTAGTCGGTTCATGGTCGGTTCTAATTCTCGCCATTTTGCACAAGTCGCGTTAGAATATCGGCATGGAACTCAGGAAAAAAGACTGGAATTCAATCGTTGATTTTATCTACGAAGTTGGTATTTTGGAACGGACGCCCCGCTCTGGCTTATGGTTCCTCGGAACTGGAAAACAATCCGTAGCCGAGCATTTGTTCCGCACTGCTATTATCGGATACATTCTTGCCAGACTTACGCCAAAAGCGGATAAAGACAGAGTAATTTTTTTATGCCTAGCTCATGATTTAGGAGAATCCAGAACTTCGGATCTTAATTACGTGCACCAGCGCTACGGTCGCCTGGCAGAAGCGGAAGCCATAGCGGATATCGCAAAGAGTCTGCCGTTTGGAAAAGATATTCAAGAAGCTTTCAGGGAAGAGCGGGAGCGAAAAACACTCGAAGCGAAAATAGCTAAGGACGCGGATCAGCTGGAGTGGATAGCAACGTTACGGCAAGAAATTGAAAAAGGAAATAATAAAGCAGAATCTTGGATAAAAGGCGTGGTGGTTCGTCTCAAGACACCAGCCGCAAAAGAAATAGCAAAACTCCTAATGAAAACTCATCCCGATCATTGGTGGTTCGATGAAAAAGATAAGTGGTTCAGAACCCGCGACCCGAAGTTCCGCTCCTGGAAAAAGAAATAAAACCAACCCGCTTCTTCCTTATGTGATTCAAATTGGTCCAGTATTATTGAAATAGTTCTAACGCATTTCGCGCCGTAGGCGGCGAGCCTACCCGCCGTTAGGCAAAGATGATACGGGACCAAAATTTATTTTTGGGCTTTTCTCTTCCCCTTCCTCTTTCCGATAGGAGTTTCCCCTTCTGGTATTGAAATATCTGGTAATTTAAAAGGTAGCTTCTTTAGTTCTTTCGGTAATTTATAGATTTCTCGTAATGTAGCATTAGTTTGCTGAACGGATTTTATTTGAGTAATTTCCTTTTTTGTCATATTTTCCGAACTATCTACACGCACGGGAGTGATGTCTATTTCAATTCCCACTTCGAGCCAAGCAAAAATTGTTTTTATACCAATCTTTATCTGATTTCTAATTTCATTTTTTCTACCATCTTCAATTTTTTTGAATTCCTTGAGAATTCTTTCAGGCAGTTCTTCTAAAATCGCGTTTTTCATTTTTCCTGATTCTCTATTCCAGATTTCTATCATTTCTTTTTTACTCTCGGGAGTTAATAAATCGGTATTTTCAGTTTCTTCTATCTTCTTTCGATACTTAGTTATTTTGTCCCATATTGTGCTGACATTTAAGAGAAGAGTAGTTAAAAGAACTGCTACTTCTGCAGGTTGAAGCGAAAAGAATTCCAGGGATCCGTTATTAAGACGTGTTATTTTAACACCTTTAAGATCAAAATCCGCCGCTTCTATAAGACCAGCAATTAGTAGTTTAAAATCTTTAATTCTCCTAATAATTTTATCAAAATCAGCTTCTTCTTCCGGTATTACAATGCCAATTTCATAAGATTCTGGACGATATTCTTCTATTCCAATTTTCTCGAGACTCGCACGTAAGCCTTGCACTTTCTCTAAAAAAGAATTTCGTCCGCTGCGATATTCGTTAATTTTACTAGGAAGTTCAAAACCAGGAGTAGAAAAAATTTTCTCAAGTTGAGCTATAAGGCCATTACCAAAATATTCCTCGCCACTTATTTGTTTTAAAGCCAGGGATTCCGTTCTGGAAAAAGTTTGGGAAATACTATTCTCCTGGATTTCTTTAATGAAATCTGCGAATTTAGTTTTTGCAGAATCAAATCCAGCTTGGTTATTCTGGGCAAGGTCATTACGGATTTCATCTATTTTCCCTTTGATATTCAGCCTCTCTTCGTCCTCTTGCAGATCGTTGAGAATCCTGAGTAATTTTTCGGCATCCATGGTGTATATATTTTACACCGAATGTTGTTGTTTGTCCCCCCACTAGGATTTGAACCTAGAACTCACCGCTTAAGAGGCGGGTGCTTTACCGTTAAGCTATGGGGGGATTTAAATTCACAGGCCGGGGCACTTTTGAAAGATGACGCCATTTCTTTTGAACAAAATCAACTTGCGGCTTAATATCCGCCAATAGTCCTTGAACCCATCCGAACGTTTTACAAACAAAGTTGGCACTTTTAGGAACTTCGATCCTAATTGTCCCATAATAAAGATTATTCTTCTTATATCCTGTACTAAGCGGCTTTATATAACTTTTTTTAAAATTTTTCAACGGAATCCCTGTAAGATTCGACCAGAATTTCTTAATTTTCAGATCGCCCTGCTGGGGGTAAATATTCAGCCGTGCTCTTAAAGTTTCTACAGAAATACTAAAAATCTTTTCTATCCACCGCACCATGAAAAGAATTAAATACGGGTCAGAATTCGTTATTTGAAACATTTTGCCTTTCGATCCTTCCGCCCAGTATAACCCCACCCCAATAAGACGGTGGGCTTCGGACGAGAGGGGAAGTTTAATCTCATTGCTTGCTTCTTTTACAATTTCTTTAATTTCTCTCGCCCTCCTTTCCTTTTGGCTTTGTGGGCCGCGTGAAAGTATTTGAATTTGCTTAGTATATAATCTCGCTCGGTGTTCAGGTTTCAGCTTCACGCCCTTTAGCCACATGCTTAAAGTGCTTTTTGAAACTTTAATCTTACTACGGATTTCACTATAACTTAACCCTTTTTTTCTTAGATTTAAAGCTTGATTCTTAAGAAGACCGAAATCTTTCATGTACAACCAAGTATACCACACAGGATACACGAACTGCTGTTGGTTAGGTTCGAGGCCTGGTGGGCGGACCAAAATCAAACTTGTTCTGCTATAATATAGGAGTGGCGCTGGCTATCTTCATCCGCGAATATTTTATCTGGCATTACGGCTCTGCCCTGAAAGATATTCTCGAGCTCGCCAAAAATTTCTTCTGGTTTTTCTATCACTTTTTCTCTATCCCGCTTTTGGCCAAAACTCTTCTCTCCCCCATCTGGCGGCTTTCGGAAAAATACCGCCGCGGCTTTGACCCCCAGGCGCTTTTTGAAACGCTTATCGTAAATCTCATCTCGCGCCTCGTCGGATTTATCCTAAGAACCATTCTTCTTCTGGCCGGCCTCTTGGTCGAGCTTTTTCTTTTATTGGCCTTAATCCCGGTCTTTGCGGCCTGGATTTTTCTGCCGCTTTTAATTCCTCTGCTTTTCTTGGCCGGATTAACCATGGCTCTACTCTAGTTTATGCCGGCCTACTTTAATTTTCCGGAAAACCGCTTCTTCGGCGCCTTGGTTTTGGAAAATATTTTTCCTTCCGGCCTTCGGCGCAAAATCGGGCGCGCTTTAAACTGGGCTTTGCTTATTTTTTCTCTGCCGCTCCTATATTCGCTTTTGGTAAAACTTTTTCAAAACCTGCCGTCTTTTTACGGCTACCGCCTGCCGCTCGCACCGCCCAGTCTTCTGGGACTGCCCTTCGAATTCTGGCTCGGGATTTTATATATTCTTCTTTCCTTGCGGCTCGGGCTTCTCGCCCTTCAAAGTTTTTTCAATTCCAAAACAAGAAATCCAAACGGAGAAACGGGCGCCAAAAATCTCGCCAAAATGTTTAATCTCTACGCCGCCTGGCTCTGGTACCAAATATATTTTTCTCCGAGGGCGGACTTAAACGGGCTTCTTCGCTCCCTTGGACAAATCAAACTCGGCCAAAAGTCGCTTGGGCGCTTGGGACTCACTGCTCGAGAATACGGAAAGATTCTTGAAAAATCTCCTCGAGAAGTCCTCTCACTTCAGGAATTTCTCAACTACCTCGAGACTAAAAAGGAGACGGGGAGTGAAATATTTTTCTCGGATTTGGTCTTCGCGCTTTTTGAAAATCATAGAGCTTTTCGGGAATTCCTGATTGAAAAAGGAACTACGCCGGAGGGTGCGGCAAAGGCGGTTCGCTGGACGGAGCGGGAAGCCCTCGCCGAAAATCAAAGAAAGCGCTGGTGGCGCCGGGAAAATCTCGCCAGGATTCCAGGAATAGGCAAGGATTTTGCCTACGGCGAAACGTATTTTTTGGAAAGATTCGCCTATGACCTGGTTGGCGAAGCGTCGTCCAGAAAAGAAAAACTCGTGGGCCGGGGCCGGGAAGTGGAACTGGTTGAAAAAGCTCTCCTGAAAAGCTCCGGGGCAAACGTTCTTATTGTTGGAGAACCCGGAGTCGGCAAGCACACCGTGTTGCTGGGCCTGGTCCGGATGATCTCGCAAGGAAAAATTTTTCCAGAGCTCGAACATAAACGCGTTTTCAAACTTTACGCGGAGTCGGCCGTGGCATCCGGAAAAGATAAGGGGGAAATTGAAGCTATTTTGATAAGGCTTTTCAATGAGGCGGTCCGGGCCGGAAACATAATTTTTGCAATCGACAATTTTCCTGAATTCACCCAATCTCTTTCCACCCTGGGCATAAATATCTTGGAACTTTTGTCGCCGTATCTGGGAAGCTCAAAACTCCACATCTTGGCCTTAGCCGACCGGACGAGCGCCAGAAGAATTCTTGAACCCAACCAGGCTTTAATGAAATTTTTTGAGCGGATTGAACTTCCGGAACCCAACCTGGAAAATCTTATGAGAATTCTGGAAGACTTGGCTCCGGAATTGGAAAGAGCCTTCTCTGGACGCGCTCTTTTCTCGTACGCCGCGCTTCAAAAAATCGCAGAGGCCGCCACCCAAAATCTGGTCGAGGGCTCCTTGCCGAAACGCGCCGTGGATTTAATGGAGGAGGTCTTCAAAGAAGGGGCTGGGCGGCATCAGGCCATTATCGAGCCTGGGCTGGCGCTGGAAATCGTGAGCCGCAAGACCAAAATGCCATTAGGCGAGATTTCCGAAGAAGAGAAGAAAAAACTTCTGGGGCTTGAAGAAATTTTGCACCAAAGAGTGGTGGACCAGGAGGAGGCCATCAATTCTATCGCGAACGCGATTCGCCGGGCCCGCTCCGGAATCAGAAATCCCCAAAAACCAATCGGCAGTTTCATGTTCCTGGGGCCGACTGGCGTGGGAAAAACCGAAACCGCCAAAACCCTCGCCCACATCTACTTCGGCAACGAAGAAGCCATGCTGCGTTTCGATATGTCCGAGTATCAAAGCGAGGACAGCCTGGAGAGATTGGTCGGCTCTTTCGCCAAAAACGAGCCGGGCCTGCTCGCCTCCAAAATTCTTTCCTCGCCGTATAGCGTCGTACTCCTCGACGAATTTGAAAAATCAAATCCCAAAGTCCGAAATCTTTTCCTGCAGGTTTTAGACGAAGGATTTTTCACTGATTATCTGGGGAAGCGCATCAATATGCGAAATACCATCATTGTCGCGACCTCCAACGCCGGAAGCGAAATTATCTGGGAACTCGTGAAACAAGGATTGGACAAAACCAAGCTTCAGGAAAAAATTATCACCCACATTCAGAGAGAAAAAATCATAAGTCCGGAACTTTTGAATCGTTTTGACGCCGTGATTGTCTTTCGGCCGCTCGGCTTCAAAGTTTTGAAAAAAATCTCCGAGCTCGCCTTAAAAAAACTTCAGGAAAGACTCGAAAAGCAAAATTATCTCTTGCGGATAAATGAGGCGCTGATTGAGGCCGTAACTCAAGGAGGTTACAATCCTTCGCTTGGAGCGCGCCCCATGCAGCGCTTCATTCAGGACAAAATCGAAAAACTGATTTCCGAGAAAATCATCCGAGGAGAACTCAAACCAGGAGCAGAATTTTCTCTAACTCCAGAAGAGCTGGCGATATTATAAAAAGTCGAAGTGTCGGGCTGCGGGGAGTCGGACCCCGGCTACAAGACCCCCAGCCTTGTGTACTACCGCTATACTACAGCCCGGCGTCCCCACGAGGAATTGAACCTCGATCCCAGCCTTCGGAGGGCTGTACTTTATCCGTTAAGCTATGGGGACAAAAATTAAGTATGTCTATCGGCCACTACGAAGGCGCCGAAAGAATCCGGCTTAATGACCGCTTCCAGGCCGTAGCCCCTTACCATCCCCACCACCGCGTCAATCAGTTCTTTGGTCGGGCCGTTTTGACCCACGTCCAAGTGCACCGAGATTTTTCCGTCCCAGAAAAATTCCTCTCCGAGTTTATCCTTCAGGCGCGAGCGAAGCTCCTGGGTGAAGGCAATCGAGTACATGGTTTCTTTATAAATTCTGTCCCGTAGAGTGGGAACAAAAAATTCCTCGCTTCGAGTCCAGAAGTACCTTGCCCCGTTTCTGACGCGTAGAATCGCAACCGCGGTCACAAATCGCACCCTTTGTTCGGCCTTGGAATCCGTCCCCACCACGATTTTATATTCGCGCTGCGGCTGTTCTTTGACAAATTCAATCAGCCGCTCGACGAGCTCGTCGAAGCTTAAGCTAAGTCCCGCGCTCATGAATTTTGCTTTCTCCGGCATATTTAATCTAAAATGGCAAATCTAAGGAAAATTTTCCAGGACCCAGCAATATTAAAGAAACCGCCATGGCCAGAAGCGCCAAATCAAACTCATAACCTCCGAAAAAACCTTGTCGAAATTTTACTTTCCAAATCGCGACCATCATATCTATCGCAATCAAGGCCGCGACAAGCTGGGTCAAAAAACCAGCGACCAAAAATATTCCGCCGAAAAATTCAACAATACCCACGACAAAAACCAAGAACTTCGCGGGCCTGATATTTACGGCTTCAAAAAATTGGGCCGTTTCGGCAAATTGAGTGAAAAGCTTGGGATAGCCATGAACTATAAAAACCGCACCCAAGACCAGGCGTAAAATCAGTGGAGCGAATTGTTCGAAAACAAAAAGGTCCGGAAACAAAGATGGCATAGGGATATCCTATGCCAATCTTCTGAATTTGCCAAGTCTTTCAGTCAGTTGGATTTCTTCCGATCCAACTTGGCTTTCAGGATCGAAAGGTCTCTTATCCATCTCGAAGACTTATGCCTCCGCCGCGCTGCTTTTTGGATGCGTTTCAAACTCTTCTCTTTATCATCCGGAGGCAACAAAAATAACTCTTCCTCTAGTTGTTCTTTCTTCATAAATCCTCCTTATCCGTCAATATATTACTATATTCTAGCTTTATTGTCAAAAGGGTTACAAAAGCGATAAAATATAACTATGGCGGACAATGAAAAACCAGCCGGTGACCATTGGATTTGGCTTTTTCTGATTGTGCTCGGAGTGATTTTAATCTCTTCCAGAGGCGATGGGCTTTTCGGCGGCTCGGGCATTCGTTTCGGTTCCCCTTCCAGAGAAGGAACCGTGGAAGAAGAATTACGGCCAGCTCCCTCTCCAGCTCCCTCACCCACTCCTCCGGCACCGGCACCTCTGCCAACGCCCATCGTCCCAATAAGCCCAGGCCAACTAAACCTCCTGTCTTCCGGAGGCACGCGGCTGGAACTTGAACGTGAGCATATTCAAATCTCCGCTCCAAACCTGAACAAAATAAAAGTGGTCATAACCGGCCTTATCCTGAAAAACCGGAACAATGAAACCATTGAAGTGGGCCGGGACGAATTCGGAAGCGCGATTTTTCTAAATCCCGGCGAGCGCGCCGTTATCGCCACTGGCGAGAGCCCCCGCGGATTCAATTTCAAGGTTAACAAATGCTCGGGCTATCTGGCGCAGAATAAAACTTATTATCCCGACCTGCCTTTCTCCTGCCCGCGGCTGGACGAGCTTGCCAAATTCAAAAACTTAAAAGAGAAATGCCAAATTTTCGTCGAGCGCATCGCCTACTGCACCTCTCCGACCATTAATTTCTCCTCGGGCATTGACGACGAATGTTCCCAGTTTGTGGCAGAGCACGCGAACTACACCGGCTGTGTTAAAGATTTCAAAAACGACGCGGATTTTGACCAGAAAGAATGGCGGATTTTTATGGGAAGAGAGAGCGAATTCTGGTCCAACCGCCACGACTCCGTGCGCATCTTTGACCAGGCCGGAAATTTAATCTCTGAAGTTTCGTATTAAGCCGAAAAGTGCCACGCCGGCGGCGACAGAAACGTTAAGAGACTCTTTTTTGCCGTAGAGCGGAATGTAAATTATTTTATCGCACTTTTTCAAAAGAGGTTTTGAAAGTCCACGGACTTCGTTGCCGAGAACGAGCGCCATCGGAAACTTCGGCTTGAATTTTCGATAATCAGTTGCTTTGGACGATTGCTCAAGCGCAACTATTGGAACTTTTTCTTTTTTTAATCTCCTTACTGCTGCTTCGATATATCGAAGCTTTTCCCAAGGGACGTACTTTTCGGCTCCGAGCGCAGTTTTGGCGGCGGGCAAAGGAGTATATCCGGTCAAAAAAATTTTTGAGACCCCGGCCGCGTCCGCGGTCCGAAAAATCGCGCCTACATTATATAGACTCCGAATGTTGTGGAGGATGAGAAAAATTTCTCGCTTCAACGCTTGGGCAGAGGCGGATATCTTTCCGGGTCAATCGTCCTCTCAAAGCAGACCGAGCCGGTTTCATGCTGCCAATTTTCTGACCCAAAGTAAGGGAAAGGGGCTTCGAGGCCGGCTGCCGGTTTTGCGCCGGGAGTGCCGGGCTCGCGGCTCGGACGCGAAAAATTGGCGCAGAGTTTGAAACTCAAATTGCCTGTCTTCTTGTAAGCGTAATCTTGTCCAGACTCGGGGTCTTTCGGTGCGACAAATCCGGAGATAGGGTCGGAAAGTTCGGAAAGATTTTGCGGCAATTTCTCTTTGGTCTGCCAAAAACTCACAAGTTGTCCCTGAATCATCTGTAAATCATAAACTCTTTGCTCGTCAAACCTGAAAACCCGCTCCTCTTGCGGCGAGCCAACTACGAAAAAACCGGCAATAACCGCAAGGAGCACCGCGGCGCTTACGGGATAAGCGAAATATTTAGCGGAAAATCCTGCGCGGCTCCGGAGCTCTGAAAGGTAGTACCAGAAAATCACCGCCGCTACGACACCGACCGCGATGATTTTCAGGAAAAAGCGGAGGGATAGTTCGCCCTGCAAAAAGTTAAAAATCAAAGTAATCAGGTCACCGATGATGATAAGCGCGGCCGCGAAAAGCGTGAAATAGATAAGCCATTTTCTGGATTTCAATTCTCTTTTCTCCGGAGAGAGCGCGTAATTTTTGTTCAGAAACCAGATGGACCAAAGATATACCGGAAAAACCACAATCAAAACCGAGATAGACCAGCGAATGCCGCTATAAGCCGAAGCGAGGTAGTTGTACCCGCTCGTCAGGGGGTCTGGAAAGAGAACATTTATATATTGGAAAACGAGCGCGATAAAACTTCCAGCCGCGACATAAAGCGCGATTATCGAGAGCAGATGCAGAAAGACGTCTTTGGGGCCGGTTTTTGGTTCCATATAAAGTCAGTATAACATATGTTATGATGTTGAAAACTTCTTTTATAGAAAGGGGAAGGAAAAATGCAGATACTGATTATTGACCTGGGTTCGCAGTACACCTTGCTTATTGGACGGCGTTTGCGGGAGTTGGGAGTGCGCTCCCTAATTCTCCCCCCGCGGGAAGTAGAAGAATATCTCGCCAAAGAAACTCCCAGAGGCATTATTCTCTCCGGAGGAGCCGCCAGCATCTATGATTCGGACTCGCCTCAACCCCCCGAAAACATTCTGAAACTGAATGTTCCTATTCTAGGAATCTGTCTTGGGATGCATTGGCTGGTTCAAGTCTTTGGTGGTGAGATACGGCGAGAAGAGACACTTATTGAATATGGACCCGCCCAATTTTCTGGAAGTCCCACTGGCCTCCTGGAAGGAGTTCCTTGGGGTTATGACCTTCGAAATGTCCCTAAGTACAGCACAATTTGGGCAAGTCATGGCGACAGCGTAAGGGTAATGCCACTTTGGTTTGACGATATAGGTGAAAGTGGCGATGGCAGGACGATTGCCGCAATCCGTCACAAAGAGCGCCCCATTTGGGGACTACAGTTTCATCCGGAAGTGGAACAGACGGAGTACGGCCCGCGTATTCTTAAAAACTTTCTGGATATCTGTGGGGCTGTGCCAGACTGGTCGGCGCAAAACGTGATTGCGGAAATTCGCGAAGAAATTTCAGCCAAAGTTCCTAGAAATGCCAACTGTCTCCTCGCTTATTCCGGCGGAGTGGACTCGACCATTCTCGCCAGCATTCTAAAACTGGTTTTGGGAGAACGGCTTACCCTGGTCACGATTGATGGGGGTCAACTGCGCGAGGGAGAACTGGAAGAAATTCAAGAAAATGCGAAGAGTGCAGGAAGCAACGCGGAAATCATCTCTAACCCAACGGCCTTCCGGCGAATCGAGTTATTAGCCGATGCAGAAGAGAAAAGAGCACACTTCCAAGAAACATATTTCGCCACGCTGGAAGAATACTCCGCGCGTCGTGGCATCGAACTTCTGATTCAAGGCACGCTCGCCCCCGATATTATCGAATCGGGGAAAGTTGGCGAAGCCGCGCACATAAAGACCCACCATAATCTTGGCAACTCGCGCCTCAAGCAGCTCCATCCTCTCCGAGCGTTGTTCAAAGATGAGGTGCGGGATCTAGCTCGAGCCCTAGGCCTTCCGGAGAAAGTTTCCGAGCGGATGCCATTCCCTGGGCCAGGACTTTTCTGCCGTGTGGTCGGCCTGCCGGCTACCGAAGAACGGCTCGGCATCGTGCGCTGGGCGGACCGGGAGGTCTCGCACATCATTAAAGAGGCGCAACTCGAGAGAAAAATCTCGCAGCTCGTGGTTGCCCTTATCGGCGCAAAGACCGTCGGAGTGAAGGGAGACGGCCGCAGCTACGGTTATCCAATCGTGGTCCGAGCCGTCAGAACCTCTGATTTCATGACCGCCTGGGGCGTAGAACTTCCATCCCAAGTGCGCAGAGAAATTATCCGCACTTTGACCACGCATCCGGCCGTAACCCGAGTGTGGTTTGATGAAACTTCAAAACCGCCAGCCACAATCGAGCTTGAATAATCAGTGGTATCTGTTTTCTAAGTTAAGGCTCCGTGCTTTCCAAGTATGGAGCCTTACTTTTTATTTCAACTGATAAGTAATTGTAACGTTGACAACGATTTCGTTCTCGCCCACCGGAATCTCCGGCGCCCGTTCCGCGATGCCCATATCTCCGCCTTTGCCGTAGAGGGGAATCGGCGGCGGGAAGCCTCCGGATTCAAAAAATCCGACAACCTTGCCAAGCCTCACGCCAACCTTGGAGGCGAGCTCGTCTGCTTTTCGTTTTGCATCTTCAATCGCCTTGTCTCGCGCTTCTTGCTGAAGTCTCTGCGGGTCCTCGGTCGTAAACGAAAGTCCTCCGATTTGATTCACTCCGGCCCCGGCCGCGGCCGCTAATATTTCGCCAACCTTAGTGAGGTCGCGGACTTTGACTTCCAGATTCTGGGTAACGTTGTAGCCGCGCAAAATTTGTCTTCCGTCCGAATAATCGTAGCGCGGATTTATAGAATATGAAGTTGTTTTTATGTCTTTCTCCTCGACCCCCTTCTCTCTCAAAACCCCGATGACTCGGTTGATGAGTTCAGTGGCGCGCTCTTGCGCCTCCGCCACGCTGGTCCGGTCCACCGAAGTCGCGAACTGAATCTGGGCAATGTCCGGCTTCGCGAAAACCTTGCCTTCTCCGGTGATGGAAATCGAAGGCCGGTCAAAGCGCGGCAGGCGCAGTTCCTGAAAAGATTCCCAGGATTTGACCGCCAGAAAAATAGCCAGCAAAATACCTACGATTGAAATAATTCCTTTAAATCTTAAGAAGTTTTCCATGATTTTTAAATCCTAGCATAAAAAGGGAGCCCCGAAAAGTCCAGGGCTCGAAAAATCTCGAGGACAAGATTATCAAACTATCTGATAAAGTTCGCCCCCAAAGCGGAACGCGATGCGAATATCTCCATTTTGCTGTGGCGCAGTTTGCATTGCCACATATCGCGCCACGTCCAAACTCGGGATGGGAACTTTTCCGTTCCCCAGCGGAATCTCTATATTCCGGCCGTGTGCTCCTTCCCGTTCCCTCAGAAAAATTACTGCGTCTCCCTCGCCTGCATCGCTTGCGCCCATACATACCTCCTCTTCTAAAATTTTTACCGCAAGAACTTTAATATCAGACTAGCGCCGATAAAAGTTGCCGTCAAAGAATTTTGTGGGTAGATCTCAAGGTAGCAAGTAACTCTTTAATTTTTTCGTTCTGGGTTTTAATATCCAAAAATTGCCGCCTGAGACGGCATTTTTCTTTGCGAATAAACTTTCGAACACTCTTCGACAAACGCTTCATGTGAAAGTGTATTATACTTGACTTTTCAAAAAATAGAAAATAAAGTTATAACACGATTGGGGAAATCTGAATTATAAAGGAGGTCAAAGATGGTTCCACTAAAACATAGCGAGCTCCCGCCGCGGTTCAAAAAGGCAATCATGATCGTTAGGGCCCAGTGCCACTGCGAAAAGAATAATCGAAGAGAAGAAGAAACTTCTCGGCTAATGGACGCACAAACCAGAAAACTCCAGGACCTGGACCTATACTACCGAGAGCTTTTTGAGAGAAACTTCGCCGTCTCCGGCTACAATCACAACTAAAGCAACGTCCAAGATTTCCCCAGAACCAAAAGGTCCAACGCCGAAACGCTGGGCCTTTTTCATCCCTTCACCACCGCGATAGGCTTCAATCTCGCGACTCTTTTGGCGATTCCGGTTTTCTCGACGACTTCGACAACTTCGTCTACGTTTTTATAAGCCTCGGGAGCTTCCTCGGCGAGGCCGGAGAAAGAGCCCGCGCGAATATGTATTCCTTCTTTCTCCAATTTTTCTTTCAAGGGTTTTCCTGGAATCTTTCTTCTGGCCTCGGTCCGGCTCATCTCGCGGCCGGCGCCGTGGCAGGATGAGCCGAAAGATTCTCTCATCGCGCCTTCAGTTCCCACCAGAACATAGGAAGCTGTTCCCATAGACCCGGGAATCAAAACCGCCTCGCCGGGAAAAGCGCGCGTAGCTCCTTTGCGATGCACCACAACCTCTTCATTATTATATTGCTCCACTTTCGCGATGTTATGCGCGACGTCATAGAGAATTTTTAATTCGCCTTTAAGTCCGGCTTTCTTCCAACTTTCGCGAACTTCCCAAGTGATAAGCTGGCGGTTAGCCCAGGCAAAATTCGCTCCGGCCCGCATCGCGGAAAAATAATCTTGGCCTTCTTTGGAAGAAAACGGAGCGCAAGCGAGCTCGCGGTCCGGAAGAGAAATCCCATACTTTTGCATTGCCTGCATCATCAGACGGATATAATCAGTCGCGATCTGATGTCCCAAGCCCCTGGAGCCGGTGTGAATCAAAATTGTAACTTGATTTTCGAAAAGGCCAAACTTCTCTGCGTCAACCGGAGAAAAAATTTTCTCAACTCGTCCCACTTCTACAAAATGATTCCCGGCGCCCATGGTGCCCAACTGGTCCCGGCCGCGAGCTTTGGCGCGATTTGAAACTTTGGTCGCGTCCGCGCCTTCGAGACGGCCCCTGGACTCAATGCGTTCCAAATCTTCTTTCGTTCCGTATCCAAGCTCCGCCAGTCGTTCTGCTCCTTTTTCCAGAACCAAATCGAGCTCGCGGTCATTCAATTTCAACCTGCCTCCCCGGCCCACGCCCGAAGGAATTTCTTTGTATAAATAATCGGCGAGTTTATCCAAAAGAGGTTCAGCTTCTTTGAAAGAAAGTTCGGACATTAAAAGCCGAACCCCGCAATTGATGTCGTATCCGATTCCACCGGGCGAGATTACCCCGTCCTTAACGCTCATCGCGGCGACTCCGCCCACCGGAAAGCCGTAGCCCTCGTGAATGTCCGGCATGGCGAGAGCGTATCTGGAAATTCCGGGCAAGGTCGCCACGTTCACAATCTGCCACAAAGAGCGGTCCTTCAAAGTATCGCGGAGCATATTTTCGGTCGCAAAAACCCTGGCCGGAACTTTCATGTCGCTTCGATAGCTTTTCGGAATCTCCCAAATCACCTCGTCAATTTTTTTCAAATCAGATATCGAAAACGAGGATTGTTTCATATTCGCCTTTTTTATTTTTTATAATCTCGGCCTCAAGTTCGGTTTCGGTTAACTTTTTAAACTCGACATTTCGCAGGGCATCTATATTTTAGCTAATTCCTCCCTAATTATTTTTCTGTCGTCCCACGGGATTTTTGTTCCGCGAGGCCCCATAATCCAGGGCTCCGCACCTTTACCAGTGACGACCGCGATGTCTCCCGGTCCGGCGGCTTTGAGCGCGGCGCGAATCGCTTCTCTCCGGTCCAGAATTTTTTCAAAGTTATGCGTGCCGCAAACCTCGTTCATTATTTTCAAAGGGTCTTCGTCATAAGGGTCTTCGTTGGTTATAAAAACTTTGCGGCAGTATTTTGCGGCAATATCCCCCAAAGCCGGACGTTTCCATCTGTCGCGCCCCCCTCCGGCCGCGCCCAAAACGCAGATGAGCGGCGAGGGCTTTAAAGTTTCGTAAACTTTCCGCAGAGTCTGCGGCAGGAAAGCGTAATCCACCAGGACCTTGAAGCTCTTCCCGGTTTCCATAAATTCCATCCGACCCGGAAGAACTTCAATTTTCTCAAGCGCCTTTTTTGAAACGTCGTAGGTAATGCCTTCATGTTTGGCAAAAGCCAGGGCGGCGATGGCGTTCATTTTATTGAAATCGCCCGCGAGCTTCAACTCGAGATGCGGGGGGAAGTCAGAAGCTTTGAAAATAACTTTTTCTCGGGCCGGAATTTCATCGAAAAAATCAAAATTCTGGTCGTCGGCGTTCAGAATATGAATCGGTGAAATTTTAAACAATTCTCCTTTCGCGGCCCGGTAATTTTCAAATCCACCATGCGCCTCCAGATGCTCTTCTGAAAGGTTCGTCAGGAGAGCGGCGTAAAATTTTATGAATTTGTGCCGAAATTGCTTAATCCCCTCGGAGGTAACTTCCAGAAAAACATAATCGCATCCGGCTTTTTTCGTCTCGTATAAAAATTTCTGCGCGCGGAAACGGCCGGGCATGGTCATTTTTAGAAGATTGGGCTCGGACGCGTCCAAAATTCTGAAATAAAGTCCGTCCATCGCCGCAACCTTAAATCCAGCCTCGGAAAAAATCTTAAAGAGCATCTCGCAAGTCGTGGTCTTGCCGGAAGTTCCGGTGATTCCGACGACTTTCATTCGTCTCGAGGGCAAACCGTAGATAATCCCTGCCAGAAACGCCAAGCACCAGTGATAGAACGGCTGGAAAAATTCAAAAACCGGCTTCGGAATAAAGCGCTTTAAAAAAAATAAAAAATTATCCAGCATGGTTGCCGCCCAAAATTTTGAGGGCTTCTTTGACGCGCTTCGAGGTCCCCTGGATTGTCTCCGGAACTTGTCGCAAGGCCTCCCTCGCTTCCCGCGCCGAATAGCCCAAGGACTCAAGGGCTTCAAGCGCGTCTCTTTCTTCTTTAAGCTCCGGTCCGCCTTGGACGGATTTTCCGAATTTTTCCCGAAGCTCCACCATAATTTTCTCCGCGGTTTTGCGGCCGATTCCGGAAACTTTGGTCAGATACGAAAGCTCTCCCGAGGCGATGGCGCGCTTAAGAGTATCTATCGGAGCGACGCTTAAAATTCCTAAGGCAGTTTTTGGCCCGACTCCGGGAACACCAATCAGAGTTTCAAAAAATTCCAACTCCGGCGCTGTCAAAAATCCGTAAAGCTCCAGGGCATCCTCCCGCACGTAAAGATGCGTCCAAATTTTAGTTATGGCATCTTGTTTCTTGGTTACTTTCCTTAACGTTTCCGCATTCACAAAAACCTTGTACCCCACCCCAGCCACATCCACAATAATATGCCTCTCCCTCCGGAAACTAACTTTACCCTCAAGATATCCAAGCATGTTATGATTTTATGCTATAATGTAAGTTTCCCAAAATGAACCCCGTTAGAAAATCTGCAAATCAACTCTCTAGTAATAAACAATCTTCAAACTTGTTGTGTATATTTTTTGCAAAAAGAATTATTTATTTAATTTTCTAACGGGGTGAATTTTTCAGAGAAAAATTTACTCAAGCCGACCGGGGACCAGCCTCAAGCCATAGAAAATTTAGTCGCCGGCCTAAGGGCGAAAAGAAGATTCCAGACGCTCGTGGGAGTTACGGGCTCGGGAAAAACTTTGACTATGGCGCATGTGATTTCGAGAGCGCAAAGGCCTGCTTTGGTTATCTCGCACAACAAAACCTTGGCGGCCCAGCTTTATCAGGAATTCAAAGAATTTTTTCCGGAAAACGCGGCGCATTATTTTGTTTCGTATTACGACTACTATCAGCCCGAGGCCTATCTCCCCGCGACCGACACCTATATTGAAAAAGACGCCAAGATAAATGAATTCATTGACCGCCTGCGGCACGCCGCCACGCAATCCGCTCTCTCGCGCCGCGATTTTATCATCGTGGCTTCGGTCTCCTGCATCTACGGCATCGGCGACCCGGAAGAATATGAAAAAATGTCTTTGGACTTGAAAGTCGGGGCTAAAATAAAGCGCCAGAAATTTTTAGAACATCTGACGGATTTGCAATACGAGCGAAACGACTACGAGAAAAAGTCTGGAAGCTATTCGGTAAAAGGCGAGGTAATTGAAATTATCTCGCCAGACGGAGAAACCGCAACCAGGGTAGAATTCTTTGGTGACAAAATAGAGAAAACGTCCGGCACAAAAATCTTTCCCGCCAAACATTTCGTAACTCCCAAGAAAAAACTTGAACTTGCCATGCGAAACATTAAAACCGAACTCGAAGCGAGATTAAAAGAATTAAAAAAGGAAGGGAAACTTTTGGAAGCCCAGAGGCTGGAACAAAAAACGCGTTTTGACTTGGAAATGCTGAAGACAGTGGGATACGTCTCCGGGATTGAGAACTATTCGCGGCAGTTATCGTTCCGCAAACCAGGCTCGCCGCCCGCGACGCTTCTTGACTATCTTCCAAAAGATACAATTATTTTCATAGACGAATCTCACATGTCCGTGCCGCAGATTCGCGGAATGTATTTCGGCGACCAATCGCGAAAGCAAACTCTGGTGGACTACGGCTTTCGCCTGCCATCGGCCCTCGACAACCGGCCTTTGAAATTCGAAGAGTTTTTAAAAAAAGTGAAAGAAGCTATTTTTGTATCCGCCACCCCGGCCGAATTTGAACTCTCGCGTTCAAAAGGAGCGATCGCGGAGCAACTTGTCAGGCCTACCGGGCTTTTGGATCCATGGATTGAAGTCCGTCCAGCGAAAGAACAGATAAAAGACGCCGAGGCCGAAATTTTAAAAGCCGTAAAAGCCAAAGAACGGGTTTTGCTTTTGACCTTGACCAAGCGTCTGGCGGAAGAGGTTTCTGACTGGCTGAAAGAGCGCGGCATTCGCGCCGAGTATCTGCACTCGGAAATAAAAACTTTGGCGCGGACAGATATCTTAAGAAAACTTCGCGAAGGAGAATTTGACGTGCTGGTCGGAATCAATCTTCTGCGGGAGGGCTTGGATTTGCCGGAGGTGGCGCTCGTTTTGATTTTGGACGCGGACAAGGAAGGATATTTACGAAATTACACGAGCTTGGTGCAAACCATCGGACGGGCCGCGCGGCACGCGAGAGGCCGCGCGATTTTGTACGCGGATACAATTACCAAGTCCATTGAGAAAACCGTTATGGAAACCAAACGCCGCAGGGAATTTCAGGAAAAATTCAACAAAGAACACGGCATTACTCCAAAGCCGATTAAAAAAGAAATCCGGCCAAGTATATTCTCCGCCAAAGGCGGACCCGCCTCGGGCGGGGAGGAATTCGCCAAAGCAATGGAAAGATTGTCTAAAAAATCACGCCTCGCCGCCAAGGCCGAGCTTGAGAAAATGATGTTAGAGGCCGCGAGCCAGCTGGAGTTCGAAAAAGCCGCAAAGTATCGGGATATCCTAAAAACACTGGCCTGATTGACATACACATTTAAAGTGTGTATACTGGAAGATATGAGCGAAAGAATAAATATTACCCTCCCGCCTAAAACCGTGCGGCTCTTGGAACGGGCGGCGCCGAAAGGAACGAGAAGCCGGCTTATTGCAGAGGCCGTGGAACACTATCTCCGGTCGCTGGGGCGCAAAAATATTAGAGCACGCCTGAAGGAAGGAGCAATAAAGCAGGCCGGGCGCGACCGAACGCTCGCCGAAGAATGGCTCTTGATTGACAAAAGAGAATGATAAGGCCTAAAAAGGCGGCCCAGCCAAATCGTGGAGAGGTCTGGTTGGTTAATTTCGACCCGACGGTGGGTGCCGAGATTAAAAAGACTAGGCCAGCTTTAATTTTGCAGAATGATATCTCAAACCACTTCAGTGCTATAACCATTGCGGCAGCAATCACCTCCCAAGTCAGTGAATATTTATATCCAACAGAGATTATAATTCGTGCTCCGGAAGGCGGCCTTAAAAACGACTCGATAGTTTTGTTGAATCAAATCCGTTCTGTTGATAAACTGCGGCTAATAAAACGGACTGGAATTCTTACACCGGACACCATGCGCCGCGTCGATTTAGCCCTCCAGATAAGTCTTGGCTTGGTTAAAATTTAGAGTTCGAAAAAGCCGCAAAGTATCGGGATATCTTGAAAACACTTGCGTAAACTAAGACTTTAAAATAGGATATTGAAACATGCCGATAATTAAATCTGCCAAAAAGGCGTTAAGACAATCTATAAGACGGCGCGAGAGAAATCTCGCGAGAAAAGCGGCGCTTCAGAAAGTGCTGAAAACTTTTTCGCGCCTAATAAAAGCTAAAAAACTAGATGAAGCTAAGAGCTATTTTCCTAATGTCCAGAAAGCGCTCGACAAGGCGGCCAAGCAAAATATTATCAAGAAAAACACCGCGGCCCGAAAAAAATCTAGACTTTCAAAAGTATTTTCTCCAATCCCTCTTCAAACGTAGCCTCTCCTCTGCGAACTTCGGAAAATAAATCCAGAAGCTCGTAAGAGAGTTTTTTTAATTCCTCGGAAGAGAAATTCTGCAAATCGCCGAGGGCTTTTTTCTCGACAAAAGGATGCAGGCCCGTGTTTTTTTCGCCAGAATCCACGAGGCGGAGCGTTTTTATTTTCCACCAGAGTTTCCAAAAAGCCTCTTCGGCGCCCAAGCCATCTTTAACATAGGAACGGAGAAGCGAGAGGGCCTGGTACTTCTTTTTTCCGGAAGCCGCGTCCGCAAAGTTAAAGTAATTGGGCTCGGGGCCTAAAACCTTCGGCCTTAGGGCGGGCGCGCGGCCCTCCAGAAAAAGGCGTTCAAGTTTATTTAAAAGCGCCCAAGGGTCGTCCCCAACCTCCGAGATTAAAATTCTAAGCTCGAGGCTGGAAAGATTCAAGCCGATTTTTTTGGCCGTCCCTTCCAGCCAAGAAATGAGCTTCGCCTCGGGGGGTTTTTTGAATTCCTGCATTTTGGCGCCCGCCTCTTTAAAAAGTTTTCGCCAAAACTCAGGAAGCTCGGCCTCCACCAGTACCATGATGTTTTCGCTTCCGACCAAATCTGGGGCGAGGTTTTTAAGTTCCAGGGCGCGTTGGGAATTTTCCAACAAGCCTTCGAGCACCAGAAAAACTTTTTGCCCGAAAAGGTCCCTGGAGAGAAAAGAATTCAGGGGCGGCTCGCCGTCTTCCTCCAATTTTAAAATATCGTAATTTTTCTCCCGGGCCCTCGCCAAAAGCTCGGTTAGTTTGGAGCGCGCCCAGAAAGACTCGCCGTAGAGAACGTAAAGCATGGGAAACTATGGCTGTTTTTTCTTTAAAACGCTTTTTATCCTCTCCACCACTTCCCCCAAGGTAAAATTTGACTTCACTAAAAAATCTTTCGCTCCGGCCGACATGGCCCGGGCGATATCCTCCTTCTGGCCCAAATTTGAGAGCACCAAAATCGGGACGGCCGAGAGTTTGGGGTCTTTCTTGAACTTCTCCAAAACATCAAAACCGTCGAGGCGCGGCAGAATCAAATCAAGCAAAACCAAATCCGGGGGATCTTCCAAGGCCGCCTTAAATCCCTCCTCGCCGTCGAAAGCCTCCTTCACGCCAAAACCCTCGTGGGTAAGCTTGTGGACCAAAAGGTCGCGCAAAAACTTATCATCTTCAACGATAAGAATTTTCATCCCGTTAGAAATTTAACCAATAAACCCTTCCCATGACCAAGAAGGCCGAAAGCGAGTTCGCTCTCAAAAAATATTCCAATAACAATTTTCGCTGAATTTCTAACGGGATTCATTTTCCTTTTCCAACCATAGCATATTCTTCAAGCTCGCCCCAGCTGGGGCCGGTTTTGGCTTGGACCTCGAGTTTTATCTCATGGGGGTAGATTTCTTCCAGAATTTTTTTGATTTCAAAGACAAATTCCGGAACTAATTCTTTTTTAACCTCGAACAAAAGCTCGTCGTGAATCTGTAAAAGCTGGAACGCCTGCCCTTTAAATTTTTTCTCTATCAAATCCTGCGAGCGAATCATGCCGAGCTTCACTACGTCCGCCTCCGAGCCCTGAATCGGGGCGTTGACGGCCATGCGCTCGGCCTCACCTCTAATATACTCTGCTTCAGAATATATTTGCGGCAGATAGCGCTTGCGGCCGAAAAGAGTTTGGACCCAGCCGTCCCGCCGGGCCTCATCCTTAATTTTTTCAATAAAAGCCGCCACCCCCTCGAAATCCCGGAAATACTCCTCGATGAAATCGCGCGCTTCATCCAAAGAAACGCCCATACTGCCTGAGAGCGCCTTGGCGCCCATGCCGTAGAGCACGCCAAAATTTATAACTTTGGCGCGGCTCCTCATCTCCGGCGTAACGCCGCTTTCGGCGACGTTGAAGATTTCCGCCGCAGTTGCGGTATGGATGTCTTTCCCCTCTCGGAAAGCCTTCCTCATTTTCTCGTCTCCGGAAAGAATGGCGGCGATGCGCAATTCGAGCTGAGAATAATCAAAAGCCACCAGTGTGAAACCCGGCGAGGCCAGAAAAGCTTTCCGAATCTCCCGGCCGGCCTCGGAACGGATTGGGATATTCTGCAGATTAGGTTCAAACGAAGAAAGTCTGCCGGTCACGGTTCCGGTTTGGTCAAAAGTGGTGTGCGCCCGGCCCTCCTTATCCAAAAGATTTGGGAGGGTGTCGAGATAGGTTGATTTAATTTTGAAAAGTTCCCGATAAGATAAAATTTTTTCAATCACCGGATGCGCGCCCCGGAGCTTCAAAAGTTCCGATTCCCGGGTGGAACGGGAACCTTTCTCGGTTTTCTTCAGGCCCTTGACCTCTAGTTTCAACTTCTCAAACAAAACTTCCGAGAGCTGCCGCGGGGAATTAAGGTTAAAATGGGTGTCGACCATCTTCCAGATTTTCTCCTGGAGTTGGGATAATTTTTTCTCGTAGCCCTGGGATAGTTTTTTCAGTAACGGGGAATCGACTAAAATTCCCCGCTCTTCCATCTGAAAAAGCACAGGAATCAAGGGAAGTTCTATTTCTTCCCAGACGCGGTTAAGTTTTTTTTCACTAAGCTCTGTTTCCAGAACGCCCCGAAGGTCCGGCAAAAGCGCGAGTGCTTTTGAAAGCTCGCCTTTTTCAAGAACTTCTCGGGGAAGAAAATTATGAATGAGGGCCTCCAGATTCGGGTTTTGCAGGGTGGGCCGAGAAAGCCACGCCGCGATTTTCAGGTCAAACTTTATCCTGGGAAGAGGTCCGGCAGACACAAATTTATGAAAAATGTTCTTGGCGTCAAAAAAATAATTTTCTCGCTCCCCCTCTGAAAATTCTTTCACTGAAACTATTTTTTTATCCTCGGTTACCGCGTAAAGTTTTCCTCCCGCTTCATGCCAAAAAATTATCTTCTCTTTTTTTAAAATATCTTCCTCTTCTGAAATTTCTATTTTCTCCTCCTTTGTTTCCTCTTTCGCTTCGCCGGAATCAGGGAGTCTTGAGAGGAGACTCATAAAGCCCAGTTCTTTGAATAAAAGCGAGGCCTTCTCTTTGTCATAGTCTCTCTGCCAGCGAAGTTTTTCCAAATCAAACTCAAGCGGCACGTCTTTTCGAATCGAGCCGAGTTCTTTGGAGAAAAACGCCTCCTCTTGATGCTCCTCCAGAAGTTTCACGGCCCGCTCCTTAATGCCGGCTTTCAATAACGCTTTTTTGTCCTGCTTTAAAACTTTGAAAATATTCTCCAGGCCTCCGAATTTCTTGATAAGTTCCGTTGCCCCCTTATCTCCTATCCCCGGGACTCCCGGGATGTTGTCAGAAGGGTCCCCCCTCAAACCTTTGAAGTCGGCGAGCAATTTGGGGGCAAAACCGAAACGCTCGAAAACTTTCGTTTCGTCGTAGATAATTGTGTCTTGAATCCCCTTTTTGAGAGTGAAAACTTTTATCTTGGAATTTTTGACAAGCTGAAGGGTGTCCAGGTCTCCGGAAGCGATAATTATTTCCAAGCCCTTTTGCTTTTTGGCTTTCTCGGCGAGGGTGCCGACAATGTCATCGGCCTCAAAACGGGGATGTTCGAAAATCGGAATCGAAAAAGCTTTTAAAAAATCGTAGGAGCGCCGGACCTGCTGCGAAAGGTCCGAGGCCATCTCCGGCCGCTGAATCTTGTATTTTTCGTAAGCGGCGTGCCTGAAAGTCGGCTCCGGCAAGTCATAGGCCGCGGCAATGTAATCTGGTTTAAGCTCCCTCAAAACTTTAAGTAAAAAGGCGACAAATCCGTAAAGCGCTCCGGTGGGTTCGCCCTGGGGCGAAGAAAAAGCCGGCAGGGCGTGAAAAGCCCGGTGCAAAATGGCGTGCATATCAAGAAGCACCAACCGCTTCTGTTCTTTTTTAGGCATAAAGTCTAATTTCGCGCGAATTTTTAGCGATGTGTTTAAACCTGAATTGAAAGTATTTTTTCGGCATAATTTTCCTGACTTTATCCGACCACTCAATTAATAAAATATTTCGTGGACTTTTTAGAAACTCGCTGAAATCGAGCTCGGCGCGAAAGGCATCGATATGAAAAAAATGTCTGCCCGAAGTCCGACTTCCCCTGGAAGTCGGACTTCTAAAAACCCGCATCAAGATAAAAGTCGGGCTTTTCATTTCTTCTTTTATTCCGAGGCCTTTGGCAAAACCTTTCGCAAAAGTGGTTTTGCCCGCGCCAAGCTCGCCTTCAAGACCAACTACGACGGCAGTTTTTTGCTTTAACTTTAAAATTTCTTTTGCAAAAACCTCTGCAAACTTTTTGGTCTCGGCTTCGCTCCTGCTTAAAACCCGCAAAATTTCTTTCATCAATATCTCGATTTTACCCTGTTAGAGAAAATTTCTCTAACAGGGCGAGCCGCAAACAAAAAGGGGCGCCTGGAGAAGGTCGCCCCTCGAATTGGGTGGGATTTTTGCGGCGAGATGACTCTAGCGAGTCATCTCAATAGTGGTCCCATCGGGCTTGGAGATCCGCGCACTCTGCGGGTTCTCCCGGAAAATCCTGCGGGGATGAGGCTGTTGGCCGTAGCCAACATACCCATATCGTGGGCCGTAGCCAACAGTACCACTGTCGGCGTAGTAATAAACCGGTTGCCGGTACTGCCCACTGGACTGGGGTGAGGCTGCCTGGCTCAGCGCGGATGCCGCAACCACAGGTTGGGCATTGGCCCGAATCCGAGCAGTTCCTTCGGGGGAGGAATACTCCGCATCCCCACTCCCTCCGAGAGCCGCTGGGGCTGCGAGAACGGTACTCGCTCGAATCTGCTCCCGCTGGGTCAAATGCTCTTGGTCAATGGCCCGACGGTTCGTAGTCTCTCGCTCCGACGTAGAATACGCTGTAGCGAAAATGCCGAACGTAATCACGCCGACAGCGGCGCCGATTAGAGCGCCAGCCGAGACCCCCCGACGGTCCCCAGCAGAAACTGGCCGGCTAACTGCAAACAAGAAAATCCCGATAAAAAGAGCTGCTAGTATTTTCTTCATAAAACCCTCCCTTTCCGAATTTTGCTTTATTATATCACATCTGTATAAAAAATCAAGTCCTGGACTTTTTACCCTAGAGATAGCTTAAAAATAGGCTAAAATAAGGCTTAAGATGCCCAAATTCGAAGAAGAAAAGCAAAAACGGCGCTACGGCGAGCTTTTGGAAAAAGAGGCCGAAGATTTGGCCAAAATTCTCGCCCAAAAACATGGAATCCCGTATCTGGACCTTTCGGGCGTCACCATTGACCTTGATTCTTTAAAGCTGGTTCCGGAGGCTGAAGCCCGCGAAGGCAAACTCGCCGTGTTTCAATTCGTGGGCAAAAAACTCTCGGTCGCGGTTATAAACCCGAAACTTTTAAAAACCAATGAGGTGGTGGAGGGCTTGAAGGCGCGGAGATTCGAAGTGGAACTCTATCTTATTTCGCCTCAAAGTCTGGAAAAAGCGCTCTCGCGTTATCCTGAAATCGCGGCCTTTGAAGAGGTTAGGACCGCGATTATCGACATCTCGCCCACGCGCCTGGAGGAGTTTAAAACCGAAGTAAAAAGCGTCAACAATTTAAGAACTCTTTTGTCAAAGGCCGGCACCCTCACGGAATCCCGAAAAATTTCAGAGATCTTGGAGCTTATTCTGGCCGGAGCTCTCTCTATCGAGGCTTCGGATGTTCACGTGGAGCCGGGGGAAGCAAAAGTGAAGTTGAGGCTTAGAATCGACGGGGTCCTGCAGGAGCTCGCCGCTTTCAACCCCAAAATATATCAGCTTTTGCTTTCCAGAATAAAATTGCTCTCGGAGCTTAAATTAAACGTCAAAGACAAGGCCCAAGACGGCCGCTTCACGATTCGCACAAAGGAGACGGACATCGAGGTCCGGACTTCCACCCTGCCAGGTCCCTACGGCGAGTCTGTCTCGCTTCGGGTACTGCATCCTAAAACCATCGCTTTGAAACTCGATGATTTGGGAATACATCCCTACCTTCTGGAGCTCGTGGAGCGGGAACTCTTAAAACCGAACGGCATGATTTTAACCACAGGACCGACTGGTTCGGGCAAGACCACCACGCTTTATGCCTTCATAAAAAAAATATCCGAGCCGGGAATTGAAATAATCACCATTGAAGACCCGATTGAGTATCACATTTCCGGCGTTACGCAGACCCAGGTTGATTCGGAAAAGGGCTATGATTTTTCAAACGGCCTAAAGTCGATATTGCGGCAAGACCCGGACGTAATCATGGTGGGCGAGATTCGGGATTTTGAAACCGCGGAAACCGCCCTCCACGCCGCGCTCACCGGGCATTTGGTTTTCTCCACGCTTCACACCAATGACGCCGCCGGGACCATACCCCGCTTGATTGACATGGGAGTTAAGCCCAATATCATCGCGCCGGCGATAAATATCACCATGGCCCAGCGTCTGGTGCGGCGCTTATGCAAAGCTTGCGCCAAGGCAAAAAAAGCCGGCGCCGAGGAGCGGGCGCGGATTGAAAAGGAATTGGCGCGCCTTCCAAAGAAAATAACAAAACCAGACCTCAAGAAAATCACTCTTTACGAAGCGGTGGGCTGCGAGGCCTGCGGTGGGACAGGTTTTAAGGGCCGGGTTGGGGTTTTTGAGGCGTTTTTGATAGACGATAAAATAGAACGGCTGATTCTAAAAGAACCTTCCCAGGTGGCTTTGCACGAAGCCGCGATTTTGCAGGGGATGCTGACTATGAAACAAGATGGTATTCTGAAAATGCTCTCGGGTATGACCTCGTGGAAAGAGCTTGAAAGGGTGGTGGGCAGCTAGTCCTCCGGGACGGGTAAAATTCTGGCAAGTAGCCTCCAGACAGACCTCCTACCATGGGTAGCGGGAGTTGAGAGAAGTAACGAGGATAGGCTCCAGTCTTCGACAAGCTCAGACCAGGCCATCCTTCGGCAATATCTCCCTTGTATGCCTAGAGACCACGTGCCAAAAATCAACCCAATTTCGAGTAAAAGTTTAGCAGATATTTTATAAAAAGTCAAGGGATGGTACTAACTGACCCTAAAATCCAATCAGAGGACCGCTCTCTAGACCTGACTCTCCGCCCCCAGGTTTGGGCAGAGTATATCGGCCAGGAAGCGGTCAAGAAAAACCTGAAAATCTTAATCCAAGCCGCCCAGGAGCGGGGCGAGCCGATTGAACATTTGCTTTTCTATGGTCCGGCCGGCTTGGGCAAAACCACGCTCGCTCACCTGATCGCCAAGGAGCTTCGGACTCAGATGAAGGTGACTTCCGGCCCGGCCATCGAAAGAGTCGGAGACCTGGCCTCCATCCTCACCAATCTTTCCGCCGGCGACATTCTCTTCATCGACGAGGCGCACCGCTTGAATAAGCTGATTGAGGAAATTTTATACCCGGCCTTGGAATCGCGCTCTCTGGACATTGTCATCGGCAAGGGGCCTTCGGCCCGAACGATTCAGCTGGACCTGCCTCCCTTCACCCTCGTCGCCGCCACCACCCGCATCGCGCTTTTATCTTCGCCTCTTCGCTCCCGCTTCTCCGGCGGAACTTTCCGGCTGGATTTTTACAGCGAAGAGGAAATCAAAAAAATAATCGAGCGCTCCGCTAAAATCCTGGGAATCGAAATTGACAACGGGGCCATTGAGGAAATCGCCAAGCGCTCCCGCTTCACGCCGCGGGTGGCGAACCGTCTCTTGAAGCGCGCCCGGGATTTCGCCCAGGTTGAAAAAGCCGCCCTGCTGAATAAAGATTTTGCGGTGAGGGCGCTTGAGCTTCTGGAGATTGATTTGGCTGGCCTTGAGAACACGGACCGGATGATTTTGGAAACAATTATCTCCAAATTCGGCGGCGGGCCAGTGGGACTCTCCACTTTGGCGGCGGCCACCTCGGAAGAAAAAGAAACCATTGAAGAGGTTTATGAGCCGTATTTAATGCAGCTCGGATTTATTGAACGTACTCCCAGGGGCCGCGTGGCCACTCGGCGCGCCTACGAACATTTGGGCCGGCCCCGCCCGGCCGAAAGCTCTTTTCTCGCATGACTTTCGGCTGGGCTTTTCTAGCTTTATTTCTCTCGCTCTACGCGATTTTTTCACTCGCCGTCATCTGGCACTTAAATACTTACTCCTTCTCGCGCTCGGCCAAATGGGTGACCAGATTTTTTGTTCTAGCCGCTCTTATCCTCGGGGTGTTCGCAATATTGCTTTTCGGGCAAATCAATTGGGCCCAACTCATAAACTATGCTCAATCTTGAGCCGGAAGAAAAAGTTTTAATGATATTGCATCACCATTGGATTTCAATTTTGGGGCAGATGATTTTTATTATATTTTTGGCGCTCCTGCCGCTGGTTATCCTGCCTTTCGTGGCCGCGCTGGCGACGGCCCGTCTTGTCTTGCCGCTCTTCTTCTTCATCTCCAGCCTCTGGTATCTGGCCGCGTTGCTCTTAGCTTTTGCTTTTTGGATTGATTATTACCTCGACGCCCTGGTGATAACTGACCGCCGGATTTTAAACGTAAACCAGGAAGGGCTTTTTAAGCACGTGGTTTCGGAATTTCGTCTGGAGCGGGTGCAGGACGTGACGATTGAAATACCGAATTTCGTAGCCACCCTGTTTCATTACGGCAACATCACCATTCAGACCGCGGGCGAAATAAACTTCTCCATCAAAGAAGTTCCCCGGCCCCATGTCGCCCGAGACTTGATATTAAATATTAAAACGCATCAAAAATGAGCGGGCATTCGCGCTGGGCGCAGATTAAGCATAAAAAAGCGGCCTCGGACGCCAAAAAGGGGAAAATTTTCTCGAAACTATCGCGCACCATAACTCTGGCGGCAAAAGGTCCGCCAGCTGGCGGAGGGGCGGACCCGAAAACCAACCCCAAACTCGCAGCGGCCATCGAAGAAGCGCGTTCGGCCAATATGCCCTCGGACAATATCGAGCGCGCGATTGGGCGGGCTGGCGAAAAAGAATCCGGCGAGCTGAAAGAAGTTTTATATGAAGTGTTTGGGCCAGGCGGTTCAGCCTTGATTGTGAGCGCGGTCACAGACAATCCCAACCGCACTACCAACGAAATAAAACATATCCTCGCCCAAAATGACGCCAAACTAGGCGTGGCGGGTTCGGCAATGTGGGCTTTCGAGAAATCCGGCAATGAATTTAAAGCCAAGTTTCCGCAAGCTCTTTCTCCGGAGGACGCGAAAAAATTTGAAGCTCTTCTGGAAACCCTCTCCGACCAGGACGACGTGGAGGAGGTCTATTCCAACGCCCAATTGCCGTAAATTTAGAAATTATCTCACCGGGGCTGGGGCTTGAACAAAATCCAGCGCGACCGGAATCTTCTTCTTTTGAAACTTAGAGCTGAACTCTCGCGGAAAACGTTTGGAAGCGTCCAGAACCTCAATGCCGATGATTTTACCTGCTTTGTCGTAATCAAAAATAACCCCCTTTTTTACCTCGTCACTTTCAGCATAACGCTTCTCGTTGAAGCGGATATAGAGCGCATCTATTTTTTTATCGTAATGAAACCTCATAAATATTTCTTAATTTTAGAAGTTATGAAAACCGTTATTATTTCTTGTGTTGAATTTATTGTTTCGTAAACGACAACTACGAGATAACCCTTGCCTTGTTTCCTGCTCATTTTAATGGCGCGGAATCTATTCGCGGATTGTTTATAAATTTTATCGGGATTTCTAAGTGCTCTTTTTACCTCTCTTTCCGAAAGATTACGCTCCTTCAATTGATAGCGCGCGTGCGCACTGAAGGTTATTTTCGGCACTTATCTAAGTATAACCGAAATCGTGCTCAAGTAAAGGTCCTCGAGACCACAAGCTGTAAGCACCCCAAAAATTGCCTTAAAATTTGTTAAAAATCAAACTTGCACTTATCCGGCGATAGCTGATTAAGTGCAGATTCGGAAATTACAAATTGGGCTGAACCAGAAAGTTGTTATAATTAAAACATGAAAGTACTGGGCATTGACCCTGGTATTGAGCGCTTGGGGTGGGCGGTAATTGAGGGCCGGCCGGGAGAAATAAAAAGAATTGACTCGGGGGTCAAGAGAACTTCAAAAACAAAACCAAAAGAAACGAGACTTTTCGAGATTCAAAGTTTTGTTGAAAGTAAAATTCTGGAAGCAGGGCCGGAAATTTTATGTTTAGAAAAAATAATTTTCGCGAAAAACGCGAAAACAGCTTTCGTGATAGGCGAAGTGAGGGGAATTCTGCTGGCTCTCGCGGGGAAATACGGCCTTAAAACCAAAGAATTCACGCCGATTGAAGTTAAAAAAACGATCTCCGGCTACGGCCGGGCCGACAAAGAAGCGGTTTTAAAAATGCTGGAAAAAATAATAGAACTTCCTTCGGGAAAAATCTTAGACGACGAGTCAGACGCCTTGGCTATCGCCTGTTCGGCCGTTATCCACAGCGGCACTTTGCAAAAGAATTAAGACCCGTTATTTTCAAAGAAGACTATAAAGACTAAAAAGGTCGGACTAAATTTCATAAGCCACTTCGCATGAAAAAGAAGAACGTTGACGTCTTCAATGATTCTTACGATGACGAGGATGGAGACGACGATAAGAATACCGGGGAGGGACTGCCGGAAGAACCATTGGAAGACATTGAGGCTGAAGAGGAAGAAGGAGAATAAAACCCCGCCCGGCTTTTGCCGGGCGGGGTTTTATTTAGGAGAAATTTTCAGAAACTTTTTCTTGCCAATCCGGACGACCACCTCGGAGCCTGGTTTAAAATTCGGGTCGTCAACAACTTTTTGGTCAATTTCGATTGCGCCGGAGTATAAAAGCCTGCGAAACTCTGAATTCGAACTAACCAAGCCGGAATTTTTTAAAACCGCCTTAAGGCTAAGCCCCGGCGAAAATTTATAGATTGGGACTCTCTGGGGAAGTTTTTTCTGGCGGAATGTTTTGTTGAAAAATTCCCTAGCTTCCTTCGCCTTTTTCTCGCCGTGGTAAAGCTTTACAAGCTCAAAAGTCAGCCCTTCCTTAGATTCGAGGGGCGGTGACTTTAGAACCTGAAGGATTTCTTTTTCGGAAAGTTCGGTTGCCAGAAAAAAATATTTTTTGATAAGTTCGTCCCGCAGCGCCATCACTTTCCCGAACATATCGCTTGGCGCGTCCGAAATATTAATGACATTCCCCCAAGAAGTCGACATTTTTCTGCCGTCCGTTCCTTCCAGCATCTCGGTGGCCAAAATATCTTGAGGTTTTTGTTTATAAAATTCCTGAATCGTCCGGCCCGCCAGCAGATTGAAAAGCTGGTCAGTGCCGCCCAGTTCCACCTCGGCCCGAATAGCCACGGAATCATAACCCTGCATCAGGGGGTATAAAATCTCCCTCAAGCTTATCTCTTGCTGTTTCTGAAAGCGCTCTTTGAAATTTCTGCGCCCGAGCATCTGCTGGATGGTGAAACGCTCCGCCAGCTTCGAGATTTCGCGGAAATTTAATTTGGAAAGCCAGCGGCTGTTGTAATGGAGTTCGGCCTTTTTTAGGTCAATTATCTTTCCAATCTGCGGCAAATAATTTTTAAGATTTTTCTTTATCTGGGCCTCGCTTAAAAATGGCCGCTTTTCAAGTTTGTCCGAAGGGTCGCCGATCTGGGCCGTAAAGTCGCCGACAATCAGAACTGCTTTGTGCCCGAGCTCCTGAAAAGCCCTTAGCTTTCGCAAGACGACCGCGCGCCCAATATGAATTTTTTCGCCCGTCGGGTCAATTCCGTACTTCACGCGAAGTTTTTTCCCGGAACGGAGTTTTCTCTCCAAGCTTTCGCGCTTGATGATGGTGGACGTATTTCGCTCCAAGAGCTCTTTAATTTCTTTGCTTAAAACTTTCGCCATGCCTATAATACTATAACAAATGAGAGGAATTCTGAAGCGTAAAAAATTTTATCTCTGGAGGCTGGGAGCGGCCCTTATTTTGTTTTTGTCCGGGGTTTGGGTTTTCGCCACCACCACGGTTCCTGATTTTGATTCTCTGGAAGAGCGAAAAATAATCCAATCCACCAAGATTTACGACCGCACCGGAGAAGTGATTCTCTACGATGTTCACGGCGAGGTAAAGCGGACAGTTATTTCTTTTGATAAAATACCTCGCCATATGAAAAACGCCACGGTGGTGATGGAGGACCAGGGCTTCTACCGACATTTTGGAATCAGCCCATTGGGAATGCTTCGCGCCGTGGTGGTGAATATTTTCTCCGGAGAATTTCGGCAGGGCGGGAGCACAATCACTCAGCAGTTGGTTAAAAATACTTTTTTGACTTCGGAAAAAACAATTTCCAGAAAAATAAAAGAGTGGGTTTTGGCGCTCAAGGTAGAGATGAATTTTTCAAAGGATGAAATTTTAAATTTTTACTTGAACGAAATTCCTTACGGCGCCAACGCCTACGGGGTAGAAGCGGCGAGCCAAACTTATTTCGGAAAACACGCCCAGGAATTAACCCTGGCCGAGGCGGCCTACCTCGCTTCCCTTCCTCAAGCGCCGACCCGCTATTCTCCTTACGGTTCAAGACGGGAAGAATTGGAAACCAGAAAAAACCTGGTGCTGGACCGGCTGCTTGGGGCCGAGTTCATCACCCCAGCCGAGCACGACGCGGCCCTGGAAGAGAAAGTGCAATTTTTGGGCCGCGGGGTCGGCAGCATCAAAGCTCCGCATTTCTCCCTCTACGTTAAGGAGTATTTGGTTGAAAAATACGGAGAGGACGTGGTGGAAAGAGGCGGCCTAAAAGTTACCACCACGCTGAATTGGGCTTGGCAGGAGAAAATCGAGGAGCTGGTTCGAAACTTCGCGGCCGATAATGAGAAAAAATTCAACGCTTTTAATGCCGGGTTGGTGGCGCTCGACCCCGAAAGTGGCGAAATTTTAGTCTTGGTGGGTTCTCGCGATTATCTTGCGGAGCCGCGGCCGGAAGGCTGCGCTCCTGGAGTGAATTGCCAATTCGACCCGCAGGTCAATATCCCCATTCGCGCCCGCCAGCCCGGTTCCGCCTTTAAGCCCTTTGTCTACGCCACGGCTTTCCAAAAGGGCTACATTCCAGAAACAGCGCTCTTCGACCTGCCCACGGAATTTAATCCTCTCTGCCATCCGGACGGGAGCGCGCCGACTGATTTTGATCAGGAAAAATGTTATCACCCCCAGAATTACGATGAGAAATTCAGAGGCCCCGTTACTCTGCGGGAGGCCTTGGCCCAATCTATAAACGTTCCTTCGGTAAAAGTCCTCTACTTAGCCGGGCTAGCGGATTCTTTAAAACTCGCAAGAGAAATGGGAATAACCACCCTGACCGACCCGGCGCGCTACGGCCTATCCTTGGTTCTGGGAGGCGGCGAGGTCAAACTTCTGGAGATGGTTAATGCCTACGGTGTTTTCGCTAACGAAGGCAAATTTGCCCCGGCCACTCCGATTCTTAAGGTGGAGGACGGTCAAGGAAGAATTTTGGAAGAGTTTCAAGAAAAAAAGACCGAGGTGCTCGAGCCTAATATCGCGTTAATGATTTCAGATGTTCTCTCGGACAACAAGGCTCGCGCTCCGGCCTTTGGCGAAAGCTCTTTTCTTTATTTTCCTGAGCGGCCCGTGGCCGTGAAAACAGGAACCACCAACGATTACCGCGACGCGTGGGTGGTGGGCTATACGCCGAATATCGCCCTGGGTGTCTGGGCGGGAAACAGCGACAATACCGCGATGGAGAAAAAAGTTGCTGGTTTTATCGCCGCGCCCCTTTGGAACGCGGCCCTCGCCGAAATTTTCAAAGAACTGCCCCGAGAAGAGTTTCAGCCCCCAAAAATTCCCGAGGTTTCGAAACCGGTGTTGGAGGGCGAGTGGCGGGGCGGCCGGGTCTACCAAATCGACAAAATCTCAAAAAAATTAGCCACGGATTTTACTCCCGAGGAACTAATTGAAGAAAAAGTTATAAAAGAAATACACTCGATTTTATATTGGCTGGATAGAAAAGACGACCCTCAGTTTAAAAATTGGGAGAACCAGATTCGCGCCTGGGTTATGTCACAGGGCATTCGGGAGGAAGACGAAGGCGTCATTCCTAAAGAAAAAGACGACCTCCATCTTCCGGAGTATCTTCCCCGCGCCGAGATAATATTAACTCCGGAAAGGGCCGTTCCCGGAAAAAAAATAAAAATTTCCGTAGCGGCCGAAGGTAAATTCGGCATCGAACAGGTGGATTTGTTTGCCGGTCCGGAATTTTTAGGTTCGGCTAAATTTCCTCCTTATGAATTTTCGACAACCATAGAGGGTCTCCCGGGCGAAGAAATTAATTTTGTAGCTAACGTCTATGATAGAGTCAGAAATAAAACCGCCGTGGAAAAAATAATTACCCTTTCTTCTGAAGATTTTTAGGACTTCTTTTTTTAATGAAAAGTTCGCTTCTCAAAACCGAGTCCGGAATCACTCTGGAAATCTTTCTTTGAGAGCTTAAGGGTTTTAAAAATTTACTTATTTTTTGAAAAGCCATCTAAACTCCCTTCAGGGGCATGACTAGATGCAAATAGGAGCTCTCCTCAAACCCCCTGACTAAAACCGCTTTCTGGGGGCCGTTAAAACCCAGAAAAACTTTCTGATTGGAGATGGCTTGCAGGGCTTCCAGAAAATAGTGATAGTTGAAGTTAATCTCTAAGCTCTGACCGGAGATTTTGGCGGGCGTGGAGGAGAGATATTCCCCGGTATCACTATTGGAAGATTTTACTTCTAAAATTCCCTCTGTTGAATTTACGGAAATTAAAACCTCTGAGAGGCGGCTCGAAAAAATGCCGGCGGCGCGGATGGAATTTATAAGATTATTTTTATCGGCAACTACTTGGGTTAAAAATGACTGGGGAATGATATTTTGATATTCGGGAAATTTACCCTCTGTCAGGCGCGAGATAAAGGACAGGTTTTTATTTTGAAAAACAATTTGGTTTTTATTGAAAATAATTTCAATGTCGCCTTGGGTTTCTTCAAAAATCCTAACTACCTCCTGGCCGCTTTTTTGAGGTAAAAGCAGGGAAAGGGCCGGAGAAGTAATTTGAGTTTTTTGTTCCGCGAGACGAAAAGAATCAGTGGCCACGAAAGTCAGGGGAATTTTATTTTGGGAAAAAATATAAATACTGGCTAATTCCGGCTTGGTGTAGGTGGCGGCGCTGGCGGGGAGAGTATTTCTAAGCGCGTGGGTGAGGGTTTCTTGGGGAATATTTAAATAATTTTCTTTTTTTATTTTTGGCAGTAGGGGAAAATCTTCTGTGGAAAAACATTTTAAATTTGTGGTGGAGGTTTTAGAGATTATTTTCAGGTTTTGATTTTTGCTTTCCAGGGCTATTTCCCCCTCGGGAATCGAAAATATGACGGAAATTAAGGTTTTAATAGGCGGGGTCACCTCGCCCTCCTCTTCTATTTTGGAAGGTATGGTGCCCTCAAAACCTACTTCTAAATTTGTACTAATAATAATAAGTCTATTTTTAGAAGTTTTAAGTAAGACGGCGGAAAGTGCGGGGAGGGTTGGATTTTTACTGGTATTTCTTTCCGCCAGTGTTAATAATTTATAAAATTCATTCTTATCACATATTAATTTCATATTAATATTATTTAGATCTGTTTATAATGTGGAAAGATTATTTTATTGTTTAAATTTATTTATTTTTCAATTTATTAATATAGAACTACCTGTTGAAAAACTGAAGAAAGGTCGTGATGAAATTTTATTAATTTTATTTATTTAAATAATTGTAATCATATAATTCACGGATTCTCTTCACTTCTTCAATAAGTTGTGCATTCTTTTTCAACTCATTGAAAATCTTTTCATAGGAATGGATGGCGGTGGTGTGGTCTCTTCCCCCAAAACGCTGTCCAATAAAAGGATAAGAGCCGCTGAAATCCTCCCTTAATAAATACATGGCTATCTGTCTTGGCTTAACCACCTCTTTTTTCCTGGTTTTTTCGAATAATATCTTCTCATTTATGTCATAAAATTCAGCCACGCATTTTATTATCTGGTTTGCGGTTACGATTCTTTTTGGTTGCGTGTTTTTATCTATAATTTCCTTAACTTCCGGTATATTTAAAATTCTCCCGGAAAGTTTGGATTTCGCGACCACTGAATTTAGCGCCCCCTCCAGCTCCCTTATATTTTTTTGGACATTGGCAGCGATAAAACCCAAGACTTCTGGGTTTAAATAATTTTCTTTTCCAAAAGACTTTGATTTTAAAATTGCCAACCTCGATTCATACTCCGGCTGACCGATATCCGCCACCATTCCTCCCTCAAATCTGCTTTTCAATCTCTCTTCCAAATCATGAATCGCGTGCGGAGGCTTGTCTGAAGAAAATATAATTTGTTTTCCGGTTTCGTATAACAAGTTAAAGATATGAAAAAGTTCTTCCTGGGTCTTTACCTTCCCGGAAATAAATTGGATGTCGTCAATTATCAGTAAATCATAAGAGCGGTATTTGTCTTTAAAAATATGCGTTTCATTGTTTTGGATAAAATTCACCAATTCGGTGGTGAAGCGTTCCGAGGTGGTGTAGATTAATTTCAGGCGCGGAGAATTTTTTTTGACGGCGTTGCCCACGGCCTGCAAGAGATGGGTTTTTCCCAGACCAACCCCGCCGTATACGAATAAAGGATTATACGCCCGCCCTAAATTTTTGCTCACCGCCGCCGCGGCCGCGTGCGCGAGTTCGTTAAAAGGCCCCACCACAAAAGAATCAAAGGTGTAGCGGGGGTTTAGATTAGTTTCCCGGTCCACCATTAATTCTTTAAATTCCAATTGCTCTTCTTGCGGCGCGATCCCCTTCTCGCGGCGGCGTTTTTGCAAAAGCGGCGCCAGTTCCGAAGAAATCACGTATTCAATATTTCTAATCTCCGGCGAAAGTCCTCTTAGCGCCTTTACGATAAATTTATGGTATTTATATTCCAGCCATTCTTTGGCGAAAGCGTTTGGTACGTTTAAAACCACCACTCCGTCCTGGTGCGCCGCGATTGAAGTATTCTGGAACCAGGTTATGAAGTTGGCTTTGGAAACGGCTAGTTCCAGCTCATTCAGGGCGGCTTGCCACAATTCCTCGTTAGTCATGGTGATAAGAGTATCTTATACTCATGGAAGAAATTTACTATCTTCTCCCAACGTTATTAGAATGTTAATAAACTCTTGATTTTTTGTTAATATTGACGGATACTGAATGATAATGTCTTTTACCTATCAACCCAAAAAGAAAAAAAGAAAAAGAAGCCACGGGTTTTTGAAGAGAGGCCGAACCCCCGGAGGAAGAAATGTGTTGGTGCGGCGGCGGCGCAAGAAACGGAAACGGCTGACGGTATAATGCTTCCGAACTCCTACTTTAATTTAAAGTTCCAAAAGAATAAATCGGAAAAAATGACGGCGGGCTTGACTGTATCCAGACGGGTGAGTAAAAAAGCGACCGTGAGAAATCTCTTGAAGCGCCGGGCGCGAGAGATTTTCCGCAAAAACCTTGATAAAATCAAAGCAGGGTATGATCTTTTTTTTATTTTCTCAAAACCCGCGGCCGCTCTTTCTTTTCAAGAGTTGGAAAAAGAAATTTTGGGAGAGTTGTCCCGGTTTAAGTTATTAAAATGAAATTATTTTTTTCTAAACTCATCAGAATTTATCAAATCATTCTGTCTCCGGACCAAGGGATTTTTTCTTCCGGAAGAAAATTTTGCGTTTTAGAACCAACCTGCTCCGAGTATACCCGCCAGGCAATTTTACGCCACGGAGTTTTTTACGGGCTGAAGCGCGGATTTTTCAGGATTTTGAGATGCCACCCCTTCCAAAAGAAATTTTATGATCCAGTTGTATAACGAAATCCTTTACCGCCCGCTGGCGAACGCCTTAGTATTTCTTACCGCGCTCGTGCCGGGGCACGATGTCGGCTTGGCTATAATTTTGCTGACGCTTTTGGTGCGAATAATTATTTTCCCACTGACCCATCGCTCGCTCGTGACCCAGCTCAAACTTAAGGAGCTCGAGCCCGAGATAAGCAAAATTAAGGCCCAACATCCCAGTACCGAAGAGCAAGGACGAAAAATGATGGAACTGTACCAAGCCCACGGCGTCAACCCCCTTTCCGGCTGTTTCCTTCTGATTATTCAATTGCCGATTCTAATCGCGCTCTACCAAGTTTTCTGGCACGGAATTTTTGAAAATTCCGTGCCGCTTTATAGCTTTATCCAGGCTCCAGAAGCGCTGCAGACTAAATTTCTGGGGTTAATCGAGTTAAGTTCCAAGAGCTGGATTTTGGCCGCGCTCGCCGGTCTTTCTCAATTTCTGCAGATAAAACTTTCCAATCCCCTCATTCCCAAAACCAGCGCGAATTTTAAGGAGGAGCTCTCTAGGGCCATCTCGATTCAATCGCTCTACATTTTTCCAATTTTGATTTTTTTCATCTCGTTTCGTTTCCCGGCGGCCCTCCCTCTTTATTGGACAGCTTCCAACGTTTTTGCTACTTTACATGAAGCCGTGGTGCGGCAGAGAGCCCGGCTTCGCTATGGAACCGGAGGAACAAAAGATAAAAGAATTGACTGAAGCCCTCTTGGAAAAAATGGGCGTGCGGGGCGAGGTTAGCGTTTTGGAAACGACGGAAAATATTCAATTCTCCATCCGGACGCCGGAGGCCCGGCTGTTAATCGGCGAGAGAGGAGAAAATCTTATCGCCCTGAATTATATTTTGAGAAGAATGGCGGAGACTAAAATCGGCAAAACCAGACTGCCCTTTTCCATTGACGTAAATGATTACCAAAAACAGAAAGCCGAGGAGCTCAAAGATTTGGCCCGGCTCTCGGCCCAGCGGGTGAGATATTTTAAAAAAGAAATCGAGTTAAGGCCTATGAGCTCTTACGAGCGCCGAATCGTGCACGCCGTCCTCACCGAATACCCCGACATCATTACCCAATCCGTCGGCGAGGCGCCGAACCGCCGGGTGGTGATAAAACCCTTTATTCCAGCTTGACGCGCCATAAAGTTCCGTCTTTCTTATTTATGAAAAAGAGGAGGGTTTCGTCTTCTGATAAAACCGGATTGATTACCTCAGCGTTTTCCGGAGTGAAAACCGAGCTTGCCGAGCCGCTCAAATTAATTTTTAAAATCGCGTCATCAAAAGAAACTTTGCCTTTATACCAGTCGTCGGGATAAATTCCGGCCGGAAACGACAAGGGGACGCCGCAGAATATAATATCTTTAGATTTTTTAGACCAGACGCATTTTTCCGGAAAGGTTTTAATGGCGAGAGAGTTTATAACGGTTTTATTGTCTAGGTCAGCTTCTGAAGTAAACCAGGCAGTGCCATTTGACGAAGCCAAAAGTCCGGGTTTTGGCCCCAGAATTTTTGTAAAGCTGCCCGAAGCCAAATTTATTCTATAAAGAAAGCCGTCCAGATAGGCCGAAGGCGAAGTTAATAAGTAGATGTTATTGTCTTCGGGCCATAAAATTTTCCAGGAAGAATAAGGGCTTCTGAGCCTGACGGTTTGGTTTTTATTGTCCGGGGTCGCGGTTATCACCAGAGTTTCGTCTGGAGCTTCTATGACATAAGCGATGCGGTCTCCTTTTAGAGAAAAAAGCGCGTCTTTGATATCCGGCGAGAGAAACGTGCCTTGGGTGGAAGAGCCCGTAAAATTGGCGGAAAGAATGTTCAGTTTTTCTCCGGAAAGATATTTTAAAATCGCGCGGCTACCGGTCCCCGACCAGATGACCTCAAAAATTCCGGGAATGGTGGTGTTGGAAATTCTTTGTTTATTTCCGCCGTCGAGACCCATCTCAAAAACGTGCCCGGATGATTTTTCAATGTAGCGGACTTTATCCTTGACCACGATTGCGCCGGAAACAGATTCTTGAACCATCTGAAAACTTTCTCTCCCGACGTCCCGACCCAGAGCGTCGGGAGTCGGGACCCCGACCCCTTCAGGCGTCGGGGCTTCGGTCAGTTCTCTCTCGCCTCCTCCCGGAAAAAGCCCATAGAAAAATTCTGCCGCACTTTTTCTTTCTTCGTCAGCGCCCTTGGGCAAAGTCAAATACCAGACGAGTCCGCCGCCAACAATCAAAAGCGCCGCCACCGCGATTATCAGATTTCTGGTTGTGAAAAAGTTTGGCATAGTTTTAATTGCTTATATGTGGCAGTCGCCTATACTCCCGACTGTTCCGATAAAACAACCTTGGTGAGAATCACATTGTGCTTTAGTTAGCTCAAATATACGTCCACTCTTAAAACAGCCACCGTGAGAAGCGCATTGCGCTCTAGTCAGTTCAAATGTCCTTCCATCTACGATACAGTCAGCTACACCGCCTGGCCCCGGTCCAGGACCTGGGGTGATTGGGGTGATGACTTCTAATCTGCTCGTGTCTATATTTAAATTTATCAGCTGCGGATTTATAGTGCGTAAAATCAGAAAGGAGCCGACTGCAAGCAAAAGCCCCAGAACCGCGCCCCAGATTTTTTTCTTGGCGTCTTCGCGAAGGCCCTCGGAAGCGGTCATCATTTCAAGCCCGGCGATTATTATCATGATTACCGCCAAGACCGCGGCCACGGAAAGCGCGAACGGATAGAGAAATTTTGCGTAGCTTAGAAAATCATTAGGAGGCTGCGCTGAAGCTCCAGCCGTGATTTCAAGCGCCTGAACGTTTGACGCTCCCAAAATCAGAAGCAGGGCCGCAAATAAAATTATTTTTTTACTGGATATTGACATCGAAAGACGCGTTTACCGATTCGAATAAAGTTTTAAGATTTGATACCAAGATTCCTATCAAACCCGATTGGCCCTCGGAGCCGCCACCGGTTTTTACGAGGAGCGTGTCCGGCTCTCCAGAGAGGGGGTCGGTAGCGTTGCCGTCAAAGCTCCAGGAGAAACTTAGGTCAGAGAGAGAGGAGTAATTCATGGAAAAAGGCACGGCTTGGACTTCGAACTCGCCTCCGGCGAAAAGATTTTTAGTCCTTAAGGCCAAAGAGGTTTTAATTCCTTCGAGGGGCAGCCGCTCATAAAAAAGAATCTCTGGAGAAAAAGCCTGAACCATCGCGCGCGCCTCTTTGACCAAGCTAGCGTCAGACGAACTTACTTTGACCATGACTTCTTTGGCGACTTCACCTAGACCCGGAGTCAAAACCGAAATGCTGTCTTTGCCGCGCCCTGAAAAGTCCGATATCAATCGGCGGTCAACCCTCCATTCATATTGCAGGGAAGAAGGATTGATTCTGGCGCCGCTGGAGATGAAATTAGGAATCGCGCTCACCACCACCCTGGTTCTTGAAATGGGAAGCGCGGCGCCCCGGTACCAGTGAGGTACGCGGCTTTTCGCGTCAAGAATCAGGTCCACAGATTGAGGCCGGATAACGACCGAAGTTTCGAATCTTTCGCCGCCCGGGCTCGTCGCACTCGCGCTTAAAGTATTTTTTGCACCATGAGCGGCCGCTTTGAACGAAACTTCTTTAACCCCAACGCCGCTTGCCAGCGCTTTTCCGTCGAGCGCCCAGGTGATACTGGCCCGGTTCACGTCAAGACTATAAGAGAGAAGCTCCGCCCTTACTTCTGCTCCGGGATCCGGAAATTCCGGAGAAATTTTTATGGAAAGGCTTGCCCCTCCCGGAAGTCTAAGCTGGGCCTGGGCGGAAAGAGCTGGCAGTAGCAATATTCCTAATATTATATAAATTATATTTAAAATCCAAAATTTCATATTGGCGAGAGAAACTTTGCCCATCTTTGACCCCACGAGGTATTGACGATTATGATTACTAGGACCGTCAAAATATATGAAGGAAGAATATCTCCGCCCGGTATCAGTTCCACTAACGTTCCTCCGCCGGCTAGCCATGAAATGTACCAGGGTTTTTTCTGATCAAGACCCTTAATTTTTACCCAGAAGTAAATGACCAAGCCGCCAAATATGTCCAGAATATCTCCGATCAGAGGAATCGACCCTACCCCGAGCCAGTCTACTAAATCCAGCATACCAGCAAAACCAAGCATCAAAAATGCCGCCGCTAAACCTATTTTGACTCCGGCCGCCACTTGAGCCTTGGCGCTTCTGGAAATCCTTGCTCTCAGGCGCGATTCCTGGAGCTTCATACTTCGCTCCGCTTCCATTTGTTCTGCATTCTCAATTGCAGCTGCTTCAGCCATATTTACAAATTAGCTTTTTGATACTCTTCTTTCGCCTTTTTAATCGCCAAAAGCTGGGAAGGGTCGGAGGTTATTATCTGGTCCTCGGTGTAGGAAGCCAAAATTTTAATCGCGATATGCTTCAATCCCGCGAAAAAGATTCCTTCGCCCACGTCCGATTCCAGGAGCAAAAACTTTTCTTCATCCGTAAGATTGAAAGTTTCTTTAACCAAGTCAATCGTGGCCGGAGCCTGTTTTAACAAAAGCTGTAAGGAGGAGTTGGTGATGATTGATTTTCCGTAGGGCGAGTTCAGAAAATCGCCCACGTCCTGGGTGATGGTGGAGAGGGCCAGGTAGTATTTTCTCGCGCGCTTGGCGATGCCGAAGAGAAAGGAAGCGCCGTCCTCGGTTTTCATGAGCCACCAGGCCTCGTCCACTATCAGGAGCCGTTTTTTCAGAGAAGCTCGGACCGTGTTCCAGACATGGTGGATAATCAGATAAATCGCGATGGGACGAAGTTCGTCTTCCATATCTCTCACCGAGAAGACTACGAGCTTCTTATTTATATCCACGTTCGTGGGCTGGTTGATGAACCCGGCCCAAGTTCCTTGAGTGTATTTTCTCAAGCGCTGGGCCAAAGATTCGCCGCCTTCCATATTTGCCAAGACCAGCTCTAAATCCGAGAGAATCGGCGGATTTATTTTTGAAAAATCAGATTCCGGCGTGATATCCCTCGAGGCATAGGTTTCAGTGATGGCCCGGTCCAAAATCGCGTCTTCTTCCGGAGTGAGGCCCCCGAACATGATTCTCAAAAGCCCCACCAGGTTTATGATGTTCGAGCGCAAAACGTCGGCTGGAGATTCGTCTTCGCGGGGCGGCGGCAGGTCAAAAGGATTTATATGGTGGTGAGAGGTGAGGGAGATATTGAAATATCTGCCGTCCACGGTTTCGGCCAGATATTCATACTCCCGCTCCGGGTCAATCACAATGACATCGGTGTCCAGCATCAGCGAGCGGAGAATTTCCAATTTCACGGCGTAACTTTTGCCGCCGCCGGCCTTGCCGAAGACCACGGAGTTGTAATTCTCGAGCGAAAAGCGGTCAAAAAGAACCAAAGAAGAATTGTGGCGGTTGATTCCGTAGAGAATGCCCTTATTGGAAGTCAGGTCAAAAGAGATAAAGGGAAAAAGCGAGGAGATGGGAGAGGAATTAAGCTTGGTGTTGACTTCGAGCTTGTCCGTGCCGAGCGGCAAGACGCTCTCGAGCCCTGGAGCCTGCTGGAACAGAGCCGGTTTGGCGTAGACCAGCTTGGATTCCAGAATGGAGCGGATTTCTGTTTCGGTTTTATTCAGTTCTTCCGGGCTGTCGGCGTAAATCGTTAGATAAAGCCCGAATGAGAAAAGTTTTTCTTGAGCCTGCTGGAGTTTGTCCCGAAGCGCTTCCAGGTCCTGGTGCGCCGTATCGAGCATCGGGTCGCGCACGAGCCCCTTCTCCTCCCGCAGATGAATCTGGGATTGCACCTCGGCCACTTTTTTCTGAAGCTGGCGGAGCGCGGCGCCGGTATCCAAGGGATGGATAAAAATAGAAACGTCGAAAACTTTATCCAGATTGATAATGGGCGAAAACCAGTTGACCGCGAGGTATCTGGGATAGGCGAAGATGAAAAGAGTGCGCGCCACTTTTTCTCCGAGCTTTATGAAGTTGGAATTTATCTCAAGGGCCGCGGGCGCGATGACATCCTGAAGCTCCAAAACTCCGGCCTCGTAAATGTCCTGCGGGAAAACCGATAAAATTTCCGGCTCTTTTTCTGGTTGTTTTTTTCTGAAGAACGCCATCTTTTTTATCCCACTTCCGGGGCTTTGCCTTTTTCAAGCTCCCCGGGATTAAAGAGCGAGTAATAAAGCTCAATCAGCTCCTCGGTGTTCAAGGGCGCGACCCTGACTCCGGAACGCGTCAAGCCCTGCGCGACCGTATCTACTCTTTGGAAAAGCTGGGTTTTGTATTCTTCAAATTTTTCGTCCGAGAGCCCGACCGGAGATTCGTCTTTCTTCTTGAAAATTCCCATAATCGTTCCGGCCGCTTCTTTGGCCGAGGTGAAAACCGGCGGCTGGTAAGGCACCACGGCGTAGAAAGCTTTGGTAACGATGTTTGAAGCTTCCACGAAATTCTTTATGAACTCGATATATTCCCGAGTCTGAATTTTAAGAAGCTCGTTTACCTGATTTTTCTCGGCTTCCCGGAGCGTGTCCAGATAGGGATTGATGTTGAGCTTTCTGGACTGGATGAAAAACTGAACCGTGAAATCGAGCGAGTTCAGAAAATTTTGGTACTGCAGAATAATCGCCTCCTGCTCGTCCGCGGATTTGAGCGCGAAGTTAAGCGAGGAGGCCATCAGAATCATTCGCAAAGCCCCGTCTTTTAAAATCGCCACCCCTTCCCGAATCTCCTGAATCGGGACAAACTCTTGCGCGCTCTTGGCGCTAACTGCGTTTGCCATGTTGGATATCCAGCGACCAGGCTAATTCTTTTAATTTCGACTCGGTAAGTTTGGGGAGAAAGAGGCCGGTCTTTCCAACATCGGATGTTGAATGAGAAACATCCGATGTTTTTCTAGGACGTTCCACCTTTTTCCAAATGAAAAGCCTCGAGCGGGTATAGTGTTCAAGCGCCCCTTCCAAAATTTTTACAAGAGGCTGGCCGTTTATTTTGTAGAAAGCGAGGGCTCCAAAGAGAACCGCCACTGGCGCGGCAAAAAGCACCATCAGAAAAAACGGCAAGAAGACGTAGAGGAGGAAAATTATGGAACCGCCGCCCAAAACGTACAAAAACTGCTTCAGGGTCAGTGGCCCGAAAATTTTATCCTCCACTTCTATGAATTGCGGCACTTGAAATTGGTACATGGTTACTTCATTGGTTCTCTATACGGGTCGAACTTTTTCTTTATTTTTTCGTCGGCAATCGGCAGATTTGGAGGCGGCGCCGCCTTTTCTACAGGCATAACTTTTATTTTTTCAAGCTGCGGCACCGGTTTCACGGGCTCGGCAAGTTTGATTTCTTTTTTAGTTTCTTCGGCGAAACTTTTCATCGGGCGGATTTCCAGTGGACGTATTTCTTCTTTGGGAATTTCCTTTTTTGGCGGTTGGGAAACTGACGGCCCCGCCTTCGCCAAGGCTTCGGCGGGCAAGGGAGGAGGAGGTTTGGATACCGGCGAAACAGGAGAAACAGACGAAATGCTCGGAGCTTCTTCTTTGATTCCGTGTATTTTCCGCAAACTTTCTCTCACTTTCTGAAAAATCTGCTGATTTATATCTTCGGCGATTTTTCTCGCGGTTTCGCGGTCCACGCCGAGCTTCTGCGAAAGATTTGAGATAAAATCTTTTGGATGGGTAATGCCCAGCATCACTAAGCCAGTCTCCTCGGCCAAAATACCCATTTTGTCGATAAGTAGAGAGTATTTCTTCGCGATGCTTTCGATAGCGTCAGCAGTATCCACGCCCGAGATAGCATTTTGCAAATCCTTCGGAAGTTTTTCTAGGAGTTGGTAAAAATTTTTTTCTACATCCGTCATCATTTCTTTATGTAATTCCTAATCTATGTTCCCAATCAGGATATGCCCGCGCTGCCGCTCTCTCCATGTTAGTTCTAAGTACGCCGAATTGAAGCGCAAGGGCTGGATTTCTGAAAAGACCTTTGATGAAACTTTTATTGTTGTCGTATAAGTTGCGGAACTGAACATCTGGTGGCCCCATTGTAGCGAGTGATTGGTTTACAGCATTTCTGGCTGCTTCTCCGTGTTTTCTGATGGCTGCGGTCATTTCTCTTTCTCCCCACGTCAGTACCATCAACTCTTGTGTCAAGGCATTGGCTGGATCAAAAGTTTTCTTATCCAGTTTTTCTTCGATATCTTTTTCTGACATCCTGCTCAATGCGTCGGTCATTCGTGTTCGTTTATCGGCGGGCGAAAGAGAACTATCTTTTTCGATTAAGTCCGGCCTTGCTTTTACGACATTATTGTAGGCCCTTGCATCCGCCGGCTTATCTTTAAATTGACTGTAAGCTGTTTGCAGTTCACCCTCACTAAATTTATCTAATTTTCCAGACTCTCCCGCAGCTTTCAGTATTTCCTTTCGCGTTAACGGATTTACTGCGCCACGATATGTTTCGGCAAGCGCAATAGGAGAAAGTTTTTTCCAGCTTTCTTGGCGTTCGGTTTTTTCTTTATCCGTTACTCTTACGGCCGCGCCCGTAGCGGCAGTTAGCGGTTTAAGTAATGCACGGAAAACGGGGCCGGCATATGGAATTCTTCCGGGTGCCGTAGCTAATTTGTTTAGTCCGCGGGCAGGTAGCGCTCCCATCCTAAGCGCCCCCTTCCCCACATACCCCCTGAACGCCTTGCCGGCGCCGGCGGCCATGCCTATCGCCGCTCCGGCGCCATAGATGCCGAGAGTTTTGGCGATGATAAGTGAGCCGCCCAGCAGAAGAAAAATAACAGTGCTTTGAATAATCAAAAGAAAAATGAGATCGGTCGCGCCCATGTTGGGATTACTATTTATTCTTCTTACTATTCCGAATAGATCCGCGTTGGACATTTTTACGGTAATTATTATAAAGAACATGAAGGCGGGCGCGAATAAAGCTTGGGATTGAAGCGTGGTCCACCACTTCTGGGCATAACCTTTGGTTGCGGGAAGAATTAAGAAGACAAAGCCAAAAGGAGCGAGCACCATCAAGAGCCATAAAGTTGCCATTCGGACAATGAAGAAAAATGACCCCGCCAAAAATATAAAGCCGGCAAATGCCATTATGAATATAGAGGCCCCAAGGGTCACAATCACGGCAATATTAACCTGGGCGGCGCTGGTTGGGGGAGCGCTAGAGCCCGGCTGAAGCCCCGAGGGATTGACGTTAAATAATCTCTGTTGCCCGATGCCCTGCATGATAGCTCCCGCGATATCACGATTGAATCCAGGCTGAGCGTAGTTTGAAAGAATTTTGGAGGAGACGCCCGTTACCGTAACAACGCTGTAAAGTTCGTATGCTAGGGCGTTGGTAACAAAAATGATTGCTTGAGTCGCCAATAGACTAAAGTTTACCAGTAAGGCGATTATTATGAGCCGCGGCAGTAAAGCTTTGACTCCGTAAGATTCGATTCCAAGAATGGTCGCGATGGCTATGAAAAGAAGCGCGAATATGAAAAATATGTTTACAACATCGCGCGTGAAAGCCCAGCCGGTCGCTATCGGTTCAATGTTTTGATATAACCCGTTGTTAATCGTCAAACCTAAAGTGTAGCTAAAAATATTTCCTAAAATGCCCACAAAAAACCAACCGACAAAAGTGAATACAAAATCGAGTATATATGCTACCGGAAAGGCGAGGCAGTTTATGTCATTAAGCACAGAAAAAACCCCCCAAGAACACCCAGAAAGGTTTGATGTTATGCTTGGTTGCGCGAAACTCGCGCGCGGCGCGAAAAACATAACAAAAAATCCCAGGATGAGAAGCGCTACTATAAATTTTCGGAAAAAGACGTTTCTCATGGCGAAACAATTAGACTGAAAGTGGCGGTCCTATTTAAGGGAGAGCCAGTGACTGTAATAGAAAAACTTCCGTCAGGCGTGCTTGACGCCGTGCTGATGGTAAGGGCGCTGGCGCAGGGCACTGTGCAGGGGTTGTTGGTGAAAGAGGCCGTAGTCCCAGCCGGAAGCCCCGAGGCCGCGACACTTACGACGGCCGGCGTGCCGGAAATAAGCACGCGGGTAATCGTATTAGAACCCGAAGCTCCGCGAGTTACGTTGATACTCCCGTTTGTCAAAAGATAATAGTCAAAAAGAGGCGCCGGAGGCGGAGTAATGGTGCCTGGGTTTGTTCTTGAAAATCCTTGCGAAAGAATTTGGTCTATCAAGAGCTGGAAGAAGGCGACCAGGATTTCGTTCAGCTCGTCTGCAAGCTCCAATTGTTTAATGCCCGAGCCAAAAGCGTTCGCCAGAGAATCTTCAACCAGTTTGCCGGGCGTCATAATTTTGCAGTTTTGTCTTAATCTTTCGTCCGCGACAATGCCGTCTGGGCTCGGAATCGCGATGGTTTCGCATTCCTGCCAGGACAAAAGCCCGCCGCCGGTAGTCTGAGCTTCGGTTTGGCCTGCGAAAAATGCGCTGGCGCGCTCTCGTTCAAGCCGAGAAACGCCCGTCAGATATTGCCCGAACATATTGTGTTCCGGCTCCAGCATCGCGAACCAGGCGTCCCAGCCGCCGTGCGAAAAGTCGTTGAAATACAAGTTAACGTTAAAATTCTCGACGTTTCTGACGATGTCCGAGAGCTTACAGCGCGCCTGCTGGGTGAAGTCTTGGGACCTGCGGTGCACGCCCAGAAGTTGCGGCAGGGTCAGGCGAAACGGACTGCATAAAAGCCCCAAAAGCTGGGAGTTCCTGCCGAAATATTGCTCCAAGAAAAGTCCCACGGCGTTGTCCATTTCGCGCGAGAAATGCTCCAGAAAATTTTCCACGAACAAAGGCCCCCTGGTGTCACCGGTTTTAATCCAGTTGACAATTTGCGTGGTGATGGTTCGGAGTAAAGCTTTTCCCACGAGCCAAGCAATTGAATCGAAGCCGAATTCTTTGGCTACTAAGCTTCCCGTGAAACCGGCCGTCGAACCCGTAAAGCCGCTTATAGTTCCTAGAAGTACATTTGCCGGAGCGTCAAAAACAGGAACGATGGCCTGCGCCTTGGAAAACGGAAAGAAGGCGGATGATAAAATCAAAACTATGGCAGAGATCGATAAAAATTTTTTGTATTTTTCTGAAAAACCGCCCATGCTTAATGGAAAATTTTATAAGCCCCTTCGCTCTCGCTGAAAGTTATTCCCTTATCTTTAAGAAGTTCTCCGGTTTCTTTGTGAAATTTATTAACCTCGTTCATAAGTTCTACTCGCTTCGGAAGCAAAATCAGCGCGGAGAGAGGATCTTGGCCCGCGCCCCTGATTTTTTCCAAAATCTGTTTGGTGCGCAGAATATAGCCAAGTTCTTTTATCGTGAAATTTTCCCAACCCCCGGGCACGGGAAGTTTTTTCACTCCCTGAAAACTTTTTTCAAAAACATTTATGATTTCGTCAATCTTGGCGAGTTCGCTGAAATTTTCTTCCCGAAAGGCGCGCTCCAGTATAGAGAAATCGTCTTCTGTGAGCGTGTAGAAAGTTTTTTCGTAGACGGAAAAGAGATCCGAAAAATATTTTTTAACCGCAGTATTGTCATTTTTCTCAGAGATAATTATGTCGTCGCTCGTTATTTTTTCAGGTTCAGGCAGCAGCGAATCCGAACTCGGGAGATAGCCTGCGATCCCCTGCAGATCGGCGGCGGATATGCCGGACAGCCCGCCTTCTTCCAGAATTCTCGGGCCGATTGAGCGCGCGAAAGCTCCAGAGAAGGCTTCGGTCAGGTTCGGCTCTTCGGGAAGTTTTTCTGAAATGGCGGCTTTTAGATTGTTTGCTGGCCTTGTTTCGTCGCCATCAAATATGCCGTCTCCGTCAGAATCCGGGTTTTTGGGGTCGGTTTTCCATAAAACCTCTTCCCAGTCTTGCAGCCCGTCGCCGTCAGCGTCTGCCGTGATTTTATTTACGGACCCGGCTGTCAAGGCGCCGTTTTCATAGACCTCGCTTTTGTTCGAAGAAGGAGAAAAATACCAAAACCACCCCACCCCGGCGAGGGCTGAAATTATGACAAAAAAGCCTAAAATTCTTGGGCTCGGTAAATACTTCACCCTACTTTATTATAGGGGGTTTTCTGGGTTCATTTTGTGCATAAACTTTCTAGAAATTGTGGATTTGGTGGGCGATAATTGAATTAGGATGTTGAAAAGCAGGTATAATTTCCTTTTTTTGATTGCGGCGGCAATTTTGGCTATTTTTAGCCTTCTTATTTACGTTTGGTACTCGGCTTTTAATGTTTCCACGAGCTCTCCTTCGGCCAGAAGTCCGGATTTACGGCTATTTCCTGATTCTGGAACCGCTGGTCGCGCTTTTGTACCTATTCAAGGCGGAGTTTTTAACGAAAATCCTGCCAGCGGAAATTTTTCAATATTCAATGCCCCCTCTGCGGAGGCGATTTTAGAACCCTCTTCCGAGGCCCTTGGGCCGTTTTTGGAAACATTCGGAAAAATTTTCTCGCCGTTTCCGCCCGCTTCCCCGCTGTTTCCGGGCTTGCCTCCATTGCCGGCTTCGCCTGCCAACGCGGCCTCGTCCAGCTCGCTTACCAAAGAGGAAATTTTTGACCTGCTTTATCCGGATTTTTACATTGAAGCGCTGAACCAGGCGCAGGCGTTTTTAATAGAAGAAGGCGCATTGCGTTCCAGTGAAAAGGTTGCTTTCAGAAACGAAGAAGAAGTGAAGAATTTTAATGACCGTCTCTTTGGGTATCTTTTAAGCAGCGGCATTATTGATCAGACGGGCTATGAGGCGTATTTGGAAGGCGCTAAACTTGTTTTCGGCGCTTCGGACAACTTCAAATTAAAGGAGGCGATATCCCTCAAAGCTATTAGAGAAGGCAGAATACCCGTGACTGGGACATGGGCTTCGCCGGAAGAGGCGGAAAAAGAGTTTAGGGAGCTTATGGAAAGCCAAGGTTACGGCGACGAATTCAATGAGATATTGAGATCATCCGGCGAGGGTCCTACTTCCCAAGCGCCAGATTCCGGAAGCGGCAGGCGAGTGCTCTCGAAATATCTCACCGGGCTTATGAATTTACTTCTTACCGCGCTGCCTATCAATATTGTTGAAGCAAAATGCAAGTGTCATTGTTCAACGCCCCTGTTTTGCTTCCAAGAGGGTGTGCCAAGTCTTACCGGGGGTAACCTTTATGGAGTTCCTTGTTGCATCGCAAGCCCGTGTTGCGGTTATTTAGGATGCTGGAATCTTTGCGGCGGACGCGGCAAGCCGTTTATTTGGGATGGCATGTTAAATATTTGCGGCTGCGGATGATTTTTAGCCAATCTTCCAGCGAAAGTTCCTGGGGGCGCTTGGTTTCATATTTTTTCGGCACGGATAAATGCCGGAGCATTTTTCGTTTCTGCTGGAAGGCCAAGCGCACTACCTTCCAAAACTTTGGCGGCAATGTCGAACATGTTGAACATTCAATGTTCAACAATTTGATAATAGCAGAGTCAACTTTGGGCGGAGGGAAGAAATATTTTTTTGAAACTTTTCTGATAAACTTCGGTCGGGCGTAAGCCTGAACCGAGAGCGCCAGCAAATTCATTCCGGGCGGCTTCGCGCAAATTCGTTTTGCGACCTCGTATTGTACCATTAAGACCATGAGCTTTGGCTTATTTTTTGCCTCCAGAAAAGCCCGCAAAAAACGCGAAGTAATGTAGTATGGAAGATTTGCCGCCACTTTATAATTTTCAATTTTCAATTTTCCAATTTTCAAAATATCTCCTTCAACGATTTCGACATTTTTGTAATTTTTGAATTTTTCTTTAAGAAATAGAGTAAGTTCATGGTCTTTTTCCACGGCGATAACTTTTCCAGCGGATGCGGCCAAAAATTCCGTAAGTTCTCCGTGTCCCGGGCCAACTTCTAGAACTATATCTCGCTTCGAAAGCTCGGCCGCCCGAGCAATTTCTTCCAGAATTTTTTTATTCCTTAAAAAATGCTGTCCCAGCCGCTTTTTTGGCTTCACCCCGTTAGAAATCCGACTTGCCAAAGGCATGTCGGCAATCGCCTTGGGCGATTTATTTCTAACGGGGTTCATGATTCCAAAGTGATTATTTTATCCGGGGCGCGCTCTAAAAACTCCTCCGGGATATCCAAGAGAAAACTCGACGGAAGATTGATTCTTCGCTCTCCGAAAATAGTCCGAAAAACGGCGTAGGAGAGATAGATTTTCTCCTTGGCGCGGGTTAAGGCCACGTAAAAAAGCCGTCTTTCTTCTTCCTGGCGCAGTTCTTCGTCTTCTCTGGAGATGGCGCGGTGCGGAAATAATCCTTCTTCGAGGCCCGCGATAAAAACCATTTTAAATTCCAGGCCTTTGGCCGCGTGCACGGTCATAAGTTTCACGGAGTTCTCTTCCTTTTTCATGGTATCCTGTTCAGACATCAACGCCGCGTCCTCCAAAAGTTTTAAAATCCCTTCCGGCGGTTTAGCTTCGTCATAGCGCCTGGCAAGGGTCACGAGTTCTTTTATATTTGAAAGCCTCATCTCGCTTTCCTCTGTTCCGTCTTGAAGATAGTCCTCGAGGCCGGATTTTTGGATGACGCTTTTTACAGCCTCACTCGCGTTTTTTGTTTCGATTGCATCTTTAATTTCCGAGGTTATTTTTATGAACTCTTCTGCCTGTCGCAATTTTTCTCCAGCCAAAAACTTCGTCAAAAGCGCTTTCCCGATTCCGCGCGGCGGAAAATTTATTATTCTTTTTACTGAAAGCAAATCTTCGCTATTTAACGAGGCCTTGAGGTAGGCGAGCGTGTCTTTGATTTCTTTTCGTTCGTAAAATTTAACGCCCACCACTTGGTATGGAATATTCTCCTCTAACATTTTTTCTTCCAGAATCCGCGACTGGAAATTGGTGCGGTACAGAACCGCGATCTCCCGCGGCGGGATTTTGCCGTCCCGAACCAGGGTTTTGGAAAGCGCCGCGATGAAGCTGGCCTCTTCTTCTTCGCTTACGGATTCAAAAAGAGTAATCTTGGGGCCGGATTTTTTCTGTGAGAAAAGATTTTTAGGAACGCGTGATTTGTTTTTGACAATCACGGCGTTCGCGGCGTCGAGAATCAATTGGGTGGAGCGGTAATTTTCCTCCAGGGTGATTATTTTCGCCTCCGGCCAGTCCCGTTCGAAATGAAGGATGTTTCTGAAGTCTGCGCCGCGCCAGGAGTAAATCGCCTGGTCAATATCGCCCACCACGCAGATATTTCTGTATTTTTGGGCGAGAAGTTTCGCCAGATGGTACTGCACCAAATTGGTGTCCTGGTATTCGTCCACGTGGAGATAGCGGAAGCGTTCCTGCCATTCTTCCAAAATCCCGGGGTGTTTAGAGAAAAGTTCCACGGTTTTCAAAAGCAGGTCGTCAAAGTCGAGCGCTTTGGCTTTTTCCAACTTCTCTTCATATTTTTCCCAGACCCGGACGAGAATTTTTTCAAAATAACTTTGATTAAAATTTTCCCGGCCTTCCATTTCGTTTTTCTTTCGAGAGATTAGGGCGCGAAGTTTTCTTGGTTCAAATTTTTTAGGGTCCAATTCTAAATCCGCGAGCGCTTCTTTGACCAGGGCCAAGCTGTCTTCTTCGTCCACAATCGAGAAAGTTTTGCCAACGCCAATGGCCCGGCCTGATTGGCGCAGGACAAAGGCCGAAAAAGAGTGAAAGGTGCCCACCCAGGGTTTGGGAATTGGGAATTGGGAATTGGGAATTAAGGAGTTTATGCGATTCCGCATCTCTTCAGCCGCCTTATTGGTGAAAGTGATGGCCAAAATCTGGTCTGCCTTGACGCCTTTTTCAATCAGATGCGCTATGCGGTGCGCCAAGACCATGGTTTTGCCTGAACCAGCCCCTGCTACTATCAATACTGGGCCGTCCGCTGTCAATACAGCCCTTTCTTGAGCCTGATTTAAGCTAAATTCCATTGACATATTATTAAAAGTATATCTTTATTTTCCGTGGGGATAAGAAAGAGCCTAAAAAATGGTAAAGTATGAAATTGAGATAGCGTATAGCTATCTTTTAATTCATTAGACCATAAACCATTGTACTCCAATTCAAACGCGCTTTTTCTTCTCGGCTTTTTGATTATTTCTTTGTTTTTTTCTTTTCTTTTAGGCCTTTCCCGAGCAGAGGCTAAATTTTTCAATATTTTTGAGAAGATTCTCGGCTGGACCAATGAGGCCAGCACGATCTCGGGGAATTCTCAAACCCTGCCCCTGCTTTCGGCGCCGTTTAACGCCAATCTTTTGGCGGGCGTGGGCGGCGGTGAGGTTAATATCGTGCAAAATTCCGCCCTCTTGCCCGTAACCGGGCCGTTGGGCTCCATCGCGGACGTGGTGGAGCAACGGCCGGATTCAATCTCGCTTTACGCGGTGCGGCAGGGAGATACTCTTTCTTCCATCGCCAGAATTTTCGGGGTTTCAGTCAACACCATCCGCTGGGCTAACAACCTTACGCGCTCCACCCTGATAAGCCCCGGCGAAGTGCTGGTGATTCTGCCGGTCTCCGGAGTGCAGTACACGGTTAAAAAAGGCGATACGCTTAAGTTCATTGCCAAAAAATTCGGCGGGGATGCTGAAGAGATTTTAAGCTTCAACGGGCTTGGTTCGGAAGACGTTTTAGAGGAAGGGATGGCCCTCATCATTCCCAACGGTGAAGCAGAACCGCTTGTCAGCTATTCGTCGTCTAACGTCCGCGGAACCGGCGGCCCGAGTTACTCCGGGTACTATATTAGACCGATAAATGGCGGCCGGAAGTCACAAGGGCTTCACGGCTATAACGGAGTTGACCTCGCGACTTATTGCGGCTCGCCGATTTTGGCCTCGGCTTCGGGAGAGGTTTTGATTTCGCGGCCGACCGGCTGGAACGGCGGCTACGGCCAGTATGCCGTCCTCTCCCATTCCAACGGTACCCAGACTCTTTACGCTCACTTAAACGGAATCATTGCGTCTCCTGGCTGGCATGTGGTTCAGGGCCAGGTTTTGGGCTATGTCGGCCGCACCGGCCAATCCACCGGCTGCCATGTGCATTTTGAGGTCCGCGGGGCGAGGAACCCGTTTTAGCCTCGAAAAATAAGGCCTTACGCGCTTTTTCGTTGCTAGCGAATTCGTCGAGAAAACTTTTTATAGAAATTATCGCGAATGTGTTTATCTTTTAATTCAGTTTGGACGCCTGCCTCGAGATGTTTTACGTCTTTCTCCGCCGCAGGTGAAAATAAGACCTTAGCCATCTAAATGGATGCGAAAAGCTCTTTGGCGGTCTTGAGTTTCTTCAAATTCAAATGGCTTTGGCGCGAGCGTTTTTTTATTTCATCGATAACCGAGGGATGCCAAAATATCTCATCCCCGACTATTTGCCAGAGTTCTTTTATCTCCCGTTCCATTTTCTTAATTTTTATCTCGGTGTTCAGAGTCATGATGAACTAATTTTAGTAGATTCTTAACTCTCGGTCAAGTTTCATACACGAAAAAGTTTTTTCGGGGGCGGTATTGGAGCGCTTCCAAAAGATGCTCTTGTTTTATGTTTTTAGATTCTTCGAGGTCCGCGATGGTGCGCGAAAGTTTAATCACGCGGTGATAGGCCCGGGCCGAGAGGTCTAATTTTTTAGCGGCCGTGTGCAGAAGTTCCTGGTTTTCTCCAGAGAGCGGGGTAAGCTCCTCCAGCTCTTTCGGCCGCATCTCGGCGTTCAGAGCGATGTCTTTGCCGTGAAAGCGCTCTCCCTGAATTTCCCGAGCCCTCTTCACTCTTTGTCGAATTGCTTCACTTTCTGGTTTGGATTTCTGACTCATTTTCTCGTGTTCAAAGTGCGGCACCTCAAGCCAAATATCAATCCGGTCCGCGATTGGTCCTGAAACCTTTCTTTGGTAGCGATACAAGGTCTGCGTGGAGCAGAGGCAGGGTTTTTTCTCCGAGCCGAAATTCCCGCAAGGGCAGGGGTTCATGGCAAAAACCAAAAGGCTTCTCGCCGGAAAAGTGATAGTTCCTTTGGCGCGGGAAACCGTAATCTCGCCGTCTTCCAGAGGCTGGCGGAGCGCTTCGAGAACTCTTCGTTCGAATTCCGGAAATTCATCCAGAAACAAAACCCCGCGGTGCGCCAAAGTAATCTCTCCCGGATGCGGACTCTGGCCGCCGCCAACCAGCGCCACGTAGGAGGCGGTGTGGTGCGGATTTCGAAACGGACGCTCCGAAAGGTAAGCCTTTTTTAAATTTCCCGAAACAGAGTGAATCCGGGTTACCTCCAGCATTTCATCAAAGTTCATCTCCGGAAGAATTGAAGGCAGGGCCCGGGCTAACATGGTTTTACCGGTTCCGGGAGGGCCCACCATCAAAACATGATGTCCTCCGGCCGCGGCCAGGGTGAGCCCTCTCTTTGAGAGCTCCTGTCCTTTAATCTCCCCGAAATCAAACGGATAAAAAGTTTTATTTTCAATTTTAAGCCGCGGCTGGGGTAAAAGTGTCTTCTCGCCGATAAGATGTTTCAGCACCTCACCCAAGCTTTTAACTCCAAATATTTTTATTCCTTCTACCAAGCTGGCCTCCGCCGCATTTTCTTCCGGGAGAATTATTTCCTGAAAGCCTTGGTCTTTGGCCGCGAGCGCCAGCGCTAGCGCGCCTTTTATTTTTCTTAAGCCGCCGTCGAGAGCAAGCTCTCCCAGAAAAATTTTTCCTTTTGGCTCGAATTCAATCTGATTCGAAGCCAGAAGATAGCCTAAGGCAATCGCCAGGTCAAACAAAGGTCCTTCTTTTTTGAGGTCGGCCGGAGCGAGAGAAACCACGACCCGCTGGTTTTTTTTCTGGGGGTGCCGGAGGCCGGAATTTTTAATGGCCGAGGAGACCCGTTCTTTTGATTCTTCCACGGCCTTGTCCGCGAGGCCCACGATGGAAAAATGAAAAAGGCCCGGGGAGAGGTCCACCTCCACGTCGATTATCTCTCCCGCCAGGCCCACAATTTCCGCAGAGTGAGTTTTGACCGCGGTCATATCTATTGCTCGGTGTGCTCGATGCAGTTTTTTGCCAAAGGATTTGCCTCGAGACGCTTCTCGTCGATTTTCTCGCTACAGACCGAGCAGACGCCGTAGCTTCCATCCTCGATTCTTTTCAAAGCCGCGTTCACTTTTTTCAATCTCTCTTCTAGCTGGTATTCCAAGCCGGCCTGGGTTTCCAATTCTTCAAACATATCCGCGAGCTCCGACTGGTCAGAAACCATCGGATTCATCTCCGGCGCCTTCACTTCCCAATCCTCCGGGTTTTCCGGGTTTTTCCTCGCAATCTGGGAGAGTTCTTTCTCGAGCCTAACTTTCTCTTCTTCCAAAAGTTTTTTGAATCTTTCCCAAGCCATTAGCCCAGATTAGACTAGATTTTTTGGAGGCGCAACCTTTTTAATTCGGTCTAAATATGGTATAGCGAGAAATTATGGCCTCGAGCGTTTTTTGGGAATCGGTTACTATCAAAAGATTTTTATTGAAAAAAGTGTAGAGGAATTCGGCCGCGCCGTCTCGGACCAGCACCCGGGCGTCTTGGTTTTTAATGACTTGGTCCTGAAAAGATATTTCCAGCTCACTTACCTCGCGAAGACGAGGAAAAAATATTTGAAATTCCTTGGGCATATTTTTTTCCCACAAAAGCGTTCCGGCGAACGCTTCCTCAAATGAGGCCACTTTGAATATCAAAAACGGGTGAATCAGGCCCGCGTCGTTAAACAGCCCCAGATTGTAAACTTGGATTTGGGATTTTAATCTGGCGGGCGGCTTTAAACCCGTCCGCGCCAGAAATTCTCCCGGGCTTAAGTTGAAAAAAATAACTTTAAATTTTTCAACTTCAGGCCCGTGTGAAAGAATATTTTCCAACTCTTTAATGTCCAAGATTTCTTCTTCGGCCGCAATCAATTTCTCCGGCCGCTCTTCGACGGGCGCTGGCGGCGGCTCTAGTTTTAAATATTTGAAATAAATCCAAGCGCCGGCCAGAGCGGCGAGGAGGAAAAAAATCAAAATCCCCGCGATGAGCCACGTTCGTTTTGGCGAAGAAGGTTTTTGGGGGGTTTCGTCTCGTTTTTGTTTCAGGCGGCGGGCCAGAAGAGAGATGGCCGAGGTCCCGGGCTTTTGAGACGCGGCCGCGGCATCCGACCGCATCGTCCGGATGGGCGGCAGTTTTTCTTTCAGCGGCTCTGATGCTTGGGGCTCCATGTTGCCGGTTTTGCCGCCTGCTTTTTAGGTTCAAGACTTGCCACCTCTTTGATGGAAAGATTGATGCGCCCCAGCTCGTCGATGCTTTTTATCTTGACTTTAACCCGGTCGCCTATATCCACCACGTCCGTAACGTTTTTCACGTGCCAGGGCGCAAGCTCGGAGATATGCACCAAGCCTTCCTGCTTGGGCGCGAATTCCACCATGGCTCCGAAATCAAAAATTCTGGAAATAGTACCTTCGAAAGTCTCCCCCACTTGGTATTCGTGCGTGACTTCTTTTATTTTTTCCAAAGCTTTTTCCGAAGCTTCCTTGGAACCGGTGACGAAGACGGTGCCGTCCTGTTCCACGTCTATCGTGGCCCCGGTCTCGGCGATGATGGCGTTAATCATTTTTCCGCCCGGGCCGATGAGCTCGCGGATTTTCTCCGGATTTATTTTAAGCGTCAAGATTCGCGGAGCGTATTGGGAGAGCTCGGCGCGAGGCGCGGGTAGGGCCGAGAGCATAACGGCCAAGATTTTCTCGCGGGCGGCTTTGGCGTCGGCGAGAGTTTGGCGCAAAATTTCAAGCGTTACTCCCAAAACTTTTACGTCCATCTGAATCGCGCTAACGCCCTGGGAGGTTCCGGCGGATTTAAAGTCCATATCGCCGTAATGGTCCTCCGGACCTTGGATATCGGTCAGCACTTTAAATTTCGGATTTCGGATTTCGGATTTCGGATTTTCCATGACCAGTCCCATGGCGATTCCGGCCACCGGCCGTTTTATCGGAACGCCGGCATCCATCAGCGCTAAAGTCGAAGCGCAGGCTGAAGCCATGGAAGTGGAGCCGTTCGAGGAAAGAACTTCAGAAACCACCCGAATCGTATAAGGGAATTCGGAAATCCCCGGCAGTATCGGCAAAAGCGAGCGTTCCGCGAGCGCCCCGTGCCCGATCTCGCGCCGCCCGGGATTTCCCATGCGCCCGGTTTCACCCGGAGCGAAAGGCGGAAAATTATAGTGGTGCATGAAGCGTTTTTTGGCGCGAATGCTCATCCCTTCCACGAGCTGGGTGTCGCCCGGGCCGCCCAAGGTCGCGAGCGAGAGCACGTGAGTTTCCCCGCGGTAGAAAAGTCCGGAGCCGTGGATTCTGGGCAAAATTCCTACTCCGGCCCAGAGCGGACGGAGTTCTTTAAGTCCCCGGCCGTCCGGACGCAGTTCTTTCTCCAAAATATTTTTGTGGACGATTTCATCGATTTTTTCTTCCCAAAATCTATTTAGAACTTCTTTGAATTCTTCTCCGACTTCTTTTGTAACTTTCTCGTCCCACTCTTCTTTTAGCTTGAACAGAGTTTGATTTCGGACTTTCTTTTCCTTGAGATACAAAGTTTCCTCCAGGCGCGAACGGAAATTTTTCTCAAAAATTTCAGCGAGTTTTTCCGGCTCCTCTTTCAAGGGCGGCATCACTTTCTCTTGGCCGAGCTCGCGGATAACTTCTTTTTGGAAGATTTCGATTTTCTCAAGTTTTTTCTGGCTAAACTCGAGAGCTTTCAGTATTTCTTCTTCCGGAACTTCTTTGGCGCCGGCCTCCGCCATATTTATTTTTCCATCCTTGCCGCAGAGGACCAGGTCCAAATCTGATTTTTCAAGCTCCGAGCGGAGCGGATTCAAAACGAATTCGCCGTTGACTCTTCCTATTCTTAAAGCGCCGATCGGGCCTGACCAAGGGACGGAAGAAGTTCCCAAGGCCAGTGAGGCCGCGAGAATGGCCGGAATATCCGGCTCGTTTTCGCCGTCAAAAGAAAGAGCCAGAGCCACCACCTGAACCTCGTTTCTGATTTTGTGGTTGAAAAGAGGCCTTAGCCCGCGGTCAATCAGGCGCGAAATTAAAATCGCCTCTTCGGACGGGCGTCCCTCGCGCCTGATAAAGCGCGAGCCCAAAATTCTCCCGGCGGCGTAAAAACGCTCTTCGTAATCCACCGTCAAAGGAAAATAATCAATTCCCTCGCGGATATTTTGAGACATAACCGCGGTCGCGAGAATCACGGTGTCGCCCAGGCGAACCAAAGCCGAGCCGTGGGCCTGCTCGGCGAGGTCCGGAAATTCGACGGAAAGAGTCTTCCCGCCGAAATCAGTCGTATATTTTTTTGTCACCATTTTTTTATATCTTGATGGTGATCTCCAGATTTTAGGCCCTTCGACAAGCTCAGGGACTACCTATCCAAAGACCACCCCTTAAAATTTATAATAGCTACCTTTTTAGTATATACCTGCCGGGGTCTTCGGCAAGGTCAATGAACTCGTCCGTAATTTCCCGGAGCTTGCCCGAAGCCGAAGGGCCGAACGCCATCACCTCCACCCTCCTCCCCTGGTTTTTTAAATATTCCACGAGCGGAATGAAATCGCCGTCTCCCGAAGCGATGACGATTGCGTCCACGATCTCGGCTGTTCTGATCGCGTCTACCGCAATCCCGACGTCCCAGTCAGCTTTTTTGGCTCCGCCGAAAAATTCCTGCAAATCTTTCTCCCGGCTCTCGATGCCTAGATTCAAAAGCGCGTCAATAAACGGCTTTTCCTCTCCGGTTTTGGTGCGGATAACGTATCCGAAGGCCCGAATAAGCTGCCGCCCGGCTACGGCGGTTTTCAAAAGCTCCTTGAAATTCACCCGGCCCTGAAAAAGGCTTTTAGCCGAGTGATACATATTCTGGGCGTCAATGAAAACCGCGACCCGCTGATTTTTATGTTTGATGATGTTCATTATAATGCCTTGGCCTTAAGCCCGACTTTCTTGGCCACCTCGACGTAAGCCTTGGGGTCTTGGCGCGAAAGATAATCCAGAAGAGTTTTTCTTTTTGAAACCATCTGCAAAAGGCCCCGGCGGGAATGTTTGTCCTTGCGGTGGGTTTTTAGATGCTCGGTCAGACGTTTGATTTCTTCACTCAAAAGCGCCGCCTGCACCTGGGAGGAGCCGGTGTCTTTTTCGTGGATTTTAAATTTCTCTATAACTTTCTGCTTTTCTTTGGTTTTAAGCATGTTTTAAGAATAGCATAATTTTTAGACTTTGACAACTCTAGGCAATGTCGCAAAATATAATTATGCAGTTAAAGGAGCTTCACCGGCAATTTTTGGAATACCTTGAAATCGAACGGGGGCGTTCGCTCAAAACCGTGGAAAATTACGACCGCTACCTTAAAAAATTCTTCGGCTTTGCCAACATTTCCTCGCCGGCCGCGATTAACGACGAGCTGGTCAGGCGCTTTCGCCTTTTTTTGAACCGCGAGAATTTTAAGAAGCGAACCCAGAACTACCATTTAATCGCGCTTCGAAATTTTTTGAAGTACTTGGCTTGGCGCGGAGTCGAGAGTATGTCGGCCGAGAGAATTTTACTCGCCAAAGCGCCGGAGCGCGATTTGGATTTGATTTCAGTCGAGGAGCTGGAAAGATTGCTGAAAGCTCCGGAGGGAGGCGATTTGAAAATTTTACGGGACCGCGCGATTGTGGAGCTTTTATTTTCGACCGGGCTCCGGGTTTCGGAACTCGCGGGACTGGATAGAGATTCGGTAGATTTGAACAAAGAAGAATTTTCCGTCAGGGGCAAGGGCGAGAAAGTGAGGGTGGTTTTCTTGTCGTCCCGAGCCAAAAAAGCGCTCAAGGAATATTTGGAGAAACGCGAGGATATTTCCGAAAAACTTTTTCCCATCACTCCCCGTTCCGTGGAGCGGCTCCTTAAATATTACGCGGCCAAGGCCGGGATTTCGAAAAAAGTGACACCGCATGTCCTGCGCCACATGTTCGCGACCGATTTACTTATAAACGGAGCGGATTTGCGTTCGGTGCAGGCGCTTTTGGGGCATTCCAGCATCACCACCACCCAGATTTATACGCATGTAACTGACCGCTCCTTGCGCGAGGTCCATAGAGCGTTTCATGCGAGAAGACGGAAGGGTTGACTCTAGAGCTTTATCGCTTTAATCTTTTTCTGGAAAAAATTTTTTATCTCTTCTCTCCCAATGCGGCTTTTTAGAAACTTTATTTCCATATCCTGGATATCTTCGAGATAAAGAAGTTGTTCCAAAAAAAGCCTGGCGTCAAACGCTTCGGTATATTTTCTCCGGGCATCGGCAATGATGTTCTCAATCTTTTCAAGCCCTTCTTTGAGTACGAAATAAATGTCCACGTAGTCCTTGAAGCTCCCGCGCCTTCCAATCGTGTAGGCCTTCATGCAGGCAATTTCTCTGATGTTTGCCAAACGGATTCCTTTGTAATTTAGTAATGGGAAAAGAAGGGGGAAAGGATAATGGAGAAACGTAATTTTTATTGAACCTGACACCAAAGTAAGTTCCCCGGAGTTGTTCACCCCCGTTCTCGCCGTCCCTCCTTCAAGAATTTTCTCAATTTTCGGGAGCAGGGTTTTTTTAATTTTGCTGTCAGAAAAAAAATCTAAATCCTCTGAAAGGCGGTGCCCGATTTGAAGCGCTAACGCACTCCCTCCAGCCAGGTAAAAATTATCTATTCCGCCCAGGCGAGGCAGGAGAATTCGCGCGCTTTCAGCGAGTGCTTCTGGATGCATATTTTGGTTCCGCCGCTCCTAGGAGAAGGGTAATGAGTTTCAGGGCTTGGGGCCGGAAACCGGAAGCCGGCGTGGCTTGAATGGTTTTTTTGACTTTTCCCCTGCCGTAATTTTTTAAAAGCCACTTCCAATCTTCCCACCTCCCGTAATTTATGACTTGTCGGATAATAAGAGGTCCATCCTTTTCCAAGTTAAGCTTTTCAAACTCGTAAGACCAAAAAAGAGGCCTTAAAGATGCGGGCAACATTCTATAAATATATCATCCTTGACTTTTTATGTCAAATCAGCTATAATTTTGAACAAATCATTGACAATTTAAAGGCTAAATAAAGGCACAAAACAAACCAGAAAGAAAGGAAGGTGAGTTTATGGCAGACAACGAAAGTGGGTTCAGGATAGTTTTGAAGGACCAAAAAGTAAGTCCCGTGACTTTGACCACTGCCAATCTCGGTCTTATTCTTATTCCTTATTTCGGTTCGCGACTCGCGCGTCCGGGACGGGCGGTTAGGTTCTTTATAAACAAGAATCTCTCCAAAACCGCCGAAGTTCTGGGAAATGGTAGCGTCTCTACCATTCTTGAGGATGTGTCGCTTGTCCCGCCGCCGATTATCTCAGTGGATGTGGACGGCACTCCGATCCGGAACCATATTTTGGAGGTAAGCTTGCCTTATCCAAAACCAAAGATGGAGCTCCGTCGAGATGCGATAAGCGAAAAAAGTAGCTGGGAATGGGAGGTTTTAGTTGGGGTAGAGGTGCGGGACGAGAAAGGGTGCGGTGTTGAGGCGGATTATGTTTATACCGCTGTATGGGATGGAGATTTCAGGGAATCCCCCCGGAGAGCGGATATATCAGGAAGGGATGTCTTTGAGGTCTGTTTACCGAAAGGTTTTCGGCGGGCGAAAGTGAAAGTGAAGCTCGAGAAACTCGATTGCGAGCAGGAGCTTGTTATCAAAGAACCCCTGACGCCCATACCCGCGATGTCGTTGGAGCAGAAATTGCTCTGGTTATCTGGAGCTTTGATATTTCTGCTTCTTATCATAGGTGCTATCTATTTCGGACAGTAAGGAGGCATTATGTCGAGACGAATGTTTGTTTGTAGCGTTTTACTGGCGGTGGCGGCGGTGTTAATTCTCTTCTGGTGGTTTTCCAAAAACCCAGCTGGAGAGAATCTTGCCTGGTTGATGATCATCGCGTATCTCGCGTGGCTTTCAACCGTTCTTATCTCCTTTTCTCGGACTATATCAGCCCATCCGGACTACCGGCGCTTCTTTGAAACCAACGAAAGGCGCTGGTGCTGGCTGGCCGGTCTCACCTTCACATTCTTTGTCTTTTGTCTCTTTGTAGGCTGGGGGCAACCCCTGGTCCGCGGCGTTGAGGAAGGATTTATCAATAAAGTCCGACCTCTTCAATCATCTGAGATAACCCTGCGCTCTCAGAATGTTCTTGCGACATTTTCTGATAAGCTGTTGAAACATTGGCAGCTTGACGGCGCAGGAAACGTTATCGGGTGGAATAAACCTGTCAGGAAGGAAGCTCTGGAAAGGGCGGAAAAAAGACGCAACTTCTATGGGCTACGTTCCTGGAGTCATTGGTTTATTCTTGTTTTACTCTACTTGCCGACCCTCTTGTTCTATGGAGTGGCGGCCAGAAGAGAGGAATTCGGCGAGTGGATTGAGCAAAAACGGAGAGAGAGGGATGAACGGCGGCAAGCCACGCCAGTAGCGGTTCCAACAGGCGCGAGAAGGAACTGGGTTCAGATTCTGGATACCTTTGTCGACTTCATTGATCTTGTAACCGGCATCGGTACCCACTTAGGAAAAGGAGGTCCAAGATGAACGAGAAAAAAGAACTTGTGTTAGAGTTTTCTGATATTTTCTGGCTCTTCACGATGTCCGTAGTTCTAACCTTTATCGCGATCTTCTTCCTCGGCGGCTCAACGAGTATTTGGTTTTTTCTGCTTTTCTTCGGCCTTTTCTATCTATTGAACCAGGAGCAGGCCGAGGGGTTCTTCAGAAAGCTGGGCGGCAGGGGTGTGAAGCTTTACAGGGCGGTTAAGACTCTCATTTTTGGGGTCTTGGCTAGCCTTGTCTTGATAGAGTTCTTGGGAATTTTGAGCGGGCGCTATCCCGGACTTGCTATAAAGGGCAGCGACCAGATTGCGTTCTTGTTATATCTTTCCATCGCGGCTCTTTTCTTCACCTGGCAAGCTGGCTGGACAAAGGGCGAGACCGGCAAAAAATGGGTGATTAGACTTTTTGTCGCAACATTCATTTATGCCCTACTTAGCTCTTTGTTTCCTGCCGTTCCCCGAGCCGTTACCCGTTTTGTAGAAGATGGGGATTGGATAGCCGACGCTTATGCCCAGAGAAAGCTCAAGGATGAACTGGCTAAGGCGTGGGGTGATGGCAGCGGAAAACCTGGACCAGGGGCACCGAGTGGTGAACTCGTCCTTCCTACTCTTCCCCGAGGAGTAATAGTGTTCATGAGCCCGGGGGAAGAAAAAGAATATCTTCTACAGCCAATAGGTATCAGGCTGCTGGAAGGTAGGGCTCGGGTGGAGTGCCTGGCCTGTGATTTTCCGAGCTTTTATCTCGAAAGAGAGAGAAGGTGGGGGAAATCCAACATCGAATTAGTAGATGTTGAGGGGTATTATCGTCAGCATGGCACTCGTCCCTCCGTTTATCACCCAAGTATCTTCAAGATTAAGATTAAGGCGGAGGGAGTGTTCATTTTCGAAGCCCTGTAGTACCTTATTTGCACCTTGGATTTTGCAACGGAGGGGCGGCTGCTTAACGCATCTGCCCCTTTTATGTTTCCGGAAAAATGATAAAATTTAAGCAAGCTCATGAAATCAATTTTTCATTTGTTGCGGTTTCTAACCCCCTCTTTGATTTTCCTCCTTCCTGTTTTTACACTTGCGATTATCGGCTGTAATCCGGCGGTAGAAATTTGTAACCCAATTCAGTCTTCTACCTTCGCTGACCTGATGGCAAAGATTGCTGATATTGCGGCTAAGATTGGATTGCCCCTAGTGGTGGTATTTATGATTTACGCCGGATTTTTATTCGTCTCGGCCCGGGGCGACGAGGAGCAGTTAAAAAAAGCCAAAACCACTTTTTTCTGGGCGGTGATTGGAGCCTTGCTGGTGGTGGGAGCCAATGCTATTTCGCTCGCCATTGAAAATTTCGCAAGCCAATTATAAAATTCCCTCGTTGCCCTCGTGGTGAAACGGATATCACGCATGGCTTCGGACCATGTATTCCCCGTTCGAATCGGGGCGAGGGCGCACCTTTGATATGACAAAAATTCCAAAAGAAATCGTTGAAGTTATAAAAAAACTTCGGGAAAATAATTTTGAGGCCTTTCTCGTGGGCGGATGCGTGCGGGATTTTTTGCGCGGAGAAAAGCCGAAGGATTGGGATATAACGACGAACGCAAAGCCCGAAGAAATCCAGAAAATTTTTCCAGATAGTTTTTATGAAAATGATTTTGGAACCGTGGGCGTTAAAACCGGCTCGGACGATGAAACTTTGAAAGTGGTTGAAGTTACTCCCTTTCGCCTCGAAGCCAAATATTCAGACAAGCGCCATCCGGATAAAATTGAGTTTGCGCAAAGCCTCGCGGACGACATCGGCCGCAGGGATTTTACCATAAATGCTCTGGCGATGGCCCTAGGGAAGTCCGACTTCCCTAGGAAGTCGGACTTCCAAATCATCGACCTCGTTGGCGGCAAAGAGGATTTGAAAAACAAAATCATTCGCGCGGTCGGCGAGCCAGCCGAACGTTTTCAGGAAGACGCCCTGCGGCTTCTGCGCGCCGTCAGGTTTTCCGCCGAACTGGATTTTACCATCGAAGAGCGCACCCGCGAAGCGGTTAAGAAAAACGCCGGACTTTTAAAATTTATTTCAAAAGAAAGAATCAGGGATGAGTTTGTGAAATTGATTATGTCTGAAGGGGCGGCGGAAGGAATTGAATTCCTCCGGGAATCCGGTCTTCTTAAAGAATTTTTGCCGGAACTTTTGGAGGGGGTCGGCGTGGGGCAAAACCTCCACCATGTTTTCACGGTCTGGGAGCATAATTTGAAAGCCCTGGAATATACGGTAAAAAAAGGCTATTCTTTTGAGGTTAAATTGGCCTCGCTTTTGCACGATATCGCCAAACCTCGCGCCAAGCGCGGCGAAGGCAAATTTTCCACTTTCTACGGCCACGACGTTTTGGGCGCCAAGATGTCCGCTAAAATTTTGGAGCGGTTGCGCTTTCCCAAAGATTTTTCAGAAAAAGTCATCCGCCTCGTTCGCTGGCATCTTTTTTACTACAATGTGGGCGAAGTGACCGAGTCTTCTGTCCGAAGAGTTTTAAGAAACGTCGGGCCGGATTTGATTGAGGATTTAATTCGGGTGCGTGAGGCCGACCGCATCGGCTCCGGCGTGCCCAAGGCAGTCCCCTACAAACTCCGCCACTTCAAGTTTATGGTGGAGAAGGTGCAGAAAGACCCAATTTCGGTCGGTATGCTTAAGGTCAAAGGCGATGACGTGATGAAAATTTTGAGGATTCGACCGGGGCCGAAAGTCGGCATGGCTCTCTCCGCCCTTTTGGAAGAGGTTTTACAAGAGCCGAAAAAAAATACTAAAGAATATTTAATTGGTAGAATTAAAGAGCTGGGAGAGCTTTCGGAAGCAGAACTTAAAAAATTGGCCGAATCCGGCAAAGAGAAAAAGGAAGAAGTCGAAGCCAGCCGCGACCGAGAATTAAAAGAAAAATTCTGGGTGGCGTAGGTTTAGCGGGCTTGCCCGCCGAAGCCTTGGCGAAGGCGGGGTGTAGTATACCGGCAGTACGCGCGCCGCGCCCCGTTAGATATATCGGGCCGTAGTGTATCGGCAACATGCACGGTTCGGGTCCGTGAGATAGAGGGTTCGACTCCCTCCGGCCCGACCTGAAATATCTAACGGGGTGAAGGTGCGCGAAGACGGAGTTCAATTCTCCGCACCCCGACATTTCGACTCGCGGAGCGAGGAGAAATGAGCTGAGCTTGTCGAAGCTCCGCTCGCTCAATGTCTTTGACCTTTCTCCGGTCCATTATGTATTTTGTTTATATACTTCGCGGCGCAAAGGGCCATCTCTATGTAGGATATACTGGCGATATTGAAAGGCGGACAGAGAGACATAAAAGTGGCGACGGCGCGGAGTTTACGAGAAGAAATAAAACTGAAGAATTGGTTTATGTAGAGAGATTTGAGGCTTTATTGGAAGCCAGGCGCCGCGAAACACAGATTAAAGGATGGCGCCGCGAAAAGAAGGAAAATCTGATAAAATTTGGTAAGCCAATGGGCCTATAGTATAGTGGCAATACGCCGCATTCGCATTGCGGAGACGGCAGTTCAATTCTGCCTAGGTCCACCTCGTGTCAAGACTGGAGAAATTGTCCAATGCGGCAAGAACTCAAATTCATCTTTTGTTCACCATCATCTCGTTAATCTTCGCTCTGGTGGTTCTTCCAACAAAGCCCGTTCCTTTGGTTAAATTCCAAGGAGCCAAGATGTCTTGGGCGTGTTGCTCTTGGTATCTAATCACCGCGGCTTTGGTCAAAGGCCCGAAAAAGTCCGTTTCATTTCCCGGCGAGCCGGCTCCTGATTTAGCAAGCGGGACGTCAAGGCGCTGATTCAGGAATATCTGGAGCTGTTTGACATCGTTTCCTTTCATGCCGAGTTTGAGGTTGGAAGTAAATACGAAAGGGGTCCCGACGACCTTCGGTGTCGGGACTCCGACCCCGCCTTCGGCGGGCGTCGGAGCCGAAAGCGCTGTTTGAACGGGAATCTCCGGAGCTTTGAGCCCGCCCGGACCAGTCATTATCCCACCGCCGCCGGGGCAGGAAAGAGTGGACACGGAAGAAGCTACGCCAGAAGCCGTGCTGTAGCCGTAGGAGTTGTAGGCTTCCACATAGCGGCCCGAATAGCTGGTGTTGCATGATAAAGATGTTTCATCAAGATAAGACAGATCGCGGGTGGCTGATAAAATGTCGCTGCCACCATATAACCTAAATCCCGTTTCATCACCTGCATTGTCGGTGAAATTCCATCTGATTGATGAAGCGGACAAAGTTTGAGGAGTGCCGATGGTGGGGACTTGGGGAACCGGATAAACATACGCTCCGATTTCCCAGCCAGAACCGCGAAGGTCTTGGTCTATGGTTGTGACTGAAGAGGGCCAAGTTGACGCGGGAGAAAGCCCGTCGTCATAATCCGAACCAAGATTCGTTCCGGCATTAATGGCGGGAGAGGTGGATTGGAGGGTGAAGTCGTTTCCCGCGGCGTTAGTAAATATGGGGTCTCCTGTTATGGAATGAGTTGCTGACCCGTAAGCGGTATCAAAGTCGGCGTAGGTGGATTTGTAAACTCCGCTTCCCCACTCGATAAAGTTGGCCACCTCGGAGCCGAAGTTGTTATATGTGTAGATATTGCCCGAGCCATTGATGCCAGGATTCTCACATCCGCCGCTAGCGGTGAAGTTGGTGCCCGAAACCACGCCAACTGAGATATTGTTCTTAACGATATTGCTGGTGCACCCATCTTGAAGGTTTGACCCTTGTACGATGATTCCGTGCCCGCGATTGCCACGGACCGTGTTTCCGTAAACCAAGTTGTCGGCAGTAGGTCGCGAGTCCCCGTAGACCGCTATCCCTCCTCCGTCAATCGCCCCTGTCTGTCCGTTGCTATAAATGACATTGTACGCAACAACGTCTCCATTGCTGGCATCTAGGTAGATGCCCATGAGATTATTGGAATAGACCTTATTGTACTTGATGACGCAGCCCGTTCCCGCCGTATCGAGCCAGATTCCTGCGCCGCGCCAATCCGTATTCCCAATGCCATTAGAGTAGACAAGGTTATTGGTGACCGTGCAATTGGCGGTATCTGTTCCAGGTTCGACTTTTATTCCCGCACAGTAATTGAATACTGTCGATTGACAGTTGTCGTGGACGGTATTGTTGTCAACCATCCACCCACCCGTGGCGTAAGCGTCAAGGCCGGAATATCCGTTGTAGATGGCGTTGCTATTTGAAATGGTATGGTTGGAAGAGGCAGTGCCGTTGAAGCGTACTCCCGAATGGTAGTTATATGCCGTGGTCACATCTGCAATCACCATCTCCACACCGCCGTTATGGAAGTATACGCCGTGGCTGTTGGCCTTTTCTGTCTGCAAATTCTGGACGGTCACATATGACTTGGTGAAACCATATATGGCATTGTCGCGCTGGCTTGCCTCAACGATGTGTTCGCTGGGATTGTCGTAGATCCACACTTGGCTGTTGCCCGAATTCCACCACCAATATCCCGTAGACAGTTGGTCCTGAACTCCGATTTGCGTAATCCTTGCGCCATCACGGAAGACCTGATTGGGTTGCGTTGGTTTGGCTTGGTAGTAAAGTGTCGTGTTGGTTGGCCCAGTTATTGCCGCACTGCCTGATACCGTCCATGTTTCTCCGGTGGTGGAAGACGTCCAAGAGGTCGCCGCGGCCGTGTCATCATCCACGTTCATGTCCAACACAAGGATCGTACCTGTAATATCGCTCCAAGCTCGTGCCCGATAAAACTTCCCCGCCGCCGCCCCTGCTGCATCCCCCCGGCGGCCAACAGTAACTATGTCTGTGTTGTTGGCATTGAGTGCATGGTTCGTTCCTGTCGCCGGACTACCAATTTGTGTATATGTGATTCCGTCCGTCGAATAGTAGAAAGTGACCGACGAGCCTCCGGAACTGTCGTCGGGCACGATATCCGCCCGAAGTTTGTAACGGGTGCCGTCGGTTAGTAGAGAACTGATGTCAGCCGATGCATACATCCATGCGCCGCCTGCACCGTCAAACAGCCACACTATAAAGTTGTTACTGATAAGGATAAAATCGAAGTGCCGGTTCGTGTCAGTACAGCATACATCTTTCGAAATTAAATCCTGCTCGCTACTCGTGGTGTAGTCGTCAAGGGCTGCATCCACCTCCAGTCGGAAGCTTGTACCTGAGAGCACATTCCCTGCCGTTGCCGGGGTTGAGAGATATTTCGCCGTGGTACCATCCAGCGTAACGTATCCGCCAATGTAGGCGGAAGAAGTTACCATACTGCTCAGCACGTCAGCGCCGCTGATGATAGGTATATCACTCGTCCCATACGCTCCAAAAGTAATCACATTTCCACTTGTGCCAGAAGCCGGAACAGTTAGTTGTTCCCTCCAAGTCTGGCCTTTGCGGAAAAGGACTGAATCGCCTGCCGCAAGCGTAGAGAAGGCATTGATGTCAGCGATGGTGGCGTATGCGCTTAATGAGCCGCCGCTACAAGTATAGGTGGTTGTATTGTAATTTGTGCAATCGGGAGTGGCGCTTCCGACATTCGTATCGGTGATAGTGTTATCTACATAATAAGTAGCGGCTTGAGCTTTTGCTGCCAATCCTAAAAGCAAAACCCCGGCGCAGAATATCAGCGCGGCCTGCCTCGCCGACAGGCGGGCGGCTTTTACTCTCTCTCTCTCTCGTTCCGCAAACCTAGGTTTTTGACGGCATCATGCATATATCAATAATACCAGATTCCCCCTCTTTAGTAAGGGCTTCTCACCTTGCTAAGATGGTTTTATACATTTCAATCCTCTTGCGGAATTTTTCTATTTCTGCTTAAATCAAGACGAAAGTGGTTCTGAAATAAAAACAACATAACAAGGAGGGATGGAAAGATGATAGAAAAAGATATTCCGGGTTTTCCTGGATTGGTTTTGGCTTTCTCTGGCATTGAACACGGTCCTATGCCTAAGGCAAATGGTACTAGTCCTAAAAAGTTAGCGAACCGCGATGGATTCGTTTCCAGTCTTGGGTTTGATGCCGGGAGAATTTGCCAGGCTAAACTTGTCCATGGCGATGAAGTCGCTTTTGTGAGCGATCCAGAAAAAATTATAGAAGCGGACGCCGTTATTACAAACAGCGTAGGCCAACCTTTAGTTGCGGCTGCGGCAGACTGCCCAATGATTTTTCTCTGGGCACATTCTTCCGAGTGGGCGGTCTCGCTTATTCATTCCGGCTGGCGCGGTACGCTGAAGAATGTTGGTCCTAAAGCGGTAGATTTTTTTAGCTGGAGATACGTCGTGAAGCGCGACCAAATCAACGCGCTCGTGGGACCCGGAATACGCGGGTGCTGTTTTGAGGTAAGAAACGATGAAAACGGGCTCCGTAATTTTGTTCATTGGCCCTCTTTCATCGCGGTCAGGAACAGGCGATACTTCGTGGACTTGGCCGGAATCATCACGGAACAGCTTCATCGCGCTGGAATCCACAATGTTTTAGATTGCAAAGAGTGCACTCATTGCTCACCTAAAGGATATTTTTCTTTCCGCAAGCATAACAATTCTTTTCGAAACCTTGCGGTGGCGGGTTTCAAGGAGAGTTGATTCCCCAAATTTCGCTTTTGCCCCTGGGCGGTTTTCGTCCAGGGGCGCATTTATTTTGCTTATGTCTTCCTTTTCATGGCACAATGAGGGGTTATGAAAGGCAAAGAATTTGATACCAAAAACGCCCCAATCTCCTTTATTGATTTGGAAATGACCGGACTTGAGTCAGCCAAGCACGAAATAATCGAGATTGGGCTGATTAAGGCTTCCCAGCCCGAGCTTGAAATAATAGAAACATGGGAGGCCAAGATAATACCAGAACATCTCGAAACAGCTGACCCAGAATCCCTTAAAATAAGCGGTTATAAACAAGAAACATGGGGGGGCGCAATTAGTCTGAAGCAAGCGATGGAACTTCTATCTGAAAAGTCTAAGGGCACAATTTTAGCTGGTTTTGTGCCATTTGCCGATTACTCCTTTTTGGATGCGGCAGTAACAAAGACAGGTATTCCACTGGATTTCCACAGGCGGACTTTGGACGTTCATTCCTATGTTGTAGCTAAAATGGGATATGACTGGAATGATTCTGGTCTTAGCGCAATCTGTCAGAAATTAGGCATAAAGCTCGAAAACCACCATACGGCCTTGGCAGATGCTATGGCGTGTTATGAAATATATAAAAAAGTTTCACGCGAAACATATTGATAATTTTGTGAAACATTGTGAAACATTTATCTATTCATTTTTTACAAAAATATCTTGTGAAACATCTGTGAAACATATTGTGATGTTTCACGTGAAACATATATGCCTTCAGAAAAGCGAAAATTTGGTGATATATGCGAGAAAATAGCGGCAAAGCACTTGACAAGTAGAAATTTCGATATTATAGATAGAAATTATCGGAAAAAATGGGGCGAACTTGACATTGTCGCGAAAAATAGCAATATTTTGCATTTTATTGAAGTAAAGGGCGCGTCTGATTTAAGAGTTCATCCAGAAGACAATATCCACAGCTGGAAACAAAGACGGCTTTGGAGGGCTATCCAGACCTGGCTTTTGGAACACCCTGAATATGAAGAAGCTGAATGGCAGATAGATATGATGGCGGTTTTCCTTGATTTAGAGGCAAAAAAGGCTAAAATACGTTGGACTAAGAATATAATTTTAGAGTAGGACGGAGCGTGGTGTAGTGGTAGCACGCATGCTTTGGGAGCATGCAGCCCGAGTTCGAATCTCGGCGCTCCGACAATTCGATAAAATAAGCTAAAACATGGATATCCCGGCAATTGAAATAAAAAATCTCACCAAGAGGTACGGAGAAAAAATGGCGGTCAACGGAGTTTCCCTTCAAGTCAAAAAAGGCGAATTTTTCGGGTTTTTGGGTCCGAACGGCGCCGGGAAGACCACAACCATAAATTCCATAACCGGCATCGGAAAGTTTGATTCCGGCGAGATTAAGGTTTTTGGTCTGGATGTGGTAAAAGATTATCGTGAAGCCAGAAGGAAAATCGGACTCTCGCCGCAAGAATTCAACGTGGATTTTTTCGGGACGGTCAGAAACGTTCTGGATTTTTACGGCGGCTACTTTGGCATGAGAAAAGCGGAGCGTAAAGAGCGGATGGAGTATCTATTTGAAAAGCTGGGCCTCGCCCCGTACGCCGACAAGCAGTTTCGCGCGCTTTCCGGAGGGTTTAAGCGCAGATTGATGCTGGCGCGGGCCATGATGCACGACCCGGAAATTTTGATTCTGGACGAGCCCACGGCCGGCGCGGATGTGGAGCTTCGGCGCGATTTGTGGCTGATTTTGGACGAATTGAATAAACAAGGAAAAACAATTTTCTTGACCACGCACTATTTGGAGGAAGCTGAAAAATTGTGCGGCCGCATCGGCATAATTTTCAACGGCAAAATCGTGGCGCTGGAGTCCAAAGAGGAATTGATTAAAGACGGCAAGCGCATCGAGGACCATTATCTGCATTACGCCGAACTTGAAAGAAACGGAGCAAACGTATGAAGTTTAATCCCATCGGACTTTATACTTTCATTCGGCAGGAGATACAGAGGTTTTTGCGGGTGGGACAGCAGACGCTTTTTACGCCGTGGGTTACGGCGCTTTTGTATATTTTCATTTTTGGAGAAATCGTGGGCCGGAGAATCGGGAATATTGACGGAGTTTCTTACATTGATTTCGTGATTCCCGGGCTTTTGATGATGAACGTGATGCAATCCTCTTTCGGACAGACTTCCTCCTCGCTTTATTTCAAGCGCTTCGCGCGGCACATTGAAGAAATTCTAACCGCGCCCCTCTCTTACCTGGAGATGATAATCGGGCATCTCGCGGCCGGAATTTTGCGCGGCGTGATAGTGGGAGCCGGAGTTTACGTTTTGGCGCTTCTTTTCACCGTGGCCACTGTTTCTCATCTGGGGCTTTTTATTTTCTATGTCATCTCGGTTTCGACCGTTTTCTCGCTCGCGGGGCTTTTGATTGGGATTTGGGCAGACGACTTTGAAAAACTCGCCCTGCCCGCGACCTACATAATAATGCCGCTTACTTTTCTGGGCGGGCTTTTCAATTCTATTCATATGTTGCCGGAGAAATTCCAGTTTTTCGTGCGTTTAAACCCATTTTTCTATTTCGTGGACGGGTTGCGCTATTCTATGATTGGAGTTTCAGAATCAAACCGCTTTGTCGGGGCGTTTTTGATTTCCACGCTGATTTTAGTTTTGGGCTTTTGGGTCTGGAATTTATTCAAAAAGGGATATAAAATAAGAACTTGAAAATCGCGGGTGTCGTATAACGGCTATTATGCCACTCTTCCAAAGTGGAGATGGGGTTTCGACTACCCCCACCCGCACTTGCCACCCCTTTCCTTATTTTTAGAAATTGCTAAAGTATAGGCACGATGCCGGAAATCTCAATACAGGCTGAAAGGCTTTTTTATTTTATGGGCGTTCCGGTGACGAACGCGCTTTTGCTCGCGGTTGCGGTTTCGCTGATTTTAATCTCCGTTGCTTTTTATTTTCGGAAGAGGTTTTCGATGGTTCCGGGAGGTTTTCAAAATTTTTTGGAGTTTTCTCTCGACAAGCTTTTAGATTTAATGGACTCGGTTTTGGGAGCGCGGGCTCTTTCTGAAAAATATCTCCCCCTGATCGCCACGGTTTTTATTTTCATACTTTTTTCAAACTGGTTTGGCTTGCTCCCGGGCGTGGGCTCCATCGGCCTTGAAAATTCTCACTTTCTGCCACTTTTTCGCTCCCCGGCAAGCGATTTGAACTTCACCATAGCGCTCGCGATTATCTCGGTCTTCGGAGTCAATATCCTCGGAGCGCTTGCCCTGGGTCCCAAAAAGCATCTTTCCAAATTCTTCACAATTCGAAGCCCAATTTTTTCTTTTGTCGGGCTCCTTGAATTTATCTCTGAATTTATTAAAATAATCTCATTCTCTTTCCGCCTTTTCGGAAACGTCTTTGCGGGAGAAGTATTATTGGTAATTGTCGGTTTTCTGGTGCCCTATTTTATCCCCCTGCCCTTTTTGTTTCTGGAGATATTCGTAGGGTTCATCCAGGCCTTCATCTTCTCCATGTTAACGCTCGTTTTCGTCGCCATGGCGGTTAGAGAGGAGGCGCATTAAATTAAAGGTCATTATTATTTTTTTATTTTAATTTTATGGAACCAGAAGTAGCAAGATTTCTAGCAATCGCGATTGTGATGGGCCTGGGCACGATTTTTCCCGCCGTTGCCATCGGACTCATCGGCTCGAAAGGGGCGGACTCCATCGGTCGAAATCCGGAGGCCGCGCCGAAGATTCAAACCGCGATGATTCTCGCGATTGCTTTTGCGGAAGCCATAGCCATCTACGCGCTAGTGGTTTCCCTTATCTTAAAATTCGTTGAATAAAAAATGTCGGAGCTTCTTTCTCAGCTCGGGATTAATTTCAAACTCCTTTTGAGCCAAGGAGTAAATTTTTTCATTGTCTTGGTTGTTCTTACCGTTTTTATCTATCGGCCGCTCCTGAAGCTTTTAGGGGAAAGGAGAAAGAAAATTGAGATGGGCTTGAAAGGAGCCGAAGAGGCGGAAAGAAGGCTTGCCCAGATAGAGGCAGTGAAAGACGCGAAACTGCGGGAAGGCGAGAGGACGGCTTTCGAGATGATAAAAAAGGCCGAAGAGAACGCGAGGTTAAGAGAAGGGGAAATTTTGGAGAGCGCCGAGAAGAAGGCCGAAGACGCGCTTAAAAAGGCGCGGGAGATAGAAGAGCAGAGGAGGATTGAGGCTTTGTCCTCCCTGGCCTCGGAGGCCAGAGGAATTGTGAGAGAAGCGTTGGCCAAAGCTGTTTCGCTTAACCCGAATGCGGTAGACGAAGCTTTGATTGGGGGAGCGGTCGAAGAACTTAAGAAGCATGAGATATGAAATATCCCGCAGAAATATACGCCCAGGCTCTTTTTGAGGCCCTGGAAGAAGACGGAGGAAAAGAAGAAAGTAAAGCGCTGAAAAGGTTTTCCGCCCTTCTGGAGAAAAACAACGACGCGGATAATTTCGAGAAAATTTTGCGCGCTTTTGAAAAGATAATTGTCGAAAAATCCGGAGGGAAATTCGTTACGCTCGAGTTTTCGCGCCCAGTTGACGAGAATTTGGTTAAAAAACTCTCCAGTATATTTTCCAAAAAAGACTTTGTGGAATTTAGGGAACGCCCGGAGCTTCTGGCGGGCGTTAGGATATTGATTGACGGCGAGAAGGAGCTTGATTTTTCTTTTCAGGGCAGACTTAATAAATTATTTTCATAATGTCTTACGAGATTGTCGAAAAACTTAAAAAAGAAATTCAGGGCTTTCGCGAGGATAAAAGTGTCCGCGAGGTCGGGATTGTGAGCGAGGCCGGAGACGGGATTTTAAGAATTTCCGGGCTTTCCCAGGCGCTCTCTCACGAGCTGCTGGACATTCAGGCGGGCGAGAAAAAAATACCCGCCCTTGTTTTTAATCTTGAAGAAAATTTCATTGGAGCGGTTATTTTAGGCGAGCGCGAGAGGATTAAGGTCGGGGACCGGGTTTTAAAAACAGGAAAAATCCTTTCGCTGAAAGCCGGGCCGGAGCTTTTGGGCCGCGTGGTCGGCCCTTTGGGCGAGCCCTTGGACGGCAAAGGGGTTATTTTCAAGAGTCCTGAAAAAGCCCAGGATTGTTTTTTAGAGAAAAGAGCGCCGTCAGTGATTGAACGAAAAAGCGTTGGCACGCCGCTGCACACGGGAGTGAAAGCCGTTGACGCCATGATTCCAATCGGCCGCGGGCAGAGAGAACTTATTATAGGAGATCGGCAGACCGGAAAGACCGCGATCGCCCTCGATACGATTTTAAACCAAAGCCAGGATAAGTCGCAGAAACCAGTTATATCTATTTATGTGGCGATTGGGCAGAAAAATTCAAAAGTCGCGAAAATCATAAGAAGACTCGAGGAAGGAGGAGCCATGAAAAATACCATAGTTGTTTCGGCTCCTGCCTCCTCGAACGCTTCCCTGCAGTATTTGGCTCCTTTTGCCGGTGCCGCCATCGGAGAATATTTCATGGAGCAGGGCGAGGACGCGCTTGTCGTCTACGACGACCTTTCCAAGCACGCCGACGCTTACCGCGAACTTTCTTTGCTTCTGCGGCGCCCCCCGGGCCGCGAGGCCTATCCCGGCGATATCTTCTATCTTCACGCGAGACTTCTGGAGCGCGCGGCGAAATTGAGCGAAAAAAGAGGCGGCGGTTCTTTGACGGCCCTCCCGATTATCGAGACAAAATTGGGAGACGTTTCCGCTTATATTCCGACCAATGTCATTTCCATCACCGATGGCCAGATTTATCTGGAATCCAGCCTCTTCCATCAAGGCGTCCGGCCCGCGGTTAACGTCGGGCTTTCAGTGTCGCGCGTGGGTTCGGCCGCGCAGACCAAGGCGATGAAAAAAGTGGCCGGCAAGCTTCGTTTGGAACTCGCGCAGTTCAGAGAGCTCGCTGCTTTCGTGCAATTCAGCTCGGATTTGGATGCGGATACCAGAAAGAAAATACATCGCGGAGAACTTTTGACGGAGATTTTGAAACAAGCGGACGGCGAGCCGGTTCCTTTTGAAAAAGAGGTTGTCGCCCTCTATGCCGGCATCTCCGGGCTTCTTGAAGAGGTCGAGCTTTCTAAAATAAAAATTTTCATGGAAGGATTTTGGGATTGGCTGGAAAAACTGCATCGCGAGGATATTTTGGAAAAAATTCGCAAAACCGGAGATTTGTCTTCCGAGGTTGAGGAAAAATTAAAGGCCGCCTTGGGGAATTTTAAGAAGTCCAGCTATTGATATGGAATCAAGACAGAGCCTTAGCCGAAGAAGAAGGGCGGTCGAAAATATCGGCGCCGTAACCAAAGCCATGGAAGTTGTGGCGGCCGTAAAGATGAGAAAAAGCCAAGAAGCGGCCTTAGGTTCGCGGCCGTACGCCTTCAAAGTTTTAGATCTTCTGGAGAAGCTCAGCCGAGATTCTTTTCTGGAAGCTTCTTTTATGAGACGAGAGCCGCCAAAAAATACGCTCGTGATTTTGGTAACTTCCGACCGCGGACTGATCGGCTCTTTCAATACTCAAGTTTTGCGGGCTTTTTCCGCCCGAGGCGCTGACGGCAATTATTTTGTCGCGGTCGGAAAGAAAGCCGAAGCCTTTCTTATCAAAAAGAACCTGCCGGTTTTGCGTAAATTTTATGGTTTTGGAGATTTTATCAGCGGGAGCGAGATCGAGCCGCTTTCTGACTTCATTATCAACGGATATGAGCGCGGCGACTGGGACCGGGTTTTAACTTTCTCAATGCATTTTCGAAGCGCCTTAAGGCAGGAAGCTTTGGTTCGCGAAATTTTTCCGCTTGATTCCAGAAAAATTCAAGATTTAGTTTCAGAAATTATTCCGGAGCACGGCCGCTTTGCGGGGCTTGAAAAAGACAGCGTTTCTGAATCAGGAAACAGGGAAATCGATTATATTTTTGAGCCGTCCAAAGAAGAGCTCTTGAATAATTTGATGCCGCACCTTCTGAAAATGCAGATTTATCATTTAATTCTTGAAGCCAACGCCTCGGAACACGCCGCTCGATACGTGGCCATGAAAAACGCGTCAGACAACGCCGCGGGACTTTCTGAAACTTTATTGATTCAATACAATAAGGCGCGCCAAGCCGCGATAACAGGCGAGATTATTGAAATCAGCGCGACCCAAAACGCCATGAAATAATATGTCCAAACTTAAAGGAAAAATTACGCAAATTATCGGGCCGGTGGTGGATTTGGATTTTGGCGAAGAGAACGCCCTGCCCGCCATCGGCCACGCGCTGGAGATTGAGAAAGGGACGGGCGAGAAAATAGTTTTGGAAGTGGCCCGGCATCTGGAGCCAGGACGAGTTAGGGCCGTATCCCTTTCTTCCACGGATGGGTTGGGACGCGGGACAGAAGCCCACGACACCGGGGATTTTATAAAAGTTCCGGTGGGGCCGGAAGTTTTGGGCAGAATTTTTAACGTCACCGGAGAGACAATAGACGAAATTAAAGCTCAAAACTTCAAAAAATTCTGGCCGATTAAGAGAGCCGCGCCTCTCCTCGAAGACCAATCCACCCGGACTGAAGTTTTCGAGACTGGAATAAAAGTCATTGACCTTCTGGCCCCTTTTATCAAGGGCGGGAAGGTCGGGCTTTTCGGCGGCGCGGGCGTCGGCAAAACGGTTTTGCTGATGGAACTTATTCGAAACGTGGCCGAAGAAGCCGGCGGAGTTTCAATTTTCGCGGGCGTGGGCGAGAGAACCAGGGAAGGGAACGACCTTTATCACGAAATGCTGGAGTCGGGGGTCTTAAATAAAACCGCGCTCGTCTTCGGCCAGATGAACGAGGTCCCCGGGGCGAGATTAAGAGTGGCGCTCTCAGCCCTCACGATGGCGGAATATTTTCGCGATGAGGAAAGAAAGGACGTGCTTTTGTTCATTGATAATATTTTCAGGTTCTCCCAAGCCGGGTCAGAAGTTTCAACGCTTTTGGGGCGTCTTCCGTCCGCGGTGGGATACCAGCCGACCCTAGCCGGCGAGATGGGAGAGCTTCAGGAGCGCATAACTTCGACTAAAAAAGGTTCCATAACTTCGGTTCAGGCGATTTATGTTCCGGCGGATGACATAACCGACCCGGCCCCGGCGGTAACTTTCGCGCATCTTGATTCCACGGTCGTTCTTTCGCGAGCGCTGACCGAGATCGGCATTTATCCCGCGGTGGACCCTCTGGCCTCGTCTTCCAGCGCCCTGGACCCGAAAATCGTCGACTCCGAGCACTACGAAGTTTCCAAAAAAGTTCAGGAAATCCTGCAGCGCCACCAAGAGCTCCAGGACATCATCGCCATCTTGGGGCTGGAAGAGCTTTCTGACGAGGACAAGCTTTTGGTTTCGAGGGCCAGGAAAATTCAGAAGTTTTTGTCCCAGCCGTTTTTCGTGGCGGAAACTTTCACCGGCCGCGCTGGAAAATTCGTGCCGCTTCAAAAAACGATCTCCGACTTCAAGGCCCTCCTCGAAGGGAAATATGATTCCGAGCCGGAGGATTTCTTTTATATGAAAGGAAGTCTGGGAGAATAAATTCATGGAGCTTTTAGTTTATTCTTTGAAAGGAATCGAATTTGAAGGAAAGATTTTATCTTTCAACGTTAAGACCAGAAGCGGCGAGATAACGATTTTAAACCACCATCGGCCGCTCGTAACCCTGCTTGAGAAAGGCGAAGCCAAAATCGGCCTCGAGAACGGCGCGAGCAAAAAGCTTGAGATAAATTCCGGTTTCCTGGAGATGGACGACAAAAATAATTTGAGCGTCTTGATGGATTAAAGTTTTAAATTAATTACTTTCGCCGCCGAGCTGTTTTATTTTGTTTTGCAGATCTTCAATCTGTTTTTGTAATTCTTGAATTTGGAGTTGAAGAGATTGAATCAAGCTGGTTGTTGTTGGCACGCCGACCCGTATCGCGTTCAATTTTTTCACAGTCATTGGTCCTACCAACCCTGTTCCTTGAGCAATTCCTATGGGCAGAAGGATGTCGGCGGCGTATTTCTCTTGGAATCTGATAACTGCTTTTTGAGTAAGGGGCCCAAAATAGCCGCTAACAAGGCCTTCGGGATAAATCACCGGATCGCTCGCTAATATTTTCTGTAATTCTTTTACGTCATCGCCACTCATGCCCCCTGCCAGGTTTCTTGTGAAGGATAATGTTACTTGCGGCGCGGGAGCGGGCGACACGGGGCCTATCTGTACTGATACGGAATCCATGAAATAAGTTCTTTCTACTTCCCAGACGGCTCCGAAACCAAATGCAACCCAAAACATGCCGTCAGCGCCGGTTAGTATTGTTTTTTTATAAGTATAGGATTGCCATCCTTTTGTTCGATCGGTTGTTCCAATAATAGGAAGATCCAATTCAGTTTCCGGATTAAATAACCCTATGAATGCGTGAACGGGCCAATTGTTCACCGGAGAAACTGTTTCGCTCCATAAATAGAAGGTAAGAGCTACATCTACTACCGATGAATTTGGGGGCGCCAAAAATGACTTTTCCACCCAAATCGTGCCATCGTCGTTTCTGCCATCAAGAAAGCTTTTAAGCGCCCAGCTACCATATTGTGCCTGTGCTGTGGAGCGTTCAATACCCCATGTAAATGTACAAGGCCCTACGGGCGGCGGGAGGTGTTCGCAATCAATAAAGTGATCGGATACCCATCCCCCGAAATCATTTTCAAAGCTTTCGAAATACTCTCTGGGCGGAGCCGCGACGGAAAATGTAGTTTCTGAATTGCCGTATCCCACTACTTCTCCCTGAATGTTATGCGTGCCTACTGATAATGGGTTGACGGCTGTATCATGAATAAATTCCCAGGTTTTTGTACCGAATGACGGCAACACTACTTCAGTCAGTGCTTGTGTAAACGCTTTATCACTAGACCAACTATATGTTTTGTCAACAACATAATTCGCTTGATAAGAAGAGTTAAAATTAAGTATGACTGTTTGAGAAGATTGATTCTCTGCAGTTACGAAAATCAAAATTTTTTCTCCGTCAATATACTCGGCCTTATCAGTTTTTACTGATATAATTATTGATGAAAGCTGTTGTGACCCGCTCGCTATATCAATACTTCCTGCGGTTTGTTGAGCCCCCGCCGTCCTAGCGATAGAAACCGAAAACGCGAAGATCAAGAACAGAAAAAACAACGGCATTTTTTGGATAATTTTTTTGAATACCATAAACATATAATATTGTCTCTCACGGAATTTTTCAATCCTTACTTTTCTCTAACGAGAAAGAGCGTTCTCTTTTCAAGAACGCCCTTTACCCTTACCTAAAATTGTCTACTTGACCGCGTCCCTGCCTGCCGGCAGGCAGGTTTGAGGTCTACCTACTTAACGGCGTCTTTCAATCCCTTGCCGGCGCGGAATTTGGGGACTTTCATGGCCGGGACCTGGACCGAAGCGCCGGTCTTTGGATTTCGGGCGGTTCTGGCTTTTCGCTGTTTTACCAGAAAAGAGCCGAAACCCGCGATCGAAACTTCATCGCCCCGCTTCAGGCAGTCGGCGATGGTATCGAAGATAAAATCCACGACCTCTTCGGCGTGTTTTTTGGAAACATCCACTCCTTTTTTGGAATGAAGCTCCCAGAGTTTTTGGGATAGGTCTGCTTTGTTCATATTCTCCAGTATAGCATATCTTCCGGGGCGAGCTACCGGGCGTATTCCACAGCCCGATTTTCGCGGATTACGTGGACTTTAATCTCGCCGGGGTATTTGAGTTCTTGCTCAATCTGGTTCGCGATATCACGCGCGAGATTTTTCATCTCCAGGTCGGAAATTTTTTCCGGAGTCACGAAGACGCGAATCTCCCTTCCGGCCTGAATCGCGTAGGATTTCTCCACGACTCCGAAGGAGTTGGCGATTCGCTCCAAATCTTCCAGCCGCTTTAAGTAGTTTTCCACGGAATCGCGCCTGGCGCCCGGCCTAGAGGCGGAGATGGCGTCCGCGATCTGAACGATAATCGACTCGAGGGTTTCATAAGGATATTCCTCGTGGTGGGACTGCATGGCCTGAATCACTTTCGAATCCACATTGAATTTTTGCAGGATTCTCCGACCTATCTCCACGTGCGTTCCCTGAATTTCATGGTCCACGGCTTTGCCGATATCGTGAAGAAGCGCTCCTTTTTTCGCGATGGCGATATCTGCGCCGAGTTCCGAAGCCAGCATGCCCGCGACGTGGGACATTTCAATTGAATGCTGCAAAACATTCTGGCCGTAGGAAGTTCTGAATTTTAAGCGGCCCAAGAGCATCAGGAGCCGGGGGTCAATATCGAAAATTCCAACTTCAAACGCGGCCTTCTCACCGGCGTCTTTAATCATTTTCTCTATCTCGTTTTTGGCTTTTTCAACTGTCTCTTCTATTCGCGCCGGCTGAATGCGGCCATCCAGAATCAGATTTTCCAGGGCGATTTTGGCGACCTGCCTCCGGACCGGGTCAAAACTGGAGATGACGACCGAACCCGGAGTGTCGTCCACGATTATCTCCACTCCGGCCGCGCGTTCCAGAGCCCGGATGTTCCGACCTTCTTTGCCGATGATTTTGCCTTTGATGTCGTCAGAAGGAATCGTGACCGCGGCGGTTGTAACTTCGGAAGCAGTGGAAGAGGCGAGCCGCTGGATAACGGTCGCCAAGATGTCCCGGGCTTTATGCTCGAGCCGGTCCTGGCCGAAGATTTCCAGCTTCTGAATTCTGGCCAAAATATCAATCTCGTGTTTTTTCTCGACCGACTCTATCAGCTCTTTTTTCGCTTCCTCTTCCGAAAGGTTGGCGATTTTCTGGAGTTGGGCGCGCTTCTCGGCCTCGATTTTCTCCGCCTCCTCCCGGATTCTCTTTATCTCCTCCGCTTTTTTCTTAAGATTTTCGACTTCCAATTCCAAATCCCGCCTGCGTTTTTCCAGGGCTTCGTCTTTGACCAGGACTTTTTCTTCTAATTTTCGAAGTTGGTTTTCGCGCTCTTTGGTTTCCCGGCGGGCTTGGTCCAGGAGTTCGTCGGCTTTCTTTTTGGCTGCGTCTAGGGCCTCGACCGCTCGGTCTTTAGCGTCCAGCAGTATTTTTTTTACTTGAAGTTCGAGCGAGTTTTTGCGGTACTGCGCGATTATCTGCCGGAGGACATAGCCGAGCGCCGTCCCCACCAGAACCGAAAGAAGCGCCACCAACAATGGCGAGGTTAAAGTCATGATAAGTTAAAATCAAAATAGTAATACCTGGATTTTAGCAAAAGTTTCAGAGGAGCGCAAGAGGGAGTAAAATAGTAAAATGGTGGTTTTGATTATTCTGGACGGGCTGGGGGTGCCGAGTTCGAAAGACTCGACTTTTTGGGAGGCAAAGAGAGATAATTTTGAGTATCTCGAAAAATTTTTCCCTTTCACCACTTTGCAAGCCTCGGGCATCGCGGTCGGTCTTCCCTGGGGTGAGGAGGGAAATTCCGAAGTAGGGCATTTGACCTTGGGCGCCGGGAAAACCCTTTATCATCATCTTCCCAGAATCTCGGTTTCCATTCAGGACAAAACCTTTTTTGAAAATAAGGCTTTTAAAAAAGCCGCGGAACACGTAAAAAAAACCGCCGGAGCTCTGCATCTGATAGGTCTTTTCTCTTCCGGCTCGGTCCACGCCTATCCCGACCATCTTTACGCGCTTTTGGAATTCGCTAAACTTGAAAATCTCCCCCGGGTTTATCTGCATCTTTTCACGGACGGCCGGGACGCGCCGCCCAAAGAGGCCGGAACTTTTTTGAAGGAGTTTAGGGAACGTTTGTCCAAACTTTATCCTTTCGCCAAAATCGTTTCGATAATCGGGCGAGATTTCGCCATGGACCGGGATGGCGATTGGGCGAAAATTGAGAAAACCCACGCTCTGCTTGCGAGGGGCGAGGGGAGTTTGCTTGCCTCCCCGGTTGAATATCTTGAATCCCAATACGAGAAAGGAATTACGGATGAATTTGTTGAACCAGCCTGGGACGGAGATCCAGGGTCACGAATCAAGAAGAATGACGCCGTAATATTTTTCAATTTCAGGGAAGATTCGGCGCGCGAGCTCACCCAAGTCTTCGCCGAAACCGGGTTTGATAAATTTCCCAGAGAAAAGCTGGAAAATTTAGTTTTCGTGACCATGACCGAATACCAGAAAAATCTTCCGGTCGAGGCGGCCTTCGAGCCGATGGACGTTTCTTGGCCTTTGGCCAGAATCCTTTCGGAGAAAGGACTTTCACAGCTTCATATCGCCGAGACCGACAAGTACGCCCACGTTACCTATTTTTTTGACGGCGGCAAAGAAAATCCTTATCCGGGCGAAGAGCGGATTTTGGTGCCGTCTTTGCCAGGCTCGCGCTACGAGAAGAACCCGGCCATGTCCGCGTCCCAGATTACCCAGAGCGTTATAGACAATCTGGCCCGCTACGATTTTATTTTGGTGAATTTCGCGAACGCCGACTTGGTAGGCCATACCGGCGATTTTGACGCCACGGTCCAGGCGCTCGAAATTCTGGATACGGAGGTCGGGAAAATAGTTAAAAAAGTTTTAGAGGCGGACGGGGTCGCGATTATCACCGCGGATCACGGCAACGCCGAAGAGAAGCGACACCGCCTTACCGGCGAAAAAAGCACCAAGCATACCGCGAATCCGGTGCCTTTTTTTCTGATTGGGAAAAAATTTCAGAGGAAAAAACCGCGAAGCCAGGAAGAAATTTATAAGCTCTACGAGGAAGTCGGGGGCGTTTTAAGCGACGTGGCTCCGACCGTGCTCGAACTCTTAAACCTTACTCAACCGCCAGAGATGAACGGCGTGAGTTTAATTGAAAGACTTTAGGAAAATAAACCCCGTTAGAAACCAGGCGCCGAATAGACGCCTGGCCGAAATATCTTCGGCGTTTCTAACGGGGTAAAAAACCGGAAGTAAGAGGGGTCTTAGGCACAAGGCCGTTATCCCCACCAGAGGCGGGGTCCCCAGAAGGAGGGACTGGGGAGACCTCTCCTACTTACGGCTTTCTACTTCGCCGCAACTTTTTCTCTTTCTTTATTTTCTCTTTTATCAATCGGAAGCCCTCCGCTTTTGGCTTTGATTATTTGGTCCACGATTCCGTATTCCTTGGCGTCTATGGCATCCATGTAAAAATCCCGGTCGGCATCTCTCTCCACTTTGGAGAGAGGCTGTCCGGTGTGCTTAGCGAGGATTTTATTTATCTTATCTTTTATGTGAACAATGTGGTCCGCGGTTATTTTTACATCCGAGGCTTGTCCTTCGGCCTGTCCAAAGACCTGATGAATCATCACTTCGGAGTTAGGCAGAGCGTAGCGCTTTCCTTTCTCGCCAGCGGCCAGCAAAATAGCCGCGGCAGAGGCCGCGAACCCCACGCAGATTGTGGAAACGTCCGGCTTGACGTACTGCATGGCATCATAGACGGCCAAAGCCGCCGAAACCGAGCCGCCCGGAGAATTTATATAAAAATGAATGTCTTTTTTAGGGTCCTCGTGTTCCAGAAACAAAAGCTGGGCGATTACGGTGTTGGCCACCGGATCCACGATGGGCCCGCCCAAGAAAATTATCCGTTCTTTCAAAAGCCTCGAATAAATATCGTAGGCCCGCTCCCCGAATTGGGATTTTTCAATTACGGTCGGAATCAGATAAGTCATAGATTCTTCCTCCATGAATATGCCGTAAGTATAATCCCGAAACTTTTCGCAGTCAAGATTCCCGCCCCGTCTTTACGACTCCTATGGTCATATTTCCCAACGCAAAGAAGATAAGCCCAATTATAGAGAATGAGAAGCCCAGGTAAATATGCTGGAGTTTCTGGGCACCGAAGTAATAGAAGGCCGAAAAAGGCAGGACGAATGCTCCGAGCGCGAAGGCAAGAGACCGCAAGCGCAGAAGCGGAGAGGAAAGATAGGTCATTCCTTTGAAATGAACCCAGGCAAAAGTCCACCCGGCCACGAACATAAAGAAGGTATACGAAAGCGAAATCGGCTGGCTAGAGTACCAAAGTACCCATTTTCCGTTCGGCGTGCCTGTAGGAATTTCAGGGAAAGCAAAATGCAGAAGTACTGCCAGAGAGGCGCCGGCAATGAAAAGAAACGAAAACGCCTTCCTCCTCTTCTCGTCCGTGATTCCTATCTGTATGGCGATATTAAAGGCCTGCCAGACGGCGAGCGCTAGAAAGGCGAGGGCGACGTTATAAAAAATTCCGCTCCGAAGATCCAATTTCTCTAAAATTACAAGCGGCACCGCTAGGATTAGGTTGTAGAGAAAAAATAATAAAAACCAGTTAAACCAGGCGCGGACGGTTTCGCTTGCAGCATATTTTTTGCGGCGGAAAAGGTGGGTGAGACTCGCTAGACACAAGATTGCCATCACCCCATGCAGTGTCGCGGTGTAGGGGTAAATCATAGTTTAATTATAGCAAAGGGACGTCTATCCCGTCCCTTTGAACTTTTGAGCTAGAAAGTAGATGCATTCGTCGCATCCTAGGGTTTGCATCAGAGTAGTCAAGCGCCTGGACCAAAACTGCCAGTCCACGTTCCCTATTCTGAGTTCGTTCCCCAACCTTTCAAGCTCGATGCGGTAGTCTGTGTGTTTAAGACAGAATATCTGTTTAACCTTCGTGATATTTACTCTCTCAACCTTGCTTTTTACGCTCTCGAACAAAACTTCAGCCGCATTCGCTTGCGTGAACATTATCCCCTCCTTTGTGTACTAAAAATTAAGATATCACAAAAGCAATAGGAGCGGAATGGAGATGACAGCCACTTTGCCGATGAGCTTTATGAGGATGTTGAGAGAGGGGCCGGCAGTGTCTTTAAATGGGTCTCCGACCGTGTCGCCGACCACGGCTGCTTTGTGTGCCGGCGAGCCCTTTCCGCCTTTGTGGCCCGCTTCAATATATTTTTTGGCGTTGTCCCATGCTCCGCCGGCGTTGGACATAAAAAGGGCGATTAAAAATCCGGACGACAAGGCGCCGACTAAAAATCCGCCCACGGCGTCAAATCCTCCCAAAAGCCCCGCGGCAAGCGGAGTCAGGACGACGAGCACCCCGGGGACAATCATGTCTCTTAGCGCCCGTTTGGTCGTAATATCAACAACCAGACTGTGATCGGCTTTAGACCTCCCCTCTAAAAGTCCGGGGATTTCCTTGAACTGCCTCCTTACCTCTTTCACTACTTCAAATCCTCCTTTGCCGACAGCCCGCATCAAAAGCGCGCAAAATACGAACGAAATCATCGCCCCGGTAAATATGCCGGCGATGGCTCTAGGATTCAGAAGGCTCACTTCGCTTATGCCCGCCTCGTGGAAGAAAGTCGCCACCCAAGCGAGCGCCGCAAGGCCGGCCGAGCCGATGGCGAAGCCCTTGCCGATGGCTGCGGTCGTGTTTCCTACTGAATCAAGAGCATCCGCCTTTTTCCTGATGTCTTCCCCAAGGCCGGACATCTCGGCGATCCCAGCGGCGTTGTCGGCGATAGGCCCGTAGGAATCCATAGAAAGATTTATTCCCAAAACGACGAGAATTCCGACGGAAGCAAGGGCGATTCCGTAAAGACCCGAGAGTTCAAAAACCGCGACTGTTCCGGCCGCGACCGCGAGCACCGGCACCAGAGTGCTCATCATGCCTGTCGAGAGCCCTTGGATTATGTTCGTGGAAGGCCCGGTTTCGGAAGCCTCAACTATGCTTTGGACCGGGCGGTGTTCTCCCGCTGTATAGTATTCCGTAGCCTTCCCGATGGCGAAGCCGACCGCCATCCCGATGGCGAGCGTCCAAAAAAGATCCAGCGTTCCGAAAAGATTTTTGACGACGAAAAAAGCTAAGGCAATCATCAAAAGGTTTGAAATTATCACACCTCGGTTCATGGCCGAACGTATTTTTTTTGTTTGTTCCTCAAAGGACAGTTTTTCGGTTTTAGGCCCAACGCGGACGAAGAAAATGCCGACGAGCGAAGCGATGATTCCAAGAGCGGCCAGCATCAAAGGCAAGGCCGCGCCTTTTTCTCCGAGGGTTGCTAGCCCGAGGATTATCGCTGCGACGATCGCCGAGACGTAGGATTCAAATAAATCCGAACCCATCCCGGCGATATCCCCGACGTTGTCCCCGACGTTGTCGGCTATGGTCGCCGGGTTGCGGTAATCGTCTTCTGGGATTCCGGCCTCCAGTTTCCCGACGAGATCCGCCCCAACGTCGGCTGATTTTGTGTAAATTCCTCCGCCGACGCGCAGAAAGAGAGCGACCAAAGAAGAGCCAAACGCGTAGCCAATAAGAGTTCCAGTGTCCTCGGTAAGCGAAAAGACAATCCCTACACCCAAGAGTCCAAAGCTTACCACCGCCATGCCCATAACCGCGCCGCCGGAGAAAGCGATTTTGAACCCGTCGGAGAAACTTGTTTTAAGCGCCTCGGCGGTGCGGACGTTTGCGCTGGTCGCGACTTTCATCCCGATGACGCCGGTGAGTGCTGAAATCAGAGCGCCAGCCAGAAAGCTTAGCGCCTCTGCTTTATTAACGGCGAAGAGAGAGATGGCGATTATCGCCAACACAACCGAAAGCGCTTTGAGTTCTCTTTTTAGAAAGGCGTCAGCTCCCTTTCGGATTGATTCGGCAATCTCCCGCATGATTCCGCCTCCGTCACTCTGGCGGAAGACATATCTTATCGTCCAGAGAAGGAATAAAAACGAGGCGCCGACCGCAGTCGCAATATATATGGTCATAATTCTTCTATTTTACCAGAAATTTCGTCTTCTTCCGAAGCCGAAGCCACGGTTTCTCCGGTTCGGGAACGGATGTCTATTTTATAGCCGGTAAGTTTGGCCGCGAGCCTTACGTTTTGCCCCGCCTTGCCGATGGCGAGCGAGAGCTGGTCTTCGGCCACCCGCACCGTGGCTTCTTTTTTATCGGGGCTAACCTCAACCTCCAGCACTTTGGCCGGCGAGAGGCTTTTGGCGATGAATTCCTCGGGATTATCCCGCCATTCGATGATGTCTATTTTTTCTCCGCCCAGCTCCGTAATAACCGTGCCGACTCGAATTCCTTTTTGCCCGACGAGCGAACCCACCGGGTCGACTCCTCCTTCTTTGGAACGGACCGCGAGTTTGGTTCTAAGGCCGGCTTCGCGCGCTACGGCTTTTATCTCGACTATGCCGCTCTGAATCTCAGGAACTTCCATCTCAAAAAGTTTAGCCACAAAACGAGGGTGCGAACGCGAAAGATAGAGGCCCGGGCCTTTGGTATTTTTTTCCGCCAAAACAAGATAGGCCTTAATCCGTTCGCCTAAGCGGTAATGCTCGCCCCGAACCTGCTCTTCTTTGGGTAGAATTGCTGTGGCTCGGCCCAAATCCAAGAAAGCATTCTTGCCCTCAATTCTCTGGACGATTCCGGAAACAATCTCCCCCTCCCTTGACGCGAATTCATTGTAAATCGATTCGCGTTCGGCCTCGCGGATCCGCTGGATAATCACCTGTTTCGCGGTCTGGGCGGCGATGCGGCCGTATTCTTCCTTGGTCTCGAGAGTGAAGATTAATTCTTCCCCAGGTTTGATATTCGGTTCAATTTTCTGGGCCTCGTCTAACATGACGTGTCGTTCCGGATTGAAGCGGACTTTTTTTATTTCTCCTCCGGTCTCCTCCGTCTCCTCTTCCTTGCCCGCCTGAATGTCTTCTTCAAGACTTTCGGCGGGTTTCAGCATTTCTTCGTCCACCACGATTTTGACCTGTGAAAATTCAGCCCGGCCTTTTTTGGGGTCGAACTTCGCCCGGATAATCTGGCCGCGCTTGCCGTAGTCTTTTTTGTAGGCCGCGGCCAAGGCCAATTCAATGGTTTCCAGGATTTTTTCCTTGGGAATGCCCCGTTCCACCAGGACTTCCTCCAGGGCCGATTGAAAATTCTTTAAATCTAACGCCATTTTAGTAATAAAGTCCGTCTTATGAACGGACTTCTTTAAGCCTAGCAGATTTTTCATAAATCCACAATAATATAAGTAATGAACCCGAAAGGTTTTTTCGCCGCGCTGAATGTTTCCCAGCGCTGCCGGGAGCTTAGAGTTTCTTTATGGCAGTGCCCCCATTTTCTTTTCATCGTGATGGGAGCCATCATCGCGCTCTCCATTCTGCTCACGCATCTCGTGGCGCGCCTCTACGCTGAACCGGAAACCGTTGTTTCTATCATTTTCGCGGTCACGGTTTTTCTTTTCGTCGTCGGCCACGCCGTTATCAAGGCCTTTGAAAAAGTAGCCGAAGCCTCCCAGCTTAAATCCGAGTTCGTAGCCATCATGTCCCACGAGCTTCGAAACCCCCTCGCTTCGATAAAATGGCAGCTTGACGCCGTGACGGAAAAAAAAGCCGGTCTTGCGGCCGAAGAGCTTGAGGGAGCTTTCCGGGTCATCCATCACGCCAACGAGCGGATGATCAGCCTGGTTAATGACCTTCTGGACGTGAATCGGATTGAGGACCATAAATTTCAATTGGCCCCGGCGGTTTTCTCCCTGAATGAGCTGAGCGATGAGCTGGTGAAAGATTCCGAATCTTCCGCCTCGAGCCGCCAGCTTAAATTCATCACCCTTACCCCCAAATCCCAGTTTTGGGTCAAGGCGGACCAGACCCGCATTAAGTCCGTCATCTCCCGTTTCATTGACAACGCGATTCGTTACTCGACCGCTTCGGGCGAGCTGACGGTGACACTGGAGGATGTGGGCTGGGGAGTGAAATGGTCGATCACGGACCAGGGCGCGGGCATTTCGGCCCAGGAGGCGCGGCAGATTTTTTCAAAATTTTTCCGGGCCTCCAACATTCTCCGCTACCAGACCGAGGGTTTGGGCGTGGGGCTGTATCTTTCAAAGTACATCATCGAGGCTTCGGGCGGCACGGTCGGATTTCGAACCCTGGAGGGCCACGGCTCCACTTTCTTTTTTACTTTGCCTAAAGCTAAAACTTAAAATATGCCTAAAAAAATATTAGTAGTCGAAGACGATACCGCTTTGGCGAACCAGCTGGCTGAGGCGCTGCGGCAGGCCGGATTGGAAGTCACGGTTTCGAACGACGGCGAAACCGGGTTTCGGCAAATTCAGGAAAAGCATCCGGATTTGATTATCTTGGATTTGGTTTTGCCGAAAAAACACGGGTTTAAGATTATGGAAGATATGCGGGAAAATCCCGAGCTTAAAACCATCCCGGTCATCATCCTTACCAATCTGGAAACCCCCCAGGATATTGAACGAGCTTCCTCTTTCGGGGTGAAGGCTTATCTCGTAAAAGCCAACTATTCTCTGCCGGAGATAGTGAAAAAAGTTAAGGGGATCCTTGAAGGGGAATGAACCCCGTTAGAAATCGCGTCCCGTTAGAAATTAAATTTTTTGGAATGCTATCAACATCAAATAAAGTTTTTATTACCAGCAGTAAACGGTCTCATTTTGGATTTCTAACGGGACTATTTCTAACGGGGTGAAAATTGAACCACAAAGGCTTAAGGCTTTTTTGCTGGACGCGGAACTTCTGGACGCTAAGTCTCTTGAAGCTGCCGAGAAAAAAGCGGAGAAAAGCGGCGAGGACCTCGCCGAGGTCCTGATAAAGGAGGGAAAAATTACCGAGGACGATTTCGCCCGGCTCGCGGCTTATATTTTGGGCATTCCTTTCGTGGATTTGGAGCACGAAAAAATTTCAGACGAAGCCTTGCGGATGATTCCCGAGCCGATTGCCCGCACGCACAATATCGTGGCCTACAAAAAATCAGGAAATAATTTGGAGGTGGCCATGCTGGATCCGGAGAACCTGGAAACAATTGATTTTATAAAAAAGACTTCCAATCTGAAAATTCTGCCGCGCCTCACCACCAAATCCTCCATTAAGCATGTGCTCTCGCAGTACCGGCGCTCTTTGGAAGCGGAGTTTGGAGATATCATAAAAAAAGAAGCCCGGGATGTTTTGGTGACGACTCCGGTGGAGGAAGGCAAGGGGGAAGTAGGGACCGAAGATTTGAAGAAAGTCGCCGAAGACCTCCCGATCGTAAGAATCGTAGACACCCTTTTGCGCCACGCCATCGTGGAGCGAGCTTCGGACATCCACATCGAGCCCCAGGAAAAAGAGGTGGTGGTGAGATATCGCGTGGATGGCATTCTGCGCGAGGCCATGCTCCTTCCCAAGCAGGTCGCTCCGGGAATAATCGCCAGAATAAAAGTGCTTTCCAATTTGAAACTGGATGAGCACAGATTGCCCCAGGACGGCAGATTTAAAATCGAAACCCCGGAGGAGAAAATTTCGTTCCGGGTTTCCATCCTGCCGGTGGGCGAGGGGGAGAAGGCCGCGCTCCGGCTTCTCGTGGAAAATTCCAAAAGTTTCACCCTGGAAACTTTGGGGTTTTTCGGAGAGAGTCTGGAAAGATTGCACCGGGCGATTAAAAAACCGGTGGGCATGGTGCTGGCCACCGGCCCGACCGGCTCCGGCAAAACCACGACCCTCTACACCGTCCTTGATATTTTGAACGTTCCGGAGGTCAACATTTCCACGATTGAAGACCCGATTGAATACCGCATGCCCAGGGTCAACCAGACCCAGGTGAAACCGGAAATTGGTTTCAGTTTCGCGACCGGACTCCGTTCGCTCGTCAGGCAGGACCCGGACATCATAATGGTCGGCGAGATTCGGGATAACGAAACCGCGTCTTTAGCGATAAACGCCGCCTTGACCGGGCATCTGGTTCTCTCCACGCTTCATACCAACTCCGCGGCCGGAGCTTTGCCCAGACTTTTGGATATGAAAGTTGAGCCTTTTCTAATCGCTTCCACCGTGACAGCGATTGTGGGGCAAAGGCTGGTCCGGCGGCTTTGTAAATCACGAAAACCATTCAAACTTTCCAAGAATGAGCTGAAGGAGCTTTCGCGAGAAGTGGATTTGGAGCGGATTTTAAAATTTTTAAAAGAATACAAGCTTATCAAAGCCGACGAAGACTGGTCTTCGATTAATTTTTACAAACCCGAACCAACTTCCGAATGCCCGGACGGCTATCAGGAGCGAATCGGGATTCATGAAGTTTTAGCGATGACCGAATCAGTCAAACAGCTGATTATGGCGAACGCCACTTCGGACGACATTGAAAAGCGCGCCAAAGAAGAAGGTATGATGACTATGCTCGAAGACGGCATCGCGAAAGCCGTGCAGGGGATTACCACGATAGAAGAAGTCTTAAGGGTAACGAGAGAATAATCTTATTATTGGAATATGCTTACGGACAACGACATTAAAAAACTGAAAGAAGTTCTGGCTACTAAGAAGGATATTGAGAAAATTGCCCAATCGGTTACAAAGGGGTTTGCAGAAATAGATAATCATCTCGCGGCTGTTTTTGCCTGGATGGCGAGACACAGAGGGAGTTTAGACACGGGAAAAAGATTTTCTTGGTCGTGAAGCGGATATGGTTTCCACTATTTCAACTCCGCGATCCAAAGGAATTCTTTCGCCGTCTTTGGTAAGACTTCTTATATAAGTATCAATTGCGTCGCGGATATTCTCGCGCGCTTCCTCAAAACTTTCTCCCCATGTATGGCAACCAGGAAGCGCCGGAACATAGGCGTGAAAAGTGTTGTTCTCATCCGGCTCAATGATTATTCGGTAGGTGTAGGAGTTCATATGGGTTATGATAGTGCGTTATAAACATAAAATCAAGTTGCAATAATAAAAACCCTTTTAGGGGTTTTTTGTTTTCCAAAAGGAGTTTGGCGGAATTTTGCTAAACTTAAATTATGGCGGTTTACAGCTACGCGGCCAAGAGTTTGGCCGGAGAGGAGTTGAAAGGCTCGAGGGAGGCCAAAGATAAATTTGAACTCGCGAAATCCCTTCGCGAGGAAGGGTATGTCTTGATAAGCGCCGAAGAGGCCCAGGCCGGTTTAACGCTTCGCCTGCCTTCTTTTTTAAGGCGCGTCTCAACCGCCGAGAAGATGATTTTCGCGAGAAATCTCTCGGTGATGATTGCCGCCGGGCTCGCCTTGGCGAGGAGTTTTGAAGTTTTAGCCCGGGAATCCCACAATCACAAGTTCCAAGAAACTCTTCTTGCTCTGGCGGCCGCCATCAAAAAAGGCTCGAATTTTTCCGAGGCCTTGAAAAGTTTTCCGAACATTTTTCCTCCTTTGTTTCAGGCCATGGTGGCCGCGGGTGAAAAAACCGGCAAGCTCGATGAATCATTGAAATTGATAGCCCATCAGCTGAAGCGCGAATACGACCTCAAAAGAAAAATCCGGGGAGCCTTGATTTATCCGGCCGTGATTCTCGTCGCGATGTTCGGCATCGGAATCTTAATGCTGGTCTACGTGGTGCCGACTTTGGTTCAGACTTTTAAGGAATTAAACATTAAACTTCCTGCTTCGACCCGTCTCATCATAAACGTCAGCAACTTTTTCTTGGATAATTTAATTCTGGGCGCTATTCTTCTTCTTATTTTTTTTGCCGCCTTATACTTTGCTTCGAGAAGCGAGCGGGGGCATAGATTCATTGATTTTGCCCTTTTGAAGATTCCGGTCATCGCCGGACTCGTCAAAAAAACAAATTCCGCCCGCACCTGCCGGACGTTGGGCTCGCTGGTTGGGGCCGGTGTGGAAATTTTGGAAGCCCTCGCGGTAACCAACGGCGTTTTGCAGAATCATTATTATCGGGAGGTGGTGCTCTCGGCCCAAAAAAGCATTGAGAAAGGCGAGCCGATTTCCAAAATTTTCATCCAGAACTCGGAGCTTTATCCCTCTTTGGTCGGCGAGATGATGGCGGTGGGCGAGGAGACCGGCAAGCTTTCCGAGATGCTTTTCAGACTCGCGGTTTTTTACGAAAACGAAGTCGCCCAGGCGACCAAAGACCTCTCCACGATTATCGAGCCGGCTTTGATGATTATCATCGGAGTGGTGGTGGGGCTTTTCGCTTTTTCCATGATTCAACCTCTTTACAGCGTAGTGGGAACGCTTTGATATGAGAGGTTTTACGCTCCTCGAAATTTTATTCGCCCTCGGCATCATTTTGGTGATTACCGCCCTGGCCGTGGCGGCCTTCTCCAGCTTTCGCCAAAACTCTTTATTGAAAGAAGCCCGCGCCAAAGTCCTCTCTGAGCTTAGCCTGGCCCGCATCCAGACCCTGGGGGCGGAAGGAAAATCTTCCTGGGGGGTTCATTTTGAAGAAACGCGCTTGGTTCGCTTCAAAGGTTCAAGTTATTCCGCCTCTGACCCCTCTAATCTTGAAATTCTTTTGCCAGCCGGCGCAAAAATAGGTTTGATTTCACTTGGAGGGGCTTCGGAGGTAATTTTTGAAAGATTAACTGGCCGCGCCGCCAGCATCGGCACCATCCGCATTGAATTGACCTCGGACGCTCTCGCTAGCACCACCATAACCATCTATGCTTCAGGACTTGCCGAATAAAAAAAGGGCCTGCCTGCCGGCCAGGCAGGGTTTCGGACTTTTGGAGATTGTTTTGGCCGTGTCCCTCGTGGCCGGCTCGCTTTTGGCGCTGGTGGCGGTGTTTCTGCTGGCCCAAAGCACGGTGGAATTTTCGAATCAGAAGCTTCAAGTCGCTTTTTTGCTGGAAGAGGGGCTGGAAGTTTTACGGCATCTGCGCGACTCCGGCTGGAATCAGAATATCGCTCTTCTTTCTCCGAACACTGATTACTATTTGAGTTTTGACCCCGCCCTCTTCCAATGGAGCGTGGTTGGTTTGGCTCCCGCGCCCATCTCCGGTCTTTTCACCCGGAGTTTTCGGATTGAAAATGTTTCACGGGACGGGACGGCCAACATTGAAACCATCTACAACCCCGCGAACGACGACCCTGACACCAAAAAAATAACAATGAAAGTTTCCTGGAATTTCAAAGGTCGGGAAGAGCTTTTAACTCTGGAGGGTTATTTGACGGACCTTTTCGACAATTAGATGCGAAAACAAGGATTCACTTTGCTTGAAATTTTAATTTATATCGGGCTTCTCGCCTTGTTAAGCGCGGGCGTGATTCAGGTAGTTTTAACCCTGGCTTCGGGCGCCAAAGAGCTGCGTAGCGACCGCCTCACGGCCCAAGCGGCGGAGTTGGCGCTTGAAACTCTGGTCAGGGAAATTAGGCAAGGTTCGGAGGTGCTGGTCGCGGCGAGCGTTTTCGGTTCAAATCCCGGAACTCTTGTTCTGCGCACGGTCCAATCTCCTGGAAGCCAAGTCCAAGTCAGCCGCACTTTCTTTCTCGCTTCCTCTAGGCTCCAGAAGCAGGATGACTCCGGACCGGCTGAATTTCTGACCGGACCGGAGGCTCCCATTTCGAGCCTGATTTTCTGGCACCTGCCTGGCGCGAACTCCGACCTCGTTACCGTCGAAATTACTTTTCAAGATAAAACTTTTTATGCCTCTGCCGTACTTCGCGCCAAATATTAAAAGGAGCGGGTTTACCCCGCCAACGGCGGGGCAGGCTTTTATGGTGGCCGTGCTTCTGATTTTGTTCGCGATGCTGACTTTAATCACCCTGGCCGCCGCCTTGGCCTTTTCGAGCGCCAGAATTTCCGAGCTGGATTTCAAATCCAAGCGTTCTTATTTTCTTTCCGAGTCCGGGATTGAAGACGCGGTTTTTCGTCTGAAGCGCGGCAAAAATCTTCCGGCGTCGTATACCCTCTCGCTCTACGGCGCCAATACCACCATTACCGTGAACAGTATCGTTGGCGGCAAAGATATTCAAAGCGCGGCTGATATCAAGGACATCCATCGCATTGTGAAAACTTCAGTGAAACAGGGGACCGGAGCCAGCTTCGGCTATGCCGTTCAGGTCGGAGACGGAGGCGTTCTTTTGGAAAACTCTTCGATGATTATCGGTAACCTCTACTCTAACGGCGATATTGAGGGTAAGAATACGGCCAAGATAACCCTGGATGCTTTCGCGGCCTCAATTTCTGAAATCGAAGGTGATAATACTTTTTCAATCGGCGGCGAGGCCCGAGCCCACAAGATTGAAGACGTAAGCATCGGAGGAAACGCGAGCTCCACCACGTCTATTTCGGATACCTCTGTTTCTAAAAATGCCTACGCCGATACAATCAGCGTCAGTACGATCGGAGGCGACGCCTACTATTTGACCTCGCTTAGCGGCAGTACGGTGGGCGGCGAAATTTTTCCAGGTACCCAGCCGCCGGCTGACCTCCCGAAATTAAACTTCCCGATATCGGACAGCCAAATCGCCCAATGGGAAGCCGCGGCCGAGGCTGACGGAGTGCATACCAGCCCCTGTCCTTATATTTTGGATGACGGGACCACCGTTCTTGATTCCCAAAAAATAAACTGCGATTTTCTCATTAAGAACGACGCGGTGGTAATCCTCAAGGGAACACTCTGGGTTCGCGGCAATTTCAGCATAGAAAACACGGCCCAGCTGCTGCTGGATCCGAGCTACGGCAGTTTCTCCGAAGTGGTTATTGCCGACAACCCTTCCAATCGCCTCACCTCCAGCAAGATTTTGGTGCAGAATTCCGCCAAGGTGCTGGGGTCGGGAAGCCCCGGAAGCTATATCGCGCTCATCTCCCAGAACAACTCTGCCCAGACTGGAGGCAGTGAAATTGCCATCCAGCCCAAAAACAGCGCGGATGCTTCAATTTACTACGCGCCCCACGGATTGTTGAGGACTGAAGATTCCACCGCTCTGAAAGAAGCGAGCGCTTATCAACTTCACATCAAAAACAGCGCCACCGTAACCTATGAGACCGGCCTCGCCTCGGTCAATTTCGCCGGTCCCTCCGGAAGTTTTGATATTTTAACCTGGCTAGAAGTGCCTTAAAAATTCCACTACTCTAGAAGAAGGATGATGCGCTTACCAAATCTTTCAAAAATTTTCCCTCCGTCCAAATATCTGGAGCCTTTGGTTCTGGGTTTGGATATTTCCGACCGTTCTTTGAAATTCGTCGAGCTGTCTTTCCGGAAAGGACGCCCGGTTTTGGGAAAATTCGGCCAGAAAGTCCTGCCGGAGGGCTTGATTCAATCCGGCGAGATAAAAAACAGAGACGCTTTGATAGATTTTCTCAAATCCGGTCTTTCGGAATTTAGCGGCCGCGAGATAATTCTGGCTTTGCCGGAGGAGAAAGCTTTCCTGGGCCTCGTCACTCTGCCGTTAATGTCGCAGGCGAATATCCGAGAGGCTTTGGAACTGCAGTTGGAAGAGCATGTGCCGCTCTCGCCGAGCGAAGCTGTTTTCGACTATGAGCTTCTGCCGGCCGAGGAAAAGCAGGACCATCTGGACGTAATCATCGTGGCTTTCCCCAGAAATTTGGTTGAGGGTTATAGGGACGCGGTTAAGGCCGCGGGTTTAAAGCCGGCGGTGTTTGAGATGGAAACCCAGGCTCTGGTGCGCTCGGTTCTTCCGCCCGACGAAGAAGGAGTGGTGATGGTGGTGGATTTCGGACGAACCCGGACCAGCTTCGCCATTGTTTCTCAAGGAATCATCCGTTTTACTTCCACTGTGAGTTTGGCCGGAGCGGACCTGGATAAAGCCCTCGTCCAGACTTTTAAAATCGAACTTTTCGCGGCCGAACGGATGAAAAAAGAACGGGGTCTGGTCCGGACCAAAGAGAATCAGGAAGTGTTCAACGCGCTTTTGCCGGTTGTTTCCGCCATCCGCGACGAGATTTCAAGACATCTTTTATTTTGGCAGGGCCACGCCGTCCACGCCCACAGCTCTAAGCCCGAGGTGGCGAAACTTTATCTTTGCGGCGGCGAGTCTAATCTCATCGGGCTCGGCGAGTATCTTGCTTATGATTTGAAATTGCCGGTTGTTTTAGCCAACCCCTGGGTGAACATCGCTTCGTTTGAAGATTATGTTCCGGAGATTACTTACAACGAGTCGCTTTCTTACGCCACGGCGCTGGGGCTGGCGCTGCGGTCGGTTAATTTACCGACATGATTAACCTCCTGCCTTACGAGGATAAGAAAGAGTTGGAACTGGAAAAAAGGCGGCGTTTTCTGGTGGTAGCGCTTTTCGGCGCTTCGGTCATTGTGTTTTTGGGACTTATTTTGATGGGCCCGATTTATCTGTCTCTGGCGCTCGAGAAAAGAAGTTTCTTGCGCGAGCTTGATTCGGCGAGCCAGGCCGAGCCGCTCCAACGCCTCGCCGAGGTGGAACAGGAGATAGGCAAGCTAAATTCCAAGCTTCTTCTCTTGGACCAAGGGGCGAAGCGGGGCCTGCCGGTCTCCGAGCTTTTGCGCCGCGCCCTGGGACTTGCTCCGGCCGGAATCAGGATTGATTCCCTTTCTTTCAGCCGCGGGAAAATATTTTTGGGAGGCCAGGCCCAAAAGCGGGAAGACCTTCAGACTTTCATCCAGGCTCTTGAAGCCGCCTCCCTCTTCCGGAAAATCAGCTCTCCGGTTTCAAATCTGCTGAAAAGCGTCGACTTGAAATTTTCTTTAGAGCTGGAGCTCGCCGCGCCATGACCAGAATAAATTCTAAAATTCTTTTAGCGTTGGCTCTATTGCTTTTTGGCGCCTTGGCGGCCCTGGGAGGATTTATGGTCTGGCGGCTCGGGCTTTTGACCAAAGAGCTGGGCGAGATTCAAGGCCGGATTTTGAGCGCGGATGTGAAATTAAAAAATCTTAAGGCTTTTGAGAAAATATTGGACGAGCGCCGGAGCGAGAGGGCGGTCATCGAAGATTTGTTTCTCAATGAAAAAGAAATTGTGCGCTTCATCGAAGATTTGGAGGAAGCGGGGCGAACGAGCGGAGTTGAGCTGGAGGTCCAGTCCGCCGCCCTAGCCCCCGGCCCCAAAGAACTCGGGCCTTCCTTCCGCCTTTCCGCCGCGGGCGATTTTAACTCCCTCTTCCAATATCTCCTCTTGGCTGAAAATCTTCCTTACGAGACCGCCTGGGAGCAGATTACTCTGCAGAAGACAGCGGCCGAGGGAAAAGCTCCGTCCTGGAGCGGGCTTTATACCTTAAAACTCTTGAGCTATGAATTTTAATTTCCTAAAATTCAAAATTCCCCGCATTAAATTCCATTGGAACGGTCTTTTGTGGTTTTTGATTTTATTTCTGTTTATCGTCCTGCTCTTTGACGCCTGGATTTTCTGGAAATTTTTTCTTAGAAAGCCGGAAGCTTCTTTCGGCGCCCAAGAGGGTACGACGCTCCAGACCCAGCTCTTGGATAAAGTTTTGGAGCGGCTCAAGGAAAAGCGGCTCAACTTTGAAAATTACAAAGAGAACGTTCCGGTTGAAGACCCTTCCTAAATCGGCTAGAATAGTTTCGCCTGCCCCTCGTAGTTCAATGGACAGAATGGCTCCCTTCTAAGGAGCAGATGGAGGTTCAATTCCCCCCGAGGGGACAAAAATAAAAATGGGCGCGTAGCTCAGTCGGCAGAGCGTCTCGTTTATTCAGCCCGTTAGAAATATATGCGCGGTTAGCTCAGTGGTAGAGCATCGCTTTTACACAGCGAGGGTCGGGAGTTCAAATCTCTCACCGCGCACAAAAAATTTCTAACGGGCCAAGCCGAGAAGGTCCAAGGTTCAAGTCCTTGCGCGCCCACAGAATTTTTCTTATACTTTTTCTAGCGCCGCGGTAGCTCAGTGGCAGAGCTCTCGCCTGAAGAGCGAGGAGTCGTCAGTTCGATTCTGACCCGCGGCACACTTCGACTCACCTTCGTCTTGGCCTGAGCCAGTCGAAGGCTCGCTCAGTGTAAACACTTCAAGTCGAAGTACTCTGAGTTTGTCGAAGAGCTACAATATAGAAATGAATTGGTATGTTTATATCGCTAAAGCTGGAAGTGGTTATTACTATACTGGAATCACACCAGACCCCGATCAAAGAATAATTAAACACAATTTAGGCAAGGGTTCGCAGATGGCTAGACAGCAAGGACCATTCTCGCTTGTTTATAAATCCCTGCCACTGTATAATAAATCCGAAGCCAGAAAACGCGAAGCGCAAATTAAACACTGGAGTCGAGTCAAAAAAGAAAAACTGATAAAAGGCGAATGGGTTTAACCATATTTTAGAAAAAGAAAATTTTTTCATATGAAGAAGAATATAACAATTAGTTTCTTCTTCGGCATACTATTTTCTATCGGCATTTACGCCGCCTATTTCTTATTTTCCTATGCGCCACGACAACACGATTACGCCTTGGCTCAGTATGATCAAAATGTTCCATTATATAAAACATTTCTTGAGTGTAAAAAGTGCAAAGATAATAGCGGGTCCCCTTATGATTGCGCTATTGAAACCATGAGCAGAAATAGTCTGAATAGATTCACGGATTTTAGTAAATACCAAAAATCTCAGGAAGAGTTTTATTACAACAGAGTTAAAATCCTCAAAGACAAATGTGCTACTAAGAGCATCACAGAACTAAAGACGGATCCTTATTTATTAGGATCGAGAACTAGCTCTGCGTGCGAAAGTTACACGATCGGATTAAATCTTTCGTATGGCTCGGAGGCACAATGTGAAAACGATGTTAAAGGATATTGCAAGGATCCAGAGACGTCTGTAAAAATATTTACCCAATCAGAGTTCGTTGATGCTATATGCGCAGAGTCAGCGGTGTTATCTGATTACCGACAGGCGGAATTCTTAAAGCGCGGCGAAATACCCCCTGCGCCAAGATTACAAGATGAGTACAAAAAGATTTTTGATATTAGAACCATCGGGGCCGTTGCTGATGAACTTAGAGTGCGCTTAGCTTACTCGTTGGGGGTGGTAATCCCATACTGGATTATATTCTTTGTGATATTTGTTTTTCCTCCATTCGTCGGAGTATTAATTGGAATATTTACTGGAAGAAAAAGGTCAAAGATAATACAATAAGCCAAAGAAAAACTTGTCCCGATTTTGCATGAGCGAAGCGAATTTGCAAAATCGAGGATCCCGCTTTCTAAAATTTTAAATATGTGGCGGGAAAATTGTCAGCGGTGCGGCTCACTTCGACTTCGCTCAGTACAAGCCGCCGCCTTTCCGAATTTTCGCGGGGGGATTTCTTTCCCGAAATGCGTTCGGACTAATTCAAGAATACTGCACAAATTTATCCACATCTTGCAACTTTAATTTTACATTGCTAGGCTCTACGTAGATTTGTTGTACGAAGGGAGGCGAAGAGATGAATTTTCCGCAGCTCGATTTATCTTCGCTCGACAATCTCGATCTTTCAGCCAAACTTCTCATCGGGTTTGCAATCATTGTTATATTGTTGTTGCTGAATGGTGGGGATATGTTTGAACACGTGAAGCGAAGATTTTTGAGAAAATAAGCAAAGCCCCGACCGTTGGCCGAGGTTTTGTTTTTTTATTCGCCTCTATTCCAGTTTCACTTTGAGCCGCTGGGTCTTGGTTTTGTCGAGCTTGGGAAGACGGATAGTGAGAAGTCCGTTTTTCATAGTTGCTTGAGCCGCGTCCGCGTCCACTTCCTGCGGCAGGAGAATGCTTCGCGAAAACGCACCCCAGTATAATTCTTTGTAGAAATAGTCTTTTTCGGAAATCTCATGGCTTTTCTGCCGCCGGCCCTTTAAAGTCACCATGTCTTGAGTGATAGAGAGGTCAAGTTCGTCCGGCTTTACTCCGGCGACCGTGGACTGAATTATAATCTCGTCCGGAGTTTGAAAGACATCCACCGTGAGCTCTCCTTCTTCGCCAGCTTCGAGCCAGGTGTTTTTGGAAGCTTTCGCCAGAGTCGTTTCGTTATTTTCTTCCGGCTCTCGATTAAGTTTCACCGAGCCGGTTAATTTTTCAAAAAAAGAACGAGTGTCTTTTGGCATAATATAGATTTAGTTTATTGGCTTCTTAGCTTTTTTATTCTTTCAAAAAAGAAGATAAGTATTAAGGCGAGGGTCCAGAGGGCGAAGAAGGTTTTAAATAAGGCCCCTGAACTCTCTGCCCTTATTATAAAGGCGTTGAAAGCGGTGTGCAAGATGGTGGCCAGCATGATTCCGCCCCAGACGTTTCGCATTTGGTGTTCTTTGTGGAAAAAAGAAAAGGCTATGGAAACTCCCATCACCCCGGCGCTGACCGTGTGCAGAACCGTGGCCCCGATGAAGCGGAGGTCGGCCGTGGTCAAGAGCAGAAATAAGCTTCCGCCCGCGGATTTCAGAAGAAAAAGAACGTTTTCCATGGCCGCGAAGCCCAAAGCCACGGTTATCAGATAAATTATGGCGTCCACTGGCTCGTCGTAGACCGAGCGCTTCAAATCCGCCTGCCAGGCCACTAAAAACTTTGCCCCCTCTTCCAGAAAAGCCCAAGGGAACAAAAGAGCGAGGCTGGTTATGGCTCCGAGCTCGGCCACCCCCAGGAGAATCGCGGCGCGATACCAAAGATATTCTCCCAAGAGCACCACCGGAACTGCGGTCATGCCGAGAACGAAGCTCGTTAAAAGCACGCGCCGAGGCTCCGGATGCGGGTCTTCTTTCAGCCAGAACCAAAGCCACAACAAGGGCGGCAGGAAACCGGTCAAAAAAACGAGCATTATGTCCTGAAAGGTTAAGGCTTGGGCCATGATTCTATCATCAGAAGTTTTTTATTTTTTCCGCCAGCGGGTCCAGGAAGTTCCTCCCAGATTTTTTCGGTGATGTGCGGCAGGAAAGGATGCAGGAGCTTTATCAGAGTTCGATGAAATTCCAAAAGCAGGAGCGGATTCGGTTTTTTCTTCATCTCCTCAATGACCTTGTCCGCGTAGTAATGCCAGAAAAAATGATACAAATGCTCGGCCGCGTGGTGAAAACGATGGCTTTCAAGGTCGCGAGTGGTTTCTTTCACGAGGCGTTTTAGCTTTCCTAGTTTTATTTTATCACTTTTTTCCGCCTTTGGCGGAGATTTCTTGATTTCTTGTAAAACAAAGCGAGTGGCGTTCCAGATTTTATTCGCGAAGTTTCTGTACCCGCGGATTTTTTCTTCGGAGATGATAATGTCGTTTCCCGCCGTGTTCCCGATGACGAGCGCGAGGCGCAGGGCGTCCGTCCCGTAAAGCTCGGCCACGCCCAAAGGGTCGATAACGTTGTCTTTGGATTTGGACATTTTCTGGCGGTCCTTGTCGCGAACGAGGCCGTGGAGATAAACCGTTCGGAAAGGAATTTTGCCGGTACGATAAAGCCCGAGCATAATCATCCTTGCCACCCAAAAAAAGAGGATGTCGTGCCCGGTTTCCATCACATCCGTGGGATAGAAAGTTTTGAAATCTTTGCCGTTGGGGTAGCCGAGCGTGGCGAACGGCCACTGGCCGGAAGAGAACCAAGTGTCAAAAACATCCGGGTCTTGGACAAGATTTTTTGAGCCGCACTTGGGGCATTTGGCTGGGGGGTCTGGGGAAACTATTATTTCAGCGCATCCACAATACCAAGCGGGGATGCGAATGCCCCAGACGATTTGGCGCGAGATGTTCCAGTCGCGGAGGTTTTTCATCCAGTGCATGAAAATTTTTTCCGTTCTCGCTGGAATGAATTTGACCTCCCCTTTTTTAACAGCCCTAACCGCCAAATCGCGAAGCGATGGTTTCGCGGTCATGCGGACAAACCACTGCGGCAAAATTCTCGGCTCCAGAATTGTCCCGCATTTGTAGCAGGTGGCGACCGCGTGGGCGTAATCCGGGTCAATTTTTACCATCAGCCCTTCTTTTTGCATGTCTTCTTCCATTATTTTTCTCGCTTCCATGACTTTAAGCCCGTGATATTTTTTGGAATTGGGCCGGTCCCAGAACTCTCGCAGGTCCATCCGGCCGTATTGATCAATCACTACGCGGGGCCCGGGAATTTCGTCTTTGTGCCGTTTCCAAATTTCAAAGTCGTTCGGGTCATGCGCTGGCGTCACTTTGACCGCGCCCGTGCCGAATTTCTGGTCCACCGCTCCGTCCGCGATCACCTTTATTTTGGCCGGTCCCAAAAGGGTTTTAATTTCAATCTCTTTTCCGACCAAATTTTTATAGCGTTTGTCTTTGGGATTAACGGCCACGGCCGTATCGCCGAATTTCGTTTCCAGCCGCACCGTGGCGAGCGTTACCGGCCCGTATCGAATGTAGTAAAGCGGGTCTTTTCGCTCCACGTATTTCACCTCCAAGTCCGAGAGGGTGGTTTGATGTTTGGTGCACCAATTTACGATTTTATTTTCGCGATACACCAAGCCGTCGCCGTAAAGTTTTTTGAAAGTGTCATAGACGGTTGTGATGATTTCAGGGTCAAGCGTGAATTTTTCGCGAGACCAGTCGCAGGACGCCCCCAGCTTTCGCAACTGTGTTTCCATTATTTTTTTGTTTTCAAGCGTGAAAGAAAGCATTTCCTTGTAGAGCTCTTCGCGCGGGATTTTGAAGCGGCTCCTGCCTTCTTTTTCAAGTTTTTTGTCAAAAACCACTTGAGTTTCGAAACCGGCATGGTCCGCGCCAGGGAGCCACAAGGTTTTTTTGCCGCGCATCCGTTCGAAGCGCGTCATGATATCCTCTAAAGTTACGAAAACCGCGTGTCCGATATGCAAAGCGCCGTTCGCGTTCGGCGGCGGCATAATAATAGTGAAGGTTTTAGTCCATTTCTTTGGAAGTTTGTCCGGGTTAAAAAAACCGGATTTCTCCCATTTCTCATAAATCTCCGGCTCCACCGCTTTCGGATCGTATGGTTTGTCGAAATCAGAAGGCATATCTAATTATAGCTTTAAATTGCCGACGGCGCGTAGATTTTCATGATTTTTGACGAATTTTCTGGCTTTCCAGCGATAATACCCGGCGACCGCAATCATGGCGGCGTTGTCGCCGGTGAATTTTTTTTCAGGCAGCAGAACGTTTAATCTTTTAGAAAATTCTTGACGAAGTCGGGAATTGGCCGCGACACCGCCGCCCAAAGCCACGGTTTTCGGTTTGTAAATTTTAACTGCCTCCAGAGTTTTTTTTACCAAAACGTCCACCACGGCTTGCTCGAAAGAGGCACCTACGTCGGCTTTTGAAATTTTTTGATTATCACGCAGAAAGTATAAAACAGCGGTTTTGAGTCCCGAAAAAGAAAAATTTAAATCTTTGGAATGGAGCATTGGCCGCGGGAAATTTATGGCGTCAGGGTTTCCTTTTTTCGCGAGTTTCGAAATTTCCGGACCTCCGGATATCCAAGCCCAAGCATCCTCGCGACTTTATCAAAAGCTTCCCCGGCTGCATCATCCAAGGTCTCGCCCAAGATTTTATAATCCAGATGCTTTTTGGAAAGCACGAGTTCCGTGTGCCCTCCGGAGACAATGAGAGTCAGAAGCGGAAAGATTTGGATATTAGAAATTAGAAATTTGTCATTCCGCATAGATGCGGAATATATGTGTCCTTCCAGATGATTTACCGGAACGAGCGGCACCCGCCATTTTTTTGAAAGCGCTTTAGCGAACTCGATTCCTTCCCATAAGGCGGGTTCGAGCCCCGGGCCGCAAGTAACCGCAATTGCGTCAGGTTTGAATCGGATGCGCTTCAATAAAATAGGCAGTTTTTTTCTATGTTCCCGCTTGGCTAAATTTGGCACCACTCCGCCATAAGGCGCGTGGATTTTTATCTGCGAAGCGATTTGATTTGAGAGAATTTTGAAATCGACTCCGCTTTTAGTTTCGCGGGCTTCGAGCACGGCAATCGCGGTTTCATCGCAGGAAGTTTCAATGGCTAGGATTTTCATCTGCGGCCCCACCGGGATTTGAACCCGGGTACCAAGCTTGAAAAGCTTGTGTCCTAGACCAGGCTAGACGATAGGGCCAGAATTACATTATAATATAGGATATTTTCTTTTTATTCAATATCGCTGTGCTTGCCGAGGAAGAAGGCCACCACCCCGACATTCTGATATCCTATAATAAGGTACGGATTGACTTGACCGCCCACGCCATCAGCGGCCTTTCGGAGAATGATTTCATAATGGCCACCAAAATTGATAACATACCATTCCATTCTTTGCTTGGGATCCAGCGTGGGAAGACCCCTATTGTTCTCTCGTGAGTAAACTTTTTTAATTTTCTGCGCGGTTAGCTCAGTGGTAGAGCGCGTCGTTGACATCGACGAGGCCAGAAGTTCGATCCTTCTACCGCGCACATCTTAAATTCAATGTCATCGCAAAAAATAAAAAAAGAAAATTGCCCGCATCTTTCGGAGATAAAAATAACCCAGACCGAGAAAAAAGCCTGCGGAGTCTGCGGCGAGCGGGAGAATCTCCGACTTTGCACTTCCTGCGGAGGAGTTTTTTGCTGCGAGTCGCACCAAGCCCATAACCGCGAGCATTACGAGAAAACAGGCCATCCAATTATTGTTCCTCTCCCCGCCGGCACGCCTTTAACTTGGATTTGGTGCTGGGTTGATAACGCGTATCTTGAATGATTTAAAAATAATCTACGAAGACGCGGATATTCTTGCGCTCGCGAAGCCCGCGGGAGTTAATTTTGACTGGGCGTTGGAAGATAGACCGGAACTTTTTGTGGTGCATAGGCTCGACAAAGACACTTCCGGAATTATTTTGTTTGCGAAAAACGAAAAAGCGCAGGAGTATCTGCGCGGACTTTTCAAAAACCGCGAGATTAAAAAATCATATTTGGCTTTGGTGGTAGGGAATATAAAAGAGCGAGAGGGGAAAATAGAACTTGCCATCGGCCGCTCTAAAAAAACGCCATTGAAGCGAGTGGCCATCGGAGAGCGAAGGGGGACAATAAGAGAAGCCGCCACGGAATACGTGGTTCTGAAACGTCTGGACGGGTTTACGCTCGTTGAGGCCTTTCCTAAAACCGGGCGCACCCACCAGATTCGTTCGCATTTCGCCGCCATCGGTCATCCCGTGGCTTGTGACAAGCTTTATTCCGGGAGAAAAACGTTTCTTTGTCCCGCCGGCCTCGCGCGGCAGTTTTTGCACGCTTTTTCGCTGGAATTAACACTGCCCTCTGGGACTCGGATTCGTTTAGAAGCCGAACTTCCTCGCGACTTGAAAAATGTTTTGGAAAATGTTACAAAAGAAAGGTTATGACTTCGGTTTTGGACACCAAATTTTCTCCGGTGGATATTGAGGCGAGGAAGAAGCTGGATTTTCGGGCAGGGGACGCGGTTCGGGTTTGGCAGAAAATTAAAGAAGGCGACCCGTCTCGCAAAGGCGGAGCCGAGGCGGACAAGCTGCGCTCGCAGGCTTTTGAGGGACTGGTACTCGCGCGAAAACACGGCACGGAGCCGGGCGCGACTTTTACCGTTCGAAAAATTTCCGAAGGAATCGGCGTGGAGCGGATTTTCCCTCTGTACTCTCCAGCGATTGAAAAAATTGAAATTTTGAAACGCGGCCACGTCCGGAGGGCGAAACTATACTACATCAGGGAGAAGGCGGCCCGCGAAATCAGACGAAAGACGCGTCAGACGACTGTCGCGGCTCCGCAATAAACACGCGCGGGTGCTGAAACTTAGAAGACAGGCCAGCTTGAGGGGCTGGTGTCCGCAAGGACGTGGAGGTGCAAGTCCTCTCCCGCGCACATTTGACCTCTTTTTAGGCTGATGTAGGATAAAAGTATGGAGAAAGAAATCGGCAAAGTCATCCATTATTACGACAAGCTCGGGGTGGCGGTGGTGCGGCTTTCGGGTTCGCTCGCGACCGGGGACGCGATTAAAATCAAGAAGGGCGAGAGCGAATTTACCGACATCGTGGAGTCCATGCAGGTGGAGCACGCGCCGGTGATGTCCGCTCAAGCGGGGCAGGAAGTCGCCATCAAGATTTCGCAGAAAACCAAAGAAGGGGCCTCGGTCTCGAAGGTAGAAGAATAAAGCCAAATCAAAGTTTTGATTTTCGAGCTTTGACTCTTATTTTTTATATGGTGCCTATAGTGTAATGGTCAGCACTAGAGTTTGTGGAACTCTCGGTTCGGGTTCAAATCCCGATAGGCACCCCATCGTGCACAAACAGAGGCGAGAGCTTCTGTTTTTGCTTTACTTGGCGTTTCTGTAGATGTAAACTTATGGTAATTTATGACGCGAGCTTTCAAGCAAGACAAGTTACCGGACATCCTCACTTTGAAGCAGGCTTGCCGCCTTCTTAATTGCCATCCGAACACCTTAAGAAACTGGGATAATAAAGGAATACTTAGGGCGATTCGATTTGGTACCAGAAAAGATAGACGCTATAAAAAAGACGATATATTAAAAATAATACATAAAAAATGAGCTCAGACTTAACTTTTATTACAAACGAAAAGAACCAGACCCTGCTGGATAGGTTTAGAGTGCTTATTAAAGACACGCGGATCTTTGATGTGCGTATTTCTGATTTACTAAAATAATTATGGCAAACGCTAAAGAGGCACAAGCATTATGAATTTATCTGAATTAAAAACAGAAAGAGATTTAAAGCAAATTGTTATTGAAGAGCTTGGCTATCGGGCGGCAACTGGCGGTTTGGAATTAACATTACCGGCGGAAACAGAAGAAAAGTTATTAGAGAAAAAGATTGTCGCAGGCCATGATGGATTTGAAGTCATTTTAGCGAGAATCAAGCTTGATTCAAACGATGCTATTTGGAAAAAAGACGCTTCCCTGCGCGCGATAGAAAGAGACTTCATCAACGCAGTTCCCAAACACGAGAGAGACGCGAAATTATTTGTGTTCTGCGCGGAAGACGGAGAGTTTTGGCATTTCGTGAATGCGCGTTCAAGCGGCAGCCGATTGGAACTACGGCGTTTTTCCATAACGCCAATTAACCGAAAGCGTCTCCGGACAACCCAGGACCGCCTCGCGCTTTTAAGGGTCGGCTCCTCTGACACAACACAAACACTGATTGACAAAATGAAGTCCGCTTTTGATGTTGAAGCGGTTACAATGGATTTTTTCCGCACTTTTGCCGAAAAGTTTTTGGAACTCGCGGAGATTATTAAAAAAGCGCGTCACAAAGAATACAGTTATGATAAAAAGAAAATTTTGGACGTCGCGCAAATCATTCTTAACCGCCTCATCTTTCTTAAATTCATTGAACAGAAGGGCTGGCTTGATAACAACAAGGACTATCTGTATGACAAATTTCAGCCGTATTTTGAGGACAAAAACTCATATTGGCTGGAGGCCGTAAATCCGTTATTTGACCTTCTTTCAAATCCTGCCCGCGGTAAAAAATACGAAGAACTCGGCGAGATTCCGTTTTTGAACGGCGGTCTTTTCGGAGCCGAGCCGAAGTATCTTTTTCTGGTTTCTATTCCAAATTCTTTTTTTCAGGGCCTTTTTGAGAATCTTTTCAATCGTTTCAATTTCACCATAGAAGAATCTTCGCCAAGTTCTGTCGAGGTGGCTGTTGATCCGGAAATGCTGGGACGGATTTTTGAAGAGCTGGTTTTGCGTATGGAGAAAGTGATGGAAAAAGGCGAGGCGGAACTTGAAAAAGAACTTCGTCGCGCCACCGGGAGCTACTATACCCCGCGCGTCGCCGTGTTTTATATGTGCCGCGAGGCAATTGCGCGGCGGCTTGCGGCGCAGGCCGGTATTGACATAGCCAATGCGAGAGAACTTATTGACCTTGCGGTTGATGATTTTCCAGACGAGAAGCAAGCCGAAAAACTGTCTCTATCAAAGACAGAATGTCGCGCGCTTTTAGATGTAGTAAAAGAGATTTCCATTTGCGACCCAGCCGTTGGTTCCGGCGCGTTTCTCTTGGGGTCGCTTCAGATTCTAGTCGGCATACGCCGACTCCTGTCCTTAAAAGTCGGGGAAGCGGGAGCAACTCGGACAAATTTTAACTACACGCTCAAAGAGGAAATCATCAAAAAAAACCTGATCGGAGTAGATATTTTGCGTCAAGCGGTGCATTTATGCGAACTCCGGCTTTGGCTCTCGCTCGCGGTTGATTATGAAAGAGAAGTTGGCAAACCAATTCCAACCCTGCCAAATCTTACTTACAAAGTGTTTCGGGGCGATAGTATTATTGACCATCTGGTCGGCGAGCAAGTTATGGCATTCCGTGATTTGCGAGGATACCGTGCGGACGCAGCGATAGAACAAAAGCGTGAAAGAATTCGTTTACTCAAAGGAGATTATTTTTACGCAGATAATGAAAGTAAAAAAGAAAAATTGCGACAAAATATAGCTAAGGAACGCCTAGAATTGACGATAGATATTTTAGAACGCGAGGCACCGCAAGAAGTATCGCAGGCAGAATTAGGTTTCGGACCCAGTATTAATGTTAAGAAAAGCATGCAAAATATGGAAGCCGTTGGAAGGGCGTCGCTTATTAAACAGATTAAAGGACAGCTTGTGGTCAAGAAATATGATGCCCATCACGATAAACTCTCGTTCGTGTGGCTTATTGATTTAGTGGAATATTTTGCCGACCACGACCGCGGCGGTTTTGACATTGTGCTTGGCAACCCACCTTACGGCGTAAAAAACGAATCAATGGAAAAGGGAAAGGAACGCTACGGCCTCGGCTCAAAGGATTCCTACGGGGTTTTTATGGCAATGGTATTTCAAGATTTGCTTAAAGTTGGCGGGATTTTGAGTTTTATCACCTCCGACACTTGGCAGACCATTAAAACCCACAAACCCTTGCGCCGTTTTATGCTGGACAATGCAAAAGTTTTCCATCTTATTATGATGCCGCCGTGGCTTTTCGGGGCGACGGTCAATACAAGCATTTTGATCGCGGAGAAATCCGAGCGCGGCCGGGCGAGCGGCAAACAAGGCGAAAGAATAATTTTTGAAAATGCAAAAAAGCGCGAAGAAAATGAGCTTGTCGCCTGCGATTTTACCCGCGCCGAGAAAAACACTAACGAGTTGGACGAATATCTTTATTCTTTGGATGAACCGCCTGCCTTCGCTAAAGCTTCGGCGGGCAAGCAAGAAGTTTCAACCCCCAAAAAAGCGGTTTACCGCTACAAGCAGGGTTTAATTGAAACAAATTCCAACATTCCATTTTTTGTCGGCAGTCCGAAATTGTTCGCCTTAATGAATGACACAAGCGCAAAAACAGCGGAAAAAGAGGTTGGGGAAATTGAAAAGAAAAAAGTGAAGGTTAGACAGATTGAGTTTAACGGCAAAATTGTTGAAGTAGCGCGGTTTGGCGATATCGCTGATGTAAAAGTTGGATTGCAAACTGGTGATAATCAAGCGTATCTTTTTCAAAATCCCGAAGCGCGGGGCAGTTACCGCAGTATCGGCGATTATACGGAATTTTTGCTTACCGAAGATGACTTGAAAAAAATTTCCGGAGACGAAAAATTGCGCCTGAAGGTAATTGAAAAAGGCCTACACAAATCAAAAACAGAAAAGCCGTTTGACCCGGATTTATGGTTTAGCGGCAGATACATCGCGCCGCATGATAAGGGCGGAGAAAGTGATGCGGAAAGCGGATTTCTGCCAAATTATTGGCAGCCCTTAGAATACTTTATTGATTGGGGTTATGAAGCAGTTAACAAATTACATGACAGAGAAAGCGGCGCAGTAATTAGAAATCCAGAAACTTATTTTTTGGAGGGTATAACCTTGTCGCATACAGGAATGTATGCTCCAACTTTTAGAATAAATAATCCCGGCCCATATAATGTCGCAGGTTCGGGTATTTTCACTGGATTTGATACAGAGCAAACACTTGGAGAGATTTGTTCAAAGTTGGTTAAATATCTTTTTAAAATTGGAATTAACCACTCGGTAAATGTTTCCGAGGATCCAATTAAAGAAATCTCTTTTTGTATTTCTAAAAATTCAAGAATTCAAGAATTAGTCGCGCAAATCATCTCCAAACAAAAACAAAATCCGCGCTACGATTATATGTCGGGCGAGCAGAAAGAGATTGATAAATTGGTGTATGAAATGTACGGCCTGAACAAAGACGACATCCGCGAGGTGGAAACCTGGTACGCCCGCCGGTATCCGAAATTGGCAAGGTTTTGCGATATTGCTTGACTTTTTACGAGCGTTTTGGTAAATTGACAATATGGTCAAATTAGTGAATCAGACAAAATTTGCCACTAAAATAAAGGAGAAAAAGCTGCTTCTTTTTACCGCGACCGAAGTTCGGGCGCTATTTGGGCTTTCTAAAGCTACCGCTACGAAATTACTTCACCGTTACGCTAAGCAAGTATTTATAATTAGACTGAAGCGCGGGCTTTACGCTTTACCGGACGCTTTGCCGCCCGATATCTATATTGCCAACAAGCTTTATAGTCCTTCTTATATCTCACTCGAATTTGCCTTGGCGTATCACGGCATCATTCCAGAAATTGTATATGAGATTACTTCGGTTACCACAAAAGCCACGCGCCGATTTGAAATTAAAACATTGGGCAAAGTTTTTTCATACCGGAAGATCAAAAAGGCGGCTTATACCGGTTATGGTGTTCAAAAGTCGCAAGGCGTAAGTTTTTATATCGCTGACGCCGAGAAAGCCTTTGTGGACGCAAACTACTTGCGGCTTCTTTCAAAACAAAAACCAATCTCCCGCTTTCGCAAAGAAAAATTCAACCGCGCAAAGGTCATTCAGTATGCAGAACTTTTCGGCAACCCAAAACTTATTAGTATTATTAAAACAACGCTCAAATGATTTCCAAAGAGACAATCAATGCGCTTGCGCACCGCTACCAGACCAGTGAATTTCCCAATATCGTGCGGGAATATTTTCAGCATATTTTTTTAAGCGCGTTTTATCAATTGCCAGGCGCCGAAAAATTGTTGTTCAAGGGCGGCACGGCTCTGCGCGTTGTGTATGGCAGCCCCCGTTTTTCCGAGGATTTAGATTTCTCTCTTTTTGGAGTTGAACAGAGATTAGCAAAAAAATTTATTGAAGATATTTTTGTTGAAGTTTTGTCTGAAACTAGTAAGGCGGATATCCATATTGAGATTGACGACAAGTCAGATGAAACGGCGGGCGGTTATTTCGGAGCGGCAACTTTTCGCGGCGGTGATTATCAACCGGTCAGTGTTGAAATAAATGTTTCTACAAGAAACGGGAGAACGGTTTTGGGCGAGACAGACAGCATTGTTAACGATTTCGTCCCGGCTTATACAATTTTGCATCTACCACAAGAGGATCTGGTTGAAGAAAAAATATTCAGCGCTTTGCTGGAACGGAAAAAGCCGCGCGATTTTTATGATTTGTATTTTATAATGAGAAAAAATATGCTTATGCTCGGTCAAAAAGAGCGACTTGCGAAAGAACAAGCGGGCATTATCACGGAAGCAAAAAAAATTAATTTTCAAAACGAACTTGGGGCGCTTTTACCAATAGGCCAGCAAGCCATTATCCGGGACTTTGCGGCTATGTTGGAGCGTGAATTTAGTCGTCAGTTGGCGCCAATTTAATTTATGCCTCAAAATATCATTACAACCCCGGAGCAGAAGTTTTCGGACGAACTGAAAAAAGAATTGAAAGGCGCCAAAAGCGCCCGATTCGCCGTTGGTTGGTTTTTCATTTCCGGGCTCAAGGAACTAAAAGATGCGATTGACGCGTTGGAAAGTTTGGAATTATTGATTAGCCCAACAACCAATTGGCAGACCGCGGAAATGATGCTCACGGCGGAAAAATTTGATGAAGCGGTGCAGGACAAACTTGAAGCGCAGGAATTCCAGACGCCGGAAGAGAAAAAGGAAATTCTTGAAAATGAAGCTAGGGCGCTTTTATCCCGCGCCGGGCGGCTCCAGCCAAATAAAGAAAATAAAGAGTTTTTAATCTGGCTTGCCGAGAAGCTTGCGGAAAGGAAAATTAAACTTCGCATTTATACCAAAGAACTGCTTCACGCCAAAGTGTATTTAGTTGATAAGAAGGACGTCCCTGCCGCTTTCACCGGCTCAAGCAACATTTCCATTTCCGGTTTTTCTTTGAATACCGAAGTAAATGTGCGGCTGACCGACGCGGCGCAAGTGAAAAAATTGAATAAATGGTTTGAAGAAAAATGGAAATTGTCCGAGGACTGCGATTTTACGGTTTTGGCCGAAACCGCGGTGCGTGAGTCGTGGGCTTTGAATGACGAAGTAACGCCGTTTCGGATTTACTTGCGGATTTTACACGACATTTTTTCTTTGGAGGAAGACCACGAAAAAGAAAAGATTGAATTCAACGAGGATGTTCCGGCGCTTTTCCCGTTCCAAAAAGACGCGGTAATAGACGCGTACCGTAAATTAGGAAAATACAAAGGGGTGTTTTTGGCCGATGTGCCGGGCGTGGGCAAAACCTATATGGGCGCGGCGCTTCTGGCGCATTTACAGGAAGAAGGCGAGAAATCAGTTGTTATCTGCTCGCCAAAAATTATTGAGCAATGGGAACAGGTCTTGGACGATTACAACGTAAACGCAAAGGTTATTTCGCGCGGCAAACTTTCAGATATCTTAAATGATGACAAATTGATGCAAAGGCCGATTGTTTTGATAGACGAGGCGCACCACTTTCGCAATCCCGAAACCGCATCATACAAGGATTTACAGATTATTTGCGAAGGTAAAAAGGTAGTTCTGGTCGGCGCCACGCCGCAGAATTTGAAATTGCTGGATATGTATCATCAGATAAAACTTTTCCACCCGCAAGAAATGACGGATGTTATTCGGATTGATCCTCCGGAGCTGAAAGAGTTTTTCAAAAAGGCGGATGAGGAGAGGCAGAAATTAAACAGCGAGGGAAAAGAAGATGTTCCTGATATGTCGGAAACCCTTTTCCAGCAGATTCTTATCCGCCGCACCAGAAAAAACATTATTGATGAGTATGGCATGGAGAATTTGCCTCACTTTCCCAAGCGCCTCGGGCCTTATCGTATTGATTACAACATTGACGATGTATATCCGGGCGGGGTTTTTAACTCTCTTGAAGCAAAAATTGATAATTTAGTGTTTGCTCGCTACGACATCGGTAATTTTATAAAAGAAGAAGAATTTACCGAGGATGAGAAACAGCGCTTGAAAATCGCCGGGCGCAACTTGCGGGGCATTATGCGGATGATTCTTTTTAAACTTTTGGAGAGCAGCGTGGAAGCATTGCGGGAGTCGTTGAGAGTTATGGTTCGCTCGCACGAACTTTTTTTGAGGGGTCTTGAAGAGGGCAAGGTATTAGCCGGAGAGGCGGCTGACAAGGCGTATCAGCAATTAAAAGAAGATTTAGATATTGAAGAAATTGAAATTCCAGAAACAGCTTATGAAGCGGAGCGTTTTAGAGTTTCCGCACTTAAAGAAGGCATTGAGAAAGACGCGGTTATTTTGAAAGAAATGCATGAGATGATTAAAAATATTTCCGTTGAAGATGATGACAAACTGCAAACGCTTATCAAAAAAATTAAAGGCGAATATAGTCAGCGGAATTGGGATGAACGGGGCAAGGAAAAGTGCGACGGGAAGAAAGTTTTGATATTTACACAGTACGCATCAACGGCCCAGTATATAGGCGAAGAATTAAAAAAGCATTTTTCTCGGGTAGAATACGTTTCCGGTGACACCGGCGATGTGTTGAGACGCGCGGCTCTTTTTTCGTCTAAGACCGACTCCAACAGGAAGTATTTGAAAAAACGCGGCATAGAAGTAACGAACGAAAATGAAATAGATATTTTGGTAAGCACGGAAATGCTTGGAGAGGGTATCAACTTACAGGATGGGCAAGTTGTCATTAATTATGAGCTTCACTGGAACCCCGTGCGAATTATCCAGCGAGTCGGCCGCATTGACAGAATTGGAAGTCAAAATGAGTTTATTTGGGTGTATAACTTTTTCCCGCAATTGCAGGCGGAAGCGCGCATAGGCATTGAAGCAAGAATTAAAAGAAGGATACAAGAAATTCAAACGCGGTTTGGGGGCGATGAAAAAGTCATTTCTCAAGATGAGTTATTGGTGGATAAAAAGTTTTACCAGATGTATTCGGAGGACAGGCGCGCATTAGAGGAGCAAGAAACAGAATCGTTCTCGGCAAAACAACGGTCGAATTGGCTGAAACTGAAATCCCTTTATCCCGAGGAATACGCCGCCGCGTTAAGGTTGCCAACAATGGTTCATTGCGGGAAATCGGCTGATAAGACGGGTGTCGCGGTATATTGCAGGGCAAATGATATTTATAAACTTTATCTTGGCGACGAAAAGGGAAAAACCATAAGCGAGAACGATTGGGAGGTTTTGGGTTTATTGGAGTGCGATAAAAATACCGCTGACCAACAATTTGATGACAAACACTATGCCTCAATAGAGTCAATTAAACAAAACTTCCAAGATAGAGCCAATCGTATTGAACGCGAAAGATACATGTATTTGGAATTGGTAAAACGGCAAGCGATAGATCGAATAGAAAAAGCGAAGCGCGGCTTGGTTGAAAAAACTAAAAGGTGGATGAGCGAGGCGCAGGGATTGGTAAGGGAAGTTCAGCTGGATGTAAAAACGTCGCGGGATTTACGAGGAGTTATCCGGCAGAAACACGGCCTTCTTCCGAAAGAAATGGTAGAGCAGGTTGAGAAATTATTGAAAGGGAGGCCAAAAGTAAGTCAGCGGCCGGTCAGAAAACTTTATGCTGAAATTATTTTAAGCGAAAGCTTGAAGTGATAAATAAAACGTTTTATCAAACAAGCAAAAGTCCGCGACTACGAAAAACAAATTGATCAGCTCGCCTATAGTTCGACTTCACTCACCACAGGTAAACTCTACGCCTTCCCGCCTTCGTTAAAACTACGGACGGGCAGGCACCCCGGACTTCGACAGACTCAGTCTAAAGAGGAAATTAAGATTGTTGAAAAAGTATTAAAAAATTTATAGACGAAGAAAAAGAGCGGCCCCAGTACTACAGCGAAGCTGAGTATGGGGCACGGCAAAAAGAAATACATGGATAAAATAATTCTCTCGCCAAACACCCTCAATCTATTCCTGGAATGCCCGAAGTGTTTTTGGTCGGGACAGGTTAAGGGGATACATCGGCCAAAGACGGTTTTTCCCTCCTTGCCTGGAGGAATGGACAGTGTTTTGAAAAAATACTTTGATGTCTTTCGGGCGAGGAAATCACTGCCGCCGGAGATTGAGGGCAAGGTGATAGGCAGACTTCTGGATGACGAGGCGCTTTTGGGCGAATGGCGCAATAATAGGAGAGGAATCCGTTGGTATGATAAGGACCTGGACGCAGAGCTTATGGGCGCCCTGGACGACTGCCTAGTGGACGGCGAATATTTTATCCCCGTGGATTATAAAACCAGGGGCTGGAACGCTAAAAGCGACTCCCACTCCTACTACCAGAATCAGTTAAACATCTATACTCTTTTGCTGGAGAAAAACGGCTATCCACACCGGAGCTTTGCTTATCTTGTTTTCTATTCCCCGAAAGAAGTGCTAGGCGGAGGCAAGTTTCTGTTCAACGTGGAACCTCGGAAAGTGGAAGTAGAACCGGCCAGGGCGGAAAAGATTTTTCAAGCCGCGGTTAAAACAATTCGATCTCCCCAGCCAAAGGCCCATAGCACCTGCGAATTTTGCTCTTGGGGCAGTATTTAAATTTTCGAAATAGATAGTAGATACAGCCCCTTGGCGTTGTGGACACTGCGCGCTTTGGCTGATATAGTATAAGTACCATGGTCAAAACCCCTAAAATCAACGAAAAGAAGTATAAAAACGCCGTGCTTTTCTTTGGAAAAAAGATTCAGAACGGCACGCTCGGCAAGCTGAAGTTAATGAAGCTTTTATATTTTCTTGACTTTGATTTTTTTGAGAAGTACGGCCGCTCGGTGACCGGAGACGAATATCTGCGTTTTGAGTATGGGCCGGTGCCGCGAATGGGAGAAAAAATTCTAAAAGAAATGAACGGCAAAGAAATCAAAATTACCAAGCGTAAAATCGCCGATGGGTTAACTGATCAATTACACATCGAGGCATTGAAAGATTTCGACGTGAATGTCTTTTCAAAAGAGGAACTACTGGCGTTGGAAGACGTAGCCGACAAGTGGGAAAAATTTACCGGTACGGAAATGAAGAACGCCAGCCACGGCGAGGCGCCTTGGATTGCGACTAAACCGAACGAGGCGATTGATTACAACCTTGCTTATTATCGCAATAAATACGGCGAGATGGCAAAGATATAAATGTGATGAATGTTGTCAGACATGAAGACGTTGAAAAAGATTTAAGAAACTTGCGGCGCTCATCGGCGCCGCTTGAATCATTAGAAGCGTGGGAGCGCTTTTTTAGTTTGAAAGGCGTACAAGAAACGCCCGGCATTGATCGCTTTCCCGGATTTAGCGAACACAAGATTTATAAAGGAAGAGTTGTGCCATTACGAGAAAATATAGGCAAGTCAAAGGGATACCGGGTTGTTTTTCAAATGATAGACGAGGAAAATTACAAGATTCTAGTATTTTCTCGACACGGCATTTACAAATCAGAACAGGAATTGATAAATCTTACGAAGGAAAGATTGGGTTGAGAACCCAAAAACAAATCGTTGCCAAACTTTCCGCGGTTCAGGACTATAAAACCCAACTCCTCGCCCAAAAATCAAAACTTAAAGAGCTTTTTAACTCAGCTTTGGCTAAATCCTTTAAGTAATTTATGGTCAAAGTGATCAAAAAAGAAAATAAAGAGCTATACTAATGCGAAGAGTGTGGCTTTCACTACAAGGATAAAGAATGGGCGGAGAAGTGCGAGGCGTGGTGCAGGGAGCATAAAAGTTGCAATATCGAGATCACGGCTCACGCCGAACTGCATTTTAATTTTGAGAAAAGAAAATTTTAATCATATGAACCCAAAAGGATTTGTAAATATAATTGTCTTTGGGATTGTTGCTGTTTTGATTATTGGTTTTTCTCTGTTTTGGTTTTTTCGTGGAGACATTATCGATTTATTTAGTCCTGCAGAACGGCAAATGAGACGAGATATGCAAGCACGAGACCAATTATATGAAAATTGCGCAAGAACAGAGTTTCCGATAAGCGATAACAGCTCCCTCGACCCCAAAAAAAGAATCTACACGATTTATTACTGGGACGAGAAGTTGCAGGATAACGCCAAAATTGAACTTCCTTTTGAACCAGAAACGGGATTTACCGGCTGTTCCAAAAAAGCAAAGGCAATATTGCGCCATGTTCAAGAAGATTACGAAAGAATGATAAGGGAAAGTGAGGCGGCCAGAGGCACGGTTACGGGCAAAGTGGCCATTGGTCCTCTCTGCCCCGTTGAACCATGTCCCGAGTCGGTGCCAAATCCTTATTCTTCGCGACAAATTATCCTTGAGCCAGAAAAAGGCGGTCAATTGGGGAAACCAATTTATATTAAAATAAGTTCCGATGGCGGATTCCAAAGCCTTGTCCCCACTGGCTCCTACAAGCTTACAATTACTGATTGTGATTTTCTTGGATGCAATTATGCTCTTCCTAAAACAATAACCGTCGAAGCGAACAAGAGCATTGAAGTAAATATCGACATTGATACCGGCATTCGGTAAAAATGTTACTAAGACATAATAGATTTTCCATGTCCTTACCGTGGTGGTAAGCTTCCTGTCCCAACCCGGAAACGTTCCTGCCCACACTCTATCTTAAGAATACAGAGGAGAGCTGTATCTCAAAATAAGACACGGGCCTATACCCTTAAGGAGTGTCTCATTTGTCTCATTTAGCTTTAAAATTTCAAAAAATGAGACAGCAAGTGCGCTATTTTGGTTTTGAATAAAAACATTTGTTTTCCACTCCGCTTTTCTGTGGGAAGGTTTATTATGAAATTGAGGGCTCTTCAGAGAAAGGAGGTGAAAGGGCATGCCCATTTGTTGCCCCGATGCGGCGGTACTAGGGTGTTTCCTCACACTTCAAACGAGTAACGGAGATGAGGGCGGACTCAAATATTGGTACTGGTATTGTCTCGATCGCCAGACATGGAAGGACTTACTGGTTCCGGGAACTGGGAACGGCAAAATGCTCTATTCAGCTCCTCTTCATCTCGTTAAAAAAGCGGCCTAGCAACTTTGAAAAACATCAAACAGGCCGCTTTTATATTTTTAGAATATTTTTTATAATTAAAAGACTTCTATGCCCGAATATAATTTTCCATTGAAAGAGCGTTTTGAAGTCGCCGAAGGAACGACAGCTTTTGTTTTCGATACTTCGGCGGCGCCGGATTTTACTTTTCGGGCCGGACAGTATATTGAAATAGAACTGGAAAACCCGCCCTATACCGATGAGAAGGGGAACGAGCGCCATTTCTCAATCGCCTCGAGTCCGAATGACAAAGGAATCTTGATGGTGGCGACCAGAATGAGGCCTTCGGCTTTCAAGCGCAGTTTGGCCGAAATTCACCTTGGGACCAAAGTCAAAGTAAAAGGGCCTCGCGGGAATTTTGTCCTTCACGAAAATCCGGAGAAGAAAGCGGCCTTCATCACGGGCGGCATCGGCATCACCCCAGTTCGGAGCATTATTAAATACGCCGCGGAAGAAAAACTCCCGCATAAAATCGTCTTGATTTACTCTAACCGAAATCCTAAATCAACCGCCTTTCTGGACGATTTGAAAAAGTGGGCGGGCGAGAATCCAAATTTTAAGCTTTTCGCCAAAATGACGGACGAGGCGGGCTATGTGGACGCCGACGACGTCAAAAAAAACGTGGGGGATTTCGGGGATACCATTTTTTACGTGGTGGGGCCGCCGGAAATGGTCCAAGCCATGACAAAAATTCTGGAAGAATTAAAAATTTCCCGCGACGAGCTCCGTTTTGAAGAATTTAGCGGCTACTGATATTCTAAATTCTATGAAAGAAGTTAAAATTTACACTACTCCGACCTGCGTTTACTGCCGGATGGCCAAGGCGCTTTTTGAAAAGAATAATATAAAATATACCGAGTATAACGTCGCCCAGGACGCCCAAGCCAGGGAGGAGATGGTTCATAAAACCGAACAGCTGGGCGTTCCGGTCATTGATATCGACGGCCAGATAGTGATTGGTTTTGACGAAGTGAAGCTAAAGGAGCTTTTGGAGATAAAATAAAGGCCTAGACTTTTTGGTGTTCCTCCAGCTTTAGTTTAATCGGCAGTTCTTTCCCCTGTCGGAAGACTTTAAGTTCCACGGCGTCGCCGATCTCGCGCTGGGAGAGAAGTTCTTCCAGAGTTTCTTTGTCCGAAATTTCCTTGCCGTCGCAGTGGGTAATGACGTCAAACTCCTTCAATCCGGCTTTATCCGCTGGAGATTGGGGAACCACCGCTAAATCTCCCGGGATTCCTTCATTTATGACGAGCGCCCCGTGGTCAATCGGCAATCCGAAGCGCTCTTTTAGAAATTTATTGAGCAGAAGATAACGCACTCCCAAGAAGGGACGGCGGATTCTGCCGAATTTTTGAATTTCTTCCAAATCCTTTTTGGCGCGCTCAATCGGAATCGCGAAACCGATGTTCTGTGCGCCGAAAACCACAGCCACGTTTATTCCGACCGCCTCGCCATCTAGGTTGACCAAGGGCCCGCCGGAATTCCCCGGGTTGATGGCGGCATCGGTCTGAATCAAGCCGCGGAGCCTTTCCTGATGCCCCATGACGTCGGCCGCCGCCGAGATGAAACGCGAAAGTCCGGAGATGACGCCGGTGGAAACGGTATTTTGAAACTCGCCCAAGGCGTTTCCGACCGCGATCACGCTCTGGCCGAGCTTTAGGTTCTTGGTGGCGCCGGTATTGATGAAGGGAACTTCGCTTACTTTCCCTTTTATTTTCAAAATAGCCACGTCGTTGATGGGGTCCCGCGCCAGAACCGCGGCCTCGTAATTTTTATCTCCGGGCGCGAGAATGCTGTAAGCGGCGTGCTTGTCTATCACCACGTGTCGGTTCGTGAGGATTAAGCCATCCCTGGATACGAAAAAGCCGGAGCCGCCGCCGACCTTGATTCGGCCTTTGTCGTCTTTGGGCGCGTGTTCAATCTCATGCTCCAAAAATTCCTGATAATGAGGCAGGCGGAAAAAATCGAGCGGCAGGTCTTTGGTGATGTCTTTCACCTCTTTGGTGATGGTAATGGAAACCACCGCAGGCAGAACTTTTTCGACCGCCTCGGTAATCTTTTTTTCATGTTCAGTCATATGTATAATTCTACCATACGCCCCCATAGTTCAACGGACAGAATAATTCCGTCCTAAGGAATAGATGACCGTTCGATTCGGTCTGGGGGCGCGGGCCCATAGTAAAATGGTATTACGCATCCATGGCATGGATGAGGTCCGAGTTCAATCCTCGGTGGGTCCACTAGGTTGCTTTTTTCTCTATTTCGGTGTATAGTAATAACAATAGTTCTTGGGGAGGTGCTATGGGATATATTTTTTTCCTCCTCGCTTGTGCCTTCTTCGGGGTGTACTTGTTTGTCAGGTATGGTAAGGAACTAAAGAAGACAATCCCGAAAGAGGGCATTTGAGGAGTTCAAGAAAAGGCGCGGCCGCAAACCGCCCTTTTCTATTTGACAAAATTTTGCTAAATTGGAGATACTTTTGTCTTTATGAGGGAGGCGTGGCTGAGTGGTTGAAAGCGCCGCTCTCGAAAAGCGGTATGCCGGAAACGGCATCGGAGGTTCGAATCCTCCCGCCTCCGCTGCGTCTGATTAAATTTTTACTTTATGAATCAGCAAATTTTAATTTATATTATCGGGGCGCTGGCCCTCGCCGTCAGCGGCTGGCTTATCTATCTGGAAATTCGGCTCCGGCGGGTCTTTGGCGGAAAGAAAGCCGGAGATTTGGAAGACATTCTCCGGGCCGTGGCCAAAGAGCTGCAGGAGTTGCATAATTCCCGGGAAGAAATCGAGAAATATCTGGAAACGGTGGAGCGGCGCTTGAGGCGCTCGGTGCAGTACGTGGGCGTTGTCAGGTTTAATCCTTTTCAGGACGCTGGCGGGGACCAGAGTTTTTCCATAGCGCTGATGGACGAGAAAAAAAACGGAATCGTCGTCTCCTCCCTTTACGGCCGAGAGAATTCCAGGATTTACGCCAAGCCTTTGGAGAACGCCTCCTCTAAGTACCAGCTTGCCAAAGAAGAGCTTCTGGCCATTGAAGAGGCATTAAAGAAATAAATTTTCATGGCAAAAGACAAAAGAGCTCCTATTGTTGTGGTTTTGGGCCATATTGACCACGGCAAAACTACGCTTTTGGACAAAATCCGCGAAACCAGCGTGGCTGAAAAAGAGGCTGGCGGCATTACCCAGCACATCGGCGCTTACGAGATAAAACAGCCGAAAGCCATAACTTTTATTGATACCCCGGGCCACGAAGCCTTCTCCAAGATGCGCTCGCGGGGCGCCCGGGTGGCTGACATCGCTCTCTTGGTGGTGGCGGCTGACGACGGCGTTAAACCCCAGACCGAGGAAGCGCTCGCCGTGATTCAGGAAGCCGCGCTCCCTTTCATCGTAGTTTTAAATAAAATCGACAAAGCGGGGCTGGACTTGGAGCGGGTCAAAAAAGGACTTGGCGACAAGGAGGTGATTTTGGAGGAATGGGGCGGAAAGGTGCCGCTCGCCAAAGTTTCCGCCAAGACCGGAGAGGGCGTCCCGGAACTCTTGGAGCTGATTTTGCTTTTGGCCGAGTTGGGGAACTTGGAGTGCGATTTTACGAAACCGGCTTCGGGAGTGGTGATAGAATCTCATCTGGATTCCAAGCGCGGCCAGGCCGCCACTTTGCTTCTTCTGGAAGGAACGCTCGAGCGCGGGGATTGGATTTTGGCCGGCGAAGCTTCGGTCAAAACAAAAATTATGGAAGATTTTAACGGACATTCGATAGAGAAAGTTTTGGCCTCGAGTCCGGTTCGGGTTTTAGGTTTCAACCAAGCGGTTAGAATCGGCGCGACGTTTCAGGTCTTTGAGGTTAAAGAAAAATTAGAAGAAGCTTTATCTAGGGGAGTCGCTAGTGCAATTCAGAGCCCGCGGCCGCAGACCGCAGAAGGAGAAAAAACCATGCCGCTCGTTCTTAAAGCGGATGCCGCGGGTTCTTTGGAGGCTTTGGAAGAAGAGCTGTCAAAGCTCGCCGCGACTGGTCTAACCCTGGCGATTTTGCGCTCCCAGGTCGGAAACATCACCGAGGACGACATCCAGCTGGCTTCAGCCAATCCTCTTTCCGTGGTGCTCGGGTTCAGGGTTAAAGTTGGGAAAGGGGCGAGACTCGCTGCCGAGCGTTTCGGGGTTCGGGTCCAGTGTTTCGAGCTGATTTACGAACTCGGGGACTGGCTTAAAAATGAAATAGCTAAAATCAGCGCGCGCGAGCCGAGCAGAAAAATTTTGGGCACTGCCAAGATTGTTAAAATTTTTAGGGACGACGGCTCCAAAAAGATAGTGGGCGGAAAGGTTGAAACCGGCGGAATTTTTCAGCAAAAACGCTTCAGGCTCCTGCGCCGGGATTTCCCGCTGGGCGAGGGAAAAATTCTGGAGCTCCAGAGCGGCAGGATTAAAGTAAGGGAAATTTTAGAAGGGCAGGAGTTCGGGGCGCTGGTGGAGATTTCTCTGGAAGTGGCGCCCGGAGACAAGTTCGAGATTTTCGAAGAGGCATGAACTCCCGGCGTCAGGAAAGACTGGCCGCCCTCTACCAAAAAACAATCGCGTCCTATCTGCAAAGAGAGTTGAGGCCGGAAAAAGGCATCGCGGTGGTAACCAAGGCAGAGCTTTCCAAAAAGCTGGATCGCCTTCTGATATATTATTCGGTTTGGCCTGACCAAGAGGAGAAAAATGTGCTAAAATCTTTAGAGAATTTGAAGCCGGAGCTGAAACTGCATTTGGCCGATAAAGTCAAAACCAAATTTTTGCCGGAGATGGAATTCCGGCTCGATGAATCCGAGAAGAAGTGGTTGAAAATCGAAGACCTCTTGAAGAAAACGAAATAAATGGTAGCTTTGCCGAAACGGCCTGGTAGCCAAGTGGTAAGGCAAGGGACTGCAAATCCCTTATACGAGGGTTCAATTCCCTCCCAGGCCTCCCCAAGCGAGAGGGCGAGTGGTGGAACTGGCAGACACGCACGACTTAAGATCGTGTGCCGCAAGGCGTGTGGGTTCAACTCCCACCTCGCCCACACTTCGACTGGCTCAGCGTAAACATTCGCCGAGGTGGTGGAACTGGCAGACACACTAGCTTTAGGAGCTAGCGTCCGAAAGGACATGGGAGTTCAAATCTCCCCCTCGGCACCAAAAAATTAAAAAAGGCGGGTATGGTTTAGTGGCAGAATGGTCTCCCGAAAAATAATGAGCGGAGCGAATATATTTTTCGAGGATCCCGTTTTTCTTGCGAGCGTAGTATAGTGGCAGTACGTCTGCTTGCCAAGCAGATGGCGCGGGTTCAACTCCCGCCGCTCGCACTGTTTAATTCAAACACATAATCAATTGTTCCGTTCATTATCACGGGATCCTCGCAAATTCAATTACTCGCTTTGCTCGCAAGAATTTGCGGGACTTGCCAAGGACGAGACGGCGGTTCAATTCCGCCTACCCGCACACTTCGGCTCGCTACGCTCGCTCAGTGTAAACACTTCAAGCTTGAAGATACTGCAGAGCGTAAAAAATCGCCAAAGCCAGAACTAAAATGGCGATAAAACCGAGAGAGAATTTCAGAAAATTTTTCAAGGGGTGCCTGGAATTATAGGTATGGGGGGAGGAGTGATGGGCGCACCGCCCGGGAAGAAAAATCCAATCATAACGTTCACGATTCCCCAAACCGCTACCATCACGAAAAGACCAATTAAACCATAGATAATGTAATTTCGGCCCTCTTTTCTTTTTTCTTCATCGCCGCCGGCCGTGATGTATAAAATCACGCCCCAGAGAAAAACAACGGTGGCGAGCAAAAACAAAATCGGCAGGACCGAATTTAAAAGAGTGGTGATTCTGCCGATGATTAATTCCAAACTCATGAATTTATATTGAGCTTACGAAATTTGCTAAAAGCCAGAGAATTCCGTTTACCGCGAACATTATCAAAAGTCCGACCAGCCCCCAAACCATATGGCGCTTGCCCTTGCCCCTTTCTTCTTCGTTGTCGCGGTTTAACATAAACTCCACAACCCCCCAGAAGAAAAGGACAGCGGCAAGCGCGAATAAAAGCAGAACAATCGGTCTTAGAATCTGGCTCGAGACAACCCCGATTACCTCTTCAATGGTCTTGGCATAGACCACCATGCCGCTCTAAATTTCCCGAATGTCGCCAGGCCGTTCAGGAATACCCGTACCCGTAATACCGAAGAATCCAACCAATACGTTCACGATGCCCCAAACCGCCACCATCACAAAAAGTCCGACCAGGCCGTAAATCATCAAGCTTCTGGCGTTGGCCCGCTTTTCCTCATCCGCTCCGGCCGTGAGGTAGAGAATCACTCCCCACAGAAAGACGACTGTGCCTATAATCAGGAGAATCGGGATGACATTGTTGACCAGGTTTTTTATGTTGGTAACAATACTTTGAGTTCCTGAAGGCAGAGGAGTGACGACTTGAGCCAATACAAGAATAGGTATAGTCAGCGCAACAGCGTAAGGAAGTATTTTTTTGAGGGTTTTCATATCTTGTTTAAGATTAACTAGTAAGATGACTAGATTACACCAGTAGGAACGCCTGCGCCTCCAACTCCAAAGAAGTTCACCAATACTTTCACGATGCCCCAAACCGCCACCATCACAAAAAGTCCGACCAGGCCGTAAATCATCAAGCTTCTGGCGTTGGCCCGCTTTTCCTCATCTGCTCCGGCCGTGAGGTAGAGAATCACTCCCCACAGAAAGACGACTGTGCCTATAATCAGGAGAATGGGGACTATTTGATTGACAAGATTTCTGATTCGTCCCACGATAATGCCGGCTTGTCCTGTCTGTGCCAGGGCAAAAAACGGCGCGGCCGCAACCAAGGCATACGGCAGGGCTTTTTTAATTTTTATCATACTTCGAAATTATAGATAAAATGTCTTCACGACCTTGTTTTTATTATAATACAATGTTTCCAGTAATTTATCCACACTATCTGCCACAGCTACGAGTGCTGACATGGGTATGGTTATTCTCGAAGTAAACCAAGCCAAAATTACATTCACCTGCTATTCGCCTTAGCTCGGCATTAAGTTGACTTTCTAAAGAATCACTCGGGGCGTTAAAATCAACTGCTTCGCCGTAATAATGGCAGGAGTTTGGGGAGTGATGACAAACACCGCCCTCATTTATAGGGCGGGTGTTGCAGCGGCCATCTCCTTTAGTGGTATTACAGAGAGCAACCGAATCCACTGTTGCAATATTTCCCCTGCTTAGTAGACTTGCCGGTATTTTAGAAAAAGCGCAATTAATTAAAGTATTCAATTCAGTGCTCGGTCTGACCGGTGTTTCTCGCGCCATCCTTTCAAGTTCTTGACATTCTGTCGTCGGAGGCGGAGGAGGAATAACTCCGACTTCTCCGAAAGGAGCAAACCTACAGAAGCTGTAATCAGACCACGGCCCGCCATAGAAAGGGTTTTGAAAAACCAGAGTATTCAGGATAGTATTCACAATCACCCAGGCCGCGAAAGCAATCAGAAATCCGATTATCGCCGAGAACAAAATCCTGCGGCCGAGGGCCACCTTTTCTTCCGAGCCCGCGGAAGTCAGCCAAACCACGCCGCCGGCAATCAAAGCAACCACCAGAAGCGGAGCGGCGAGCGCCCAGAGCATAAAGTCCATGAGGTTATGCGCGAGGGCGTAGAGATGGCAGACTTCGCAGTCAGGCCTGTCCCCAAGGCCACAGGGAACGAGCTGGTTTGGAATTCCAACGTGCGCCGAGGCGGCGAGAGGGAAGAAAACAGAAAAAAGTAAAAAAAGTAGAAGACTACTCGCTATATAAAGATTCAAATTGTTCTTTGGCATCGCGCGAAGCTTGGTTTTCGGTCTTAGCTTTGTTATTAACTGATTTTATCATTGCCGCGAAAATTTCTGAAGTTTTTTCGTAATCAATGTCGAGCCAAGTTTTGAATTTTACCGCCTCGCGAAAGATTGTTTCCAGGATTGGATTTTCGGGCCGCTGGGACAGAAGATCCCGGCGCGAAGGGGCCAGGCCCAGGCGCTGGCTGGTGTTCAAGAGCCGTTCTCGTTCGAGTAGAAACTGAATTACTTCAAAAGAGGCCTCGGAGGCCCGGCTTTGCTTGACGATGCCGAGCGAGAAGAGGCGGCCGTAGGTCAGGTTCAGTTTCCCGCCTTTAATCTGCGGCACCCCGGCCAGGTCGAAATTAAGATGCGGGTTTAACTGCCGCAGGAGCGCGGATTCAGAGCCGAAGCCGAAATACATGGCGAGAATTTCCTGGGAAAAAGCTTCGCGGGAATTCGGCCAGGAGCGCGACCAGGAATAAGAGGCTTTTTGGGGATTGGAAAATTCGGTATAAAAACGCAAAGCGCTCTCCACCGGGTCCGGGCCCGAGGGCTGGCTTTGGGGCCGAAAGACCACTTTGAGGGTGGTTGAATCGATTAGAGGCGAGCCGGTCTGCAGAATTAAGAGCGACAAAATTTCTTTGAAATTTCTGACGTTGGATTCGAGTCCGAGCGCCGCGCCGGAGCGGGCGAGCACGCCCACGCTGTCCAGCTTGGTCAGTTTTTGTGAGGTTACAAGGAACTCGTCCCAGGTTTTGGGCGGCGAGCTTACGGCTTCGTTTCTGAAGAGATCGCGGTTGTAATAGAGCACCAATGGGTCGATTAAAAACGGCAGGCCGATAATGCCTTCAGGCCGAATCAGAGTTTCCGTTCCGTCGGCAAACGTGTCCCGAAAGAGCCTTTCGGAAATGAGGTCCGAGGAAATGGAAGCGAGTTTGTCCTTATGTTTTAGAATGAATTCCGCCGGGAAAATCACGAGGTCTGGCCCGGCTTGGCGGGCGAGCGCGTTTATAAGTTCGGCTTCAAAAGTGGCCGGGTCTTTCTCTTCGTAGCTGACTTCGATGTTTTTCGGCGGGCGCTCCAGCTCTTGGAAGGCTTCCTGTAAAATTCTGGATGGAAAAGTTCCCCACATTAAAACTTGTCTGGTTTCCTTTTGGCCCGAGGGACCGAGACCCGGGATAAGCCCCGCAAAAATTAAGACCGCGACCAGAGTGGCGGCGAGAGCGATGACGATGAGTGCGATTTGGACTTTGTTGAATTTCATGGTTTAAGGTTTTTTCAGAATTAATCCATAATGATTCTCTCCGGCGTCGAACTCTTTTTCGAAATGAAATCCCGTTTTCAAAAAAATATCTTCGGCGGCTTTGCGGTTCACGCGCTGACGGAGCGGGGGGCCCAAGGGTTTTTCTTCTTCGTCCCACTCCACCAGCACCACCCGGCCGCCGGGTTTCAGAATTCTAGAAGTTTCCTCGGCCAGAACTTTTTTGTCCTGGACTTGAAATAAAAGGTTTGAAATCAGCACCAAGTCCGTTGAATTTTCTTTGAGGTGCGAGCCTTCGGGTTGCTCCAGGTCGGACCAGAGAGTTTCGATATTGGTCAGACGCGCTTGGCGGGCTTTGGAACGAATCACTTCGAGCATCTCTTTTCTGATGTCGAGCGCCCAGACCTTGCCGGAAGCGCCGACTCTTTCGGCCAAGACCAAAGTGTAAAAGCCGGCTCCAGCTCCGAAATCCGCCACCTTCATTCCCGGCAGAATATCCAAATTTTTAACAACAGCTTCCGGCGCTATAAACATGTGATTGAAGCAAGCTGGTCTTTGGCTTGAAGGCGCATGATTCTGACTCCTTGCGTCGCCCGGCCGAGAACGGAAATTTCTTTCAAGGGGGTTCTGATTACCTGGCCTTTTTTAGAGATGGCGATTAATTCTTCCAGCTCCGGGGAGATGACTTTGGCCGAAACCAGATTTCCGGTTTTGGAAGTCAGTTTGGCGGTTTTGATGCCAGAGCCGCCGCGCCTCTGAACGCGGTATTGGCCAAGCTTGGTCTTCTTGCCGTAGCCGTTTTCCGTCACGGCCAATAAGAGAGCCTCGTTATCTTTGGCGGAGATTACGTCCGCGCCCACCAGCTCATCTGATTTTTTCAGTCTGATGGCTTTAACCCCCTGAGCTCCCCGTCCCATCTGCCTGGCATCGGACTCTTTGAAGCGGATGGCCTGCCCTTTTTTGGTGGTGAGAACCAGATGGTCTCCTTTCTCGGCGAGAAGCACCCAGGCGAGGACGTCATTTTTCTGGAGCCGAATCGCGATTATTCCGGAACGCCGGACATCTTGAAAATGTTTAGAGTCCACCTTCTTTATTATACCGTTCTTGGTAATCATAACGAATGACAGAATCTGGCCCTTCTTCGCTTTCGGCACCGCCAAAATCGAAGTTATTTTTTCGTCCTGGGAGATCGGCAGGAAATTTTGAATCGCCTTGCCTTTGGAAACTCTTTTTCCTTCCGGAATTTCGTACATCTTGGTCTGAAAAACTTTTCCCCTGGAGGTGAAAAACAGGAGGTCATCATGGGTGTTCGCGGCCAAAAAGTTCGTGACCGCGTCTTCTTCTTTGGTTTCATGCCCGATAATGCCTTTGCCGCCCCGCTTCTGACTTTTGTATTCTTCCGGGTTGACACGTTTCACGTAACCGTCCTGGGTCAGGACCACGATGGTCTCGCGCTCGGGAATCAAGTCTTCCATGGAGAAAGATTTGACAGGGGAGGCGATTATTTTGGTTTTTCTCGCGTCGCCGTATTTTTTCTTCAGGGCCAAGAGCTCGTCTTTGACCGTTTCGGCAATCTTGTCCGGGTCCTTCAGCAGAGCTTTTAAGTCCCTAATCAGTTTTTGTTTTTCTTTTAACTCGTCTTCTATCTTTTGGCGCTCCAAGCCCGCCAAAGTGGCCAGGCGCATTTCCAAAATCGCTTGGGCCTGCGGGTCCGAAAGCTCGAATTTCTTGACTAAATTTTTATGCGCCTCTTCCTTTGATTCGGAGGATTTAATGGTCTTAATCACGGCATCGATATGGTCGAGCGCTTTTTTAAGCCCTTCTAAAATATGGGCTCGCTCCTCGGTTTTTTTCAGGTCAAACTTGGCCCGGCGTTCGGTGACGAGTTTCCTCCAGGCCACGAACTGCTCCAAAATGCCTTTCAAAGACAAAACCTGCGGCTGAATGCCGTCTACGAGCGCAATCATATTGAAGTGAAAAGCGCGCTCCAGGTCGGTGTACTTGTAGAGACTGTTTAAAATTTTCTCCGGAACCGCGTCGTGCTTCAGGTCGATGGCGATGGTCAGTCCTTCTTTGTCGGATTCGTCGCGGAGGTCGCGAATGCCTTCTAGTCTTTTTTCCCGCACCAAATCCGCCATCTTAGTGATAAGTTCGGATTTATTTACCTGGTAGGGGATGGAGGAAATCAGAATTTGAAAATTGCCCTTTGATTTTTCGACAATCTCTGCCTCGCCTCGGGTTATGACCGAGCCGCGGCCGGTGGCGTAGGCCGCGAGGAGATCTTTTTTGGAAAAGACAAGTCCGCCGGTCGGAAAATCCGGCCCGGCGATAAACTGCGTCAATTCTTCCACGGAGGTTTTGGGACGGCGGATTAATTCCACGGCGGCGTCAATGACCTCGCCGAGATTATGCGGCGGAATATTGGTGGCCATGCCCACCGCGATTCCCAGTGTTCCGTTCAGCAGAAGATTCGGAAGGCTGGCCGGAAGGACTGATGGTTCTCTTCTGGTTCCGTCGTAGTTGTCGCGAAAATCAACCGTATCTTTTTCAATGTCGGCGAGAAGCTCCTCGGCGAGCTGGGTCATTCTGACCTCGGTGTAACGCTGGGCCGCGGCCGCGTCGCCGTCAATCGAGCCGAAATTTCCCTGGCCGTCGATCAAGGTATAACGCATGGAAAAATCTTGAGCCAGACGCGCCAAGGCGTCGTAGAGGGCAATGTCGCCGTGAGGATGATATTTTCCCAAAGTATCTCCAACTACGGCCGCGGATTTGCGGTATTTGGCCGAGTGCCCCAGGCCCAGGTCGTGCATGGAATAGAGAATTCTGCGGTGCACGGGCTTCAAGCCGTCCCGAACGTCCGGCAGGGCCCGGGCGACAATCACGGACATGGCGTAGTCAAGGTAAGACTCACGCATCTCCGGCACGATGTCCCGTTTTTGGATATTTTCTTCGGGCATATTATTCTTTTAGATAAGTTTCAGCCGGTAAAGTTTTTTTAAGCTCTTGGGTGGAAGCCCGGAAAGTTCCTTTGATGACCTCCCAGGGCCGGGGGCCGGCTGAGGCGGATTTAGCGGCAGTACCTCCGAACTTCAGAAGACTTAACCAGAGGCCGATTACGAGCGCCATCGATAGAAAAAGGGTCAATACTAAAATTCTCCGCCGGGTTTCGACCGGTTTTTGCCTGATTTCCTCCAATTTATCGAAAAAATTCACCCCGTTAGAAAATCTTTAGGCTGGTAATTGAGGATACGACCATTAGCGCATAAGGTTCTACTTCAGAAATTATTTGGCTTGTAGATTTTCTAACGGGGTTCATAAACTTATGGCCGGTTTTAAAACCACGACTTTGGTTCCTTCTTCCGGAAGCTCTTTTTTCTTGAAAGTAAATTTTTCTTCCGGTTTTATTTCTTTTTCGCCGAGTTCGTGCAAAAATTCTTCAATCTTAGCGCCCTTCTGAGGCGTTTTGGGCAATTGGTAGTGCATGGGGATTACGATTTTCGGCTCCAGGAGGTTCACGACTTTAGCGGCCTCGGCCGGGTCGAGGACATCTTCGCCGCCGGAAGGAACAAAGAGAACGTCCACTTGCCCAATTTTCTCCAGGATTTCGGCGTCGAGCTCCGGGGCGCCCAAATCTCCGAGATGGCAGAGTTTGACCTCTTCAAGCTCCACGAGATAAATGGTGTTCGTTCCGCGCTTGGCGCCTTTTTCTTTGTCGTGAAAAGAAGGTAGGCCGTTTACGGAAAGTCCTTTAACTTCGTACTCGCCCGGCCCGGAAATTAAAAAAGGCTCGCCAGAAAGCTCTTGGAAGCCGTTGTGGCGGGGATGATTGTGGCTCACCAGGACGACGTCGGCTGAAAAACGGGGCGGCTTCAGCTCCGATTCTTTGGAGGGCGGGTCAAAGGCCACGGCCAGCTTTCCTGATTCCACTTTGAAGCACGAAGCCCCGTAGTAAGTTATTACCATAGAAAAATTTTAACCTATTTTGACTTAAATTTAAAGAGAGTCTATACTCCTTTTTATGCTGGTTACGGATTTAGGGCTCAAGAAAAACAATTTGATGGATGGGCTTTGGAAAAAAATGCCGCTCGTTCTGCCGAAGGCGGATGATTTGGTCCAGGCAAAATTTTTAGAACGCTCGGGCGCCAAAGCTTTTTTTGATTTGGGAGCCTACGGCTGCGGGGTGGTCTACGGCCGGGAATATATTTTGGCGCGGGATATCGTCAAGAATTTGAAGCCGGGCGAGGTGCTGCCGGCCAAAATCGTGGAACTGGAGAATGAAGACGGCTACGTTGAGCTCTCGCTCCGGGAAGCCGGCCGGGATTTGGTCTGGTTTGAGGCCGAGGAGCTGATGAAGAAAAAAGAAGTTTTGGAGCTGGAAGTGCTGGAAGCCAATAAAGGAGGTTTGGTTTTAGAATGGAAAAAGATCAAAGGCTTTCTGCCGGCCTCGCAGCTGAAAACCTCCCACTACCCGCGGGTGGAAGGCGGGGACAGAGAAAAAATTTTCCAGGAGCTGAAAAAACTCGAGGGCCAGAAATTGAGCGTGACCATCATCGCGTTCGACCCCAGAGAAGATAAAATAATTTTTTCAGAAAAGGGGGCGGAAACGGCGGAGCTGAAAGAACTGACCGCCAAGTACGCCGCGGGCCAAATTATCGAAGGCGAGATTACGGGCGTGGTGGATTTCGGCATTTTCATAAAACTGGAGGAAGGCCTGGAAGGGCTTTGCCATCTTTCGGAGCTCGATTGGTCTTTGGTCCAAAATCCGCACGAGCTTTTCAAAGTCGGAGAGCGGCTCCAAGCCAAAATAATCGGGATTGAGGGCGGCCGGGTTTCTTTGTCGGTTAAAGCTCTGAAGCCCGACCCCTGGATGGCCGCGGCCGATAAATATCACAAAAGCGATATCGTGGAGGGCAGGGTACTGCGCTTCAATAAATACGGGGCGCTGGTCGCGATCGCCGAAGGAGTCTCGGGGCTTTCCCATATCTCGGAATTCGGTTCTATCGACAAAATGAAAGAAAAATTGGAGGTTGGGAAAACCTATCCTTTTCAGATAACACTTTTCGAACCCAAAGACCGCAGGATGACACTTTCCTATCTTGGCGACGAGGCGGTTAAGAAAGAGATTCCAGCGACTCTCCCGAATACTGAAAGTAAAGAGTAACATTAAACCCGTAAAAACAGGATGACTTTTATTCTCTTAGACGAATCTGGAGATTTAGGTTTTAAGTTAAAAAGGGGATCGTCAAAATTTTTTATAGTGACAGTCCTTTTTACCAATTCGAAACGTCAGCTTGAGAGTATCGCCAAGAAAGTACACAAAAGTCTTCGTAAAAAATTTAAGAAAGTGGGTTATCTCCACTCTTATCGGGAAACCCCAATCACAAGGACTAGAATACTTAGGTTACTTGGTGAAAGAGAATGTTTTATACTAGCGATTATTTTAAATAAACAGAAAGTATACACAAAACTGCAGGATGAAAAAGCAGTACTTTATAATTATGTGACAAACATTTTACTTGACCGACTTTTTAAGAAAAAACCTATTTCCACTGACGGACCTATTACATTAATTGCTTCTCGCAGAGAAACCAACAAGTTCTTAAACGAAAATTTTAAGGATTATTTGCAAAGACAGATAAATAATCAGCGTCGGTTGTTATTAAATATTGAAATTGCAAGTCCCGTGAAAGAAAAAGCACTTCAAGTGGTTGATTTTGTTTCTTGGGCAATTTTCAGAAAGTATGAAAAGGGCGACGATACTTATTACAACTTAATCTCACAAAAGATAATAGAGGAAGCGCCTCTTTTCCCATAAACGACAAAGCCCCGCCACCTTCGTGAGACGCCTTACGGTATCTCAGCGGCGAGGTCTTATTTGTCTTACCATAATTATATTAATGATGTTTTTAAAAGTCAAGAGGGCGCGGGGATAACTTTTTTATGCGGCGATCGTCCGAACATTGTCACATTTCTAAAATAAAAAAGAACCCTCCGAGTTTTCGCACCCGGAGAGTCTTTGATTTACAAGAAAGGTTTTGTCGTCAGCGAGGGTGATTTTAAACGGTGGCAGAGTAGTGTAAAGTAGTTAGTTGTTTTTACGAAAATATTGGATAACTTTTGCAGTCAGCCAGATTAAAAATATAATTCCCCAAATCCAACCCCACCAAATTAGAAGAAAGGGATGAGCAGAATCATCAGCCAGGGCTATTATAAGACTCACTACGACGAGAAAAACAATAGTGCCGATCTTTTTCCAGTAATTTAGTTCGTTTTCCTCCATTTCGTCCACCACGATTTCGGCACCCATATTAATATTATAATCGCACCTCCGGCCCAATTTATTAAAGCCGATTCTGCGCCATGACCTATTTTTTCTACCGCAAACTGATAGACCGCTGATGTCACCGTAATAATTAGGAAAGTTATTAGTATTTTTAATCCGATGCTTAATACTTTCATATTAGTAATATCTACTATATCCTCACCTTGTCAAGCTATCCGTAATGGTTCAATAGTTTTGTAATTTTCTATGTTTCTAGATCTTCCAAGGATTCCGACAGATACTGAAAATACAGATTCCACCCAATCCGATTCATGACGCCGGACTGCTCGCGGCCGAGGATGTTGCCGGAGCCGCGGAGTTCGAGGTCGCGCTTGGCGATTTCAAGACCCGCGCCCAGCTCTTGAAAGGACAGAAGCGCCTCCAATCTTTCTTCAGCTTTCTGTTTCAATTTTTTAGCAGGATATAAAAAGTATGCAAAGGCTTGCACTTTTCCGCGGCCGATTCGGCCGCGAAGCTGGTGCGCTTGCGAAAGTCCCAATCGGGTCGCGTCTTCGACAATCAAAGTATTGACCGAGGAGATGTCAAGGCCGTTTTCTATGATTGTAGTGGAAATCAGCACCTGGATTTTGCCTTCGCGAAAATCATGCATGGTTTGGACAAGTTTTTTCTCTGACATTCGGCCGTGGAGCGCGGCTTTTTTAATTTTTGGGAACTCCCGCTCGAGTTTTTCGAAGATGAAGGGAATTTTTAGGATTCTTGGAGAGAGAAAATAAATCTGGCCTTTGCGCCGAAGCTCTTTTGTGATAGCTTCTCGGATAATTTTCTCGCCTCGCGGCAGAACAAAGGTCATAATCGGGGTCCGGCCCTCCGGCGGGTCAGAAATTAAACTCATCGGCCTGATTTTCGAGAGCGAGAAGGCCAGGGTTCGCGGAATCGGTGTCGCCGACAGATACAGAACGTCCACTCCCGGATATCTTTTTTTCAAGGTTTCTTTGTGACGAACTCCAAATCTCTGCTCCTCATCGATTATCAAAAGTCCCAAATTTGAAAACTCAATATCTTTGGATAAAATTCGATGGGTTCCAATAATTATGTCAGCGCCACTTATTCTGGATTTTGAATCAAAGCGCGTTAATCTTTCTACGTTTACTCCTTTATCCTCGAGTCTTTTTTTGAAAGTTTCATAATGCTGGTCGCAAAGCACGGTAGTGGGGGATAAAAGAGCAGTCCTCTTGCCGTTTAGAATCACCCTGAGACTCGCTCGAAGGGCGATTTCGGTTTTGCCGAAGCCCACGTCTCCCACCAGCAAACGCTCCATGGGCTCGTCTTTTGAGAAATCTTTGAAAATGTCGTCCAGGGCTCTTTCCTGACTCTCGGTAAGCTGGTACTCAAAGCTATCCCAGATTTCTTTTTCAAATGATGAAGGCTCGTAGGGAGGGCGTTTTACTTCGCTTCGAGTTTTATAAAGCGCTAAAAGTTCCCGCGCGAATTTCAAAATATCTTCTTTTGCTTTTCGCTTGGTTTCCTGCCACAAGGGCGTTCCCAGCCGGTTTATCTGGGGATTTTTTAATCCAAGATACGGAGAGATTTTTTTCGAAAGTTTTTCCGGGACAAAAAGTTTGTCCGGCTCGCCATTTTTTCTCGCCGGGGCATACTCAATCATCAAATAATTTTTCTCGATACCACGGAAAACTCCTATCCCATGGTCCTCGTGCACCACGTAGTCTCCGGCCTCGATTTTATGTCCGGAGATTTTCGACAAGCGGGTTTCATGCGGAACGATTTTAGCCTCCTGAATCGAGGTAACATAATTTCCTTCAAATTCTATGGTTACTGGCGTTTGATTATTGATGGGGAAAATCGTGATAAGCCCGCCCTGCTGGAAAAATTCGCCTTTGTGGATTTCGCCCACGTATTTTACGTATCCCAAATCCGTAAGCTCGCATGAAAGTTCTGACGGACTTTTTTTCTCGCCAGTTTCCAGAATAATCGTATTCCGCCGCCAGAAATTATTGTGGAGCCGCAGATTTTTATATTTAGAAAGATTTTCCGCAAATCCCAAATCCCCGCTTTCCAGAAAAGAGGGGGTGGGAGCGAAAATAATTATTTCTTTGTAATTTTTAGGCGGATCCATTCATGTCGTTTACACCACCTCCCTTAGATAGCAAGCCTCGCAGTAAACTATCTCCGGCCTCTCTGGCGAGTAAGTCGTCTCAAATTCATTAGGGCAGTGCTCATCTTTTTTGTGGTGAATATGGTCAGCGGTGTTAGTGTAAACATTGTTTGAAGATTTGGCGCCGTTGCATTGACATTTCCTGTGCCATAGTTTAAGGGGGTTTCTTTGTTTAATTCTCTGGTAATGGCGGCAGTTGGGGCAGAGACGAGGTAAGGGAAGATTCATCTTCCTTAGGAATTGGAGTTCTTGAGGAATGATTTTGTAGGCCTCAGTGCATTGTTCATTGCACTTGGACATCGCATGTCCAAAATGAGCGCATTGGATTATTTCATTCAGTATGGAATCGGGGACGTCTTTGATGTGGTCAGG